>JAGIAA010000005.1 GCA_017745115.1 Sphingobium sp. | reverse complement strand
ACCGAATGGTTCATTGCCGGCACCGGCCAGGCTACGCTTGCCGAGGCACCGGCTTATGCGCGGCGCCCGCGCATCACCAATCCCGTCTCCGGCAGCGTCTACGCGCTCGACCCCGATATCCCGGCCCAGCAGCAGTCGCTGGGCGTCGTTCTGACGGGCACGCGCACAACCTACCGGCTAACGCTCGACGGCCGGGAGATCGGCGCGGCGCAGGACGGCGCGCAATTGGCCCTCATTCCGGGCAGCCACTTGCTGGCGCTGCTCGACGAGAGCGGCCAACCGCTCGACAAAGTCCGCTTCACCGTGCGCTAGGCCGCATCGACAAATTCCGCTGTCGGGGCTCCCTGATAGTCAGATCATGGTTGAATCGGGGCGGGAAGCGGACGTTAGGCCTCGTCCCTTCCCCAAAAATCCGTTCGTCCTGAGCTTGTCGAAGGGCATTCCTTCTTCTTGGACATTTCAAGAAAAGAGAGCGTCCTTCGACAAGCTCAGGACGAACGGGGCGACGTAAGGAACGTCCGCAACGGCGTCGTGTCCGAACAGTCAGCGCCTAAGTCGGGGGCGTCAACAGCGGAACGAAAAAAGGTGTGGGAAGCAGCCAGTCCGCTTCCATCGACGTAAGGTGAAAATTGCCGTTAAAAAGCCGCTCTTCCGTTTAGGTACGGGAAGACGAAGACCAGAACTATTGTGCGCCCGTAGCCAAAGGGTAAACTTGGCTTAGATCAGTAGGGGAGTATCAGCATGAAGGCGTCGGCATGGGGATTGCTCGGTCTTGGAATGGTTCTAGGCTACTCGGCGCCGCACTGGCTTGGGGGTGTCGCCCAAGCGGCCGCACCGGGCGCGAAAGCGGCTTGCCCCTGGGGTGCTGAGCTCGACGCGGTCCGCGCCGCGCCAGACAATCACAAAGTGTTATTGGAGAATGATCGGGTACGAGTGCTGGACGTCACCGTTTTGCCCGGCCAGCGTGAGCCGCTGCATGCGCACTGCAACGCGAGCGTCCTGTATGTGATGCAGCGAGGCGCCCTTCGCGAGCGCAACGGAGAGGGCCGCATTGTCCGCGACGAGGCTGCAGCACCCGCTACCCTTCCGATCACACAATGGCACGCGACTGAGCCTCCCCATTCGGTCGAAAATCCCGGCACAGTCCCTATCCGCATCCTTCGAGTCGAGTTGAAGGAATGAACTCCAAACTGGCCTGTCTCGGCTAACTTGGCCGCGGAACGAGCCTCTGCAACTGGGTCGCGTCCGGACAGGCAGCTTTGAAGCGCTGGCGTTTGATCACCGCACAACTGAAATGGGTGGAAAGCGGACATGGACGACCACAGACAAAGCGATCGAAACGAGTGACACTTAACCTGCGCGGGTTCGCACCTGACAGCGTCCAGAGTTTACCTGTGGCGTGGAACCGATGATGCGCGTCAAACGGATCTCAAGAGTTTCCCGGACAATTGTCCAGAGAACGGCGCGTCCGGGCTCCGGATCCTCTGTCCACATCATAAACCGAGGGTCGAACTTAGCCGTCCGGGCAAAGCTGTGTTGCAGAGTCGGAATGTTCACAGTCACGAGTTGATTAGTGGCGTCATAAGATACATCGACTTCAATCGGCTTGCCACTTGCAGTCTGAACCGTGCAGATCCATTCAGCCGAAGTTGAGGGAGATGGCACGCCTGGGACTCCATCATCTGCTGAGACATTCTGCACGGCAGCGAGCAGACCAGCGGCTATAAGTGTCGCGGACAAAACTAATCTTTCCTGATTGTTGTTTCCATGATGGACCTAGCATGGGTGCGCTGCTGCGCAACGTCCGAATTGTCGTCGAATCCCGACAAGCTGCTTCTAGATGAAATTGACGGATACGGCCGTTCCGTAAAAATCATCGAACTTGTCCACGCCGCTCTGGGAGGTTTTCAAGTCAGCTGGAAACAGCCGATAACTAGGGAAAATGCGATCGATCGCCCGCAGGGAACTCTCGGCGCTCTTCCCCCGTTTTCTGGCGAAACAAAGGGAGGCCCCGATGCTCTATACGATCCTTGTCATCATCCTGATCCTGGCCCTGATCGGTGGCCTGCCGACCTGGCCCTATAGCGCGGACTGGGGCTATTATCCGAGCGGCGGCATCGGCCTGCTGCTCATCATCGTCATCATCATCCTGGTGCTGAGGCCCCGCGCCTAGAAACCTACCGTCGCGCCGCCGCGTATTTATTCTCGCGGCGGCGGCCGACCAGCATGCCACGCTCCAGCCGCGCGCAGAGCGCGGCGTAATAATCCTGCAGGAACCAATAATCGTCGCCGTCGTCAGGCAGGTTGGCCTTGCGCCGGATGGCCGCGGCGACTGTGTAGATCGCGTCGTCGCGCCCCTTGCGCAGCACATCCTCCAGCATCTGCAGCTCGTAGATACCGTAGAGGTCGAGAGCAGCGTCGCTGAACACGCGGCGCTGCCGTTCGATATGGGCACTGGCGAGGTCGTCGCCCAGCTTGCCGCGCACCGCGTGGACGACCCAGGTGCCGGCGATGAGATCGCCGATCCGCAGCCGGTCGCGGTTGAACAGCGGAAAGAACAGGAAGATTCCGCTCCAGCCCAGGCCGAACAGGACGAGAAAGCCATCGGCAGCGCCTTGCCCCGCCTGCTCCATCAGGAAGGAGAGCGGCAGGAAGACCTCGATTTCGCGCATGGCGTTGCGGGCGATGACTGCGCCGGTGGTGAGCCGGGCGCCGTCTCGCGCCACGACGCGCAGCCCGAGCGCGCGCTTGCCGGGTGTCGCGCCGCGCCCGCCCATCTCGAACAGCGTGAACCAGCCGTTGCGCAACACGAAGAAGCCGACCAGCCACAGGATTTCGAGGAAGCCTTCGCGGATACCGCCGACAAACAGGAAGACAGCGGTCAGTGTCAGCGCGATCAGCACCGCCAACATGATCGCCATGTCGATCATGAAGGCTGCGGCGCGCGCGCCCGCACTGCCCAGTTCCAGCCGCAGGTCGACGCCCTCCGGCGTCACGAAGGTGCGGCGCAGGGTGCGGGCTTCCTTGGGCTTACGGCTGCGGAACGGCCAGCGCATCGCCTGCCCCCTTTCGGCGCGGGAGATAATAATAAGCGAGCCAGAACAGCAGCATCACACTGCCGATGCCGGTGCGCGCCGAGGCTTGCTGTATGGTCTGCCGGCCAATGCCTTCGAGCATGCCCGCGACCAGCAGCATGCACACTACCCCGGCCATCGCCGTTGCGGCGCGGCGGCCGGCGCGTACGGCCGCTTCCATGCGCGCTTCGCGCCCCGGGAAAGCGACGGCCGTCCCGATATGGACACCGGCTGCGCCGGCAAGGATGACGGCGAACAGCTCGGTCGAGCCGTGAATGGTGATCCATGCCGCGAAATCGAGCCCGAGGCCTTTCTGCGAGAAAACGGCCAGCATCGCGCCCAGGGTAAGCCCGTTGTAGAGGAGGAGGAGCACGCTCGGCACGGCAAAGGCAAAGCCGAGCGCGAAGGCGAAGATCGAAACCTGGCTGTTGTGCGTGAAGAGGAAGACCGCGAAGGTCGCGAGCCCGGCATCCTCTCTGCCGCTTCCGCCATGGATGGTCCGTCGCAATGTCTCGACGTCCGCGCTCGGATCGCGGCCCTGCGCCATCGCGTCGGGGATGATGCCATAATACCAGGTGGGATCGCTCGTCACGAGCCAGTAGCCCACGAGCGTACCGACAACGGTCAACAGCAGGCAAAACAGCGTCTCGCGCCACAATGCGCGCACGGCCGACGGCCAGCCAGTCCGGAAGAAGTGCAACAGTTGGCGCCACGCCGATGTCGGTACGCCGTAAAGCTGGAAATAGGCGCGTGTGCAGAGCTGCTCGAGATAAGTGACCAGGCTCTTGTCGAGCGACGTCTCTCGCGCCACGGAGAGGGACGACAATGCGGACCGGTAAAGCAGCGGCAGGGTCAGCAGCGCCTCGTCGTTGAGCACGCGGACAGAGCGTTTCTCCATCCGCTTCAGCAACTCGTCGAGCGCTTCCCAGTCGTCCTGGTGTGCCGCGCGAAAGCGGCTGGCATTGACGAGGGGCGCGGGCCGCACGGCATTGCTGTGGGTTGCTTCACTCACAAGAGGTTCCTGCGCTTGAGGTCGACATAGGCCTGCACCAGCCTGTCGGGTACAAGATCATATTCGCTTTCCACGACATGCACGCCAAGGTGGCGCAGTCGCGTCAGCACCATGAGCCGGTCCCGCAGCAGCGCGGCGGCGGTGACGGCGCGCGTCACATCGTCGGCGGTCTCGGGTGCGGCGTCGCGAAGTGTTTCCAGTTCCTCGTCGCGCAGCACCACGATGAGCAGCAGATGCTTTTCCACGAGCCGGGCCACGGCGCGGACGAGGAAATCGGCCGAGGTCAAATCCGTGAACTCGGTGAAGAGCACGATCATCGAGCGACGCGTCAGGCGAGCGGACAGGTCGGCCAATGCGTAGCTATAGTTGGTCTCGTCGCCGCTATAGTCGATCTGCGCCGCAAGCGACTGGATTTCCCCGAATGCCGCCGGGCCCGTGACGAGGCCGCTCGCGACGCGGGGACGTGAAGCAAACGAGTTGAGCGAGACCCGGTCGCCAAGCTTCAGCGCGACCCAGGCCGTGAGCAGCATGGCCGAAACCACGCGGTCGAGCCGCGTCAGCCCGGCAATGGGCTCACACATCTGGCGTCCGCTATCGACGGCGAAGACGATCTGGTTGTTGCGCTCGGAATGATATTCCTTGGCAAGCAGCTTGATGTGGCGCGCCGACTGTTTCCAATCGAGGGCGTTGCGATCCATCCCCGCGCGAAACTCCACCAGCGCATCGAAATCCGACCCGTCGCCCCGCTGAAGCTGCGCCACGAGGCCCTGCAGCGCATGACGCTCGAAGATCCGCGCGCCCCGCTCGCGCACCGGCCTGACGTCGGGAAGGACGGCCATCCTGGCATCGAGCGCGATGCGGCGCTGCTTCCAGACCAGACCGAAAGTCCCGCGCCAGCGCACCCAGACCTGTTCGACATGAGCCATGCCGCGCCGGACCGCGCGGAGCGGAATCTCGCCTGCGCCCTTTCCGTTGTCGAACGAAAGCCAGGGCTGGTCGGCCTCTTCGTGCGTCAGCAGCGTCCCCGCATCGAGCGAAAGCTGGGCTGACCGCGGACCCTTCCCATCGAAGCCAACATGCAACACGGCATCGAACGGCTCGCCCACGCTGATCTTGCGCGGCAGTTCCAGTCGCGCCCGGACGGCGCGCGGCTTCGGCCCCGACAGCGCATCGATGATCGCCAGGAGCAGCAATCCGACCGGCCAGGCAAGGGCAGCGAACCACCGGTCCGGGATCATCATGGCAACGACCAGCGTCACCGGCGCACCGCCGGCGGCAATCAGGACGGCCATGCGCGTGGGATAGATCATCGGTCCGTATCGATCCCGCTCAGCGCGGCACTTCGATCGTTTCGATGATGCCGGTCACGACATCTTCGACCACGCGTCCGTCGATCTCGGCGGCGGGCGACAGGATCAGGCGATGGCGCAGCAGGGCCGGCGCCAGCGCCTTCACATCGTCAGGAATCACGAAGTCGCGCCCGTCGATGGCGGCACGCGCCCGCGCGGCGCCGGCAAGCATGGCGCCCGCGCGCGGCGATGCCCCGCTCTCCAGATCCATGATGTCGCGCGTGCCGCGGATCAGCTTCAATATGTAGTCGATCACCTCGTCGACCAGCTTGACCTCGGCGACGATCGCGAGCGCCGCGCCGATCTTCTTGGCGTCGGCGACCACCTGGACGCCCCAGTCCGCCGCATGAACCGCGCTGGTGCGTGCACCATGTGTCGCGATGATCTCCCGCTCCTGTTCGGCATCGGGATAGTCGACGCGCTGCTTGAAGAGGAAGCGGTCGAGCTGTGCTTCGGGCAGCGGATAGACGCCCTGCTGCTCGATCGGGTTCTGGGTCGCCACGACCATGAACCGGTCGCTGAGTTCGAGGCTCTCCCCGTCGATCGTGACCGTGCGCTCCTGCATGGCTTCAAGCAGCGCCGCCTGCGTCTTGGGCGGCGTGCGATTGATTTCGTCGGCGAGCAGCAGTTCGGTGAAAATGGGGCCGCGCGTCAGCGAGAACTGGCTGGTCTGGAAGTTGAACAGGTTCGCGCCGATGATGTCGCCCGGCATCAGGTCCGGCGTGAACTGGATGCGGCCGAAGTCCAGGCCGAGCGCCCGCGCGAAGCTCTGCGCGAGCAATGTCTTGGCGGTGCCCGGCGGCCCTTCCAGCAGGATGTGTCCGCCCGAAAACAGGGCGACCAGCATGAGTTCGACCGTCTCTTCCTGGCCGACGACGGCGCGCGCGACCTCTTGCCTGATTGCCGACGCAAGCGCCTGGACGTCTTGGACACTCACCCTCTTTTCTCCTTTTGCCACGCGTGCAGGGCCTGTGCCGCCGCCAGCATCGACTCCCTGTCCCCGGCCTCCTCAGCCGCGGCGGCAAGCTCCGTGAACCGGCGCCCGCCCTTCAATCTATCAAGATAGCTATCTAACTCATGATCGCGAATATGCGTTGGGATCCTAAAGATCGCCACCGCCCGCTCCCGAACAACCGCCGCATATTTTTTGCCCATGATCCGCTCTCGCCCCGCCTTGCGCACCAAGGCCGCGCTATTGTCGACCAATGCCTTCTTGCCGAATGCAATCGCCCGCTCCCGCGCTCGCACCGGCCCGAACCGCCCGAACGCCTGCACGCCCGCTAGCAGCAGCGCGACGGCCACACTGATCGTGAGCGCGAGGAATGGGGGCTCGAACAGCAGCTTCAACGGGCTCTTCGAATGTCCGAAGCCATTGAGCGACACATCGAACGCAACACCTTCCTTCGATCCCTCATTCAGCCAATCGAGCAAAGCGAGAGCCGATGCCGCCTGATGAATGTCGGCCATGCCGCGATTGGACAGCAGATCGGGGTCCGCCAGCACATACATCGGCCCATCGCCGATACGCGCGAGCACAATCCCGCCTTTTCCGTCCGTGATCAGCGGCACGAGCTTGGGTTGCCGCTGCGGTCGCGAGGGTTTCTCGCCTTTCTTGGGCTTCTCCGGCTTCTGCAAGCCGGTGATCACCTGCAGGGGCCGAGGGGCGCTGAACCGGATGCTCGACGGCAGCGCAGCGTCGGTCACCAGTAATGCCCCCCGGCTGCGATAGCGGTTCATGGTGAAGCGTACGCCAGGCGCCATCACGCCGATCGGTTCCCACTCCGGCAGCAGGTCTCGCCACTGCACCCAGCCGGGATGTTTGGGATCGGGCTGTGTGAACCATTTGGGCAGCACGACGAGGGTCAGCCCACCTTCGCGATCATAGCTTGCCGCCGAGATGTTCACCGATGCAGCCTCGGGCGTGATGACCAGGAGCCCTTCCGTACCGAACTCATGCTCGTTTCGAATGATGCGAGGATTGCGTCCCGTCGCACGCGCCAGCTGCACGATGCCGGAAAAGCCGGTCGCGCTATTGGAGAGCGCATGCCCGCCCCCGTTCTTTCCAGAGCGCATGTCCGGTGCATAGGCGCCCAACACCAGCAGGCCGACAAAGCCGATGATGCCCAGCGCTAGCATGAGCGCGACCGCACCGGCCTGAAATGGATTGTTCGTCTTTTGCAGGCCAATGGCGACGTCGCTCATGCGCGCCAGCTCCTCGCCTGGGCAAAGTCGGTATAGGCCGAACGGCAGGCCGTCCAGTCGTCGGCGCTCACCGGCCGCCCGCCGAACAGGCTACGCTCCACCACGGCCGCGATATGCGCAAACAGCTCTCTAGCCGCGCCCGGAATGCCCTGCGTGCTGGCGAGATCTCGGCTGGTCAGCGCCGGCCGCACCAGCTGGGGGCGCCGGCTCGCAAGATCGTCGACGCTGCGCAGCAGGAGATGGTGCGCCGCTTCGGCATACTCACCCCTCTGCGCCAGCGCGTCGGCCTCTTGCAGCCAGGCACGGGCCGGCGCGGCATCCGGCCGCCAATCCTCCTGCTCCCCTCCGTCAGCCACCTCGACAAAGGCGCGCCGTTTCAACCGCGGCAAACGCCATTCGCCATGGCGGAAGCGCTGCACGACAATCCACAGTAACGTCAGCGCCAACGCGGCAAGCACTGTCCAGAACAGGATCTTGATGAATGGCCAGTCCGGCAGCAAGCCGTCGAGCCATCTGAAAAAGCGCGCGACCGGTTTCAGCGTCTCCGACAGCCATTTGAAGAAATTGCTGATCCAGGCCGGAGGCGGCTTCAGGCCCGGCGCCTGCTGCATCTGCAACTGGATATCGCCCTGCGCACGCATCGCGTCATGAGCTGCCACCAGGCGCTGGTCCAGCTCCCCGCTCGTTTGCTTCATGAAACCCCGCCCCTGTTGGCGGTCAGACAGTAACGCAATCCCTATCGCGCGCAACAAATGAAGAGGTCACAAAGAGAAACAATCGCGCGTTCAGCATATTCCCCGAATAGAGCCGCGCCTCGCAGTCATTTACGCAGACTTCACCTATCTTGATCGCCCAGCGACTGTCAGGCGACGACGAGAGCTTGCTCGACGTCGGCAAGAAGATCGGCGCTGTGCTCGATGCCGATCGAGAGCCGGATCGTGCTCGGCAACACCCCGATCCGTGCGCGCAGGTCCGCGGGAACGCCGCTATGCGTCGTGCTCGCGGGATGGCTCGCCAAGGATTCGGTGCCGCCGAGACTTACTGCAAGCTTCATGATCTTGAGCGCGTTCAGGAAGCGAAACGCCGCCGCCTCGCCGCCCGCGATATCGAACGAGAAGGTCGACCCCGCACCGCCGCATTGCTCGGCAAAAACGCGGCCTTCGAGCGAGTTGGGCACTGCATAACCCAGATAGTGGATCGCCTCGACCTTCGCATGATCGCGCAGACGATCCGCGATAATCCTGGCATTCTCGCTCGCGCGCTCGAAGCGCAGACCCAGCGTCTCCAAGCTGCGCCCCAGCATCCAGCAACTGTTCGGATCGAGTTGCGTACCAATCGCGCTGCGCAGGGCGCGGACCGGGCGCACCATCTCGCGCGAGCCGATCGCGGCGCCCGCGATCAGGTCCGAATGGCCGCCGACATATTTGGTGAGCGAATAGAGCGAGAGGTCGGCGCCGTGCTGGAGCGGGCGCTGGAAGACGGGGCCGAGCAGCGTGTTATCGCACATGATGACGGGCCGCTGGTTCTGTTCGGCCTCGATCGCCTCGGCCACCGCGCGGATCATTGCGATGTCGACGAGGCCATTGGTGGGATTGGCGGGCGTCTCGATCAGGATCACGGCAATCTTGCCAAGTCCCTTTGCATCGGCGGCTGCCTTCTCAACGGCCGCGCGATCTAGGCCGTTGGCAAAGCCTATCGAGTGGATACCGAGCTTGCCGAAGGTGTTGGCGAGCAAGGTCTCGGTGCCGCCGTAGAGGGGCTGGGAGTGGAGCACGACATCGCCGGGGCGAAGATAGGCCAGTAACGCGGTTGTGATAGCCGACATGCCGGACGAGAAGACGGCACAGGCCTCCGCGCCCTCGTAGACGGCAAGCCGATCCTCGACGATCTCGCTGTTGGGATGATTGAACCGCGAATAGACGAGGCCGCCTTCCTTGCCCGGCGGCGGTTCCTTACGGCCCGAGACATAGTCGAAGAAGTCGCGCCCTTCCTCGGCCGACTTGAACACGAAGGTCGACGTCAGGAAGACCGGTGGCTTGACCGCGCCTTCGGACAGACGGGGATCGTAACCGAAGTTCAGCATCTGCGTTTCAGGATGCAGTTGCTGGTTGCCGATGTGAGTCCGGCGCGACGGCTTTTCGGTCATGAAACGGGTCCCAATTGCTGCACAAGATCGAGAACGCGCTGCGCCTGAATGAGATGCGGACGGTCGATCATTCTGCCGTCCAGCGACAGTGCACCGGCATCCGGATGAGCGTCGAAGGCCGCGACAATGGCGTTTGCATGAGTTACTTCATCAGCGGTCGGCGTGAAGCCCGTATTGATGGCGGCAACCTGTGCGGGGTGGATCGCCATCATGCCGGCGAAGCCATCGCGACGCGCGCGTGCGACATAGGCGCTTAGGCCGTCTTCATCCGCGATGGCCGGGAAGACAGTATCGATCGCAGCGACGCCCGCAGCATGAGCGGCGAACAATGTCATGCTGCGCACCATCTGATATGGCGGCGTGTATCGGCCGTCGGACTCGCGCGCGCTGCTGGCGCCGATAGCGGCCGACAGGTCTTCCGCTCCCCATGTCAGCCCGGCCAACCTGCCTGCGACCAGCCGATAGCTGCCTAGCTCGAAAATCGCATTGGGCGTTTCCGTTGCGATCGGAATGATCGGCGGTGCAATGCCGCCGAAGAGGTCTTCGACCAGTTCGACGGAAGCGGCGCCTTCTGCCTTCGGCAGCATCACGGCGTCGGGCCTTCTGTCGGCGATCGCTGCGATGTCCTCCGCGATCTCGCGGCTGTTTCCGGGATTCACCCGAACGACACGGGTGACCGTCCGGTCGCCGGCCAGATAATCGGCGACCGCGCGTCTTGCCTCCGCCTTTCGTTCCAGCACGACCGAATCCTCCAGATCGAGAATGATCGCGTCCGCACCGCTCGCCGCAGCCTTGGCGAAACGCTCGGGCCGGTCGCCCGGCACGAACAGTAGCGAGCGCAGGCGGTTCATACCGCCGAGCGCTTCTTTAGCATCGCGGTGCGCAAGCACTGGCAGACGATCTCATCGCGCTGGTTCCAGAGCTTGTGCTCCCAGGTCACAAGGCCCGCCCAGGGGCGCGACTTGCTCTCGCGCAGCTCCACCACCTCGCTCTCGCAACGCAGTGTGTCGCCGATGAACACCGGTTTGGGCAGCACGACCTTGTCGAAGCCGAGATTGGCAACAAGCGGCCCGAAGGTCGTTTCGCCCACAGAGAGCCCGACCATCAGGCTGAAGGTGAAGGTCGAGTTGACGAGAATCTGGCCGAACTCGCTCTGCTTGGCCGCCTCGATGTCGAGATGCAGCGGCTGGGGATTGTGGGTCAGGGCCGACCAGAGGAGGTTGTCCGCCTCCATCACGGTGCGACGGATCGGATGAACGATATGGTCACCGATGGATAACTCATTGAAGTAACGGGCTGTCACCGGCGGTTCTTCCTTGAAGTTGTGGAACTTAACGCATATTCACATCGAAATTTTTTATCTTTTATTTTCTGTCACTTAGAAGAATCGTTGTAGCAGCTATCGTACGTGTAGGACATAGCGCGTCTTACCCGCTCTGCTCGATCCGCGCGAGCAGCGCCTCGAGCTGGACCTGGTCGCCCAGCGCCACGGCCAGCTCCGCGACGGTTCCGTCGAACGGGGCGGTCAGGCTGTGCTCCATCTTCATGGCTTCGAGCGTCAGGAGCTTCTGGCCTTTGGTTACCACCTGTCCGGCACTCACCTCGACCGCAATGATGCGCCCGGGCATGGGGGCAAGGATGGCACCGTCACCGATCAAAGCACCATGATTGCCATCTTGCCGCCATGACGTGATTGCCCATGTCCGCCCCTGCGAGCTCAGCTTTGTCGAATTCACAGGCTCGAAAACCCCGCTACCATCGATCGGTACTTCCACCGGGTTGCCATCGACCAGAAACCATGCCGTCGATTTGGGGCTGGCATTCAGACGAAATCCCGGCTGGTCGTAGATCGGGATTAAGTCTCCAACGGCCCATGTCAGATCGTCTTCGGATGGCACGGGCGGCTCAGCCATCGCTTCGCCATTGCGACCGATGAGACCTGTGTCGACCGTGCCGGCGATGAAGTCCGGATGCTCGAGCGCCTTAAGCAGGAACGAGGCATTGGTTCGCACCGGCCAAATGACGGTTTGCGAAATCAGGGCGTGCAGCAATCCGCGCGCACTCTCCCGATCGGGGGCCGCTGCGATGATCTTGGCGATCATAGGGTCATAATAGGGCGTGACTTCCGCGCCCTCATCAACGCCCGTGTCTATACGCCCACCATCGCGATGCACGTCGCCAAGCTCAAACAGCTCCAGCTTTCCGATGCTCGGCAAAAACCCCGTGGCCGGATCCTCCGCATAGAGCCGCGCCTCGATGGCATGGCCGTTGATAGAAAGCTCATCCTGCCTTTTCGGCAACGCCTCGCCCGCCGCGACGCGCAGCTGCCATTCGACGAGATCGACGCCCGTAATCTCCTCGGTCACCGGATGCTCGACCTGCAGGCGGGTGTTCATTTCCATGAACCAGATGCGGTCGGCGGAGAGGCCCTCGCTCGCGTCGGCAATAAACTCGATCGTGCCCGCCCCGACATAGTCGACCGCCTTGGCGGCGCGGACAGCGGCAACACAGATCGCCTCACGCGTCGCCTCGTCCATGCCCGGTGCGGGGGCTTCCTCGATCACCTTCTGGTGGCGACGCTGGAGCGAGCAATCGCGCTCGAACAGGTGGACGATATTGCCATGGGTGTCGCCGAAGACCTGCACCTCGATGTGGCGCGGCGAGAGCACATATTTTTCGATAAGGACGCGGTCGTCGCCGAAAGATGACGCCGCCTCACGACGGCAGGACGTCAGCGCATCGGCAAAATCGGCGGCCGCATCGACGCGGCGCATGCCTTTGCCACCACCACCCGCAACCGCCTTGATGAGCACAGGATAGCCGATCTTGCCTGCTTCCGCCGCGAGCCGCTCAGGCGACTGGTCCTCGCCGAGATAGCCGGGCGTCACCGGCACGCCGGCCTCCTGCATCAGCTTCTTGGCAGCATCCTTGAGGCCCATGGCGCGAATGCTGTGGGGCGTCGCGCCGACCCATATCAGCCCGGCATCGGTCACAGCCTGCGCGAACTCGGCATTCTCGCTAAGGAAGCCGTAGCCGGGATGGATCGCCTCCGCGCCGGTCGCCTTGGCGGCTGCGATGATCTTCTCGCCAACCAGATAGCTCTCGCGCGCCGGTGAAGGGCCGATATGCACCGCCTCGTCGGCCATGCGGACATGCAGCGCCCTGGCATCCGCGTCCGAATAGACCGCGATAGTGCGAATGCCCATGCGCCTCGCGGTGCGGATGATCCGGCACGCGATCTCGCCGCGATTGGCGATGAGGAGGGAGGTAATCATCAGCCCCTCCACCACTCGCTGCGCGAGCGGTCCCCCTCCCCGAGCAAGCTCGAGGAGGACCTTCGAGGTCCATTCTGGATCCTCCCCGAGCTTGTCTCGGGGAGGGCTGGACAGAGGCACGGGACTCTGTCCAGCATGCGAAGCATGGTGGAGGGGGAAAAGCGATGCTGCTCGATGTGGCGCCAAAGGCGAGAAACGGGACGAAAGGTAAAGCGCGCCGCCTGCGACAGGAGATGTCGCTGCCTGAGATCCTGCTCTGGAAGGAACTGCGCAAACGACCCGGCGGGCTCAAGTTTCGCCGCCAGCATCCGACCGGCCCGTTCATTCTCGACTTCTTTTGCAGCGACGCGCGCCTCGCCATTGAGGTCGACAGCGAAGCACATATGCGAGGCGATCGACCGGAACGCGATGTCCAGCGAGATGCCTCCTTGCGTGCGGCCGGCATTACCACGATTCGCATCGCTACAGTCGAAGTGCTGCGAGACGTCGAAGCTACGGTGACTGCGATCGCCTGCGCGGCGCGCGACCGCCTGCCCCTCCACCATCCGGTGCTGCCGGATGGTCCCCCTCCCCGAGACTAGCTCGGGGAGGATCATTGTGCCCGCCGCTGACGTCACATCCGGAACAGCCCGAAGGCTGCCTTCTCCGCGATCGGCGCATTGAGGCAGGCCGCAAGCGACAGGCCCAGCACATCTCTTGTCTGTGCCGGGTCGATGATGCCGTCGTCCCACAGGCAAGCGGTGGCGTGCCAGGGGTCGCCTTCCTCCTCGAACTTGGCGCGGATCGGGGCCTTGAAGGCTTCGGCTTGCTCCGGCGTCCAGTTGGCCGCGTCGCGATTGACGGTGGCGAGGACGCTGGCCGCCTGCTCGCCCCCCATGACGCTGATGCGGCTGTTGGGCCAGGTGAACAGGAAGCGCGGCGAATAGCCCCTGCCCGCCATGCCGTAATTGCCGGCGCCAAAGCTGCCGCCGATCAGCACGGTGATCTTGGGCACTTGTGCGGTGGCGACTGCGGTCACCAGCTTGGCGCCATGCTTGGCGATGCCTTCCGCCTCGTATTTGCCGCCGACCATGAAGCCGGAGATGTTCTGGAGGAACAGCAACGGCACGCGGCGCTGACAGGCGAGCTCGATGAAATGCGCGCCCTTGACCGCGCTCTCGCTGAACAGCACGCCGTTATTGGCGAGGATCGCGACCGGCATGCCCCAGATATGCGCAAAGCCGCAGACGAGCGTGGAGCCGAACTGCGCCTTGAACTCGTGGAATTCGCTGCCATCGACGAGGCGCGCTATGACCTCGCGCACATCGTACGGTGCACGGACATCTTCGGGGATGATGCCGTACAGCTCTTCGACGTCATATTTGGGTGCGCGCGGCTCGATCAGCGGCACGTCCGGCGCATGATCCGCCGGCAGCGTCGAGACGATGTCGCGCAGGATGGTCAGCGCATGCTCGTCATTCTCGGCGAGATGATCGACGACGCCGGAGCGATGCGCATGCAGTTCGCCGCCGCCCAGATCCTCGGCACTGATCTCCTCACCCGTCGCCGCTTTCACCAGCGGCGGGCCGGCGAGGAAGATGGTCCCCTGCCCGCGCACGATGATGCTCTCGTCGGCCATGGCGGGCACATAGGCGCCGCCCGCCGTACAGCTTCCCATGACGCAGGCGATCTGGGCGATGCCGCGCGCCGACATGTTCGCCTGATTGAAGAAGATGCGGCCGAAATGATCGCGGTCCGGGAAAACCTCGGCCTGGTGCGGCAGATTCGCGCCGCCGCTGTCGACGAGATAGATGCAGGGCAGATTGTTCTCCGCCGCGATCTCCTGCGCGCGCAGATGCTTCTTGACGCTCAGCGGATAGTAAGTGCCGCCCTTCACGGTCGCGTCGTTGGCAGCGATCATCACCTGCCGCCCGGCAACACGGCCAATGCCCGCAACGATGCCGGCGCCGGGAATGTCGTCCTCATAGGCGCCGTGCGCGGCGAGCTGGCCGATTTCGAGGAAGGGCGAGCCGGGATCGAGCAACCGGTCGATACGTTCGCGGGGAAGCAGCTTGCCGCGGGCAACATGCTTCTCGCGCGCCTTCTCGCCGCCGCCGAGCGCCGCCTTCGCCACGTCGGCGCGCAGCCGCTCGGCCAATGCGCGATTGTGCGCAGCGCGCGCGCGAAATTCCGGGCTGGCCGGGTCGACGGAGGTGGGAAGAACGGGACCGGTCATATCGATCCTCCCCAAGCTTGCTTGGGGACGGGGACCATTCGCAAAGCGAATGGTGGAGGGGCACCTCGCACCGCCACTCCGATACCCCTCCACCGCCTCCGGCGGTCCCCCTCCCCGAGCAAGCTCGGGGAGGATTTTGGGGCATGCCATATCGCGGGCTCGCTCATGCCGGATCCTTCTTGCGGATCAGGTAGCGATAGACGCCCGTCGCATTGATGACCAGCAGCGCGATATTCTGCCAGCCGATCCCTTCGCTGTCGGGCTTGAGAAAACCCCATCCGATCAGCGCGATCGAGCTGGTCACGAACAGGACGAACGCCCAGCCGGTGATGCGCCGGCCAAGATCGAGCGCCACGACGAGAGCCGCGATCGTAGCGGCAGCTGCGCCGTAATATTGCAGGGCGTCCAGGACCGTCTTGCTCATGCTTCGAACAGCTCCCGGCCGATGAGCATGCGGCGGATTTCATTCGTCCCCGCGCCGATATCGAGTAGCTTGGCGTCGCGCAGATAGCGCTCGACCGGCCAGTCAGTGGTGTAGCCCGCGCCGCCCAAGGCCTGGACGGCTTCGAGGGCCACCTTCACCGCATTCTCGCTCGCCAGCAGGATCGCGCCGGCGGCGTCGAAGCGCGTGGTCTTGCCTGCATCGCACGCCTTGGCGACGGCGTAGACATAGGCGCGCGCCGAGTTCAGGGCGACATACATGTCTGCCACCTTCGCTTGCATGAGCTGGAAAGTGCCGATCGGCTGGCCGAACTGCTTGCGCTCGCGAATGTAGGGCAGGACCGTATCGAGACAGGCCTGCATGATGCCGAGCTGCACACCGGAGAGAACGACCCGCTCATAGTCGAGGCCGGACATGAGCACCTTCACCCCGCCGCCGACGCTGCCGAGCACATTCTCCTCGGGCACGAGGCAGTCGTTGAAGACCAACTCCGCCGTCGGCGAACCGCGCATGCCCATCTTCTCGATCTTCTGGCCGATCGAAAAGCCGTCCATGCCGCGCTCGATCAAAAAGGCTGTGATGCCCTTGGACCCGGCGTTGGCATCGCTCCTGGCATAGACAACCAGCGTCTCGGCATAAGGCGCGTTGGTGATCCAGAACTTGGTGCCGTTGAGGACATAGCCGCCCTGGACACCATCGGCCCGCAGCTTCATCGAGACAACGTCCGATCCGGCGCCGACTTCGGACATGGCGAGACTGCCGACATGCTCGCCCGAGATGAGCCCGGGCAGATATTTGACCTTCTGCTCGGCCGAACCCCAGCGGGCGATCTGGTTGATGCAGAGATTGCTATGGGCGCCATAGCTCAGGCCCACCGAGGCCGAGGCTCGCGAGATTTCCTCGCAGGCGATCACATGCTCGAGATAACCGAGGCCGAGGCCCCCATCCTCTTCCGCGACCGTGATGCCATGCAGGCCGAGGTCGCCCATCTCGGTCCAGAGTTCGAGCGGAAACCAGTCCTCGCGGTCGACCCTGGCAGCGATGGGCGCGATGCGGTCGGCGGCGAAGCGGGCGCAGCTTTCGCGGATCATGTCCGCCGTTTCACCCAGGGCGAAGTCCAGATTGGTCATCATTTGGCGGCTGTCCCCGTTTTTCCTCCCGTCATTCCCGCGGAAGCAGGAACCCAGGCCGGGATGGAGCATCGCTGGGTTCCCGCCTTCGCGGAAATGACGATGTGTTTGGATTGCATGATCATGCCCGCCATCAGTCTGCGAAGAGGAGAACGGGCGTTTCGAGAAGTTTGCGCATAGACTGTATGAAACTCGCGGCATCCCAGCCATCGACAACGCGATGATCGCAGCTGATCGAGAGGTTCATGAGCTTGGCCGGGCGGATCTTGTCGCCCTCAAAGACAGGCCGCTCAACGATGCGGTTAGGGGCGAGGATTGCCACCTCGGGGCGGTTGATGACCGGCGTCGAGGCGATGCCGCCGAGGGGTCCGAGCGAGGAGATCGTGAGCGTCGATCCGCTGAGTTCCGCCGAGGTGATGCTGCCGTCGCGGACCGCTTGCGAGAGACGCGTGATCTCATCGGCGAGCTGCCAGACGTTCTTCGCCTGCGCATCGCGAATGACGGGCACATAGAGCCCGGCGTCGGCCTGCGTCGCCATGCCGAGATGGACGGCACCATGGCGCGTGACCACGCCGGCCTCGTCGTCATAGCGGGCGTTGATCATCGGGAAGCCGGGCAGCGCCTTGCACATCGCGACAATCAGGAACGGCAGCAGAGTCAGCTTGGGCCGGCCGCCGCGATTGGCGTTAAGATCGGCGCGCATCGCCTCGAGCGCCGTCACCTCGATCTCCTCGACATAGGAGAAATGCGGGATGTGGCGCTTGGCTTCCGCCATCTTGTCGGCGATGCGGCGGCGCAGCCCGGCGACCTTGATCGTCTCGTCGGCGCGGGGCGCGGCTGCGGCAACATAGCCCTGGCCGCGATGATAGCTGAGCCAGGCGTCAAGATCGGCGTGGCGGATGTGATCGCCCTGGGAGGGCTTCACGTCGGCGAGATCAATGCCAAGCGCAGTGGCTCGAGCACGCACGGCGGGAGAAGCCAGGATGCGGCGCTTGCCCGATGCTCCGGCTTCCCCCTTCAGTGTTCCCTGGCGCAGGCCGAGGTCCAGAGTCGGTGTTTCGCGCCGATCCGCGCCATCGCGCGGTTCTTTTTCGGGTTCTGGGCCCCGGCCTACGCCGGGGAACGGCTCAGATTCTGTATCGGAACTGGCAGTTTCAGACGCAACGGCTGCTGCCGGGTTAGCGACCCCCACCTCCGCCAGTTTCTCAGCCTCGTCCGTCTCGATGACCAGCAGCACGGAGCCGATCGCGACCGTGTCGCCGACATCGCCGAACTGCTCGGTGATGACGCCCGAGACCGGCGCTTCGATCTCGACCGTCGCCTTGTCGGTCATGATGTCGGCCAGCATCGTGCCGTCCTCGACCCGGTCGCCGGGCTTCACATGCCAGCCGACCAGCTCCGCTTCGGCAATGCCCTCGCCAATGTCGGGCAGGCGATATTCGTAGCGCATCTCAGTCCGCCTTCATGACAAGGTCGAGTGCCGCGTGGACGCGCTTCGGACCCGGGAAATAATCCCATTCGAACGCGTGCGGGTACGGCGTATCATATCCCGTCACGCGCTGCACGGGCGCCTCCAGGGCATAGAAGCAGCGCTCCTGGATAAGCGCGGACAGCTCGCCGCCGAAACCGCCGAAGCGCGATGCTTCGTGGACGATGATGCAACGTCCGGTTTTGTTCACGGACTCGACGATCGTGTCGATGTCGAGCGGCACGATCGAGCGCAGGTCGATCAGCTCGGCGTCATACCCGCTGTCCTCGACGGCCGCAGCGCAGACATGGACCATGGTGCCATAAGCGAGGACGGTGACATCCGCGCCAGGTCGCACGATCGCGGCCTTGCCGAGCGGGACGGTGTAATAGCCGTCCGGCACGTCGCCCATCGGTTCCTTCGCCCAGCTCCGCACCGGCTGATCGATGCGGCCATCGAAGGGGCCGTTGTAAAGGCGCTTGGGCTCGAGGAAGATGACCGGATCATTGTCCTCGATGGAGGCGATCAGCAACCCCTTGGCATCGTAGGGGTTGGAGGGGATGACGGTCTTGAGGCCCACGACATGGGCAAAGAGCGCCTCGGGCGACTGGCTGTGCGTCTGGCCGCCGAAGATCCCGCCGCCATAAGGCGAGCGCACCGTGATCGGCGCGCAGAATTCGCCGCCCGAACGATAGCGCAGGCGCGCAGCCTCGGACACGAGTTGGTCGAAAGCCGGCAGGATATAGTCGGCAAACTGAATCTCCGGCACGGGGCGAAGGCCATAAGCGCCCATGCCAATCGCGGTCGCGATGATGCCACCCTCCGAGATCGGTGTATCGAAGCAGCGGGTGATGCCGTGCTTGGCCTGCAGGCCGTCGGTGACGCGGAAAACGCCGCCGAAATAGCCCACGTCCTCGCCGAACACGAGCACGTCGGGATCGCCCGCCATGGTGACGTCGAGGGCGCTGTTGAGCGCCTGGATCATGCTCATGACGGTCATTCGCTCATCGCCTCCCGGCGCTGCTCGATCACGCGCCAGTCGGGCTCGTGGAAGACGTCCTCGAACATCTCGGTGAGATCGGGCTTGGACTTGCCGAGCGAACCGACCGCCTCGCCTTCCTTGAGCGCAGCGCGGATCGCCCCGTCCAGCTCCTCGACCAGCGCAGCATGACGCGCCTCATCCCACGCGCCGATCACGATGAGATGCTGCTTCAGGCGCTCGATGGGATCACCGAGCGGCCATTGCGAGGCCTCGTCGGCGGGGCGATAGCGGGTCGGATCGTCGCTCGTCGAATGGCCGGACGCGCGATAGGTGAAAAGCTCGATCAGCGTCGCGCCCTGATTCGCGCGGGCTCTGCTGGCAGCCCAGTCCGTCGCAGCCCAGACGGCGAGGAGGTCGTTGCCATCGACCCGCAGGCCCGGCAGGCCATAAGCGATCGACTTGGCCGCAAAAGTGGTCAGCTCGGAGCCGGCAATGCCCGAGTAACTGGAGATCGCCCACTGGTTGTTGGTGACGCAGAGAATGACCGGCGCGCGATAGACGGCCGCGAAGGTCAACGCCTCATGGAAGTCGCCTTCCGCCGTCGTGCCGTCGCCCACCATGCCGAGCGCGATCTTGTCGTCGCCCTTGTAGGCCGAGGCCATGGCCC
Organism: Sphingobium sp.; assembly: GCA_017745115.1. Next base: position 99,926 of record JAGIAA010000005.1, on the reverse strand, counting down.
AGCCGACTGCGGCCCCGAAGCGGCTGCCGAGATTGCCCGACACCGAATAGAAGCCATAGTCACGCGCCGAATAGAGGATCGGCAGTTGACGGCCCCGCAGCGGATCGCGGGCGTTGGAGAAGATCTGGTTGACCAGATCGATGAGCGGATAGTCGCGCGCCATCAGCCAGCCCAGCATGCGATAGGTGGGGAAGCTCATGTCGCCCGCGCCGAGCATCATCGACTGGGCGACACTGATCGCCTCCTCGCCGGTGGACTTCAGATAGAAGCTAGTCTTGCCCTGGCGATGCGCGCGGAACAGCCGGTCGTCGAACTGACGCGTGAGCATCATCGCGCGCAGGGCCTTGCGCAGTGTTTCGGGCGGAAGTTGCGGGTCCCACTCGCCAACGGCGCGGCCTTCGTCGTCGAGGACGCGGATCAGCGTATAGGGGAGCGCGCGCAGATCGGCCTCGGGCGCCATGCAATCCGGCCGCGCAACGGCGCCGGCAGGCGGAATGTCGAGGCCCGAAAAATCGGGCGCATCGCCGGGCCGCGTCGACGGCTCGGGCACATGGAATGTCAGGCCTGCATTGCTGGCCAAGGCGGCGTCCTCTCAAGACTTGTTCTGCTGCGCATCATATCCCAAGGCGCGGAGGCAGAATTTGCTTATTTGCGGACCGAACGCGCGATGATTAGGATCGGCTCCTAAGAAATGCCTCGTTTTGAGGAGAGAAATCCCATGAAGGCGCAAAAGGTCGAAGGGCCCGCCTCGCTCGACGCCGTGGACCGACGCATACTCGCGCATCTCCAGGCCGAACCCGATCTCACCATGGCCGATCTGGCGGAGCGCGTCGGCCTGTCGCACACGCCCTGCTGGCGCAGGCTCAAGCGCATGGAAGAGGCCGGGATCGTGCGCGGGCGGGCGCTGCTGCTCAATGCCGAGATGCTGGGTTTCAACATCAGCGTGTTCGCTCACATCAAGCTGAAGAACCACGAGGAGGAGTCGCTCAACCGCTTCGAGGAATCGGTCGAGACGCATCCCCAGATCGTCGAGTGCTTCACGATGAGCGGCGAGAGTGACTACATGCTGCGCGTCCTGGCCCGCGATGTCGGCGACTATGAGCATTTCCTCAAGAAGGTGCTGTTGCACCTCCCGGGGGTGGCGTCGGTCGTGTCGAGCTTCGCGCTCAAGACGATAAAAATGACCATGAACGTGCCGGTCTGATCGTCGCCGCCGCGCACTTGCCGCCCCCCTCAATCGCCAGCCATCGTCATGCTGAACTTGTTTCAGCATCCATTTCGCGTCAGGTGCAGCGCTAAAGGGCCAGATGGATCCTGAAACAAGTTCAGGATGACGAAGCCCGAAAATAGAAGCCGTGCAGCGGCTTGGAGAGGCGAGCCCATGATCCTCAATGACACCCAGAAAGCCGTGCAGGAGGCGATTCGCGCCTTCGCGCAGGAGGAGGTCAAACCACGCAGCGCGCAGTTCGAAGCGGCGGGCGGATATCCGCCGGAGCTTTTCACGCAAATGGGCGAACTCGGCCTGATGGGCGTGACGGCGCCGGAGGACGCCGGCGGCGCCGGGCTGGACATGGTCAGCTATGCCCTCGCGCTCATCGAAATCGGCGCGGCAGACGGTGCACTCTCGACGATCATGTCGGTGCAGAACTCGCTCGTGATCTCGGGCCTGCTGCGCGAGGGCAGCGACGAACAAAAGGCGCGTTTCCTGCCCGATTTGATCGCGGGGCGCAGCATCGGCGCTTTTGCCCTCACGGAGGAGAATGCCGGGTCCGACGCCTCGGCCATCCGCACGCGGGCAACGCGCGACGGCAATCACTGGGTCATGAACGGCGCCAAGCAGTTCATCACCTCAGGCAAGATCGCTGGGTTGACGATCGTCTTTGCCGTCACCGATCCGGCTGCGGGCAAACAGGGTCAGAGCGCGTTCCTCGTGCCGACGGACACGCCAGGCTATCTGGTCGACAAGGTGGAGCACAAGCTCGGCCAGGGGGCGTCGGACACTTGCGCCCTGCGCTTCGACAATATGCGCCTCTCCCCCGACCTCATGCTTGGACCGGAAGGTGCGGGCTACCGGATCGCGCTCGCCAATCTGGAGGTCGGGCGCATCGGCATTGCGGCGCAGTCGGTCGGCATGGCGCAGGCTGCGCTGGAGATCGCGGTGCAATATGCCAAGGACCGGCAGAGCTTCGGCAAGCCGATCATCCAGCACCAGGCTGTCGGCCATCGCCTCGCCGATCTTGCCACGCAGTTCGAAGCCGCGCGGCAACTGGTGCTGCATGCGGCTGCGGTGAAGGATGCCGGCCTTCCAGCTCTCAAGGAAGCGTCAATGGCGAAGCTCTTCGCCAGCGAAGCGGCCGAAGCGATCGTCTCCGGGGCCATCCAGACGCTTGGCGGCTACGGCTATCTTGAAGAATTCGGTCTCGCCCGCATCTATCGGGATGTGCGCGTCTGTCAGATTTACGAGGGCACTTCCGACATTCAGCGGATGGTCATCGCGCGGGGGTTGTGAGGCGCATCCGTTCGTGTCGAGCGAAGTCGAGACACGTGTGGCGCGAACGGTTCTCGACTTCGTTCGAACCGAACGGGATTAGTGGATGAGGACCAAGACATGACCGACCCCATTCTCATTGCCGGTATGGCCCGCACGCCTATGGGCGGCTTTCAGGGCGAGCTATCGGCCGTGAAGGCGACCGATCTTGGCGCGGCCGCCGTGCGGGCGGCGGTCGAGCGCGCGGGTGTCGAACCGGCCATGATAGAGCAGATCCTGATGGGTTGCGTGCTGCCCGCCGGCCTGGGCCAAGCGCCGGCGCGGCAGGCGGCGATCCATGCCGGCTTGGGCGAGCATGTCCAGGCGACCACGGTCAACAAGATGTGCGGATCGGGCATGCAGGCGGCGATCCTCGCGCATGACATGCTGCGCGCCGGCTCGGCGGACATCGTCGTGGCGGGCGGCATGGAGAGCATGACCGGCGCGCCGTATCTGCTCTCCAAGCATCGCGGCGGCGCACGCATCGGCCATGATGTCGTCAAGGACTCGATGTTCCTCGACGGGCTCGAGGACGCCTATGAGACCGGCAAGCTGATGGGCGCCTTCGCCGAGGAAACGGCGCGCGCCTACCAGTTTTCGCGCGAGGAGCAGGACGATTTCGCGATCCGGTCCCTAAGCCGCGCCCAGGCCGCGCAAGCGAGCGGCGCTTTCGAGACCGAGATCGCGCCGGTGACAGTCGAGACACGCAAAGGCAGCGTCTCGGTCACGGCCGATGAGCAGCCGGCCAAGGCCAGCATCGACAAGATTCCGACGTTGAAGCCCGCCTTCGCCAAGGACGGCACGATCACGGCGGCCAATGCATCGTCCATTTCGGACGGCGCGGCGGCGCTCGTGATGACACGGGCAAGCGTGGCTGAACGGATGGGTCTCCAGCCGATCGCGCGGATCGTGGGTCATGCGGCTCACGCCCATGCGCCGGCCCTGTTCACGACCGCGCCCGTCGCGGCAATGCGGACTTTGCTCGACCGGGTCGGCTGGAGCGTGACGGATGTCGACCTGTTCGAGGTCAACGAGGCCTTCGCGGTCGTCGCGCTCATCGCCCAGCGCGAACTCGGCATCCCCGACGACGCGCTCAACGCGAACGGCGGTGCCTGCGCGCTCGGCCATCCGATCGGCGCATCCGGCGCGCGCATCCTCGTGACGCTGATCGCAGCGCTGCAGGCCCGCGGCCTCCAGCGCGGCATCGCGAGCCTCTGCATCGGCGGCGGCGAGGCGACTGCGATGGCGGTGGAGCTGGTTTAGGAGTTCCCCTTCACCGGACTCGATAGGCGACTTTCCCGTTGAAGCAGTTCCCCGGCGAAGGCCGGGGCCCAGACGAGGCGGCACTGCGCATTCGACAGTTCGCGTCGAGGCTGGACCCCGGCCTTCGCCGGGGAACAGTTTGCTCTCGTCCGACGGGACAATCGCCGATCGAGTCGGCGCGACGATTCAAGCTGATCGGATGGAAAATCTATCCCGCTGTCCCCCCGATGATCAGCGCCTCACGCACATAGGTGAAATCGCCGGCGCCGACCCAGCTGCGTCCATCGGGATAGCGCAATTCCAACCCCGACAGGTCGCCCGGCTCGGCAAGCCACATGTTGACGCCCATCATGCTGTTGCCGAACTTCTCGACAGCGCTCTCGGTCAGGACGAAGTGGGTCGTCGCGCCGCATTTCGGGCAGAAGCGTACATTCGCCGCCGGATCGTCCTTGTCCTGCCGGCTATAGCCCTGCGTCTCGCCGGACACGGTCGCTTCGGACGGATGGAAGTAGCCCCAGCGCGCGCCGCTCTTCGCGCAGAGGGTGCAGTTGCACTCATGGATGAAATCGGGCCGCTTGACGACCTCGATGCGGACGTCGCCGCAGGTGCAGGAAAGATTCAGCATTTTTCAGGGCTTAGCATGAGCGGCCTTGTCCCGCCAATAAGCCTGCGTGCCCTCCGTGAACAGCCGATCGTCTGGCAGCACATCCGGAGGCGCAAGATCCTCCAGCGTTTCGAGTGCAGCATAAACCGGCGCGAAGTCGGCCTCTGCCGTCGCTTTCAGCAGCGCCTCGAAACTGGGAATCACGAAATAGCTCTGCTGGTAATCGTCGATCCGATAGTTCGTCCGCATCACCCGCAGCAGATCGAAGGCAATGCGGTTGGGGCTCGCGTCTTCGAGGGCGAACGCGCTCTCGCCGTGGCTCGAGACGATTCCCGCGCCGAACAATTTCAACTGCCCCGCCTCCTCGATCAGACCGAACTCGACGGTGTACCAGTATAGTCGCGCGAGCTTGCGGATCGCGCCGAATTCAAGGCTGCGCAGGCCGCCCCGGCCATAGGCCTGCATGTAATCGGCATAGACCGGATCGGCGAGCAGCGGGACATGGCCGAACACATCGTGAAAGACGTCCGGCTCCTCCAGATAGTCGAGCTGATCGGCGCGGCGAATGAAATTGCCGGCGACGAAGCGGCGATGGGCGAGATGGTCGAAGAAGACGGCGTCCGGGACGAGGCCCGGTACGGCCACCACTTGCCAGCCGGTCAGCGCCATCAGGCGATCGGACAGCTCCGAGAAGTCCGGGATGCCGGGCCTGGAGAGATGCAGCACATCGAGCCCACGCAGATAGGCGTCGCATGCCCGGCCCCGGAGCTGCGCCGTCTGGCGCGCGAACAGCAGGTCCCAGACGGCATGTTCCTGCGCGTCGTAATGCGCCCAATCCTGCGGGACGATCCAGTCCGGCGCGGCGCCTTCGGGCGGGGTCTCGTGAATGTGGAGCCCGTCTGTCATCGCCGCAACATGGGCTTCGCGCGGCGCCGCTTCAACGTCAAAGGCGCGCCGCGGGCAGCGGCAGCGCTGTCGTGCGCTTCACGCGATTGAGGACGATGTTGGAGCGGACATTAGCGATATCGCCATGACCTAGAAGCTCCTCGTTAATGAGACGGGACAATGACGGCAGGTCGCGCGCCATCAGGTGCAGCAAATAATCGCTGTCGCCGGTCAGGGCGCAGCATTCGACGACTTCTGCAAGGCCGATCACGCGCTTGTGAAAGGCTTCGGCGACCCCCTTTGCATAGCTGGCGAGGCTGACGAGCACATAGGCCTCGACATTGAGACCCAAGCTCTCGGGATCGAGCAGCGCGACCTGGCGGCGGATGACCGAGTCCTGCGTCAGCCGCTGGATGCGGCGCGACACCTGCGACGCGGACAGACCGACCTGCTCGCCCAGTTCGGCATGGGAAACGGTCGCGTCGTCCTGAAGACGCGCAAGAATGCGGAGATCGAGTCGATCCATATGCGGCAATCATGCGCATATTTCCTTATATGCGCAACAGATTCGCGAAATTGCTGCGCATCACCGCGAATATCGCGCGGATATTGCGGTCCGGACATGCTATTCTTCGCCCACAGGAGAGCTGCCCATGACTGCCCCCATGACCGTTCGTGCCCGCGACCTGGCACCAGCCGGTTTCGACAATCCGCTCGGCCTCGACGGCTTCGAGTTCATCGAATTCTGCGCGCCCCAACGCGGCACGCTCGAGCCGGTCTTTACCGCTATGGGTTTCACGCGTGTCGCCCATCACCGCTCCAAGGATGTCGACCTGTGGCGCCAGGGCGAGATCAACCTGATCGCCAATTACGAGCCCCGCAGCCCCGCCGCCTATTTCGCGGCCGAGCATGGCCCTTCGGCCTGCGGCATGGGCTTCCGCGTCAACGATGCGGCGCGTGCTTATGAGCTGGCGATCGAGCGCGGCGCCGAGCCGGTCGAGATCAGGACCGGCCCGATGGAACTGCGGCTCCCGGCGATCCGCGGCATTGGCGGCGCCATCATCTATTTCATCGATCGCTACGCGACGATGGACGAGCCTGAAGCCCTGTCAGTCTATGACATCGATTTCCGGTATCTCCCGAACGTCGAGCGCCATCCCCCCGGTGCGGGCTTCACCCTCGTCGATCATCTGACGCACAATGTCTATGGCGGTCGCATGGCCTATTGGGCCGACTATTATGAGCGGATCTTCGGCTTTCGCGAAATCCGCTATTTCGACATCAAGGGTGAGTATACCGGTCTCACGAGCAAGGCGATGACCGCGCCCGACGGCAAGATCCGCATCCCCCTCAACGAGGAAGGCAAGGCCGGTGGTGGACAGATCGAGGAATTCCTGCGTGCCTATAATGGCGAGGGCATCCAGCACATCGCCTTCATCTGCGATGATCTCCTCGCCTGCTGGGACAAGCTCAAGGCGCTCGGCACGCCCTTCATGACGCCACCGCCGGACACTTATTACGAGATGCTCGACGAGCGCCTGCCGGGCCATGGCGAGCCGGTCGCCGAGTTGCAGAGGCGCGGCATCCTGCTCGACGGCTCGACCGAACAGGGCGATCCCCGGCTCCTCCTCCAGATCTTCTCCGAGACGATGATCGGCCCGGTTTTTTTCGAGTTCATCCAGCGCAAGAAGGATGAGGGCTTCGGCGAGGGCAATTTCACCGCCCTCTTCCAGTCCATGGAGCGCGACCAGATGCGCCGCGGCGTGTTGCAGGGAGACGCCCAATGACCGGCGCGCCGAATCTCACGCGCATTCATCATGTCGCCTATCGTTGCCGCGACGCGAAGGAGACAGTGGATTGGTACGAGCGCGTGCTCGGCATGCGCTACACGACGGCCTTCGCCGAGGACCATGTGCCCTCCACGGGCGAATATGATCCCTATATGCACGTCTTCCTGGATTGCGGCGGCGGCAACGTCCTCGCCTTCTTCGAGCTGCCCAACCAGCCGGAGATGGGCAAGGACCCGAACACGCCGGCCTGGGTGCAGCATATCGCATTCGAAGTGCCCGATCTCGATGCGCTCCTCGCCGCGAAGGCGCACCTTGAAACGCATGACATCAAGGTGCTGGGCCCGACCTATCACGGCCTGTTCCGCTCCATCTATTTCTTCGACCCCAACGGCCACCGGCTCGAGCTTGCCTGCAACATCGGCACGGCGGAGCAGATCATGGAGGCCGAGAGCGTCGCGCCGGCCATGCTGGACGAATGGAGCCAGACCAGGAAGGCGCCGCGCATGGCCAGCTGGCTGCATCAGGAGCCGGGCGGAGAAGAACCCGCGAGCACGGAGACGCGCAGTTGATCGGTCTCAATTACAGCCATTGTCCGCAGGCGAAGAGCTGGGTCGAGGGCTCGCAGGGTCATAGCGAATTTCCGATCCAGAACCTGCCCTTCGGCATCTTCACACCCTCGGCCTCCGACCTGCCGCGTGGCGGCGTGGCAATTGGCGATTTCGTGCTGGATGTCGCTGCTGTGGCGGATTTGCTGCCGGCGGGCGCCTTCAAGATCGCGCGGCAGGCCGATGCGCCGAACCTCAACAACCTGTTCGCGCTCGGCAATGACGCGATGCGAACGTTGCGCCTTGGTCTGTTCGACCTGCTCGCCGACGCCAAGCACGAGGGGGCTCTCCGCCCCCATCTCCATGCCGCGACCGACTGCCGCATGCATTTGCCATTCGCGATCGGCGACTACACGGATTTCTACACCGGCATTCATCATGCCGAGAATATCGGCCGCCAGTTCCGGCCCGAGAACCCGCTCCTTCCCAACTACAAATATGTGCCGATCGGCTATCATGGCCGCAGCTCTTCGATCCGGCCCAGCGGCGTGAATGTCGTTCGCCCGCAAGGCCAGAGCCGCGGACCCGGTATGGACGTGCCGCGTTTCGGCCCCACCGGGCGTCTCGACTATGAGCTGGAAATGGCCGTCTGGATCGGCACCGGCAGCACGCTCGGCAAGCCCCTTCCCATCGGCAAGGCGGCCAACCACATCGCCGGCCTGTCGCTGCTCAACGACTGGTCGGCCCGCGACGTGCAAGCCTGGGAATATCAGCCGCTCGGGCCCTTCCTCGCCAAGAATTTCCACACGACCGTCTCGCCCTGGGTGGTCACGACATGTGCGCTCGCGCCATTCCGCATGGCACAGCCGGAGCGTCCGGAGGGCGACCCGGCGCCCCTCCCCTATCTGAGCGACGCTGCGGATCAGGCTCATGGCGCCTTCGCGATCACCATGGAGGTCGCGATCCAGACCGAACGCATGCGCGCCGAGGGCAACGCACCCGAGCGGATCAGTAAGGGCAGCATGGCGGCGATGTACTGGACCGTTGCCCAGCTCGTCGCGCATCACACCGCCAGTGGCTGCGACCTGCGGCCCGGCGACCTGCTCGGAACCGGCACGCTCTCCGGCGAGGCCCGGGCAAGCTGGGGCAGTCTCGCGGAGTTGACCGAAGGCGGAAAGACGCCCATCCAGCTCGGCAATGGCGAGAAGCGGACTTTCCTCGAAGATGGCGACGAAATCGTGATGACGGCCCATGGCGAACAAGACGGCTGTGTGTCCATCGGCTTCGGCGAATGCCGTGCACGGATCGTGCGCGGGTGACCGGCGAACCGCGCCTTGTCCTTCACGACTATTCGCGGTCCTCGGCGAGCTATCGGGTTCGGATTGCACTCAATCTGAAAGGCCTCTCCTACGAACAGGTCAGCCATGACCTGCGGGCCGGCGAGCAGCGCGCCCGTGACTATCTTGCGCTCAATCCGCAGGGGTTCGTACCCGCCCTCGATACCGGCAGTGGGATCATCGCACAGAGCGGTGCCATCATGGAGTGGCTGGATGAGCGCTATCCGCAAACGCCGCTCTTGCCTTCGGACGCCGATGGACGCGCGATCATCCGGTCGATGGCGCAGATTATCGCCTGCGACATCCATCCTCTGAACAACCTGCGCGTGCAGATCTACCTGCGCGACAAGCTCGCCGCCGACGACGCGCAAATGTCGGACTGGATCAGGACCTGGATGCGCGAAGGCTTCGAGGCGGTCGAGGAACTGATTACGCGCCATGGCGGGCAATTCGCCTTTGGCGACAGCCCGACGATGGCCGACTGCTATCTCGTGCCGCAGGTCTTTTCGGCGAACCGTTACCATGTCGCACTTGACGCCTTCCCGGGCATGACCGCGGTCGCGTCCCGGGCGGCCGCGCTGGAACCGGTCCAGCGCGCCCATCCCGAACGGCAATAAGCGTCTGAAGCGCTTCAGCGTGTCCCGACGGCGACCGTCGCCGCACGGTGCAGGGACCGCACGCACACGGTCGTGCTGGCTTCCCGCACGAGCTGGGTCGGGGTTTAAGCCTGGCGATCCCGGGTCGGTCGTGAACAGCGGCTATCGAGCGGTTTTGGAGGGCAATCCCGGCATAATTCACGCCTCCGACGCCATATTAACGCCCCTCTCGACAAGTGCCGCGCGATAAATTATATACCGCTCGATATGGAACAAACTGCACTTAGAGGTCGCCCCCGCGAATTTTGCGTCGACAACGCGCTGGCCACGGCCCTGCGCCTTTTCTGGAGCAAGGGCTATGAAGGCACATCGCTGTCGGACCTGACCGACGCGATGGGTATCACGCGCCCGAGTCTCTATGCCGCCTTCGGCAATAAGGAGCAGCTCTTCCGTCAGGCGCTCGATCTCTACGAGCGCGAGAAAATGGCCTATGTCGGCCAGGCTCTCGAACAGCCGACAGCCCGTGCCGTCGCCAAGTGGCTTTTGGAAGGCGCGCTCGCAACCATCAGTGGCGAGCGTGAACCACGAGGCTGTCTGGGCGTCATCAGTTCCACCGCTTGCGGTTCGGAAGCCGAGTGCATCCGCGAAGAAGTGTTGAAGCGCAGTCGCGTGGTGCATGAAGCCTGCGTCGACCGCATGCAACGCGCCATCGACGAGGGCGATTTCACTGGCCCTGCCAATGCCGAGGCCATCACCAAATATCTGATGGCGGTGCTGCAAGGCATGTCGGTGCAGGCCGGTGCGGGATCCACGCGCCAGGAGCTGGAAGGCGTGGTGGAGACGACGTTGGCCATGTGGCCCAGCAAATAAATTCCACGTTTGGGCTTTGTTGCGTTGCGAAAAAATATCGAACGGTATAAAAATACGCCTTGACGGTATCGACATCGGTTTATATACCGGTCAGTACAGAACAGGGAGTGGGGACCTACCTGAGTCGCAATAGGCTCGGACGGTTCCAAACTCACCGGACATAGCAACACAGGTTTCACAACTCGGCGGGCGCAATCCATGCGCGCCCTTCCGGGATCGACCGACTGCGTTCGAGATGCGGCAGTCCGGGGCGCCAGGCGCTTCCGGAAAAGCCTTTCCGCGTCCTGCGCCCAGCCGACGGAGGGAGACATGACCATGGCCTATCTCGACTTCGCGGAGCCCGGCTTCGCCACACTGCCCTCCCTCGCCGCTTCGCCGGCGCGTGCCGCGAACGATGCCGGTGTCGGTTTCAGCCAGCGCGAATGGACGATCATCCGGCTCGCGAGGCAGGATCGTCTCTCCTCGCTGCGGGAAGAGTCCGAGTTCATGGGGTTCTTGCGCCTGTTGTTCGGCTTCGAGCGCCAGCGCCCTCTGTCCGATCCCCGGCTCGAGGCCCTGCGGCGCATCGCGGTGCTGAGCTGGCACCATGGCTACAATGTCGCCGGCAGCGAAGTCGGCGCCTTCCTCTCCGCCGGATATTCCACCGATCAATATGACGCGATGCTCGCCCATGTGGGCCGCGAGCGCGCCGCGTCCTTCCAAAGGATTCGTCGATGAACATGCCGCAAAGCTTCACCCGCGCCGACGCGCAGGACGTGACCCTTGACCAGCCGCAAGGCTCTTCGCTCCGCCGCCGTCTGGCGTGGATTGCCCTCCCCGTGCTCGCCATTGCCGGCGGCTATTACTGGACGCATAGTGGTGCCCCCGCGCCGCAGGCCATGCCGACTCCGGTCGTGCAGGTCTCGCAGCCGCTCGCCCGCGAAGTCATGCTGTGGGACGACTATATCGGCCGCTTCGAGGCGATCAAATCGGTCGAGGTGCGCCCGCGCGTCTCGGGCCAGATCGTCGCCATCCATTTCACCGACGGCCAGATCGTTCGCGCCGGCCAGCCGCTCTTCACCATCGATCCGCGCCCGTTCCAGGCGGCGCTGGCCGAAGCGAATGCGGGCGTTGCAACGGCGCAGAGCGATCTCGCTCTTGCCAAGGCCGACCTCGACCGCGCGCTTCGCCTCGTCTCGGCTGATGCTGTCGCGCAGAGCGAGGTCGATCGCCTGAAGGCCCGCGTACAAGCGGCCAACGCCGCGCTCGCCGGGGCCCAGGCCCGCGTTCGCTCCCGCGCGCTCGACGTCGAGTTCGCGACCGTTCGCGCACCGATCGGCGGCCGCATCTCGGATCGGCGCATCGACGCGGGCAATCTCGTATCCGCCGGCGACGGCCCGGCCGGCACGTTACTCACCACGATCAACGCGCTCGATCCCATCTATTTCAGCTTCGACGGATCCGAAGCGCTCTTCCTCAAGGCCAAGCGTGCCAACGCCGGCCAGGGCGCGCCGGTGGAGATCAAGCTTCAGGATGAATCTGCCTATCGCTGGAAGGGCACGCTCGACTTCACCGACAACGGCCTCGATCCCCGCTCCGGCACGATCCGGGCCCGCGCCGTGCTGCAGAACAAGGACATGTTCCTGACGCCCGGCATGTTCGGCAACATGCGCCTCGCCACCGGTGCCAAGGTCAACGCGCTCCTAGTGCCCGACACTGCCATCCAGACCGACCAGACGCGCAAGCTGCTGCTGACCGTCGGCAAGGACGGCACCGTCGTGCCCAAGCCGGTCGTGCTCGGCCCCGTCATCGATGGTCTGCGCGTGATCCGCTCCGGCATCGCGCCGACCGACCGCGTCGTCGTCGTCGGCACGCAGATGGCGGCCCCTGGCGGGAAGGTCGATGCCAAGCCCGGCAAGATCGTTCCAGACACAACGCAAGCACCGCAGGCCGACAGCGCTATGGCGCCGGCCGGCCAAGCCAGCTTCGCGCACTAATCACGCAGATTCCAGGAGGAATCCCATGCGCTTCTCCCGTTTCTTCATCGATCGGCCGATCTTCGCGGCCGTGATCGCCGCAGTCATCACGATCGTCGGCCTCGTCAGCTATTTCTTCCTGCCCGTCTCGCAATATCCCGAGATCGTGCCGCCAACCGTGACGGTGACCGCCGCCTATCCCGGCGCCTCGGCCGAGACGGTCGCGGAAACGGTCGCCACGCCGATCGAGCAGGAGATCAACGGCGTCGAGAACATGCTCTATGTCTCCTCGCAGTCGACAGGCGACGGGCGCGTCGTCGTCACCGCCACCTTCAAGACCGGCACCGATCTCGATGCCGCGCAGGTGCTGGTGCAGAACCGCGTCGCCATCGCCATGCCCCGCCTGCCGCAGGAGGTGCAGCGCCTGGGTGTCGTGACCAAGAAGACCTCGCCGGACTTCCTGCTGGTCGTGAACCTGATCTCGCCGGACAACTCGCTCGATCGCGCCTATCTGTCCAACTACGCGCAGACCCGCATCAAGGACCGCCTCGCCCGTCTCGACGGCGTCGGCGACGTGCAGCTCTTCGGCTCGCGCGATCTCGCCATGCGCATCTGGATCGATCCCCGCCGCGCGGCGGCACTCAACCTGACGGGTGGCGACATCGTCGCGGCACTGCGCGCGCAGAACGTCCAGGTCGCCTCGGGCACGCTCGGCCAGCCGCCGGCACCGGGCAGCGCCTTCCAGCTCAATGTCGAGACGCAGGGCCGGTTCACCGACCCGCAGCAGTTCGCCAACGTCGTGATCCGCACCGACGCCCAGGGCCGCCAAGTCAAGGTCGGCGATGTCGCGCGCGTCGAGATCGGCGCCGACGACTATGGCACCTCGGCCTATCTCAACAAGGATGACTCGGTCATCATCCCGATCTTCCAGCGTCCGGGCAGCAATGCGCTCGCATCTGCCGAGAGCGTGAAGGCGGAGATGGAGACGCTGGCCAAGGATTTCCCCAAGGGCCTTGAATATAAGATCGTCTACAACCCGACCGAGTTCATCCAGCAGTCCGTCGATGCCGTCGTCCACACCCTGCTCGAAGCGGTCGTGCTGGTCGTGCTCGTGATCATCGTGTTCCTGCAGAAGTGGCGGGCGGCCCTGATCCCGGTGCTCGCCATCCCCGTCTCGCTGATCGGCACTTTCGCGGTGCTGGCGATGCTGGGCCTCTCGCTCAACAACCTGTCGCTGTTCGGACTGGTCCTCGCCATCGGTATCGTCGTCGACGACGCCATCGTCGTGGTCGAGAATGTCGAGCGCAATCTCGAGGAAGGCATGACGCCGCTCCAGGCCGCACGCGTCTCGATGGACGAGGTGGGCGCAGCGCTCATTGCCATCGTGCTGGTGCTCTGCGCCGTGTTCGTGCCCACGCTGTTCATGAGCGGTCTCTCGGGTGCGTTCTACCAGCAGTTCGCCATCACCATCTCGGCGGCCACGGTCATCTCGCTGGTGCTGTCGCTCACCCTCTCGCCTGCCCTGGCGGCGCTCATGCTGCGTCCGCACGAGCCGGCGTCGAGCGATCACAGCCTGCGTGCGCGTGCACACCGGATCGTCGAGGCCGCCGGTCATCGCTTCAACACCGCCTTCGAGCGGATGAGCGAAGGCTATGGCCGTCTTACGGCACGGCTGGCGCAGATGCCCCGGCGCGTCATGGGCGCCTATGTGGCCCTGATCGGTCTCACTGGCTTTGCGCTCTGGTACACGCCCACGGGCTTCATCCCGGCGCAGGACCAGGCCTACTTCCTGACCGTCATCCAGCTGCCGCCCGGCTCGTCCACGGCACGCACCGACGCTGTCATGAAGAAGGTCGCCGACCGCGTCCTCAAGATCCCGGGCGTCAAGGGCACCGTCATGCTCTCCGGCTTCGACGGCCCATCCGAGACCCGTGCTGCGTCCTCGGCCGCCGCTTATTGGGTGCTCGACGACTTCAAGGATCGTGCAGCCAAGGGACAGACGATCGACAAGCTCATCGCCGAAGCCACCAAGGCGACCGCCGACATCAACGAGGCGCGCCTCATGATCGTCAAGCCTCCGCTCATCCGCGGCATCGGCTCGGCCGGCGGCTTCCGCATGATGATCGAGGACACCGAGGGCAAGGGCTACAAGGCGCTCGAACAGGCCGCCTATGGCGTGCTCGGCAAAGCCAATGGCACGCCCGGCCTGTCCTATGTCTACACCTTCTTCGACACCAACACGCCCCGCGTCTTCGCCGATATCGATCGCAACAAGGCGCAGATGCTCGGCGTGCCGCCGGAGCGCGTGTTCGACACGCTGCAGGTCTATCTCGGCAGTGCGTTCGTCAACGATTTCAACCTGCTCGGCCGCACCTATCATGTGACCGCCCAGGCCGACGAACCCTTCCGCCGCACGTCTGCCGACATTGCCAATCTGGAGACTCGGTCGGACTTCGGCACGATGGTCCCGATCGGATCGCTCGCAACCTTCCAGGACAAGACCGGCCCGTACCGCGTCGAGCGCTACAATCTCCACCCGGCCGTTTCGGTCGATGGTGATACCGCGCCCGGCTATTCGTCCGGCCAGTCGCTGGCCGCGATGGAGAAGGTCGCCGCACAGGCACTGGAGCGCGGCTACGAGACCGAATGGACCGGCATCGCCTATCAGCAGAAATATGCCGGCAACACCGCGGGCGTCGTGTTCGGCCTTGCCGTCCTGCTCGTCTTCCTGGTGCTGGCCGCGCAATATGAGAGCCTGGTCATGCCGCTTGCGATCATCCTGATCGTGCCGATGTCGGTGCTGGCGGCCATGGCGGGCATCAACCTGCGCGGCATGGACAATAATGTCCTCACGCAGATCGGCATGATCGTGCTCGTGGCGCTTGCCGCCAAGAATGCGATCCTGATCGTCGAGTTCGCGCGGCAGGGCGAGGACGTCCATGGGCTTTCGCCCATCGATGCCGCCGTCCACGCCGCCCGGCAGCGCCTGCGGCCGATCCTGATGACGAGCTTCGCCTTCATCCTGGGCTCGGTCCCGCTGGTCATTGCCACCGGCGCGGGCGCGGAACTCCGGCAGGCGCTTGGTACGGCCGTCTTCTTCGGCATGCTCGGCGTGACGGCGTTCGGCCTGATCTTCACCCCCACTTTCTATGTCGTCAGCCGCGCATTGGGCGATCGCATCGCCCGCCTGCGCGGCCGGCCCACCAGCGGGAACCAGGGCGAACTCTCCCTGCAGCCTGCGGAATAGGAGCCAGACCCATGAAACTCGCTCGCTTCGCCCCCCGTTTTGCCCTTGTTTCCCTTTCCGCGCTGGCCCTTTCGGCCTGCGCGGCGGGGCCGGACTATGTCGCACCTATTGCCCCTGCGGCGGCATCCGGTCCCTTCCTTTCCCAGAGCCCCGCCGTTGCGGCCGCACCCGTCGCTGCCGACTGGTGGAAGCTCTACAACGATCCGGTGCTCGACGGCCTCATCGACGATGCGCTGAAAGCGAACACGGACATCCGCGTTGCCGTCGCTCATCTGGAGAAGGCGCGTGCCGCCCTCTCCGGCGCTCGCGCCGACCGTCTCCCACAAGCGGGTCTTGGCGCGGGCGCCACTTATGGCCGGGTGCCCGTCACCCAGCGTGCGCCTGGCGCGCCGCAGGAGGACTGGTCGGTCGATGCGGGCCTCAACGTCTCCTATGAGGTCGACCTGTTCGGCCGCGTAAAGCGTAACGTCGAGGCAGCGCGCGGCGACTGGCAGGCGGCGGAAGCCGATGCCGACGCCGTCCGCATCGCGGTCATCGCCGACACGACGCGCGCTTATGCCGACGCCGCATCCGGAGCCGCCCGGCTCAAGGTCGCGCGCCATATCGTCGACCTGCTCGACCAGCTGGTCGATCTGACCCAGCGCCGCCATGCCGCCGGTTTCGCGACCCAGCTCGACGAAGCCCGCGTCCTGACGCTGCGCGACCAGCGCGCCGCCGACATCCCTGCCCTGGAGGCCGAACGCCAGGCCGCCTTGTTCCGTCTCGCGACCCTGACCGGCCGCGCGCCGGCCCAGCTTCCCGAGATCGCCGCCCAGCGCAGCATCGGGCTGGAGGTCACGCAGGCGCTTCCCGTGGGCGATGGCGCCGCATTGCTGGCGCGGCGTCCCGACATTCGCGCCGCCGAGCGCCGCCTCGCCGGCGACACCGCCCGGATCGGCGTCGCCACCGCAGACCTCTATCCGAAGATCTCGCTCGGCGGTTCGGTCGGATCGACCGGCCCCAATATCGCGGACGCCTTCGGCGCGGGGCCGCTGCGCTGGCTGCTCGGCCCGTTGATCAGCTGGAACCTCAATCCGTCCGCGACGCGCGCGCGCATTGCCGGCGCCAAGGCCGACAGCCAGGCCGCGCTTGCAACCTTCGACGGCACGGTACTCAATGCCCTGCAGGAGACCGAAACCGCGCTCTCCACCTATGCCCGCACGCTCGACCGCCGCCGCTCGCTGCTTTCAGCCCGCAATTTCGCGGAACAGGCCGCCAAGGTCGCGCGGGCGCAGCAAAGGGAAGGCGCGATCGACGGCCTCCAACTGCTCGACACCGAGCGGACATTCAGTGAGGCCGAAGCCGCGCTCGCCCTGCAGGACTCGCTCGTCAGCGCCGCGCAGATCGACCTGTTCCGCGCGCTCGGCGGCGGCTGGGCGAAGAGCTGACGCTCACGCCCAGCTCCGCCGCCTGATTGGAAAGCCGGTAGCGCGCAAACAATATAGTTGTTTTGACAACGATCTCTTGGCAGGATGGCGGCAGGCACATCGTGCAGTTGGATAGAGTCCACGGGAGAGAGGCATGTCGACCGCCCGCCGCCGCCGCGCATTGCTTATCTCGCGCCCAGGCCTTGCCCTGGGTGCCGCGGCCCTCGCGATCTGCGGAGCCGCAAGCGCTCAAAAGCCGCCACAAGACCTGACGCAGCTTCCGCCGACGCCGACCGACTATACGCCGAAGAAGACCAGCTGGGGCGATTGGGACTTTACCGGCAACTGGCCATATGAATTCCCCACGACGGCCCGCATCCTGTTCCAGCGGCCGCCGGGCTACGGGGACCGTATCTGGGTCACGGCCGAGGAACATGCCAAGCGCGTGGAAAATGCGGCGAAGTCGGACGCCTCCTATTCGGCCGAAAATGCCGGGATCAGCATGCAGGTCGGCACGCAGGGCATGGCGGACTGGATCAAGACGTCGAACTTCGGCTGGCGGACCTCGCTCATCGTCAGCCCGAAAAACGGCCAGTTGCCCCCTCTGACGCCGAAGGGCGACGCCCTTTTCAAGGCCGGTCGCTCCGGTTGGGTGCCGGGTCAGGCATGGGACGGGCCGGCCGACTTCGACACATGGGACCGCTGCATCACGCGCGGTTTCCCCGCCTCCATGTTTCCCAACCGCTATAACAACGCCCTGCGCATCTACCAGTCGCCGGGCTATATCGTCATCCAGGTCGAGATGCTTGCCACGCGGGTGATCCCGATCGTTTCGAAGAGCGACGTGAAGAAGCACTGGCCGGCCGGCGTCGAAGGGTGGCTCGGCAACTCGCGCGCCTATTGGGACGGCAAGACGCTCGTCATCGAAACCACCAACATCAAGTCGGGCGACAGCGTCACACATGATCTGTCAAAGCGCGCCGCGGCGCCGGTCATCGTGACGATGGTCGGCGGCGCGCCGCGCAACACCATTCCGACGAGCGCGAAGGCGCATGCCGTCGAAAAGCTTACGATGACCAGCTCCAACGCGATCCTCTACGAAATCACCTATGACGATCCGGAGACCTTCACCGCGCCCTGGACGGCCCAGCTCGAATGGTCGCGCGACGACAAATATGAGATGCCGGAATATGCCTGCCATGAGGGCAATGTGCAGCTGCGCAACTATGTCAGCGCGTCGCGGGCCGTGCGCGCGGCCAGGGCGAAGGGCGAGATCGCGGAATTCAAGGATGGAAACGAACGCTTCGAGCGGCCGTTCGATGTCGATCCGGTTGCACCGCGGGTTGCTCCCACCCCTCCCCCAGCGAGCCCGACCGCCGAAAAGAAGTAGCTCGGCGCGAACAAGTCAGGACTGGTTGCGGCCGGCTTGGCGCTCCGCTGCGTCGAGGACGTCCTCGACGTTGGCCAGGAGCCGGCTCAAGTCCCGCTTGAACACGTGCTCGTCGATCCCTTGTAGGACATTCTTCTCGGCCGCAATGACCGATGGCCTGATGCGATCCAGCAAGTCGCGCCCGGCGGTCGTGAGAATCGCCAGGGAAACACGCGAATCCGCCGGATCTTCGCTCCGATCGACGAGACCCTTTTCGACGAGCTCGCGAACGGACCGGCTGATCCATGCCTTGTCGACATGCGTCCGCCGCGCAATTTCGCTGATCGGGACACTGCCGGCGCCGTCGAGCGTATTGAGGATCCGCAGGTCCGTGTTTCTGAGACCCCAGGGCTCCTCGACGCCGATCTTTGCAAGGCGCGCGAATACTTCGGCGAGCCGGATCAGCCGGACACCGACATTGTCTTCCAGAGAGCGCGGGTTGATCGTCGTCGCGTCTTTCCTTGCCGAAACCTTCTCTTCCGCCACCCATCTTCCTTCTGCGCGCGAACCCCATGCGAGGCCGGACCGGTCGGTGCCCGAAGCCAAACGATAAGCGAAGGTGACATTGGGTGACAGAAGGAATTGAGATGGGCGCATTTCTGGGCCGGATCGATCAATCCGAACGTCTCGTATTCGAGGTTAATCGGCATCGTCGATGCGATAATCGATCGGCTTGAAGCTGCCGCCGTTGCTGGCATAAGCGGAGCAGGCCGTCAGCCCGATGATGAGGTCCTGTTCCGCGCGAAACGTGATTTCGTCGCCAGCCTTGCTCAGCGGCGGTTCGACCGAGATTTTCCCCACTGCATCGACCGGCACGTTCATGAAGCAATTGAAGGCGACCGGAATGTCGTCCGGCCCGATGCCGTAAGGCGCCAGGGCTTCGGCGAGATTGCCGAAGCAGCCGCGATGAACGGGCTTGTCCGGATAGAAATGGATGAAGGTATCGGTGCTGCATGGCGTGAGCAGGAAGTCGTGGACGCCGACGGTGTCCGCCTCGATCGTGAGCAAGGGGCGGGAGCGGTTGGACCACAGCCTGTTGCCGCTCGTGAGCCGGATCGTCTCTTCATAATCCAGCGTGCGCCCATTGCTGATGACCTCGCGCACGTCGTCCCGGCAATATGCCAGCAGGTCGGCGACCTGCGTGCCTTCCGCGTCGATGACGGTCAGACGCTGGCCCTTGCGGAGCAAGAAGGCCACGCCGGAACGCGGCGCTATGCGCAGCGTAGCGGTCATGTCTCCGACCTCGGATCATGAAAGGGGCAGCGCCATCCATCCTCGACAAGCCGCCCGCTATATTGCGCCGCTTCACTGGCCTCGCCATGCCGCGCCAGCATCGGATTGACCGACCCCGCGAGCCGCTCGTCGCGCTCGAGTATCTTGGCTCTGATCGGTTCATAGCGGCCTTCGGACCGCAGCCGCTCGAATTGATCGTGAATGTTGAAAACCATCACGGGATTGGAAAAGCGCCGCGCCGGCCGGCTGGAATTCGGATGAAGCCCGACGACGAAAAAGGCTTCGCCGCCGAAACTCAGGGAGAAATGGGGATCGTCGGGCTTGCTGCTCACGCGCTCGTCATAGGGGATGTCCAGCCACGCATCCTTGTCCGCGAAGGACTGGATGCGGTCCCACATGGCTCCTTCGAAGTCCCGTTCGCTCAAATTCGGCGCTTCATCGAAGATGAAGGCCAAGCTCCGGAACAGGCCGGGCTCTTCCCTGTAGGCGGCCGCCCAGTCCATCAGTTCGTTATGGATGCGAAGATCGTCCCACGTGCTCGTGATCGACAGGCAAACAACGGATTTGAGCGTGCCGTGTGCAAGGGCCGACTTGGCGCCGACGCAGGGGAAGTCTTGTGCCTGGATGAAGTCCGCGAACTTTTGCTGCAACCGATGCGCCCGCTTGATGTCGATGAACATACTGACCTTGTTTCAGAGGGATACATCTCAAACGAGGGCGGCATCGACCGGTTCCGCGCTTTGATAAACGTTAAGTCGATCGGTGCGGCAGACTTGCCGGGAGGGCGCCTCAGCGATCATCCGCCGAGATATCGGCAGAGCTCTTCGGGCTCGTCGCACGATACAGGTGGCACGGCGGCATGTTCCAGAAATGATAGTGCCGTTCGACCCGGGCGAAGCTTTCGCTGAGCGGCCTCTCAATCGCCCGGCGCACCTGATAAGCTAGGAACACGCCCGCCTTGCTCATCATCGCCGCGCTGCGATGCACGATGAGGCCCCGATCCACCTCCGGAAGCGCGGAAAATGGGAGGCCGGACAGGACACAATCGATCCTGCTGGCCCCGGCCGCTCTGGCGATGTCCGCAACGTCGAGAGCGGAGCCTTCCACTGCAACCAGGCGTGGGTCGGTGATGCTCTTTCGCAAGAGATCGATGAACGGCTTTTCCGTGT
This sequence comes from Sphingobium sp., assembly GCA_017745115.1. The sequence goes on along the minus strand of JAGIAA010000005.1, from coordinate 79,070 downwards.
CGAGAGCGATCAGCCGAGCGTCGGGCCGCAAATGCTGCAAGGCGTAGCGCGTGAAGGCCCCGGTACCGGGGCCGAACTCCACGAACGTCCCGATCTCTTGCCATCGCAGATTGCTCAGCAAGCGATGCACCATGCCGGCAGAAGAAGGAAATGGCGAGCCGACAACAGTTGGTGCCTTCAGGAAGCGCGCTGCGAACGCTGCTAGGCCTGACGTCTTTTCCGTCGGGTCAGTATCGCGCCTGGCCCCTCGATCGATCCGGGCAACGTCCGACAACGCCCTCACCTCCTTCATTATTTCGGCGTCGCTATGTCGTCGGTCCCATTCGAATATTCGTTGGAAGCATTTGGCGCGAGTTCGTTGAGCGATGTGTTGCCGGTCCTGGGCATACCGGACTCGCTCATTGCGTTGGGATTTTGCGACATCGCCTGATTGCCGCCAACATTCGCTTCGGTTCCGTTTTGCCCAGCAGGCCTTTGACAGCCATTCAGAGCGAGCGCCGACGCGCCGCCGAGCAGCGCCATTCCCAGGCGAGTCCTGCACTTTCTCATGATCATCTCCCTGTTTGCGGATGGCGCGCTTTCACTGCGGCCGTTGGATCGTGGGGCCCAGATTGGCGAGGATGTCCGCGGCATCGAACGCACGCGGATTGTTCTCCGGCTTAGGCCCTCGGCGCATGACGATCTCGGCGCTGGCTTCATATTGGTCGACGGTGGTCACATCGATGCCGCGATCCCAGAACGGATCGCCCCAGAACGGGTCCCAGCTCCGCCAGCCGAACGCACGCCCGCGATAGCGCCATGACGGCCCCCAATAGCCATAGGGCCCCGCGGAAAATGGACGATCGATATAGGTCTGACTGCGGCGCTCGGTGTTACGGTCAGCCATGACGAACCAGTCGAAGCCGCGCTGCCGCGTCAGTTCTGCAGCGCGGTACAGCAGATAGCGCTCGACCGTCTCACGCGACGTCATGCTGTTGCCGGCAAAGGTGACCCGGTACCGATTGCGCTCGAGGCGCATGTCGGAATAGCCGCCCTGGGCGCGGGTGCCGGGCGTGAGCGGCTGATACGGCGTGGCGGTGGTGCATGCCGTCAGCGCGCAGCTCAGCGCCAGGATGAAAGCAGTTGTCTTCATGGTTCGACCGTTCGTGACGTTTCAGCGATCCGCGATCGAGAAACGCCCAACCGGACGATTTGTTCACGGCGTGGGCCGCGCATCGGCGCTTCGCTCGCGAGTGGGTCGCGATAAGGCTGGCGCCTGCAGCCCGATAATCCAGTCTATCGAAGCTTAGCCGGAGACTGGATCAGCACGGCGGGGGCGAACACCTCGGCCTGCCGCTGCAGCCGGACAGGAAAATGGTGCCAGAAGAGCTTGATCGCTGGGCAGTTAAGCGATTGATTTCGCTGTCAAATCATAGACTTACGAAGTCGCCAAGGGCATCATTAGCACGATCTGGATTCGTGGAAAAGACTGGACGTGAATGGACGGGGCGGTTCGAGTCCTCTTGAGCATCGGACTGATTTGAGCTTGTCCGAAATACACCTACAAATTTCGGACAGAAAAGCGGGTAGGCAAACCCTATGCCAGCGACTTCTCCAGCGCGCCGAGAACCGTCTTGTGGCGCTCCGGGCTGGCTTCGCGAAATTTGCGGATGTTCATCAGTTTGAACTGCGGCGCGGGCAACTCGGCCAAGGTTGCGATTGGAAAGCGGCTCCAGTCCGGATCGCCGGCCTCGAAGGACAAGAGAAAGGTACGGTCGTCATCGGTGAACGATCCGCGCAGCGCGTTGACCAGGTGCTCGAGCGTTGCCTGGTGATCGTCATAGGTGAAAGGCTCGAACGGCATTCCCTCGAACTGGGATCGGAAAGTTTCGCTCTGATCCTTGCGCGCGGGATCGACGAGTTCGGCGATCGGTCGGCCGTGGCTGACGAAGCCGGCGATTGCGCCCAGGCGAACCTCGTCCGTCAGGCCCTCCCGGTCGAGCAGACGCCTGACGTCAAACAGGTCGCGGGGGTGCTGCCGATCAAGCGCCGCGCATATCTTTCCGCCGAACAACTCGCCATGTGACACGCATCGCGCCTCCACGAAGGCTTCGAACTGTTCCTGCACCTGGTCAGAGCAGGCCAAGTCGCGCACCGGCAAGAGGTGACCACGGAGGGACGGATTGACCTCGATCTTCACCTGCGTGCGGATGCGCTGGCAATTGAGCTTCACCTCCATGCCCTCGCCGCCCTGTCGCGCCTGGGTGACGCGGGTCGGCGGCAATCGCCGCTCGATCTCGACACCTATGCGCGCCAGGGCTTCGCCGATCGCAGCGAGCGACTCCTTGCGATTATGGTTGGGAAGATAGGTAAGGTCGATATCGACCGAGAGGCGGGGCATATCCCATTCGAACAGGTTGATAGCGGTGCCGCCCTTCAGCGCGAAGACCGGCTCCGCCATCACCAGCGGAAGGATGTCGAGCAGGAGGCGAACCTGGTCGCGATAGGGTTCAACCACGGTCGACCAGTTCCTTGGGGAGCAGCAGCTGATATTTTGCGACATAGCGCCCGTTCGGCACGAGGCTCCGATCTCCGCTTCCAAGATCGATCCGATCCGTTTCGAGATTGCGCATGACGGGCAGGTTGGCGCGTTCGGCAAGGTAGAGGAATAGCCTGCGCACCTTGATGGAGGTGCATTGCTCCAGCAGATCCTGCATGAGTTTTGGCCGTATTGAGGTCATACTCTCGATGATCATCCCTGCCTCGACGAGGTCGAATTCCTTGGGAGCGAGGTGAAGCAACTCAAGCACCGCGCGCTCGGCAGTCGAGGTCTTAAGGACAAAGCCCTCGGGCGCTTGCTGCTCGGCTAACCCCAGGTCGGGCGGCAGGAGCTTGGTCTGGACATGCCGCACGTCATCGCCCCAGTGGGTCCTGAACCACAGCGGCAGCGCGACATTGAGCGGCGAGAAGAGATAGGCTTTGGTTTTGGCGAACCGGACATAGTGGCTATTGCCCGACATCTCCAGCGCGGTCAGCGCCCCTATGTGGACGGGCATGCGCAGCTGGGTCTGAAGGCTATATAGCGAGCCCTGCCACGTCACTGTCTCCATGGGCCGCTTGTAGGCGCCACGGCCGAGCGGGGTCAGCCAGCGTGACGACGTGTAATTCTGAAGGTCTTGCGGCGTTATTCCGAGAGTCTTGAGATAGGCGCTGGTCGCGACGCTGTGTGGTTCCCAAGCGTCAAGCAGAGACCTTAGCTTTCCTGACCGTGATATGCCCATAGGCTACTTGTATCATAATTTTTAATGCCTCTCAAGGGCTATGCCTTGAATTACAGGCGCGAAGTATATCCTGTGCATACCTAAAGCAAACGATGCAATGCCCTAGAGGCCAGACCCCAAAGGTTGAAGGGGGTGAACACGTTACTCAGCCCTCGATCGAGAGCCAGTTCAACAGAATTTATGCGCCAATTCACGCAACCCTATAGGCAACTTATCACCCGTTTTGAATCGCGATAAGCCGAGTTAATACGTGCTGGCGATCCGGGGCTATGGTACTTATAGGGGAACGAATGAGGAATGAAAGGAAGGGTTTCTCACCCCAATGCCGCTGCTGATTGCTTCCTGTTCCAACCGCAAGCGCCCAACGGCTGAGATAGTCGCAGGAAGCCTCTCGTCGGGCGCGATTGAGGTGGTAGGCCGTGATTGGTTCAAGCGGTTAGCGCCTCTGCCGAGAAAGCCGGCCGCCGAGCTCTATTGTGGGCGGAGCGTGCGCGATGCCGAGCGGGCGGCGCGAGCGATCGGCGCGGAGCTCCTCTTCGCCTCGGCGGGACTCGGGTGGGTGCGCTCAACCGAAGCGGTGCCGAGCTACGGCATGACCGTCGCGCCCGGCGGCGACGACAACATCCTTGCGCGGATCGACGGCGACACGTCTGCGGCAAGCTGGTGGCAATGGCTCACTGCCAATTCCTCCTTCTCGGCCTCGCTCGCCGATATCGTGAACGTAACGGACGGCCTGGTGGTGGTCGCGCTACCGCAGCCCTATCTGGTGATGGTCGAAGCCGACCTGCTCGCGCTGCCCGAGACGGTGCGGCCACAGCTGCGCATAATCCAGCGTCGCGGGTCCGTGCTGGAATCCCTGGCGCCTTGGACGCTGACCTATGACGATCGGCTGGAGGGGGCGGACGACCATGCCGGCACACGTTCGGACTTCGCTGCACGCGCCGCATGCCATTTCGTCGAACAGGTCCTGCCTGGTCACGAGCAGGGCAACGTCGTTGCGCACGATGCAGCCGTCCAAGCGGCCTTGTCGCCATGGACGGCAAGACCGGTTCGGATCGGCGAGCGACGCAGCGATGACGAACTGAGGGAGATTGTCGCGCAGCACTGGGAGGCCGCCGGCGGACGGACGACGCGGCTGCTGAGGATCCTGCGCGACGATCTCGGCATCGCCTGCGAGCAGGGCCGCTTCGCGCGGCTGGTGAGCGCGATGCGCGCCGAGCGGGAGAGCACCCAATGACCGAGGAAATCCTGCAGGTTCGTGCGACCCGGGCGATTCAGGGCGACGGCGTTGCAATCTACAGCTTCTTCCTGCGCGGCGCGGACATCGCGCGGATCGCCGATATTTCGCGGATCGAGCGCAAGGACGGCAAGCTCGAGGGCTTCCAGCGCCCTGAGATCAAGAAGCACGTTAAAGAGATCGTCGATTTCCTCGACACCGGGCCGGTGCTCTTTCCGAATGCGATCATCCTGGCGCTGGCGCCCGACGTCAGCTTCCAGTTGAACGGCGGCAAACCGCCCAAGGATTGCGCAGACCTGAGCCAGGGCGGCGTGCTTAAGCTGCCGGTTCTGCCCGAGAATGAGCGGGTGGCCTGGATCGTTGACGGTCAGCAGCGTTCGCTCGCGCTCGCCCAAGCGAAGGACAAGAACATCGTGGTGCCGGTGGTTGGGTTCGTCAGCCGCGACCTGCGCACGCTTCGGGAGCAATTCATCCTCGTGAACAAGGTCAAAGGTTTGTCCGCGCGCCTGATCGATGAGCTGCTGCCAGAGGTCGGCGTTGTCCTGCCGCGCGATCTCGCCGCGCGCCAACTGCCGAGCGCGCTCTGCGCCGAGCTCGCCGAAGATCCCAAGTCCCCCTTCTACGGATTGCTGCGGCGGCCGTCGTCGAAAGGGAGCGGCGCCGTCATCACCGACTCGGCGCTAACCCAGGCAATCGCGGGGAGCCTGCGCGACGGTTCGGGTGCGCTCGGCCAATATAAGGGGAACGGCAAGAACGCCGACACCAATGCGATGTACCGCGCGCTCGTCCATTATTGGTCGGCGGTGCGCGATGTCTTCCGCGACGCATGGGGGAAGCCCGCGGAGCAGAGCCGGTTGATGCATTCGGTGGGCATCCGCGTAATGGGCGCGCTGATGGATCAGATCATGATCCGCGCCGACAGCATGGCCGATCCCGCGGCGGAAGTGCGCGCCTCGCTGCAGCGGATCGCGCCGTCCTGCCGCTGGACCCAGGGCCGCTGGGAAGCGCTCGGCTGGAACTGGAACGAGGTTCAGAACACGCCAGCGCACATCAAGGGGCTGCGTGACCATCTGCTGGTGCTCGATCGGCGCCTTGCCAAGGTGGCGGCATGAGGTTCGTCTATGCCGACAGCATCGACGTGGTCGATCCGGGCTATGATTTCCTCACCGATCGCAACGCGCCCGGGCGCAAACCCTATTGGGATGATCTCTATCCGCACGAGCTGCTCGGCTATGCACCCTACAAGGGAATGCTTATCTCGCGCGGCATCGTCGGCGGTCATGCCGTCGCCGGCAAATATAGCGAAGCCCAAGCGATGCGATTGAGGCGCGTCGGCGCGCGCGAGTTCCTCCGGCTCAAGGGGGACGGTCTGAACCAGCTCCCGATCTTCGGGGACTGTGGCGCATTCAGCTATCACAAGGATAAGCTGCCCCCTTACTCGTCGGAAGACACCGCCGCCTTCTACGAGGACGGCGGCTTCACCCACGGCTGTTCGGTCGACCACATCATTTTCGAGCACGACGAGAGTGTCGCCGGCATGGACGGCGGCTCGGACGAATCCCGCGAGCGTTTCGACATCACGTTGGCTAATGCCGAGACCTTCCTCGCGGCGACGACGCCGATGCGCGGCCGCTTTACGCCGCTGGGGGTGGTCCAGGGCTGGTCGCCGCCAAGCATGGCCGAGGCGGCGCGCTGGCTTGTCGCCATGGGCTATGACTATCTGGCGGTCGGCGGCACTGTGCCGTTGAAGACACCGCAGCTGCGGGCCTGTGTTGCGGCGATCCGCGAGGCCATTCCAGCAAAGACGCGGCTCCATGTCCTGGGGTTCGCGCGGGCCGACGAGATCGCGAGCTTCGCCGGCTTCGACATCACCAGCTTCGACACGGCCTCGCCGATGATCCGCTCGTTCAAGGACGCGAACAAAAACTACTATCTCCCAAACGGCGACGGCACGCTCAGCTACTATACGGCCATCCGCGTGCCGCAGGCGCTCGAGAACAACAAGCTGATGGGCCTGGTGAAGCAGGGCGCGCTGCGCCAGGAGGATCTGGTCGCGCTCGAGAAGCAGGCGCTCAGTGCGCTTCGCCGCTACGATCGCGACGAAGCCGATCTCGAAGAGACGATGGACGCCGTGCTCGCCTATGCGACGCCGGCGACGCTGGGCGCCCCGCTCGATCGGTTGCCGGGGTCGAAAAGCGTCAAGACATTACGCGAGCGCTACTACCGCACGCTCGCCGATCGCCCCTGGACCAAGTGTGGCTGCTCCGTGTGCCGGACGCTCTCGATCGAGGTGATGATCTTCCGGGCCAGCAACCGCAACAAGCGGCGCGGCATGCATAACATGACTGTCTTCGACGGCCTCGTCGACGGCCTCGAATTGAAAGGAAATGATGATGTCGACCCTTCGCTTCTCGGCGATCCGCGCACGCCAGAGCGAGCGGCACACGGTCCTCTCTTTTGCGGCGCGAGCGTCTGACGTGCTGCGCTTCGCCACCATCGACCGGGTGGCGCGCGATGCGCAGGGCGTGTTGAGCGGCTTCCAGCGGCCGCAGGTCGCGGGGCACATCCGCGAGATCAAGGACTATCTCGAGACGGACGATGCGATCCTGCCCAATCCGATCGTGATCGCTTTTACCAAGAACCTGACCATCGAGGACGAAGCCGAGGACGGCCGCTGCACCGTCGCGATCGATGTCGAAGCTGGGCCACCCGGTCTGGTGGTCGACGGCCAGCAGCGGCTTTCGGCGCTGATGCAGGTCGAGCGCGATTTCCAGGTGTTCGTCTCGGCCGTCGCCTGCGAGGACGAGGCCGAACTGCGCCGGCAATTCGTGCTGATCAACAGCACCAAGCCATTGCCCAAATCGCTGATTTACGAGCTCCTGCCCAAGGTGGACGGCTTGCCGAAGCGGCTCGCCGAGCGTTCGTTCGCGGCCGACATCACCGCGGCGCTCAATTTCGATCCTTGGTCGCCGCTGCGCGGTTTGATCCACCAGCACACCAATCCGACCGGGATTGTGCGCGACACCGCGATCCAGCGCGTGGTGATGAACAGCGTCAATGACGGGGCGATGCGGACATTGCTCCGCCGCGCCGACGGCCGGGATGCCTGTCTGATCCTGATTTCGGATTTCTATCAGGCGGTGAAGACAGTGTTCGCCACCGATTGGGAGGGGCACACGCCGAAGACGTCGCGCCTGGTTCACGGCGCCGGCATCATGGCGCTGGGCTATGTCATGGAGGTGCTGTTCGAACTGGACGGGGCGCGCACCCAGCAGGATTTCGAGCGCGGCCTGATGTGCCTGCGCGGCAAGACCGCCTGGACATCGGGCGAATGGGAGTTCGCCGGCGGCGATCGCCGCCACTGGCGCGCGGTCCAGAACGTCAATCGCGATATCGTGCTGCTGGCGCAGCATCTCATCGATATCGTTCGGGCGGACATTCGCGCGCGCCATGCCGAAGCCGTCGAGCCGACGCCAATGCTCCGGTCGATGGAGAGATAGCGATGGCCTATGCGGTCAAGGAGCTGTTCAAGACGCTGCAGGGCGAAGGCGGCCAGGCCGGGCGCGCGGCGGTGTTCTGTCGCTTTGCAGGTTGCAACCTTTGGTCCGGGCGCGAAGCCGATCGCGCGCAGGCGATCTGCACCTTCTGCGATACCGACTTTGTCGGCATGGACGGAGACGGTGGCGGCAGGTTCGCGACGGCCGATTCTCTTGCCAGCGCCATCGCCGCGGCTTGGGCGTCCGACACCCGTCCCGGCCTCGTTGTGTTTACCGGCGGCGAACCCCTGCTTCAGCTCGACGAGGAATTGATCGCTGCCGTCAAAACGATGGGTTTCGAAATCGCCGTCGAGACAAATGGCACGTTGCCCGCGCCGGATGGGATCGACTGGATTTGCGTCAGCCCCAAATCCACCGCCCCGCTCGTCCAGAAGCGGGGAAGCGAATTGAAGCTGGTCTATCCGCAGGCAGACGCACCGCCCGAGCGCTTCGTCAGCCTCGATTTCCGCCATTTCTGGCTTCAGCCGATGGATGGCCCGGAGCGCGTGTCCAATACCGCGGCGGCCATCGCCTATTGTCTTGCAAACCCGTCCTGGCGGCTCAGTCTCCAGAACCATAAGATGATCGGGATCCCCTGATGTTCGAGCTCTCCAAGCAGTTCCGGTTCGACGCCGCGCATACGCTCAACCGCGCGATCCAGACCGAATCGAGCCGGCGCATCCACGGCCATTCCTATCGCGCCGAGGTCACCGTGCGCGGCCGGCCCGACCCGGCGACCGGCATGATCGTCGATCTCGGCGTGCTCGATGCCGCGATGCAGGAAGCGCACGAAGCGCTCGATCATCGTTTTCTGGACGAGATGAACGATCTCGGCCCGGCGACGATGGAAAATCTATGTGTCTGGATCTGGCGCAAGCTCGCGCCGACGGTGGACAATCTCGCGCGCGTGGCGGTGTATCGCGACAGCAGCGGCGAGACCTGCATCTATCATGGGCCGGAGGTCGAGGCATGAACGGGGACGGTGCGCTGGTTCTGCTTTCGGGGGGACAGGATTCGGCGACCTGTTTGGCCTGGGCGCTGGACCGTTTCCCATCTGTCGAGACGCTGGCGTTCGACTATGGCCAACGTCACGTGGTCGAGCTCGATTGCCGCAAAGAGATCCTGAAGCGTATTCCGGCGATCAAAAGGGAGTGGGCGCCGCGCCTGGGCGCCGATCACAGCCTCGGGCTCGCGAGCTTGGGTGAGGTCTCCGACACGGCGTTGACCCGCGACGTCGCGATCGAGATGGACGCGAACGGGCTGCCCAATACCTTCGTGCCCGGGCGCAACATCCTGTTTCTCACCTTCGCTGCGACGCTCGCCTATCGGCGGGGGCTGCGGCACATCGTTGGCGGGATGTGCGAAACGGATTTCTCGGGCTATCCCGACTGTCGCGACGATGCGATCAAGGCCCTCCAAGTGGCGCTCAATCTCGGCATGGCGCAGAATTTCGTGATCCACACGCCGCTCATGTGGTTGGACAAGGCGGCGACCTGGTTGCTCGCCCGCCAACTGGGTGGCGATGCACTGATCGATCTCATCGTCGAACATAGCCACACCTGTTACCGCGGCGAGCGCGACGCTCGGCACGATTGGGGCTATGGTTGCGGCACTTGTCCTGCCTGCGAGATTCGCGCCCGCGGGTTTCACGCCTATCGCCAGGGGGACCCCGCATGAACGAGGCCGTGCCGCCCGTAGCTGACGCGGCGGCGACGCCAAGTCCGGATGTGGAGCAAACACGACAGGACAGCGTGAAGCTCAAGACAAGGGCGGGGCTGTGGTGGCCGCGCGCGGTGTTGCAATCGCTCTTCAACGCGAGCGTCGACTTCTATCCGCGCCTCAACACCAAGCATCACCGTTTCCCGGCGAACATCAAGGCGGCGGCTCGCGGTCTCTTCAGCCATCCGTGGCTGCCCGCCGCTGTGCGTCGCTGGGCGGGCACCTGGGAAGTACCCGAGCCCGACAAGCGCGTCATTGCCAGTCTCAAATCCGACGACATCCTTGCCGACATGGCCGAGGCGATGGAAGGCTGGACTGGCCCGATCACCGCCGGCGATGTCGCCTCGATCGACGCCGCCAAGGCGGTGCTCGAACAGATCGTCGCGCAAGACGAACTCAGCAACGAGCAGATCGCCAAGATCCAGGCCGATGCCAAGGCCGCTTTGCAGGACATGTCCGTACCCGAACTGTCGCTCGACGATGCGATCGACCTGGCCAAGGCCTCGCTCAGCGAAGTGAAGGCGCAGACCGAGTATCAAGACCAGAAGGCGACTCGGCTGCTCACCGTCACGACCTTTCTTAGCGCCCTATCGGGCGCCCTGTTCGCAAGCTTCAGCGCAAACTACCCGCTCACGCTAGTCGATCGTCTGGACACCGGCTGGTGGTTCGCGCTGATCGGCGCCTATCTCACCTTCGTGCTGTTCGTGCTTGCCGCGGTCGCCGGCGCGCTGGTCACGTTTCACGCGACCCGCACGCGGTTCAAATATTCGAAGGAAGCGACCGCCAAGCGCCAGGCCGGGCCGACCCGCTCCTTTCTGTTCTTTCGCGAGATGATCGGTGTGTCGCCCGAGGGTTGGGCCAAATCGTTCGTCGAGGTCAAGCCGAGCGGTCCCGTACTCCGGCCGCAGCTCAAAGAGGAATATTTCAAAAATTACGTGATGGAGTCCTATCTCGTCGCCGCCAAGACCGCCGACAAATTGCGCTATCTCGGCCCTGCCCAGAGCCTGCTCGCCTGGGCACTGCGATGCCTCCTGCTGTTCGTGATTCTCATCACGTTCATTCAGGCCTATATACCCAAGCAGCCCGCCTCACCGGCCCAGGTCAAGCTGCTGTGGCCGGAAAAACCGATTTCGGCCGACGTTGACCTGATGCAAGTGCCGGCCCGCACCGTCGGGCCGGGCGGCGTCAGGCCCACGGGGCAACCGACCTCAACCCGCGTTCGGGTGCAAGTGCAGGGAAGTAAGTGATGGAATCCCGCCGCGAAGCTCCCGCTACCGTGTTTGTCGACGCCGACAACACGCTATGGGACACCGACGGCGTCTTCGCCGCAGCGCAGTTGAACCTGCTCGCCGCCGTCGAAGTGGCGACCAGCCTACAATCCCAGGAAGCAGACCGGCTCGCGTTTGTGCGCGCGGCCGATCAAGGGATTGCCGAGCGTCACCATGCGGGGCTTCGCTATCCACCGCGGCTACTCATTGCCGCGCTCGCCGACGCGCTGCACGGCGAAAATGTCGCACGCGCGGCGCGTCTCGCCCTCACTGGCTCGGGGAAGGCGCGGATCGCTGAGGACGTGATGGCCTCGATCGAGGCTGCCTATTTCGGCGATCTCGGCTGCCCTCCGGCCATACGGCCCGGGGTTGAGGCCGGCCTGCTCACGCTCGAGGCGGCCGGCTGCACCGTGCTGATCGTGACCGAAGCCGCGCGCGCGAAGGTCGAACGCACCGCGGAGCGGCTTGGTCTCGGGGCGCATTTCACTCGAATCGTCGAAGGGATAAAGCGACCGGACCTGTATCGCCGCATTCTGCGCCTCACGGGTACGCCCGGGGCCTTCATGGTCGGCGACCAGCTCGACCGAGACATTGCGCCAGCGAAGGCTGCGGGGCTTGAAACCATCTATTTCCCCGGCGGCTTCCAGCCCCGATGGACGCCGGCCGTCGACATGGTGCGTCCCGATCATGTCGTATCCTCCTTCGCAGAGGCGGCGCGCATCATTCTCCCCGCTGACGGCCGTACAGCGGAGAGGCTGGATCGTCGCGCGGCCGGCTGAGACCGATCAGTTGCGCGACCACATCAGCTTCCAGTGGCTTTCCGCCTGAACGAGCCGGCACTCGATAGGGCGAGCCAGCGACGGATCGTCGATTACGACTGCGAGATACCGGCGCTTGGCCTTGGTCTGACGTTCCCAGGCGGCGCCGATCTCGGCCGCCCCGCGATGGATGCGAAAGTCCGGTGCCGCCTCGGGTCCGGGGTCGGCCGGCTCGATGCGGACCTCCAGCACGGTAAGAAATGTCTCGATAGTGCCCTCGAAGCCGCCGCGCGCCGCCGTGAATTTCCCGATCATCGCCATGACCCGTCTCCGCTTGGCGGGGCGGTCCATCCGGCCCCGCGATGGGGCGCCGGACAGGGCGGACGCGGGAGCCATCACCGCGCAGCGGGAAACCGGAATTTTGCTGCGCGAGGAGCCGAAGGCGGGGAAAATTCCGGTTGATGGCACCGGAAGCGCCGCCCTAGGCGCCAGACCGAACGCGGGCCGGACGGATCGACTTAGACGAGGGCCGCCAGCAAGCGGAGAGGGAAGAAAGGCGGCGCCCTCGGGTCGAGAGCGCCGCCTTAGGATGTCGGAGCCGGGGTCATTCCGCCGCTTCGAGGGCCGCGGCTTCAGCCGCAGCCGCAAGCGCCTGCCGAGCTCCCTCGATCAGGGATTTGGCTTCGGCATCGTTGGTATCGCCATAGCCGGCCTTGTCGAGAACATAGCCCGCCGTGTTGCGAATGCCGGGACCGGTGTTGTTGACCCGGCCGCCGATCATCGCGGTTCCGTTCCACTGCGGCCCCTTCTGCCAGTCGGCCGAGCCGATCGCGCGCTCGAGCTGCTCGCTCCAGTCCTCGCCCTCGATGCGGATCACCGCGGCTGCGACCAAGCCGAGCGCCTGCCAGCCGATGCCGAACGCGGCGACATAGCCGTCTTCGATGATCGTCTCGCCGTCGTCCGCCTTGATGCCGTCGCGCAGCTGTCCCGGCGTGATCGCGCCGTCGATCACGTCCTGCCAGCGCGGGAAGGCGTCGATGATCACCTCCCAGGCCTCAATCACTGGCTGCGCGATCTCGGCGACCGCGTCGTCCGTGGGATCGGCGTTCTCGAGCGCGACCATCGCGTCATGGGCCTTGAGGTCCTTAACCTTGGTATCGAGCTGCGCCGCGAGAATCGCCGAGGTCACCTCGACTAGCGTGTTCATCGAGATCACCGCCGGCGACTTTGCTGCGAGCGAATTGCTCTTCGTGTTGACGCGCTTGCCGTCGCCGAACAATTCGACGTCCTGCATGACGCGCTTGGCCACCACGACAACCGGGTTGCGGCTCTCGTAGGTGAGCCCCAGCGTCTTGCTGACCACCTTGGCGTTCAGATTGAGGTCCGAGAAGAGCTGGCGGACCCGCTTTACGCTCTCAAACGGGAGCAGGATCACGGGAACCTCCTCGGTGGCGAGCGACCGACGCTGCCGGAAGGCTTCCGCGAGCGCGGCCTGGCGGTGTTGTCCGTCCGCCGGGAACAGCAGAACCTGATCCTCGATCACCAGTTCGCCGACATCACCATTGGGTTCGTCGGTCTTAAACTTGTAGTCGACGCCCTCGACCAGGTGCTCGCCGTCCACCGGCACCAGGATGAGCGTCAACGCCGAGAAGAACGGATGATAGTCCGGCTTCAGGAGATAGGGGACCATATCGTTCATCACCCGCGACCGGGTGAGGTCGCGCTGTGCGCTGCTGCCCTCGAAGATCTCGTCCCACATGGGATCGGCGGGCGGCTTGATGACGTTGCTGATCGCGGCCAGCTTCATCTTGCCGGACCAGTAGGGGGTGTCAAAGAACGAGCCTTTGACCGCTTTGATCAAATGTGCCATATATTTAGCTCTCTATGATTGAGGAATGGAGCAGGCGCGCCGCTAACGCACCTGCTCCGGTTATTGGTTGATCCAACCCGTCTTAATCATCCGAGCGGGTATCTGGCGGGCCGTCAGATACCCGCTCACACTGTTGTTATTCGACCCATCCTCTCGAACCTCTAGTCCCGATCGGCGGAACCATTCCGTCGACGTAGGTGGCAAATAGCAGGACAATCGGCGATCTCCAACATGTTTCTGGAGATGCCAGAAAAATTCTGAGAGGTATACCAGCGCGATCCGGAGATTGATGGGCATCGACTCGAAATAGATCGGCCGCCTTGATAAATGAGCGTCGCCTCAATTCGGCGCGATCTCAACAGGTTAGAGCGAGACCACTCACGAAATTCAGGCCCCAATCGACCTCGGCCGAACTGCCAGTTGATTCCGTCGGCGCGCAGGATGCCGGATGCGACTTTGCCGATGTTGCGGTGGAGCACGTCGCGCCATGGCACCAGCGTGAAGTCTCGCGATCGCTCGACCAGCGCGTGGCTGCCACTCTCGAGGTCGATTCGCCGGTCGATCACGCCTTCGATTTGCTCGCCGTTGCATGCCGGTGAGATTGGCTTGCTGAGTTCGCCGGAAAGCGTTTCGCTAACCAAAAGTCATCCCTCGTCGAGCGCCAATTGCGCGCGCGCCCGGCGTTGCGCGTCCTCCTTCATCGAGCTCAGATACGTGGTGATGGCGCGGGCCGCCTCAGCGTCTGGCCGAGGCGGCTCAACATAGCCCTCAGGCCACGACAGCGCCTCACCGGTGACCTTCAACCGATTGTGGCGCTCGATCCGCCGAAGGCCATGCTCGGCATGTCGGACATGAAGTGGGTCGAGGAGGTAGCCGAGCATGCAGGTCGCGGGATCGTCGTCGACCAGCCGGATCGAGGTTCCGGGCGCGGCCGGGCGTCCCTCATAGCCCGAGGCACGCTCGACAGTTGCGAAGGACAGGAAGAAATCATTGTCGAAGAAGAAATCGAGCGCGTCGCGATCAACGACCGGGTAGCCGCCCACCGACATCCCAGCGCCAAACGGCGTCCCGCTGAGGATGAACCCGGCAATCCGTAGGTCAGTTGGATCACCTGCATAGGCAGTTCGCCTCGAGACCTCCACGAGGTTCTGGCGCAAGTAGCTCAGCCGGATGTCAAGCTGACCGGCTGCCTTCTCGAACTCGCGCAAATACCGCCCTACCTCCGCGGCCGAGTTCGGATAGCGCTTTAGCTTGATCTCGCCGATGAAGACGACGTTCCCGATGCGAAAGGCTAGGTCGATGTCGCGGGATACCTTGTCGATGCGCGGCTCCCATGCCGACTCGAGGACCATCGCATCGCCGGACCATGAACGGTTCGCCAGGCTCTTGGCGAGCGAGGCTCGCAGGCGAGCCTCGAACTCATTGCCGCGCTCGGCGAAAAGCACCTCGCCGGCGCCCTCAGCCGCCCAAAGCTCAGCGACCCGGAGCAGGTTGCAGCTGACCAGCGGAGTTAGCAACATCAGGCGGCGCGTGCCGAACCGCAGCAGCGGCTTCGTCCAGACACCGTCCTGCGAGCGCTCCTTGAAGGTCAGGAAATCGATCACCGCTAGGCATTTCCCTCGCGACCAACCGAGGTTTCCCAGAAGGTCGACGAGGACGTTGATCGGCAACGCGAGCGATAGCCTATTGGCGCCCCCGTGCGCGGGTGCCTGCCTCAACAGACGCTCCGCATCGCTCGCAGCCAAGGACAATAGCTCCCAGCCCTCGACGACGTCCCTGAGGGACAGCGGCACCTCTCCCTCGACAAGCGGTAGCGGTCGATCGAGATACGGGCCAAGCTCGCCGGCCTTGAGGATCTCGAGCGTGACGGTGGCTGGGGAAAGGCGCCCTCGACCGGCCGCGACCTGTCGAGCACGAAAGCCCAGCCCGCCTGGGACAGCGCGCGCACGTACCTCCCAGCAGGGCCGCAAAACGGATTCCGGCGAACTCCATTCCATCGCGTAGGTTGCCGCAAACTCGGCCGCCACCTGCTCCCGCCGCCAATCCGCGACCACCATCGCTTCGCCAACCCGATCGGGCTCAAGAGCAATGAAGCGATACGGGGGGCCTGCGCCTTCAAGCGACCACCCAAGCCAGAGGACCCGGCTCCAAAGGAACTCAAGCAGATATATGTCCGTGAAGTTGTCCAACGCCTCTCTCATCTCGTCAACGCCGAAGGCGGGCTGGTCGGGCCGGAACGCGATGCCGGCGGTCGCGACGGCCTTACCAAGCGTGTCGATCAGGCCGGTTCGGCGCATGTCCGCAGTCGCGGCCTCCTCGTCACGGTCCCCAAGCCGAAGGGCGGCGATCCCATAAAAGGGCGTGTCTCCCCTGGTATCAGCGATTGCCGCGTCGAGCCGTCTGCTGATCTCCAGCTCAGCTCTGTTCGCGGCCATCGCAATGAGCTGATAGGTGAAGGCGGGGTTCAGGACCGCAAACCCTAGCGCCTCAATTCGTTGCCAGCGAGCGCTGAGCGCAGCATGAAGCCACAGCCCGGTCGTATGAAGCGCGTCGTCGTCCATCCCAGCCGGGAACACCGCTCGTTCCGCGGTCCATCTGCTAGGATCGAAGCCGCGACCGGTCGGCGGGGCGACGCGTCCCTCGCGCACCTTCGTTGTGAAGTCAGCATATTTCGCCAAGGCAGTGGTTCACTTCATCCTCTCGCGGGTGTTGGTAAGTAATACCAACTGCCGAGCCGCTCTAGCCAAGTGGCCGCTTGACACGACAGGCCCAAATATCTGCGTCGGGGTCGGTTTGCTATGACGTAGCGTCCTAGTAAGCCCCCACCTTGGCGACACCGGAAGGACTCAAGCGAGCCGCGACGAAACTGAAGAAATGCATCCTTCCATTCCGTTCTCGCCCTATGATAGATGCGCCACAAGCCCGGTTTCGCGGACCTAACACTATGAGATCGCCGGGCCCGACCGGCCGCGGCCGAATTGCCAGCTGATGCCATCTGCCCGCATGATTCCCGAGGCCGCCTTGCCGATGTTGCGTTCGAGGACATCGCGCCAGGGTACCAGCGTGAAATCCCGCGACCGCTCGACCACCGCGTAGCTGCCGCTTTCGACGTCGACGCGCCGGGCGATCACGCCCTCGATCCGCTCGCCGTCGCTGGCTAGCTCGAACCGCTTGCCGAGCTGTTGGGCGAGCCGCCCGCCTTCTCGTTGAAGCTCGCGCTGCCGAAGACTTTCCAAGGCACCTTCGCGGAGCCGAAACGACCGCCCCTCTCCATCGGCAAGCTGCTGCTCGACAGCCACTGTCGCCGGCACGCCAGGGCCGTCCGCACTTCACGGCCGAAGCCGGCATCACGGGCCGTGACGGATGCCCCCGAATCCAGCTCCCGGTCGAGCCATGTCGGCGCCTTGATCGCCACAAGATCGCCGACCGGCCGCTGCGACAGAATCGAAAGCGCAACCGGCCGGTCGCGGTGCTGCCGCCCGGCAAAGGCTTCCGCCCGCGCCAGATGGTCACTGGGAATCGTCCAGCTGCCGTCCGCCTGTCGCTCCGGCCCGGCGCCCAC
Organism: Sphingobium sp.; assembly: GCA_017745115.1. The sequence continues at coordinate 61,860 of JAGIAA010000005.1, read as the reverse complement.
GCGGCGCATCGCCTCCAATCGCCGGACATGACTGGTTGCAAACGGCTCGCTGGCGTTCGGATCGTGACGTAGATGCAGGTCGATCGAGTAGCGCCCGCCATTGGCACGCGCGACCGCATCGACGGTGCGGTCGGCCTGGGTCGCCTCTAATCGCGACGGCGCGATCCGGACGGTCGCACCTTCGGGCACCGAGGGCATAGAATCGCCGCGACCGATATCGACATAGTGAACTCTGCCATCCACACCATCGACCATCAGATAATGCCGATCGCGATGCTCGTCGGAAAAGCCGCGCTTGATGACCCGACCGACCAGCGGTTGGCTGAGGTTACTCGACACCACCTGCTCGACCCCGGCGCGGTCGAGCCGCTTGGCGGACAGCTCGCGCTGCATGAGACGGATGATGTCGCCGCGCTCGCCCATGTGGCGCAGCGTGTCCTCCAACCCATCGGCGAGCCGGTAGCGGCCGCCGCCGATGTCGTCGGCCAGATCCATCGCTTTCAGCTTGCGCAGCCGCCCCGCCGCGATCGATTGCTGGAAGGGGTCATTGTCGGCGGCCGAGACTTCCCGCCCGGCGTCCATCCGCCGCAGCAGTCGGCGATCGATCGCGGTCAGCCGTTCCTGATCGACATCATGGCGCAAACGGTCCTCGATCTCGCGGTCGGTGCGCGGCCCCAGATCGAGCGTAACCAGCTCGGACGCGCGCTCGCGAAGGCCGTGTGAAATATACTCGCGCGCGATGATGAGATTGTCGCCGCGATCATCAACGCCGCGCAGCACGATATGCGTGTGCGGGCGCTCGGTATTGAAGTGGTCAACCGCGACCCAGTCGAGCTTCGTGCCCAGGTCCTGTTCGACCTGCCCCATGAAGCGCCGGACATAGGGTTTGAGGTCGGGATATTCAGCACCGTCCTCGGCGGAGACGATGAAGCGGAACTGGTGCCGGTCGCCGCCCGTGCGCTTGAGGAAATCGTCGCCATCAGCGCGGTCTGTCTCAGGACCATAAAGCTCGCCCGGCAGACCCTCACGCGTGACACCGTCGCGCTGGACATAGCGCATGTGCGCGCGGGCGACCTGTCCGGCCTTGCCGGCAAGCCGGATCAGGCTGACCTTCACGACCGCGCGGCGACCGCGAAACCCGGCAAGCCGGTCGCGGCTCGACAGCAGCCGTCCCATGCTGGCGCCGCGCCCAATTCGGCTGCCGTCGAAGCGGCGCGATTTGACCCCGGTCTTGACGCCGGCGAGCCGAGCCGCGGCGAGGATGCGCCCGCCATATTTGACGGCGTGCTTGCCGTTCTTGCTGCGCTTGCGGCCGAGCTTGGGGGTGAACTCGTCGTCAGGCATGGAACATGCCTGAGTCTCGCGATTTCGGGCTGAAAATGGCCGAAAACCGCGATTCCTGAAAACTCTGTCTCCAGGGGCGTGAGAGACAGTCTCGCAGAAAAAGGATGTGCAGACAATGACTTGGCATGTCTCGATGGAGACTGCCTTTATCTTGTTTCACCTCTCTTCCCTCCTTTCCACCATCCAGGCTCAAAAAAGGGGGAGAGACGAACGCCTTCCGACGCCGCCTCTCCCCGCGAAATGTCCTGCGATCAGTGCGCATCGAGCATCGCATCCCGCGCCCTGACCAGCGATCTGAACTGGCGGCACCCCAGCATCCCGTGCGCCCGGCCTTCGCCATCCACGAGCATGGTGGCGCAGAACCACTTGCCGTCGAGCCGCCCGCAAATCGCTATCCGGTCGAGTTCGAAATCCTCGTCATCGATGCTCTCGTAAGCCCCGATCCAGCGCTCCTCGACCCGTGCATCCCAGCGGAAATCCGCTTCCTCCGCTTCCAGAAACCGATGCGCCAAGGCCTCCCCGGCACCGCGTCCGAACTCCAGTTCGAGTCCAGCGACCAATGCGTTCATCACGCGATCCGACGCCGTTCCGATACTCTGATACATGCCCATGATGACCTCCAAACTTCGCGTCCTCATCATCGAGAACGGCGTCTGAGGGACGGGTGGCGGAACGGCTGTCAGGGCCGCGGAGCGAAGCGCAGCGCCGCGAAGCGGACGTGGGGGGAACCGATTTGCGAAGCAAATTGGGGGGCACCCGCGGGCCTTGACAGCCGTTCCGCCACCCGTCATGATGGGCCTGTCGAGACGAGCTTCCTTCCTCTCGGTGACGGACACCATCGCCTCAATTCCCCTGTGAAAGGTCGACGAACAGCGACGACGCGGGTGGGGATTTCGCCTCGGCCGGATCGGTGGGACGCGCATCCCTGCGCACCGCGAAGATCGACGGCGGTGGGGTTGGTCGCACCGGCGCGGCTGCTGTGCCCGCTGCCGAAGGCGCGACGCTGGCGAGATAGCCGACCGTCTCCGACGGCAACCTGCCGCGCCCGGCGAGATAGTCCGCATAGCGCCTGGGACCGGCATTGTAGGCGGCGAACAGCCCTGGATAGCCGAAGCGGTCGTACATCAGCCGTAGGTAGAAGGTGCCGGCGAGGATATTGTCGCGCGGATCGTCGGGATTGGTGCCGAGACCGAGCCGTGCGCGCATCTCGGCCCAGGTCGGCGGCATCAGCTGCATAAGCCCCATCGCGCCGGCCGAAGACCGGATCGGCCGGCCATTGAGGGTGGTCCGGCCCCGGCTTTCGGCCTGCATCACCGTCTCGATCCATGTCACCGGCACGCCGAAGCGGTTCGATGCCTCGACGATATAGGGCCGCCAGTCGGCGACGGATTCGGCCTGCGCCGTGCCGGAAATCGCCAGCGCAGCGGCGGCGAGCAAGAGCCTCAGCGCGCCCATAGCAACTGCGCCCTGCCGATCATGTCGGCGCCCTCGGTCACTCCGAAGTACCGCCCGTCGAACGAGGCCGACGCGTCCATCAACAGGAAGAGCTGGCGACCGCGCAACCGCAGGCAGCCGGTCCATATCGGCATCGCTCGGCCCGCACCATCGGCGAGTCGGCGCTCGGCGGTCCAGCGACCATTGACGAAGATTTCCTGTCCGAGCGCGCAGACCTCGTCGCCGGCTGCGGCCGCGACGCGCTTCACCAGCGGCACATTGATCGGCAGGTAGCGGCGGTTCGCGGCGAGCCGGCGATAGGGTTCCGGCACCCGCGCGATCACCATGTCGCCCGGCTCGACGACGGCACCCGGCGCGACCGAATACAGCCCGATTGGTGCGCTGGCGCTCGCGTTCCAGACGAGGCGCGGCGCCGGCGGAACTGCCGCCGAGCTGAGCAGAATCGCGGCACCGACCGCGACGGCGGCGATGCGCCGGTTGAGCGTGCGGCGACGGATTTTCCGCGCGCGCAACGCGTCGCCCCAGGCGAGCAGCGGCATGTCGCCGCCGATCCGCGACCGCCGGTTCACCGCCCCGACTCCCGCGCGCCGCTGTCGCGGCTCCAGTCGTCAAGATCATCGATATGATATTGGACGAAGCGGCAGTGGCGGCGAAACGCGGGGCCTTTGCCGTCGCGCCGCAGCCGCTTCAGCGACTTCGCCGATATCTTGAGATAAGCGGCGGCCTGGTCGGTGGTAAGGAAGGGTGAGCCGCGCTTGGCGCGGCCCGCGCGGTCGATATCGCTGTCGTCCTGCATGGTTATCGGGGTCCGATTCTCGCGCGGCGGCGAAGGTGCCGGCGCGTCCCCGAGCATCCGCGCGCCGACCCCGCTCGGGGAGTGTCGAAACGATTTGGCGTTCCGACACCCCCGCGAGCGCGTCCCGGTCAGCGCGACCAGATCAGCTTGTGCTCGCCCTTGTCGCCCTGGACGAGCTGGGCGTAGATCGGCGAGGGAAGCGACGGATCGTCGAGCTTGAGGCTCAGATATTCGGCGCCGGTCTCGCGCGCCGCCTTGGACCAGCCGGCGCCGATCTCGACCGCGCCGGCGAAGACGCGGTGGTCGGGCGCCTTGTCGTTGTCCCGGCCAACGGGACGGATCGTCGCCTTGACGTTGAGCGTCAGCGTCCGGATCGAGCCGGTGAAAGCGCCGCTATCATCGCGGCTGAAAGTGCCGATCTGTGCCATGATGTATCTCCTTGTCTGTCGCGAGACCGCCCAGTGCGGCCTCGACAGGCGGACATCGGCGGCAGCCAAGGACGGGGCCGCACCCGCAGGGCCGAAGCGCAGCGGAGGACGCGGGCGGCGGGCTTTCTTGGTCCGCGAGGAGAGCGCGGCACGCGCTCGGGGAAGAAAGTTCGAACGCCCGCGTTGCGGCGCCGGACGGCCTGCCGCAGGACGCCGTGTCGAAGAGGCCGAAGGGCGGACTTGCCTCCTGACAAGGTCCAACTCACGGCATCGCATTGGCTGATCGGCCACGACTTTGGACGCGGTCAGCGGCTCGATCGGCGCTGCTGGAGCACGACATTGCGCACCACGTTCAGGCGAAAACGGACACGCGCGTTACCCGAATCCGCGCGACGGCTGTCTCGGTCGAGGTCGGCCTCGCAGTCCCCTGCGCGGGCCGGCAGCCAAATCCGGGGGATCAGCCGCATGACCATGAACGACATCGCCGAAGCGTTCGCCACGGCCAGGAACATCAGCAAGGCGGAGGCGCGGGCGATGGTCGCCGATGTGCTCGATGCGATCGTGGCGGGTGCCGCCAAGGGCGACGTCGCGCTCGCCGGGTTCGGAAAATTCGGCGTCACGCGGCGTCCGGCACGGCCGGGCCGCAATCCCCGAACCGGCGAGAGGATCGTGATCCCGCCGACCACCCGGGTCTCGTTCAAGGCGGCGAAGGCGTTCAAGGACCGGCTCGCCCGCTGACAGAATCGCCGTGCGCCGAGGCCAGAAGCCGAGGCGCACGGCGCGATTTCTTGCCTTCCCGGAGGGTGGCCGGGTGGCGCGGGCGGCTGGCTTTCCGCCCGCGCCTTTCCGGTCAGGCGGCGAGCTTCTCCGCCTCGGGGTCCGGCGAAATGGGGAGCGCCCGCGCCGCTGCAGCGATGGTCGCGACCCCGCCGCGCGCGGTATAGACGGCGGGCGGGAAGCGCATCCAGCGCGGCACCCAGCGCTCGACCTTAGCGCGTCCGTTCGCGCCCTCCAGATGATCGCGGGCGATCTTCTTGACGGTCTTGGCCTTCTCGTTCTCGTTGGCCTTGGCGACCACCTTGCCCGCGATCTCGGTAAGCAGCGCGCTCGCCACCTCACGGTCGCGGACCAGCTCGAACAGGCAGGCGTCGGCCTGCCACCAGTCGGCCATGTCGATGCCGAGATGGTTGCCGACCGCATCGACGGCGGCGCTGCCAACGCTGAGCGTCTCGCCCATCGCCACCGCGACGATGTCGAGCACGACGCCATCGGGAAGCTCCAGCAGCCGATGGAAGATCTGGCACAGGCCATGATCGTCGCCATTGCCGCCGGTGACGGTCGGCTCTTCATCGGACAGGCCGAGCACCGCCAGCACCGCGCGGCGATGCTCGTCGAACCGGGTTTCGCCGGGGCTGGTTTCGACGCTCTCGCGGATTGCGTCGTTGCGGGTCGATTGGCTGTCGGGCCGCACCGTCCAGAGCGGCGAGCCGATGATCGCGTGCGCCACCATCAAGCGCAGCGCCACCCCCGAGTGACCGCACAGCGCCGCCCGCACGGCGGCATGGCGGTGCAGGTCCACATAGCTTCCGAGCGCGCTGGTGATCTCGGCGCGGACGGGCTTTTCGGTGGCGGCGACCGGCTCGCCCCGCGCCGCGCGGCGGGCCTCGGCGCGGGTCAGATAGCCTTCGTGGAAGACCACCTCGCCATTGGCGCGGACATCGACATAGACGCGCCCGCCCTTGCGCTTCGCCGCCTTCTCATGCTCCCAGCTATCGAACCGCTCGGACGGCGGGATGACGACGATGTCGCTCCACCCGGCCTCGAGATAGGCGGCGCAGCGTTCGTCGATGACGGCGTTCTGCGCGGCCCAGAACGCGTCGGCGTCGGCGAAATAGCGCTCATTGCCGAACAGGTCGGCGACCAGCGCGCCGCCATAGCTTTCGACATCGAACAGCGCATGGGCGGCGCTGATCGACTGTCCGCCCAAGAGCCATGCCTTGAGCTGATGCCCGGTCGGGACGTAGGCGTCGGGATCGTCGAGCAACGCAAGCCAGCTACGCTGCTGCGACTTGCTCGCCATGGTCAGATGGCGGACAGTGGATCGGTCGATCTTCTCCTGCCGATAGAGGTCGCGGATGCGCGGCATCAGATTGCCGAGCGCCAGCACGCGGCGGATGGTGAGGTCGGGAAGCCCGAAGGTCTCGGCGATGTCGGCCACGTCGCGGCCCTCTTTCACCAAGCGCGTGAAGGTTTCCCACTGGGTCACCTCGTCGGCGTCGAGCCGGGCGAGGTTTTCGATCATCGACGCCTCGATCGCGGCGGCATCGTCGCCCGCCGCGAGCACCCGGCACGGCAGCTGCTCGGCCTCGCCCGTCTCGGCGGCGACCAAGGCGGCGGCGTGGAAGCGCCGCGCGCCCGCGACGATCTCATAATAGCCCTCCGCCTCGGCGGGCCGCACCAGCAGCGTCTGAATGACGCCGCGCTTGCGGATAGTGGGCAGGATGTCGCTGACATCGGGAGCCTTGCGACTGTGCCGCATATTGGTCCTGCTGACCGACAGGCGGTCCTGCGCAATGAACATAAGGGTCATGGCACTTACTCCATTCAGTATGCCGGAACCCGCCGGGTCCGGCGGAAGGGCGGCGCGCCTTTCGCGCCGCCCGGTCGGTCATCCGTTGCCGGATGGCTCGGGCGGCGGCCCGATTTCTTCGCCGCGCGCGACACGGCGCAGCAGCGTTTCGGCCCAGAGGATCGATCCGGCGCGGCGGCTCCACGCCGCCCAGACCGACAGGCGATGGCGTCCCTCGAAGCCAAGGTCGCGTTCGATGCCGAGCCCGAACGGCAGGCGCACCGAGGCGATTTCGGAGAGGCTGAATGCGCCAAGCTCGGGACAGCCGAAGCCAAGATCGGCGAGGCCGAACAGCGTGTCGTCGTCCTCGGCGAGTTCGGTTGCCAACCATGTCGCCGCGCCCAGCGGGTTGAACAGCTTGACCACCGGCACGGGATCGAACGCCGCGCCCTTTGCGTCGGCGGCGCGGCGGTTGATGTCGTTGGCGCGGAGCGCGAAGCGCAACTCGGGTGACAGGAGGATCATGCCGCGATCCTCCGTTCCGCGCGGGCTTCCTGCGCTTCGCGGTGCTTGGCCAGCAGCCAGTCAGCGGCCTTGCTCGCCTGTGAGGCGGCGCGGAAGATCGCACGATTGTCCTCGCGCAGCACTTCCAGCCAGCTGGCGATATAGTCGGCGTGGCGGACGGTGGGGACGATGCCGAGCGCGGCGCAGAGGAAGGCCGAGCCGAGTTCGGCGACCAGTTCCTCGCGGGCGTAACCCTTGGTGCCGAAGCTGTTGGACAGGTCGCGGTCGAGCCGCTTGGCGTGGCCGGTCGCGTGGGTCAGCTCGTGCAGGCAGGTCCGGTAATAGTTGACCTGCTCGAAAAACGCGGGCTGCGGCGGCACCTGCACGAAGTCGGCGGACGGCACATAGAACGCCTTGCTGCCGCCGATCCGGAAATCGACACCCGATGCGGCGATCACCTCCTCGGCGACGGGGACGATCTCGCGTTCGGGAAGCGGCGCGGGATCGATGGCGAGGCCGGGACGCAGCCCCTCGCACTGCGCGATGTTGAAAACGGTGAAGCGCTTCAAGAACGGAACGGTCTTGGCGTCGCCGCCCTCGCGCGCGGCGCGCGCCTTCTCGGCCTCGGGGGTGAAGCGGTCGGCATAGACGACGGTCTGGCCGCGCTCGCCCTTGATGACCGAGCCGCCCGCTTCCTGTGCCTGCCGGAAGGTCAGCCAGCTTTGGGAGGGGTAACCGTTGGCGATGACCGCGCCCCACAGCAGCAGGACATTGACGCCCGAATAGGAGCGGCCGGTCAGCGCGTTGCGCGGCAGCGAGGGACCGGCGCAGGCGGCGCCGCTCCACGGCTGCACCCACGGGATGCGCCCGGCCTCCAGCTCAGCGACGATGCGAGCGGTTACCTCGTCATAGAGATTGACGCGCGGTTCCTGCGCGTTCGCGGCAGCCTCGCCGGTAGCCCTGCCTTTGGCGCGACGGTTCGGGGATCGGGACACCATAGCCTCCACGCCACCCGAAAAAGCCCCATGGCCTCCCCGCGAAGGCGGGGGTGGGCGGCGAGAGCGACCAGAGGAGGCCCGGCTCCAGCGGCGGGCGCACCCGAAGGGGCGCAATGAACATGAAGCACGCCGCGAGAGCGGCGTTGCGCCCGCTGCGACGGGCCTCAGGCGGAAGCGCCGGCCACACCCGCCGACACGGGAAGGCCCACCAACGACGCCGCCGCATCATCTCTCCAGTGGCGCGATTCGGCAGGCAAATCGCGTGGGAGACGCGGCGACCGATAATCGCGCCAGTCGATCGTCACCGTAGGCCGAGACCCGTTAGGGGCTCGGGGCCGCAGCGCGGCCTAGAGCGCGGTCGCGGACGGCGAAGTCCCGATGCTCCGCGCCGCAAGGCGCGCAATAAGACGCACCCTTGGAAGCGGCCGGCCAACGCGGCGGCGTGCGCGCGGGGTGCCCGGGTGAACAGCGCGCCGCGCTGTTCAGGTCATGACACGACATGACCGACCCGAAGCCCTGGGCCAGCCGTCGCCGTGTCACGGCCGTACAAGTGTGCAACGCGGGCCAAGAAAACGCGCGACCCCTGGCGGCAGCGCAGCGCCGCCAGTGTGCGCCCAGCAGATCCCGCGTTCATCCAGGCATCGTCGCCGACCGCGAGGCGCCGGAACACTGCGCATGGCAAATCTCCGCGAGGTCGAAATTCCGTTCAAGCGCTCCCGCCAACATTGCGTGGCAGCGTGCCGAAGGCTTGGAGCGCATTGCCCAGACCGTTCCCGACGATCCATCGCGCGCGGGCGAGATGGCTGTCCCAGCACATCCGCGCCCGGTCGGGGTTCGCCGCCGGATCGATGCCTAGGATGTCGAGCGAGCCGGCCTGCCAGTCCACCCCGCCGTCGGCGGCGTCGAGCAGTTCGGCATAGGTCAGCAGGTTGCGGCGATCATAATCGAGAACCTTGTCTCCCTGCGGCGCCAAACCTTCGAGCATCAATCCGCCTTGTCGTGATCGCGCGAAACAGCCAGCGTTCGGCCGCAATCGCTTGGGTCCTTGCAGATCTCTTTACATCAAGTTGGTGTAAGCGCCAGCGCCAGTCACGGTCTTCACATCAAATTGATGTGAGGGATCGGTGGCGAGGGGCATCCACGATAGTCGCTATCGCTGGGTGATCGAGCAATTGATCGAAGCCCGGAAGAAGCAGACGCTGACGCAACAGGCGGTCGCCGAGATTCTGGGCAAGCCCCAGCAATATGTTTCTCGCTACGAGACGGGCGAGCGTCGCCTCGACATCTTCGAATTCATCGACGTGGCTGCGGCGTTGAAGGTAGACGGCCTTGCTCTGGTGCGCTCGGCCGAGAAGCAGGTCTAGATCGCGCGCGCTAGTACGCCGAGCGAACCCGCCCGCAATAGCGCGTCGGCTAGGACCACGCGTCGCCGCACGCGCGATTTGACATGCTCGCCATCGCCCGGCCAGTCGCCGCCGAACATGCCCTCGCCGATGTCCCGCAAGCTCGCGCCAGCCGCGAGCGCGTCGGCGGTGCGCAGCGCCTCGACCAGGCGAATCAAGCGCTGATCGACGGCAAGCGGACAGTCGCCGTGCAACAGCGCGTCGAGCCGCCGGACCGACAGCAGTTGCGGTTCGAGCGGGCGGCAAAGGTCGATCACCGGTTCGATCGTGAGTGAGCCCGGTTCGATCAGGCCATCGACCAGGTCGAGCCGCATCGCCCCGTCCGGCAAGTCCACCCGGACATGGTGGCGGCCCGCTTTCCGCCAGCTACGGTGCGGGAGCTGCGAGAGATCGAGCCCTGCTCTCGCCGAACCAGAGAGGGTCACGACGCGCGCACGCAATACGCATGGGTCAACGTATGCCGCCCACATATAAGGTGCACGCGCGCAGTCCTCCGCTGGATCAGCCGCGAAAGTGCAACCCCCAACGTGCATCGATGTCGCCGCCCAGGCCGACGATTGCCACGGCCGAGCGATAGTCGGGATCGCGGCGGAGCAGTTCCCAGGCGAGCGCTGGCCGGCCGCCAGCGAACACCGGCGCATAGGCGCCAGCGTCGCGCCAATCGGGCGGCGTCCACGCGAGCGTCATCGTGACTGTCCGGCGAGGAACGCCGCCGCCATCGCTTCCTGATCGGGGCGCAGCGCATCAACCGCGCCGAGATGCTCGGGCACGATGTCGCCGAGCAGAACCGACGGGCATTGGCCTTCGACATTGCCGAGGTTTGGGCGATGCTGGGCATAGCCGACCAGCGCGGCGAGTTCGGGCGCGAAGTTTCTGGCGATCGCCGGCGGATAGACCAGCCATTGCAGCTCGAAGGGCTTGAGCCAGCCCAGGCAATAGCTGACGATCACGCCGCGGCGCGGTGCTGTCGAGCGATTGCCGCCGCCGCCGTGGAGGGTCGAGCCCAGGAACAGCAACGCATCACCGGGTCCGATCGCCGGCACGATAGCCTCGTCCTCGGGCAGCTCGGCCACGTCCTGATCGATGTGGCTGCCGGGCCATAGCCTCGTGCCGCCATTCTCCTCGGAGAATGGGTCGATCGGCCACATCACGTTGACGAGATATTCGACTTGGCCCTTCGGGCCGGCCCACATGTCCTGATCGCGGTGCGCGAACTGCCGCGGCGCGCCGGGATGGATCTCGATCGCCTGAGTCAGATTGAGCGTGATCCGATCGCACCAGGGCAGCAGCATGCATTCGGCGATCGCCAACACCGCGGGATGGCGGACAAGCGCCTCGGCGTGCGGCGATCGTCGCAGCAACGCGCCGAAGCGGCGCGTTGAATTGCCATAGAACACGCCCCGACACATCGGCGTCGCGGCGAAGCTCGGCGCGAGATCGTCGGCGAGCGCCGCGATCACCACCGGGTCGAGCGCGCCGCGCAGCACGCAATATCCGTCGCGGGCGAGATCACCGGCGTGCAGATCGTTGTCGGCACTCATGCCGCCAACTCCAGGGCGGCGGTATAGGTGCCGGTCCAGGCGAGACGCTCGCGCATGTCCGGCGTGACCTCGATGCGGAACGCGCCGATCGGTCCGCCCTTGATCCGGAGCGCTGGCCCCAGTGGCTCTGCGCGCCAGCCCATGGCGAGCACCTCGCGGCGGAATCCGTCGGGAATGACGCCGGTGATTTGCTCGATCCGGCGCGCCAGCGCGAAGTCGGCCATTGCCGAGATCAGTTCGTTGCGCAGCTCGCGACGTCGCGCGGTGCCGTGCCGGCTCGGCAGGCAGAGCCGCGTGCTCTCCCAAGTCGTGGGTCCGACCGGCACGCCGCCGACGCAGATGTGCGGGAAGATGTCGCCGAGCAGATGCGGCAGCCAGCTCGGCAGCATCCGGAGCGACGCCTCGTGCCGCCCGCTATCGTCGATCGCGACTATATATACTGCCGCATCGGTATCGAATTGATCGATCTCGAACCGGCCGTCGACGACGGGTACATCCCAGTCGAAGAAGTCCACGAACTGCGCCTTGCGGTCGGCGAACATGGTTTCGAGCGCCGCTCGGTGCGTGCTCTCGGGGTGGTTTTCGATGACAAGGATCATGGCTTGCTCCCGGCTGATGGTGCCGGAAAGGAAGCAAGTTGCGATCGTCAGGATCAGCGCCCGGAATTCGGGGTGGTCAGCGGCGCAGTTCGTCGAGACCGATCTCGCCTGCGAGCAGCGCGGCCGCGACGAGTTCGGTCCGGTCGCGCGCGTCGAACAGCCGGCGCGCGTCGCGCAGATAGCTTTCGACCGTATCAACCGTCAGCGCGAGCCGATGGGCGATGAGCTTGTTGCGCAGGCCCTGGCCGGCGAGGATCACGCAGTCGCGGTAGCGCGGCGCGAGCCGCGGCAGCGGCCCGGGCGCGTGGGGTCCGGCCAGCCGGCGGGCGCGCTGGAAGGCGAAGATGCCGAATATCTGCGCCGGCCCGAGCGCCAACTCGGCCATGCTCTGCGATCGAAACCCCGCGAAGGTGCAGGACCCGAGGCGCTGACCGAGCTTGCCGCAAGGAACCGTGATGCCTTCGTTGAGCCCTTCACGCCGGCCGAGCTCGAGCGCGAGCCGATCCTGGTGATCGAGCGCGATGATCTCGCGCAGCTCGGACCATAGGAAGGCGCTGTCGGCGAAGAGGCAGCCGCGCATGACCGGATCGCGGCGGTAGCGGCCTTCGCCGATGATGCGCTGGGTGGCGCCTTCGGCATAGTCGCGCAGGTCGACGGCGCCGGATCCGGGCGCGCGCAGGTCCTCGTGGGTCAGGAGCGCGAAGTGCCGGCAGCGAATCTCGTCGCTGAAATCGCGTGCGATCGACCACAGCTTTTTCCAGTCCTCGGCCGAGCGGATCGTGCGAAGTAGATCGTCTGCGAGTCCGAAGCCGAACCCGCGCCGCGGCGAGGTTTTCCCGGCCATGTATTGACCTCCTGCCGCGGCATGCCGCGAACCCGGGCCCCCTACGCCGGTGCATTTTGTTACCTGCCCCGTTCGCGACTATGACAAGCGGCGCCGTGCGGACGGGTAACATCGCGATCGCTCCGTTTCGGTCGCAATGACTGCGTTACCCAAATTCGGCCTTCGGCGGTCTAGCGCTCCAGGCGGTTCGCCCCGAACCAGGAGCGTGACACGGGCCTCTGCAAAAATATCTGCGCCCGGCCGATATTCGCGTTACCCATTCTCGAACGGAGTTTGTCTCGTCTCTTCGGACAAGTGTGACGCGAGGATGCCCCGACGGACAGGATGGTCGACGACGACGCTCTCAACGCCTGGTTCAAACGAGAGGTGCTCCCTCTCGAACGGGCGCTGACGGCCTATGTGCGCCGGAACTGGAGGGTGGCGGAAGACGTGTTCGAACTACGGCAGGACATCTACGAGCATGTGCTGATCGGCGCGCGGCGCGAGCTGCCGGCCAATACGCGCGCCTATCTTTACACGCTCGCGCGCAACCACCTGATCAACCAGGCCAAGCGTTCCCGGATCGTGTCGTTCGAGATCATCGCCGATCTCGACGACCAGTCGCTCGACTTCGACATGTTCGAGGCCGAACGGGCATTGACCGCACGCGACGAGCTGCGCCACGCCAAAGCCGGTATCGACAAGCTGCCGCCGCGCTGCCGCGAGGTCATGCGGCTCAGGAAGCTCGACGGACTGTCGACGCAGGAGGCGGCCGATGCGCTCGGCGTGTCAACCGAAACGGTCCGCCAGCAACTCAAATACGGGATGAAGGCCCTGATCGACCATATGGTCGGCGGCACCGGCAAGATCGTGCGGCCAAGGTTCGGCAAGCGATCGGCGCAGGAGATGCAGCCATGAGTCGCCCCATGAGCCGGCATGCCGCTATCGAGGACAAGGCGATCGACTGGCTAATCCGCCGGGACGAACCGGACTGGTCGCAGCGCGATCAGATCGAACTGGACGCCTGGCTCGCGGAATCGATGGCCAACCGGGCAGCCTATCTGCGTGCCGAGCACGGCTGGGCGGAAGCGGAGCGCGTGCGCTCGCTCGGCGACTGGGATGAGCGCCGCGCCGGCAGGGGCTATCGGCCGATCAGTCCATGGCTATCTGGCGCGATCGCTGCAAGCCTCCTCGCCGTCGTCGGCCTCGGTGCCTATTCGTTCGCGCCGCAATTCGTCCAGCAACCGCAGGTGCAAGAAGTGCGCTTCCAGACCCCGGTCGGCGCTCGCAAGATCATCAATCTCGCCGACGGCAGCAGGATCGAGCTCAACACCCAATCGGTCGTCCGCGCTGCAGTCGACGACAAGCGGCGCGACGTGTGGCTGGACTCGGGCGAGGCCTATTTCGAGGTCACACATCGCGAGGGCGAGCCGTTCGTAGTGCACGCCGGCAAGCGGACAATCACCGTACTGGGTACCAAATTCTCGGTGCGGCGCGACCGGGACCGGGTGACGGTCAACGTCATCGAAGGACGCGTCCGAGTCGACGACGGCCAGAACCGCGACACCAGCGCGGCGATCATCACCGCCGGCGACACGGCCATCGCGCGCGGCGAGTCAACGCTGATCGCGGCGAAGTCCGAGGAGCGCGTCGAGAATGCCCTCGCCTGGCGCGACGGAATGCTGACCTTCAACCTCGTCCCGCTCTCGGAAGCCGCGGCTGAGTTCAATCGCTACAACCGCACCCAGCTCTCTGTCGATCCGTCGGCGGCCGCCATCCCCATCGGTGGGACGTTCCAAGCCTCCAACGTCGAAGCGTTCGCGCGCCTTTTGCACGACGCCTACGGGCTCAAGTCCGAACAGGATGGGGATCGCATCAAGATTTCGAATTGAGGATGTTACCCATTTATGCCGGCCGATTGTCGCGCATGGGGTGGGGTACGAAAGTCGGCCCCTTCATGGGGGGCAGTATGATCCGGACACTCGCAGCGGCACTCGCGACCACCACCTGCATCGTAGCGCTCGCCACACCGGCGGCGGCGCAAACGCGCGAATTCAACATACCCTCAGGTTCGCTGAGGACTGCCCTGGACACCTTTGCGCGGCAATCTGGACGACAGGTTATCTATCGCGACGACGTGAGATCGGCTCGTTCGCCCGGTGTGCGTGGTGCCCATACTCCGGAAGATGCGCTCACCGCCATCCTGGCGGGCACCGGGTTTGTCGTCAGGCAGGATCGCAGCGGTGCGCTGGCGATCGTGAAAGCGGGAAACGCGCCCGCCACCACCGATAGTGTGGTGTCACCTGGGGATGTGGACGAAGGTCGAAGCGCCGACATCGTCGTCACGGGTTCTCGACTCCAAGGCGGTTCGCCTGGCTCCCCGGTCACGAATCTGGATCGAACCTACATCGAGCGAAGCACCGCCTCGTCCGTCGGAGAATTGATCGAGAGCCTTCCGCAGAATTTCGGCGGGTTCGGCCTGCAAGGCCAGACCAAATTTAACGGCGGCGCCAACAATTTCTCCGCCTCAATCGCACCGGATCTGCGGGGCCTCGGCCCGCAGGCGACACTCACGCTCGTGAACGGACATCGCTTTGTGCCAACCTCGCTCGTCGGCGGGCAGTTCGTCGACGTCTCGCTTATCCCGCTCGTGGCGCTGGATCGCGTCGAAGTCCTGACCGACACCGCTTCGGCCACCTATGGATCCGATGCCATCGCGGGCGCGGTGAATTTCGAGCTTAGGCAAGGTTATGACGGCATCGCGACCTCAGGCGGCGTGTCGTTTGCCGACAACTACACCCAATACAACATCTCGCAGATCATCGGCACGAAATGGTCGACCGGAAGCGCGATGATCGTCGGCGACTTCCAGGCCAACGATAGCCTGATCGCCGCCGATCGCCGGTATCAGCCCAATGCGGCGAGTCTCGCTCCCGATCCGGTGAGCATCATCCCAAAGACGGATCGCGGGAGCGTGCTGATCAGTCTCAATCAGGAGCTTCCGAGCGGCTTTTCCTTGCAGGCCTATGTGCTCGGGAGCCGCCGCGTCACCGAAAGCGTGAGCGGCTCGACGCCGCTCTATCTGAATCACTCGCGTTTCACGTCGGACCTGCTCACCGGCGCGCTCGACATTCGCAAGAGTCTCGGCGAATCCTGGGTGGCGACGCTCAGCCTCAGCGGCCTCAAGTCGCACATCACCAACGATCAGCGGAACTATTACACCGACGTGCAGGCCTCGTTCACGCCGGACGACGTCGATCGCTTCGACGTGACCGGGAGTGTTTCGGGAACGCTCCTTGTGGCGGATCGCGCAGTGCGCCTCGCCGGCGGCGGGGAGTATGAATATACCAAGCACTCAGAGGCGGATTCGTTTCTGCCCGTCCACGCGACGCGGAAGATCGCTTCGGTTTTCGGCGAGGCGGCGATCCCCTTGCTTCCGGAGGGGGCGGGTGTTCGCGGCGTCGAGCAGATCGAGCTCTATGGATCGGTGCGCTACGACCACTATAGCGATTTCGGCGAGACGACAAACGAGAAGCTGGGTTTCAACTGGAAGGTGATCCCCGGCCTCCAGTTCCGGGGCTCGTATGGCACGGCGTTTCGTGCTCCGCCGCTGCTCGATGTGGGCGGGCCAACCACTGTCCTCCACATCATCGGCGGTGATCCTGCTGCGCCGGGCGGTGTTTCGGACCAGTTGTGGCTCGGATATGCGAATCCGAATTTGAAACCGGAGCATGCGCGCGGATACACGCTCGGTATCGACATTGCCCCGCCGGTCCCCAGCCGGCCGCATCTCTCGCTGACCTACTATTCATATCGTTACCGCGACCGGATTAATTCGCCCGGATTCGCCGGCTCCTTCCTCTTCAATCCGACTCTCTATGCGCCCTACATCGTCCTTTCTCCGACGGCGCAGCAGGTCCAGGACCTTTTGGCCTCACCGCGAACCTCGCTGACCGACATCGCGCCGCCGCTCGTGCCGGCGAACGTCGCGGCGATCATCGATGCGCGGGACCAGAATTTGTCGCGTCAGGTGACCGAGGGCGTCGATCTGAGCGCATCCGGCCGGGTGTTCCTGCCGGGCTCCACGCTTGATCTCGCGCTCAATGCCGCCTTCATTCTGAAGAGCGAGGTCGTCTTCGTGCCGGGCAGCCCGGCGGTTGACGCCGTAGACGATTTCCAGCGCCCCACCAGCCTGCGGCTGCGAGGCGCCGCGACGTGGACGAAGGGCGGCTTTGCCGCCACAGCGATTCTCAACCATGCGAATGGCTACGACGACACGACGCTCAGCCCGGCCGCCCACCTCGGATCTTGGACCACCGGCGATCTGAAGCTCAGCTACACGTTCGATGAGCAGCGTGGCGGCTTACTATCAGGCCTTACCCTTGGTGTTGCAGCCCAGAATATCTGGGACGCCAAGCCTCCGTTGCTGCCGCGGGAAAGCGACTACTATGCGCAGTTCGGCTTCGACACGGCGAACGCGAACGCGTTCGGACGCATTGTTCGCCTGGAGCTCAGCAAAAAATGGTGACTGGTAGGCTGGGCGGTCGTTTCCGCTCCAAGTGGACATTCTCCCGTGGATGGCTAAGGGCGCTCTTAACATCGTCGCAGTGGCTTTCAGCTCTGTGTTGTTGTGTGGTGGCCGAGCCTTTACTTGGCCAAGCACAATCCGCTCGACCTTGGTCGGTCACAGACAATCTGGGGATTGATCACGTCGCGGTTCTCTATGTCCGAGATGAGCATGGCAAAACCCGAGCCGAGCAATTTGTCTACGACCAGCAACGGAAGGCAGTCGCCTACATCGTTGAGTCCAGCGATATCGAGCAAAATCTGGTCCGCTCGACATTGCGGGTCGACGATGTCGCGGAGCTGAGAACCTTCGGCCGTACCGGAAAGCCGGTCGATCATTTGCTCGAGTTCGAGGCGTCGTCGAGCGATTCTCAACCGGCAATCAGCTCGCTTTCGTGGAGCAGCGATGGGCGGCGATTGTACTTCCTTTTTCGTGCAAACGGACAGAACCAACTGTATCAGTGGGACAGCCATGACGTTCGCCCCAAGGCCATTACGGAAGCCACGCGCGATGTCATCGACTATGCCGAGATCGACGAAAATACTTTCATCGTATTTGACGCGCGTGATGCTCGCGGCGCGAACCGGCCAGTGGAACCTGAGAAGGTCACCGGGCGGTCGCTGATTAGCATCTTGGAGCCTACATACGCTCGCATATCCTCCAGTCGCGGCACCATCCTGGCGCCGCAGGACTTGCTTCTCGTCGATCGGACGACGGGAAAGATCTCGACGCTGGGAGTAAAGGCCTTCCCATATTTGAACGTCGTGATCGCACCAGGCGGGTCGCGCTTTGCATTTGTCGAACCTTTTTCGGCCAAGTGGGAGGATGGCTGCTGGGTTCCTGGGGGGGACAGTACGCCAGCGGAGCCCCTGTCCGGCCAAATTGCTGTCTACGATCGAGTCAGTGGCAGCGTCAGCCATCCTTTCCAGGGACCGACCGCATTCGGTTTGTCGCTCAACGTAGGCCACGACTATCTCGTTTGGTCGTCGGACGGGCAAAGAGCGATGGCCTTATCCACGTTCACGCAGGCGGATCGTTGCTCGCCGGAGCGCCAGCGCTCGGCGATGATCGGTACCTATCAGCTCGACTTCGGAAGCGGGGGAACGAGCCTGATCCAACGATTCCCATTCAATCGCGACGGCTACATGCCTCGCTTGGTGGAAGGGGCGGGTTGGACATCGGACGGAGAAATTTCGCTACGAACCGCGCCCGAGCGGTATCCCGCGTTCTTCACGCGCAGCGCTCAGCATGAACCGGCGCTACCACCCGCCGTTGAGAGCTATCGCAAAGGCGTGGATGGTCAATATGTGCAGGTCGGGAGCCGTCCTGTCGCGGAGGCAGGTACCCCGGCTTCCCCAATCCTCGAAGTTTGCCAGGAGTTAAACGTCTTGCCCGCCATTTGCATAAGCGATGGGCGAAGGGGCAAGCGGACCTACTTCGATCTTTCGGCTCGGGTCAGAGGCGCGCAGATAGATCGGGGACAGAAAATCACCTGGATCGACAAGGCCGGCACCACTTGGAGTGGCGTCCTGTTGCTACCCGAGCGCAGGACAACAGCGCTGCCGCTGATCTTGCAGACGCATGGAGTAGACTCCGAGGACGCTTTCTTCGCAGAGGGAGCAAGCACCAGCGCCTTCCCCGGCCGAGCTGCGTTGGAACGAGGGTATGCCGTGCTGAACGTAACCGAACCGGGATTCACTTCGGCACGCATCGACGAGCCAAGGCGAGTCTTGGATGGCTACAGCGCTGCGATCGACATGCTGGCGAAACAGGGAGTAATCGATAGAAGACGAGTCGGTCTAATCGGCTGGAGCAGGACCGCTTATTATGTCGAGTATATATTGAGCCATGCGCCGTCGCTGGCCTGTGCTGCCGTGGTTTCGGACGGCTTGGATTACGGAGCGTGGCAGCACGCGGCTTTCCAAGATCTCGTTGGCAACGGAGTGGTCTCGCAATACGACTACATCTACGGTGGAGATATCGAGCAGGAAGCCGACGTCTGGCTTCGAGAGATGCCTGACTTGAATGTTTCCAAGGTAGTCGCGCCTACACGCATTGAAGCCTATGGCATGCTGAGCGTGCTACACGGGTGGGGCTTCTATGCAGGCCTTCGTGGCCACGGCAAGCATGTAGAGCTCGTGTATTATCCTTCAGACATACATTCACTCTTTCGGCCGAGCGATCGTCTCGCATCACTCTCGGGGACGCTCGATTGGTTTGACCGATGGATGCCGAAGTGTACCGCTTCGCGCACGCCACAGAACTAAGCTTTGCGAGCGGAACATCCGTCTTGGCGAACTACCGCAGAATTTCCGTTCCATCGCACTTTGCGTGCAGCGATCTCCTCGCCGGTTGAGTCCGCCGATGTCTGCGTGCATCCCATTCGCAACGGCATGCTTCACACAGGGAAGCTTCGCCCCGCCTGCGAAGCAGGCCCTGTGCCATTGACGACGACGTTCAATCCCTAGATTCGAGCAATTCGCCCATGGCGGAGTCAGGTCGCACGGCGTACGAACGCGCCACGCGAGCGATCCTTCACAACCTCATCGCCCCGAAATATCGTCCCGCTCATTGCGATATAGACGCCTGGTGGCGCGATCTGCACCGCCGCGAATGCCATTCCCAAATTAAACGGAGCATCGCTGTCGCTGAAGCGCGCTGGCGCCAGCGCACCTACGAGCACGATCGTCTTGCCCGAAATTCCTGCCAGCGCTTGCGCGGTGACTGTCATGGTATCAGTGCCATGCGTTATGACGATCCGCGTGGCCTCGGCTTCGGCGATCCGCGCCGCGAGCACGGCACGATCATCCTCGTCGAGTTCCAGGCTGTCCTTGCGCATCACCTCCTCGATGGCAAATGGGTGTCGCACG
Source organism: Sphingobium sp. (assembly GCA_017745115.1). The sequence continues at coordinate 41,963 of JAGIAA010000005.1, read as the reverse complement.
CGGGCCGTCTCGAGCAACCTGCTAATGACCGTATCCGTAATCTGATATTCGCTCAGCGCGTCGAAATACTGTTTGTCGATGGTCCCGCCGGTTGTCAGCACGAGGATGGGTGAATCTGGGTTGGTCATGGCTCGATGATAGTCGGTGCGGTGAATGAGCGGCGACTCCAAATGGCTCAATTCCGCGCTCTTGCGGTGATGACGTTGCGGCTGGTGCGACCGGCTAGTCGTGTTGCCAGTCCGCAGCGTGGTGCTGCCGGCGCTCTCCTTCCCATCGTCTGACAGGCCTCACACGGGAAGCAGCATAGCCTCGGTCTCGTCACGATGCTTCTTCAGGTATTTCATGAACGGCGTGCCGCCCGTACCGATCTCGGTGTCGTTGCCGGTCGATCGGCTGCCCTGCTTGTTGATATAGCTGGCGGCATATTCGAGGTGTCGGCCCCGGAAGTCGGCAACGGCCTGCACGGCGCCGTTATAGGCGTCGGTGAGACTCTTCGCCTGCGCGAGGCTGACGAACTGGCGCAGGCACGATTGCATGCGGACGTCGTCGATAAAGCGACGGTGCATTGGCGGGCGGTAGGCATGAAGCTCGTCGAGATAGGCCTTCAGTGGATCGGCACCGTGACCGACGCCGAGCAGCGCATCCATCGACGGCACGATCGATGATTGTGAGCCGGTCTGGCCACGAAAGACCTGGGGAACGCCGCCGAACCGGTCCACACCTTCATAGACTAGGCCGTTCTTGAGCGCCGGATTATCCTTCCAGCCGTGGATGTACGGGCGTACCCGGCGAAAGTAGATGTAAGGATCGCACTGTTCGGGCATGCGATCGAAAATCGACTTGATGCTGACCCAGATGTCGACGATGCGCTCGAGCAATGTCCGCGCCGTTTCGCTGTCGCCGGCCATTGCCGCGTCGATGAGTGGCCCGAATAGCGCCAGCGCCGCGCCCGCTTGAGCCTCGATCGCGACATGGACGAGCACGAACCAGGCTTCATCGGTGCCGCCCGCGAATTTCTGGATCATGAAAATGTTGTCGAGCGAGATATCCTGTGCACGGTCGAGACGCCCCCAATTGTCGAGCACGTAGCCGCTATATTGCAGCAGCGGCTGCTGACCGAGCCGGTCGGCGAGCGCGACAATCGGGACCGCGAGCGACTCCGGCAGGGCCGATACGGGCGCCGGCGAACCCCAGACGTAGGATTGCACGAGGAAGCTGTAATGGACCATGGCCATCCGCGCTGCGCTCTCTTCGAGCCCGGCGACATCATCCGGCGCGATCGCGGGCAAGGCGTCGCGCAGAACCTCGCGCACCTTATCGGTCGGTAGGATTTCCGGAAGTCGCATCGCAACATCGCGCGCTTCGGCGATGGTGCCGTCAAGTTGAACTGACGGCGCGTCGAACGCGCAGAGAAAGCCGCGGTCCGGCGTGATGCCGTAGGTTGCGAGGTCTGCAAGGCTCATGGATTGCTCTCCGTCGTTTCGTCGCACAATCTTATCCGAACCTCCGACGAATGAGCTTGCGAATTGACGATCCTTTTCCCTCCTGACAGAATATATGACGACAATGGACGCATTGGACGAAAAGATATTGCGTGAGCTCGAAGCGGACGGGCGAATCAGCAATCTGCAGCTCGCCGAAAGGGTCGGCTTGTCGCCGTCCGCTTGCTTCAGGCGGGTTCAACTGCTGGAAGCCGATGGCACCATCCGCGGCTATAGGGCGATCCTCGACCGCAAGCGGCTCGGCGCCGGCCTTGTCATCTTCGTGATGGTCGCGCTCAAGGGCCAGCTCAAAATCGATGCCCTGGCGTTCGAGGAAGCGATGGATCACGCACCCGAAGTGCGCGAGTGCCACAACGTTACGGGCTCGGTCGAATATCTGCTTCGCGTTGAGGTTGCCGATTTGGATGCCTACAAATACTTCCACTCGGAAACTCTGGGCACGCTGAACCAAGTGAACAGCATCACTTCGCTTGTATGCCTCGGTTCATCGAAGGATGCACGGGCCTGATTGAAGAGGCTTCCCAACGGGAGCCTTCCGAACAGATTGCCCGTGTCCCCAAAAAGGCACCCGCTGACCCCCGCGGGTATCTGACGAAGAAAATCAATTTCGGAGACTTTCGAGCCAGCCCGCGAGTGAGTGACTCGGATGCGGGCGGAGGCCCGCATGACCCCGACCAAGCTGCTCATCGGACAGATCCTCGTGGTGCTCGCGATCATCGTCGCGAGCATCTGGATCGCGACGCAGTGGGCGGCCGCACGGCTCGCCTATCAGCCCGAACTCGGCGCGCCATGGTTCACCGCCTTCGGGCAGCCAGTCTATCATCCCTGGTCGATCTTCCCCTGGTGGTTTTCGTTCGATGCCTATGCGCCGATCATCTTCGACGAAGCCGGCGCGATCGCCGCGACGGGTGGCTTCATCGGCTGCGGCGCGGCGATCTTTGGGTCGCTGTGGCGCGCTCGCCAATCTAACAACGTCACCACCTATGGCTCAGCGCGCTGGGCGACCCGTCGCGACATCGCCGCCGCCGGGCTCTTTGATGATCGTGGTGTCGCCCTGGGCCGGCTCGGTGTGCGCGACCTTCGCCACGACGGCCCCGAACATGTCATGGCGTTCGCGCCGACGCGCTCGGGCAAGGGCGTGGGACTCGTCGTGCCGACCCTCCTGTCCTGGACCGGCTCGACCGTTGTCCATGACATCAAGGGCGAGAACTGGCAGCTTACCGCCGGCTGGCGGTCGCGCTTCTCGCATTGCCTGCTGTTCAACCCGACCGACTCCCGCTCGGCGCGCTACAACCCGCTGCTCGAAGTGCGGCGCGGGGTTAACGAAGTCCGCGACGTCCAGAACATCGCCGATATCCTCGTGGATCCCGAAGGGGCGCTTGAGCGTCGCAACCACTGGGAAAAGACCAGCCACTCGCTGCTGGTCGGCGCGATCCTCCATGTCCTCTACGCGGAGGAAGAGAAAACGCTCGCTAGGGTAGCGACGTTCCTGTCCGACCCGCAACGCTCGTTTGCCGCCACGCTGCGGCGGATGATGGCGACCAACCATCTCGGCACGCCCGACGCGCCGCTGGTCCACCCTGTCGTCGCATCCGCCGCGCGCGAACTGCTCAACAAGAGCGAGAACGAACGCTCGGGCGTGCTGTCCACCGCAATGTCGTTCCTCGGCCTCTACCGCGACCCGACCGTGGCCGCCGTCACCGCTGCGTCCGACTGGCGCATCGTCGATCTCGTCGAAGCCGCACATCCGATCTCGCTCTACCTCGTCGTCCCACCATCGGACATCAGCCGCACCAAGCCTCTGGTTCGCCTGATCCTCAACCAGATCGGCCGTCGGCTGACCGAGGAACTGCACAGCGTCGGGAGGGACGGCGAAGCCGCGCAGGATCGTCACCGCCTGCTGATGATGCTCGACGAGTTTCCGGCGCTCGGGCGACTGGATTTTTTCGAGACGAGCCTCGCATTCCTCGCCGGCTATGGCGTCCGCGCCTTCCTGATCGCGCAGAGCCTCAACCAGATCGAGAAAGCCTATGGCGAGCACAACGCCATCCTCGACAATTGCCATGTCCGCATCGCCTTTGCGACCAACGACGAACGCACGGCCAAGCGCATCTCCGATGCGCTCGGCACCGCGACCGAGCAACGCGCGATGCGCAACTATGCCGGGCATCGGCTCGCGCCCTGGCTCGCGCATGTCATGGTCAGCCGGCAGGAGACCGCGCGGGCGCTGCTGACGCCCGGCGAGGTGATGCAGCTCGTACCCACTGACGAGCTGGTGCTGATCTCGGGTCATCCGCCGATCCGCGCCAAGAAGCTGCGCTACTATGAGGATCGCCGCTACACCGCGCGCGTCCTGCCCGCACCGACGCTGAGCGCCACCGGCTATGCCGATCTGCCTGCAGCGCGCCACAACGACTGGGCCGGGCAGGTCCGCACACCAGATATGCGGCTTGCGGGCGGCACTGATGGTGACGAAGGCGCCGATGTCGGCGGTCTGGAACAGGCGCGTCATCCTGCGCACGAGATCGAACCGGCGGTCGCGCCTGAGCCCGAGATCACCGACCCGCTTGGCCTTGGCGAGGACGATGGCGACCAGGCCGCCGAGCGCCGTGCGATGGATCGCGTGCAGCAACTGGGCACCGCGCGCACGGTCTATGGCCTCGATGCTGCCTCGGGCCAGCCCGACGATCTGCAGCTGGGGTTCTGACCGATGGAGAAGGTCCGCCACCAGCTGTTCCTGCCCAAGCCGCTCTCCGATCGGCTCGAAGCACTCGCCGCCAAGCCGGGCGCGAGCAAGTCGGCGATCCTGGTCGATGCCGTCACCGCCTGGCTCAACCGCCGCGGCGCCTCGGAACTGGAGGAGCGGTTCGCGATCCGGCTGGACCGGCTGACCCAAGCGATCGGCCGGGTCGATCGCGACGCCTATGTCATCCTCGAAACGCTGGCGCTGTTTATCCGGTTCGAACTCGCGATCCAGACCCCGCTGGCCGAGAACGACCAGGCCGGGCGCGCGCTCGGCGCCAAGAGGTTCGAAGCCTTCGTCACCCAAGTCGGACGGCAGGTTTCGACGGGGCGCCGTTCTTTCGGCGGCATGCCTGCTGACGATACGCCCGCTCCGGAATCGGGGAGCGGCCAGTGAGCGAGACCCTCTCCGCAGAACGCCGCCGGCGCATGCTGATCACCGCGCTAGGCGAGGAGATCGCCGCCGCGATGCGCGAGCCGACCGTGGTCGAGATTATGGTCAACCCCGACGGCGCGCTACGGCTCGACCGGCTCGGCGAAGGCCGCAGCGATACCGGCACGCGCTTCGCATCCGAACAGGTTGAGCGGATCATCCGTTTGGTTGCCTCTCACGCGCGCACCGAAGTCCATGCTGGGTCGCCAATCGTCTCGGCTGAGCTCCCGCCGCATGGCGAGGGCGCGGGCGAGCGGTTCGAAGGCGTGCTGCCGCCGGTCAGCCTCGCGCCCTGCTTCTCGATCCGCAAGCCGGCCGCGAAAATCTACACGCTGCTCGACTATGTGAGCGACGGGCTGATGCCGGCGACGATCGCGCGGCGGCTCAGTCTCGCGGTGGTCGAGCGCAAGAACATCCTGGTCGCCGGCGGCACCAGCTCGGGCAAGACCACGCTCGCCAACGCACTGCTCGCCGAGATGGCGCATCTCGACGAACGCGTGCTGATCATCGAGGACACGCGCGAGCTGCAATGCGCCGCGACCGACGTGGTCGCGCTTCGCACGCGCTCTGGCATCGTCAGCATGGCCGATCTCGTCCGCTCGACGCTGCGCCTGCGTCCCGATCGCATCATCGTCGGCGAGGTCCGCGGCGCCGAGGCGCTCGACATGCTCAAGGCGTGGAACACCGGCCATCCCGGCGGGATCGCGACGGTCCATGCCAACAGCGCAGTGTCGGCGCTCTACCGGCTCGAACAGCTCGTCCAGGAAACCGTCGTCACGGTGCCGCGCCGACTAATTGCCGAAGCGATCGACATGATCGTGTTCATTTCCGGCCGGGGCCTCGCGCGCCGCGTCGAGACGATCGCGCGCGTTGCCGGCCTCGATCCCGACGGCGGCTACGCCGTCATCGATCTCACCCTCGATCCAACCTCCCAACCGCAAGGAGACTGATTCATGCATCTTTCCGGCATTCGCCCCCGCGACTTGATCCGGCGTCACCCCGCACTCCTCGCCGGCGCCGCGCTTGGCCTGGCGCTGTCACTCGCCAGCACCGCCCATGCCGCCGGTTCGGGCATGCCGTGGGAAGAGCCGCTTCAGCAGGTGCTGGAGTCGGTGCAAGGGCCGGTCGCCAAGATCGTCGCGGTGATCATCATCATCGTGACGGGCCTGACCCTGGCGTTCGGCGAGACCGCAGGTGGGTTTCGGCGGCTGATCCAGATCGTATTCGGGCTGTCGATCGCGTTCGCGGCCAGCTCCTTCTTCCTCAGCTTCTTCAGCTTCGGCGGCGGAGCGCTGATCGCGTGATCAATTCGAGCCAGCATATCGACGGCTTCGAAGTGCCGATCCACGGCTCGCTCGGCAGTCCGCTGCTGCTCGGCGGCGCGCCGCGCGGCCTCGCGATCGTTAACGGGACGCTCGCCGCCGCGGTCGGCCTCGGCCTTCAGCAGTGGCTGGCCGGCGTGCTGCTATGGGCGGTCGGCCACAGCATCGCCGTGATGGCCGCGCGGCGCGACCCGAGCTTCGCGCCGGTGTTGCTCCGCCACATCCGCCAGAAGGGATATTTCGGATGCTGAGCCTGCGCGAATACCGCCCGATCGCCGAGCGGCTCGCGGACCATCTGCCCTGGGCGGCACTGGTCGCGCCGGGCGTCGTCCTCAACAAGGACGGCAGCTTCCTGCGGACTTTTCGCTTTCGCGGCCCCGATCTCGAATCCGCGACCGAGGCCGAGCTCGTCGGCGCCTGCGCTCGCGCCAACAATGCGCTCAAGCGGTTCGGCAGCGGCTGGGCGCTGTTCTTCGATGCCGAGCGGCGCGAAGCGCACAACTATCCCGACAGCAACTTGCCGGACGCCGCGAGTTGGCTGGTCGACGGCGAGCGGCGTGCGGCGTTCGAGGCCGAGGGCGCGCATTTCGAAAGCCGTTATCATCTGACGCTGACCTGGCTGCCGCCGGCCGATGCGACCGACCGGGCGGCAAGCTCGCTGATCGAGCGCCCCGATGCCGATACCGCGCGCGACTGGCGCGGCGCGCTCACGAGTTTCATTGCCGAGACGGACCGCGTGCTTGACCTGCTCGGCGGCTTCATGGCCGAAGCGCGTGGACTCGACGACGACGAGACGCTGACCTTCCTCCACGGCACGATCTCGGATCGGCGCCACCCGGTTATCGCGCCTGAGACGCCGATGTATCTCGACGGCGTGCTCGCCGACACGCCGTTGGTCGGCGGCCTCGAACCGATGCTGGGCGAACTCCATGTCCGCACGCTCACAATCCTCGGCTTCCCGAGCCTCAGCCGGCCCGGCATCCTCGACGCGCTCAACCATCAGGACTTCGGCTATCGTTGGGTCACGCGGTTCATTGCGCTCGACAAGACGCTCGCCACCAAGACGCTGACCTCGCTCCGCCGCCAGTGGTTCAACAAGCGCAAGTCGATCACGGCGATACTGCGCGAGGTGCTCTACAACCAGCCCGCGCAGCTGCTCGACAGCGATGCCGACAACAAGGTCATCGATGCCGATCAGGCGTTGCAGGCGCTCGGCGGCGACCATGTCGCGTTCGGCTATCTGACCGCGACGATCACAGTGACCGACCCCGACCGCGCCGCGGTCGAGGACAAGGTCCGCAATGTCGAGCGCATCGTCAACGGCCTCGGCTTCACCGCCAAGCGCGAGGGCGTCAACGCGGTCGAAGCCTGGCTCTCGTCGCTCCCCGGCCATGTCTATGCCAATGTCCGGCAGCCGCTCGTCCATACGCTGAACCTCGCCCATCTGATGCCGCTGTCGTCGGTCTGGGCCGGGCCGGTTAGCAACGCCCATCTCGATGGTCCGCCGCTGCTGATCGCCAAGACCGCCGGCTCGACGCCGTTCCGGCTCACCACCCATGTCGGCGACGTCGGTCACATGCTGGTGGTCGGTCCGACCGGCGCGGGCAAGTCGGTGCTCTTGAGCCTGATCGCGCTCCAGTTCCGCCGCTATCCCGGTGCGCAGGTCTATATTTTCGACAAGGGCAATTCGGCCCGCGCGGCGGTGCTGGCGATGGGCGGCGCGCATCACGCGCTGGGCGATGCGGACGCTGACGGCGCCAGCCTTGCCTTCCAGCCGCTCGCCGACATCGGCCAGGCCGGGGAGCGCAGCTGGGCGTCCGACTGGATCGCGGCGCTGCTCGCGCACGAAGGCGTCACCGTCACGCCGGAGGTCAAGGATTCGGTCTGGACCGCGCTCGGCAGCTTGGCTTCTGCGCCGCGCGAGGAGCGGACGATGACCGGCCTCGCGCTGCTTCTGCAGTCGAACGCGCTGCGGATCGCGCTCCAGCCCTATACGCTCGAAGGGCCGCACGGCCGGCTGCTCGATGCCGCCGAACAGCAGCTCGCGCTCGCCGATCTCCAGTGCTTCGAGACCGAAGCGCTGATGGGACAGACCGGCGCGGTCGCACCGGTGCTGACCTACCTGTTCCATCGGCTGGAGGAACGATTCGATGGGCGGCCGACGCTGCTGATCCTCGACGAAGCCTGGATCTTCCTCGACCATCCGCTATTCGCCGCGCGCATCCGCGAATGGCTCAAGGTCCTGCGCAAGAAGAACGTCGCGGTGCTGTTCGCCACGCAGAGCCTCGCCGATATCGCCGGCTCGGCGATTGCGCCGGCGATCATCGAAAGCTGCCCGCAGCGCATCCTGCTTCCCAACGATCGCGCAATCGAGCCGCAGGGGCATGACATCTATGCGCGCTTTGGGCTCAACGACCGCCAGATCGAGCTGATCGCCCGGGCCACGCCCAAGCGGCACTATTACCTCCAGTCGGCGCGCGGCAATCGGCTGTTCGAGCTGGGGCTCGGCTCCGTCGCGCTGACGCTGTGCGCCACGTCCGATCCCGCGTCGCAGGCGCGCATCGACGCGATCCTTGCCGAGCACGGCCAGCGCGATTTTGCCGCCCGCTTCCTAGCCGACGCCGGCCTCGATTGGGCCGCCGATCTGCTCGCCGACTTTCCCGCCCCCCAAGCCCCCCAAGAAGGAGAAGTGTAATGCGTATCTTCACCCGCAAAGTCCTGATCGCGACCGCGCTCGGCCTCGGCACCGCCGGTTCGCTGACCATGGGTCTCGTCACCAGCACGCCGGCGCGCGCGCAGCTCACGGTATTCGACCCCAATAATTACAGCCAGAATATCCTGACCGCCGCGCGCACGCTCACCCAGATCAACAACCAGATCCAGTCGCTGCAGAACGAAGCGACGATGCTGATCAACCAGGCCAAGAACCTCAGCCGCATCGACTTCCCCGAGCTCGACCGGCTGCGCCAGAAGCTCCAGCAGATCGACCGGCTGATGGGCCAGGCGCAAGGTGTCGACTTCCGGGTCGACCAGCTCGACGCGCGCATCCGCCAGCTTTTCCCGCGCGACCTCGACCAGGCGCTGCGCATGGATGCGCGGGTGCGCGACGCTCGAGCCCGGCTCGACGCGAGCATGGATGGTTTCCGCCAGACGATGACGGTGCAGGCGCAGGTCGTCGAGAATGTCCGAGACGATGCCGAGGCGCTGAACGCGATCGTCGCCAAGAGCCAGGGCGCTGAGGGATCGCTGCAGGCGCAGCAAGCAACCAACCAGCTGCTCGCGCTGACCGCCAAGCAGCAGTTCCAGCTGCAGCAGATCATGGCCGCGCAGTTCCGCACCGAGGCCATGGAGCAGTCGCGCCGCGCGCAGGCCGAGATCGACGGGCGCGCGGCGACCAAGAAGTTCCTCGGCACCGGCCGGGCCTACACGCCGCAATAGCCGCCTGAATGAGCTGAGGCGGCGCGCTCCCGCTCCCCGAGCACGCTGCCTCGTCGCGGGGTCTGATGGGCTATCGCCCCCAATGGCCGCCGGACCCCGCGACACCTTTGTCCTCTGACGAAAGCATCCGCGACGTGAATGATCTCTCGGTCATCGACCGCTTCATGCAGGCTTTTATCCGCTACATCGACAGCGGGTTCGGGCTGCTTGGCGGCGATGTCGGCTTCCTGACTACAACGCTGATCGGGATCGATATCACGCTCGCCGGCCTGTTCTGGGCGATGGGCGGCGAGGACAATGTCATCGGCCGCTTCCTCAAGAAGATCCTCTACATCGGCGCCTTCGCGTTCATACTGAACAGCTTCTCGACACTCGCCGACATCATCTTCAAGTCGTTCGCGCAGGCTGGGCTGACGGCGGGCGGTGGGGCGCTGACTGCCGACGATCTGCTACGGCCCGGCAAGGTGGCCTCGACCGGCTTCGAGGCGGCGTGGCCGCTGCTCGATCAGGCGTCGAGCATGATGGGATTCATCAGCTTCTTCGAGAACTTCCTGACGATCGCAGTGCTGCTGTTTTCCTGGGCGATCGTCATCCTCGCCTTCTTCATCCTCGCAGTGCAGATGTTCGTGACGATCATCGAGTTCAAGCTGACGAGCCTCGCTGGCTTCATTCTCGTGCCGTTCGCGCTGTGGAACCGCACCAGCTTTCTCGCCGAGCGCGTGCTGGGCAATGTGGTCTCGTCGGGCATCAAGGTGATGGTGCTCGCCGTCATCGTCGGCATCGGCTCCAACTTCTTCGCCGAGTTCACCTCCTCGATGCAGGGGCAGGAGCCCGATCTCGGCGCCGCCTTGAGCCTGGTGCTCGGCGCGCTGTCGCTGTTCGGGCTCGGCATCTTCGGCCCCGGCATCGCCTCCGGTCTCGTCTCTGGCGCCCCGCAGCTCGGTGCCGGCGCCGCACTCGGTACGGCGGTCGGCGCGGCTGCGGTTCCGATGCTCGCCGGCGGTGCGGCTATGGGTGCGGCGCGTTTGGCCGGAGGTGCCGCGCTTGGCGCAGTCCGCGCCGGCACGTCCATGGGCACCGCCGCATCCACAGCCGCGCAGCTCGGCCTCGAGACGGGCGGCTCGAGCCTTGGCGGCATGGCCGCTGCCGCCAAGGGCGCGGCGGCGCAAAAAATGGAATCCACATTCGGCCTGGGCGCCGCCGCCGAGCGCGGGCGCAACGCGGCTTGGAGTGCGCTCAACCGCACGCCCGCCGCGTCGACTGCCACCAGCGGCAGCGAAGGTTCCGAGGGCGCGCCGGCCTGGGCGCGGTCGATGCGCGCGCAACAGACCGCCCGGCATCACCGCCAGGTCGCGGTCCACACGCTCCAGCAAGGCGATCGCGGCGGCGGAGCCGCCCCGCCCGACATCAAGGAAAGGAACGACTGAGCCATGTTCTTCAAGCGAAGCATGCAACGCTACGGCCGCACGCCGCTGCCCGAGACTCCCTACCAGCGCGCCGGGCAGCTCTGGGACGATCGCATCGGCTCGGCGCGGGTGCAGGCGCGCAACTGGCGGCTGATGGCGTTCGGCTGCCTGGCTCTGACCGCGGGCACCTCCGCCGGGCTCGCCTGGCAGTCGCTGCAAAGCCGGGTCACCCCCTATGTCGTCGAGGTCGACCGTCTCGGCGAGGCGCGCGCCGTGCAACCGGCCGATGTCGAATATCAGCCGACCGATCGTCAGGTCGCGTGGCATCTCGCGCGGTTCATCCGCAGCGTGCGGTCGGTCTCGCTCGATCCGGTGCTGATGCGGCGCGACTGGCTCGAAGCCTATGATTTCGCGACAAAGCGCGGCGCGCAGTTCCTCGGCAACTATGCGCGCGCCGTATCGCCATTCGCCAATGTCGGCGAGCGCACCGTGTCGGTCGAGGTGACCAGCGTTGTGCGCGCTTCGGACAAGTCGTTTCAGGTCAAGTGGACCGAGGCGGCTTTCGAGCGCGGGTCCCAGGCCGGCGTCTCGCGCTGGACCGCCATCCTGACCACCGTGTCGCGGCCGCCGGCATCGGCCGATGTGCTCCGCAAGAACCCGCTCGGCATCTATGTCGATGCGATCGACTGGAGCCGCGAACTGGATACCGCGTCCGTCAGTCCGGCCCAGCCCGCCGCGCAATCAAAGCCGCCGGCTGCCAACCTCCCGCTCGGCTCCCCGCTCGATCCGACCCTCGGCGCTTCGCCGGCCAACTCCCAGGAGACGCAACGATGAAACTCGCCATCCTGCTGGCGCTCGCCGGCATCCTCGTCGCCGCACCGGCGATCAGCCAGACCCATCCACGCGCGAAGGCCGTCCAGCACGTCGCCACCGCCAACCGGGCTGCGACGATCGCGCCGGTGCCGACCGGGTTCGTCAATGGCGCGCAGGTCTATCCTTACAGCGAAGGTACGATCTTCCTCGCTTATACCGCGCCGGGCCTCGTAACGGACATCATCCTCCAGCCGGGTGAGGCGTTGGTGGCGGTGGCGAGCGGCGATACCGCGCGCTGGGTCATCGGTGACACCATAAGCGGTTCCGGCGAGACCAAGCAGACGCATGTCCTGGTTAAGCCCTTCTCAGGCGGGCTTGTCACGAATCTCGTCATCACGACAGACCGTAGGGCCTATCATGTGCGGTTGGTCAGCACGTCCGCCACCGCGCTGTCGTCGATGCGCTGGACCTATCCGCAGGACGAATTGCTGGCGCTTCGGCGCAAGGCCGAAGCGGAGCGCGCCGCCGCACCGGTCGCATCCGGACTGTCGATCGAGGCGCTTCACTTCAACTATGCGATCAGCGGCGACAAGCCCGCCTGGCGGCCACTGCGAGCGTTCGACGACGGGCAAAAGACCTATGTCGAGTTCCCGGCATCGCTCGGCGTTGGCGAGGCCCCGCCGCTGTTCCTAGTTGATCGGGGCGGCAAGGCCGAGCTGGTCAACTATCGGCTGAGCGGCCGCTTCTACATCGTCGATCGGATCTTCGACGCCGCCGAGCTGCGGCTCGGCCTCAAGAAGCAACGGGTCGTGCGGATCGACCGCGTGTCGCCCTCGGCGAAACGGAGGGGCGCATGAGCGAGGCAGTCGCTCCCGCACCGCCCGCCAAGGTCGATCCGGAGACGCTGAGCATCCGCGCACGTCCGTCGCGCGCCATCCGCTTCCGCAGGGGCGCGATCATCGGCATCGCCGCGCTGGGATCGGTCAGCCTGATGAGCATCACATGGATGGCGCTCAAGCCACAGGTGTTCCGGCAGGTCGTGCAGGAAAGCGAGCTGTCGCAGCTTATGGCGAAACCGGCGTCCGATGCGTTGTCGAGCCTGCCGGCGAGCTATAGCGACGTACCGAAGCTCGGACCGCCGCTGCCGGGCGATCTCGGCCGGCCCATACTCCGCGCGCAGGAGCGCGCCGGTGGCGAAGTCGCGCCTCCACAGGCCGATCCGGCGGAAGCGGCTCGGCAGCAGCGGCTCGCCGACCTCAAGGCGGCGCGCGAGTCCGGACTGATGGCGCAGGTGACGACCGGCAGGAATGCGGCCTCTCCGCCAGCGCAGGATGCAACGGCATCAGCACCGCCCGGCGGCACGGCTGCCACGCCTGCAGCTGCTAGCACTCGCAAGGAGCAATTCACGTCCACGCGGGAGACGGGCGGCGACCTCAATTCCGCCGGGCTGGTGGCGCCGGTGTCGCCCAACAGCCTCCTTGCCGGCAGCGTCATCGAGGCAAGCCTGATCACCGGCCTCAATTCCGATCTGCCCGGCATTGTTACCGGTCAGGTGACGCAGAATGTCTTCGACACGGTAACGGGCAGCATCCTGCTAGTGCCCCAGGGAGCTCGGCTGATCGGCAAATATGATTCCGTGGTGGCGTTCGGCCAGAAACGCGCGCTTGTGATCTGGCACCGGCTTATCCTTCCGGACGGCAGTTCGGTGCGCCTCGACAACATGCCGGCTACCGATCCGGCGGGCTATGCAGGGCTGGCCGACAAGGTCGACTTCCATACCTGGACGCTGCTCAAGGGCGTCGCGATCGCGACGGTGCTCGGGGTGGGTTCCGAGCTCTCGATCTCGGGCGAGAGTGATCTCGTGCAGGCGATCCGCGAGTCCGCCCAGTCGAACACTGCACGGGCTGGCGACCAGATCACGCAGCGCAACCTCGATATCCAGCCGACGATCACGATCAGGCCGGGCGCGCCTGTGCGCGTGCTTGTGACCCGTGATCTCATCCTCGCGCCATGGCGCGGCGGGGCGGGGAGTTGAACAATGGTGGACCTGAAACTCGGCAAGTTGCCTGACCGCACGCCCGTCAAGCTCGCCATCACCATCACGCCGGACCTGCAAAGCGCCCTCAACGACTATGCCTCGCTTTATGCGCAAGCCTATGGCCGCGAGGAGCCTGTCACCGAATTGATACCGGCGATGCTAGCCACGTTCCTCGAGAGTGATCGCAATTTTGCCAAGGCGCGCGAGGAAGTGCGCAAGGGGCGGACATGATCGAGCGGGCCTGGGAACAAAAGATCGAGCCTCTCACCGTGCGCATCTCGACGGCAGTTCGCATCACCGGCCTTAGTCGTTCGCGCATCTACGAACTGATCCAATCCGGCGATCTCGACACGGTGAAGGTCGGTCGCTGCACGCTGGTCCAGTTCGAGAGCCTGAAGGCGCTGACCCGTAGTCGACCGGCGTCGGACGACTGAGGTAGGCTACCGGCCATTCGCTCGGACCCAACAGCTTATTGCAACCTCCGCGGAAGTCGCCCCGAACGGGATGGCCGGCTATCGATCGATGCCATCGTCGGCGCGGGCGTAGAGTTCAGGACGCGTCCGGGCGAAGTGCAGGCGTGTCGCGCGGGCCTCGGCAAGACCCGGCGCGAAGGCCTCCCAGGTCGCCACCGCCGCGATGAGGCTGCCCGATCGCTCGAGCAGGCGGTCGGCGAGCGCGACCACGACCAGGTTCGGCGTGACCTCGGGCCGGACCGCCAGAAGTCGCTCCAGCGCCTGTGCCTCGTTTCCAGGACCAAGTCGGTCGGCGAGGATCGCCAGCGCTACCCCGGCGGAGCGCCCCACGCCGTGAAAGCAATGCACCAGCAGCGAGCGATCGGTCCAGGACCGGGCGAAGACGACCGCCCGCTCCACGTCGTCAAGCGTTGCCACGCGGATGCCGAGGCTGTCAGTGTCGACGTCCTCGAACTGGAGCACGAGATGCGCCCGTCCCGGATCGGGCGCGAACCGCAGTCGCAAGTTCGGCCGGGTGGCCGGCTCCTCGATCGTGATCACCGCGTCGAACTTGCGTTTGTGGCGCTTTGCTTGCGGCAGGCTTCCCACGGACACGCCGCCGGGCTCGGGTAATGCGAGCGGAGTTGGCTTGATGTATCTCGACATGGTTCGTGCTCACGAAATTGCGGTGAGATGGCAAGGACAAGGCGACCGTCGTTTTGGGGAACGTGCCGGCGCCTGTCTTGGCCACCGGCACGCCCACCGCCAGCAATTAGGCGCGCCGCGCCGCCGGGAAGGCAGGCCGCAGGATCTTCCCACCGTCGCGCAGCTGGTCGAGATAGTCTGACCAGCGCTGCATCATGACGACGCGCTCGTCCCAATATTCGCCGCGAGCATAGGCTCGCCGGACCTGGTTGGTGTCGACATGGGCGAGCTGACGCTCGATCGCGTCGGGGTTCCATTCGCCCATCTCATTGAGCAGCGTCGCGGCCATCGCCCGGAAGCCGTGCGCGGTCATCTGGTCGGTCGTGTAGCCGAGCTTGCGCAGGCCCTGGTTGACCGCATTCTCCGACATGGCCTTGCGCGGCTTGCCGAGGCACGGGAATAGGTATTTCCACCAGTGCGTGTGCTCGTGAAGCTCCTTGAGCATCGTGATCACCTGTCGTGACAGCGGCACCCGGTGCGGCCGTCGCATCTTCATGCGCTCCGCAGGGATGAACCAGATCGCCTCGTCGAAATCGATATCGGTCCACTCGGCCTGCCGGAGTTCGCCGGGGCGCAGCAACACATGTGGCGACAATCGCATCGCCATGACCGTAACCTTATGGCCGCTGTAGCCGTCGATCGCCCGCAACAGCGTGCCCACTTCGGATGGCCGTGTGATGGCCGCGAAATGCCTCACCTTCGGCACGGCAATCGCGCCGCGAAGATCAGCGGCGACGTCCTTGTCGCACCGGACCGTCGCCACGCCATAGCGAAACACGCGGCTCAGGACGCTGCGCATGCGCCGTGCGCTCTCGTAGGCGCCGGTCGCCTCGACCTTGCGAAGGACGGCGAGCGCCTCATGCGGGGTGATCTGTGCGATCGGGATGGTGCCGATCAATGGATAGGCCTTGGCAAGCAACCAGCGGATTTTATCGACGGTCACGGGCGCTAGACCGTCCCGCTCGCATTTGACGAGCCATTCCTCCGCGACCGCCTCGAAGGTGTTGGCAGCGGCGTATTTGGCGGCGATCCGGGCGCGCTTTTTCTCCAGCGCCGGATCGATTCCCTCGGCAATCTTCTTCTTGGCTTCGTCGCGCCGGACACGCGCTTCCGCGAGGCTTATGGTTGGCCACCCACCGAGATGAAGCTTCTTCTGCTTGTCCAGAAAACGGTAGTTGAAGCGCCATAGCTTCGAGCCGTTGGGCTGGATGACGAGATAGAGGTTTTGGGAGTCGGAAAGGTTCCAGGCCTTCGCTCTCGGCTTGGCCGCATTGATCTGGATGTAGGTCAGCATAGTCGTTTTCCCAGCAAGGCCGGGTCGATCCGAGGGCAACAAAAAGGGCAGCAATTGTGGTCGCTGCACATGCCCTTAGCCGGATTTCGCCGGACGGTGTCTGGCGATTCTCGGTCGAGAAATGCTGTGAAACCAGCCGCTTACTGGACGTTGCTGGACGTATCCAGAGCCAGTATTGGTGCCCAGAAGAGGACTCGAACCTCCACGACCTTGCGATCGCCAGCACCTGAAGCTGGTGCGTCTACCAATTCCGCCATCTGGGCACGGGTCAGCTTTACGGCCAACTGGGTAGGGTGGCGCGCCTAGCTGTCGGGCGTGGCCTTGTCAATCGGCGCGGCGCCTGTGGATCGAAAAAGGTTCGTGTGCCGTTACCGGCAGTTGTCTTGGCTTCGTGGCTGATGCAAGGGATGCCGCAGAGTCAAAGTCATCAGGACATTCAGAATGAGCAACGCAGCGGGACCGGTAGTGGTGCTTTTCGGTGGCGGCGGTTTTCTTGGCCGCACACTCGCCCAAGAGCTGTTCGCGCGCGGATATCGCGTGCGTGTCGCCCAGCGCGCCCCGCGCGCGGCGTATACGGTGCGGCCGCTCGGCGGACTGGGCTGCTCGCAATTCGCCGTCTGCGACATCACGGACGCCGACCAGGTCGCGCGGGTGCTCGAGGGCGCCGATGCTGCGGTCAATCTCGTGGGCATCCTCAAGGGCGACATGCAGGCCGCGCATGTCATCGGCGCCAGGAACGTCGCGCAGGCCGCGGCCAGAGCGGGTCTCGGCGCGCTGGTGCACGTCTCCGCGCTCGGCGCAGACCCGGACAGCGATTCCAATTACGGCCGCACCAAGGGCGAAGGCGAAGCCGCCGTGCGCGCAGCCTTCCCGGGTGCCACGATCGTCCGCCCTTCGTTGATCTTCGGGCAGGACGACGGGCTCACCAATCGCTTCGCCGGCCTGATCACCAGCGCCAAGGTCGTGCCCGTCATCCGCGGCGCCACGAAATTCCAGCCCGCCCATGTCGGCGACGTCGCGCGGGCTATTGCACTGGCCGTCGCCGATCCCAAGGCGCATGGCGGCCAGACCTACGAACTGGGCGGCCCCGACGTCCTGACGATGCGCGAGCTGCTGCATTGGATCGCGGAGCAGGTCGGCCGCGAGCCCAGCTTCATGCCGCTGCCGGACCCGGTCGCGAAGCTACTCGCGACGCTGACCGGCTGGGCGCCCGGCGCGCCGATCACGCTCGACCAGTACAAGATGCTGCTCAAGGACAATGTGCCGAGCGCCGGCGCCAAGGGCTTTGCCGATTTCGGCATCCGTCCCACCCCCATGGCCGCGCTCGCGCCTGCCTGGCTCACGCGCTATCGCAAGCACGGCCGCTTCGCGAAGACCGCCAGCGCCTGACAGGACGCGCGCCGCACTCCCCTTCCCTTTGCCAAAGGTCCGTAGCGCGCCATGGACAGCCATCTTCTCACGGTCATCCTGCTCGGCATCGTCGAAGGCCTGACGGAATTCCTGCCCGTCTCCTCGACCGGCCATCTCATCCTGGCGAGCGAACTGCTGGGCTATAACGCCGCGGAATGGGCGACATTCAATGTCGTGATCCAGCTCGGCGCCATCCTCGCGGTCGTCGTGCTCTACTGGAAGACCTTCTGGAACGTCGCGTTGGGCCTGTTGCAGGGCGACGGGGGGAGTTGGCGCTTCTTGCGGACGCTGCTCGTGGCCTTCCTCCCGTCAGCCGTCATTGGGTTCCTCCTCAAGGATCACATCGAGCTGCTGCTCGGCGCGCCGAAAGTGGTTGCGGTCGCGCTGATTGTGGGCGGCGTCGCCATCATACTCATCGAAAAGACGATCGAGACCGGCAAGATCCACGGCGTGGAGAACATCCCGATCAGCCGCGCGCTCGGCATCGGGCTCATCCAGTGCCTGGCGATGGTCCCGGGCGTCAGCCGCTCGGGCGCGACGATCATGGGCGCACTGGCTCTGGGCGTCGACCGCAAGACGGCGGCCGAATTCAGCTTCTTCCTCGCCGTGCCGACCATGCTCGGCGCGACAACGCTCGAAGCCCTCAAGAACCGCGACGCGCTGATGAGCGGTTCCGTCAACTGGGGCGACATCGGCATCGGCTTCGTCGTGGCCTTCATCGTGGCGATAGCCGTCATCAAGTGGTTCGTCGGCATGGTGTCGCGCAGCGGCTTCTATCCATTCGCCTGGTACCGAATCGTCGCGGGCATTGCCGCTCTGGTGTGGCTGATGGCGAGATAAGTCCGGTACGGACTTATATTCCGCATGAATATTTTGCATCGGCGAGAGAAAGGTTCAAAAACGGGATCAATTAGGTTAGTATCACTGACCTATATCGCGAAAACCGCGTGACTCTGCCGAATTTACGTCATAGTGCGCTTCGCCTGTTCCAGGGGAAGTAGTGATGGCCGATAATCCCATGCTGAAGTTCGTGATCCGTACCCAGTCCTATCCGGACAAGCGGGCGGTTACCGAGCGTGCAAAGGACTTCAGCGAGATTTCGCACACGTTCAAGGTGGATGGCGCCGAAGATCAGGCCGCGCGCTGCTCGCAGTGCGGCGTGCCCTATTGCTCGGTCCATTGCCCGCTGCACAATCACATCCCCGACTGGCTGAAGCTGACAGCCGAGGGCCGCTTGCGCGAAGCCTATGAACTTTCGAACCTGACCTCGACCATGCCGGAGATCTGCGGCCGAATCTGCCCGCAGGACCGGCTGTGCGAGGGCAATTGCGTCATCGAATTTTCGGGCCATGGCGCCGTTACCATCGGCTCGGTCGAAAAGTTCATCACCGACACCGCCTGGAAGGAAGGCTGGGTCGAGCCGGTGCTCGTCGGCCCGGAGACCGGCTATTCCGTGGGCATCATCGGCGCCGGCCCTGGCGGCCTCACGACCGCGGAATATCTGCGCGCGGCCGGCCATGAGGTCCATGTCTACGACCGGCACGACCGTGCGGGCGGACTGCTCACCTACGGCATCCCCGGCTTCAAGCTGGAGAAGGATGTCGTCATGCGCCGCGTCAAGCGGCTCGAGGAAGCCGGCATCCACTTCCACCTCAGCTTCGAGGTCGGCCGTGACGCCAGCCTGCCCGAACTGCGCGAGCGCCACGACGCGATTCTTATCGCGACCGGCGTCTACAAGGCACGCGACATCAAGGCGCCCGGCGTCGGCACGGCCGGCGTGGTTGCAGCGCTCGATTATCTGACGGCCTCCAACAAGGCCGGCTTCGGCGATGCCGTGCCGAGCCATGACGACGGCTCGCTGCTCGCCACCGGCAAGGACGTCGTCGTGATCGGCGGTGGCGACACGGCCATGGACTGCGTGCGCACCGCCGTCCGCCAAGGCGCGAAGTCGGTGAAGTGCCTCTATCGCCGCGACCGGGAGAATATGCCTGGCTCGCAGCGCGAGGTGCAGAATGCCGAGGAGGAAGGCGTCGAGTTCGTCTGGCTCTCCGCGCCCGTCGCCTTCGAGGGCACGGAGCATGTCTCCGGCGTCAAGATGACCCGCATGCGCCTCGGCCAGCCCGACGCTTCGGGCCGCCGCGCGCCTGAGCCGGAGCCCGGCAGCGAGACCAGCATTCCGGCCGGCCTCGTCATCAAGGCGCTCGGCTACGATCCCGAGGAACTGCCCGGCATGTTCGGCGAGCCAGCGCTGGCGCTCACGCGCTGGGGCACGCTGCGCGTCGATCCCAAGACCATGATGACCAGCCTCGACGGCGTCTTCGCCGCCGGCGACATCGTGCGCGGTGCCAGCCTCGTCGTCTGGGCCATCCGCGACGGCCGCGACGTGACCGACCATATGCAGGCCTATCTGCTTGCGAAGGCCGGGAAGAGGGAAAGGGTGGCGGCATGAAGATGCGCGTCCCTGCCCTGGCCACCGCATTAGCGGTCTGCGCGCTGGTTGCGCCGCTGCCGGTCCGTGCGCAACCCGTCGCCGCGGTCCAGGCGCCGCCTCTGGATCCCGCCCTGTTGGCCAAGGCCAGACCCGTTGCCGCGGCGATCCTGCCGGACGGCACGATGGCAAAGCTCATGGGGCCGATGATGCAGCAGCTGATCGGGCCGATGATGGACTCGATGGGCAAGATTCCGATCCGCGATCTGTTGAAGGCCGGCGGCATGGATCCTGCGCAGGCTGAAACAATGAAGCCCGCGACGATCGACCAGGTCATGGCCATCGTCGATCCTGCATATCATCAGCGGATTTCCGTCATGACAGAAACGATGTTCCCTGCGCTCGGCAAGTTCATGACGCAGTTCGAGCCGGACATGCGCGAAGGGATGGCAGAGGCTTTTGCCGGCCGATACAATGTGGCGGAGCTGGACTCGATCCTGGCCTTTATGCAGACCCCGGCGGGGGCCAAATTTGGCGCCGGCTTCATGGAGCTCGCGGCTGACCCGCATTATCTGGGCCGCGTTCAGGGCATGATGCCCAAGCTCATGGAGGCGATGCCGACCATCTTGAAGGGGTCGGCCGACGCACTCGCCAAGTTGCCCAAACCGAAGTCCTACAAGGACCTTTCCAGTGCTGAACGTAGCCGCCTTGCCGAACTGCTCGGCGTTGACCCGAAGAAGATGAAGCTATGACCACCGAAGCCGAACGCATCCGCATTGCCCGCGAGGGCATGTATCGCCCCGAGTTCGAGAGCGACGCCTGCGGCGTGGGCCTTGTCGCAGCGACCGACGGCAAGCCTTCGCGCCGCGTGGTGGCGAGCGCCATCGACGCGCTGAAGGCCGTCTGGCACCGCGGCGCTGTCGATGCGGATGGCAAGACCGGCGACGGGGCCGGCATCCATGTCGACCTGCCGGTGCGCTTCTTCGACGATGCGATCGCCGCCTCGGGCCACAAGCCCCTGCCCAACCGCCTCGCCGTCGGCATGGTGTTCCTGCCGCGCACCGACCTGTCTGCGCAGGAGACCTGCCGCACCATCGTCGAGAGCGAGATCATCGAGGCGGGCTACAAGATCTACGGCTGGCGCCAGGTGCCGGTCGACGTCTCCGTGATCGGCGAAAAGGCCCAGCGCACGCGCCCCGAGATCGAGCAGATCCTCGTCGCCGGCCCGATGCCGGAGGAGCAGGACCGCGCCGAGTTCGAGCGCGATCTCTATCTTGTGCGTCGCCGGATCGAGAAGAAGGTCGTCGAAGCGCAGATCAACGACTTCTACGTCTGCTCGCTGAGCTGCCAGTCGATCGTCTACAAGGGCCTCTTCCTCGCGGAGAGCCTGTCGGTCTTCTATCCGGACCTCGTCGACGAGCGGTTCGAGAGCCGCGTGGCGATCTTCCATCAGCGCTATTCGACCAACACCTTCCCGCAATGGTGGCTTGCCCAGCCCTTCCGCCAGCTTGCCCATAATGGCGAGATCAACACGATCCGCGGCAACAAGAACTGGATGAAGAGCCACGAGATCAAGATGGCCGCCCTGGCCTTCGGCGATCAGTCGGGCGACATCAAGCCGGTGATCCCGGCCGGTGCTTCGGACACCGCCGCGCTCGACGCCGTGTTCGAGACGCTCTGCCGCGCCGGCCGCGACGCGCCGACCGCCAAGCTGATGCTGGTCCCCGAGGCCTGGCAGCAGGGCGACGAGCTGCCCGAAGCGCATCGCGACATGTACAATTATCTCGCCTCGGTGATGGAGCCGTGGGACGGTCCCGCCGCGCTCGCCATGACAGACGGCCGCTGGGCCGTGGCGGGCATGGACCGCAATGCGCTGCGCCCGCTGCGCTTCACCTTGACGCGCGACAACCTGCTCATCGTCGGCTCGGAAACCGGCATGGTCGTCGTGCCCGAGACCACGGTCATCAAGAAGGGCCGCCTCGGGCCCGGCCAGATGATCGCCGTCGATCTGGAGGCCGGCAAGGTCTATGACGACCGCGCCATCAAGGACCGCATCGCCGGCGAGCGGCCATATGCCGATTATGTGAAGGGATTCCGCACCTGCGCCGACCTGCCCTCGGCCTCGCCGGACCATCGCCCCGTGTGGGACAAGGCAGAGCTGACGCGTCGCCAGGTCGCAGCGAACCTCACCATCGAGGACATGGAGCTGATCCTCGGCCCGATGGTCGACGACGCCAAGGAAGCCGTGGGCTCGATGGGCGATGACTCGCCGCTCGCCGTCATCACCGACAAGCCGCGCACCATCAGCCATTTCTTCCGCCAGAATTTCAGCCAGGTCACCAACCCGCCGATCGACTCCCTGCGCGAGCGGCATGTGATGAGCCTCAAGACGCGCTTCTCGAACCTCGCCAACATCCTCGAGGAAGAGTCTCAAAATGCCGATGTTCTCGTGCTCGATTCACCCGTCCTGCTCTGCGAGGACTGGTCGCGCCTGAAGAACTATTTCGGCAAGGGCGTCGCGGAGATCGACTGCACTTTCCCGGCTGACGGCCGTCCCGATGCGCTTCGCGCCGCCATCGGCCGGATCCGCGACGAGGCGGAGATCGCCGTCCGCGCCGGCCAGACCGAGCTCTTCCTGTCGGACGAGAATATCGGGCCCAGCCGTGTCGGCATCGCGATGGTGCTCGCCGCAGCCGCCGTGCACACGCATCTCGTCCGCAAGGGGCTGCGCTCCTATGCGTCGATCAACGTACGCTCCGCCGAGTGCCTCGATCCGCACTATTTCGCAGTGCTGATCGGCGTCGGCGCGACGACGGTGAACGCCTATCTGTCCGAGGTCTGTATTGCCGACCGCCATGCGCGCGGGCTGTTTGGCGAGCGTCCGCTTGCCGACTGCCTCGAGCGCTACCGCACGGCCGTCAACGAAGGCCTGCTCAAGATCATGAGCAAGATGGGCATCGCGGTGATATCTTCCTATCGTGGTGGGTATAATTTCGAGGCCGTGGGTCTCAGCCGCGCTCTCGTCAACGATCTCTTTCCAGGCATGCCCTCGAAGATCTCGGGCGAAGGCTATGCCTCGCTCACCTACAGCGCCAAGTTGCGCCATGACGCCGCCTACAAGACGGCGGTGGTAAAGCTGCCGATCGGCGGCTTCTACCGCCACCGCGCGACCGGCGACACGCATGCCTATTCGGCGCAGCTCATGCACCTGCTGCAGACCGCCGTCGGCACCGACAGCTACTCGACCTACCTCCAGTTCTCGCGCGGCGTGCGCGACATGCCGCCGGTGTATCTGCGCGACCTGCTGGAGTTCAGCTATCCGAGCCAGGCTGTGCCGATCGACGAGGTCGAGGCGATCACCGAAATCCGCAAGCGTTTCGTGACACCCGGCATGTCGCTCGGCGCCCTCTCACCGGAGGCGCATGAGACGCTCGCCATCGCCATGAACCGCATCGGCGCGAAGGCCGTGTCCGGCGAAGGCGGCGAGGATCGCGCGCGCTACACGCCCCGCGAGAACGGCGACAACGCCAACTCGTCGATCAAGCAGATCGCGTCGGGCCGCTTCGGCGTCACCGCCGAATATCTCGGCGCCTGCGAAGAGATCGAGATCAAGGTGGCACAGGGCGCCAAGCCCGGCGAAGGCGGGCAGCTGCCCGGCTTCAAGGTGACCGAGATGATCGCGCGCCTGCGTCACTCGACGCCCGGCGTCACGCTCATCTCACCGCCACCGCACCACGACATCTATTCGATCGAGGATCTGGCCCAGCTCATCTACGATCTGAAGCAGATCAACCCGGACGCGCGCGTCTGCGTGAAGCTGGTGAGCCAGGCCGGCATCGGCACCGTGGCAGCCGGCGTCGCCAAGGCGCATGCCGACGTCATCCTGGTGGCCGGCAATGTCGGCGGCACGGGCGCAAGCCCGCTGACCAGCGTCAAGTTCGCCGGCCTGCCGTGGGAAATGGGCCTCGCCGAAACCAATCAGGTGCTGACGCTCAACAGCCTGCGCCACAGGGTCAAGCTGCGCACCGACGGCGGCCTCAAGACCGGCCGTGACATCGTCATAGCGGCGATCCTGGGCGCCGAGGAATTCGGCATCGGCACCCTGTCGCTCGTCGCCATGGGTTGCATCATGGTTCGCCAGTGCCACTCCAACACCTGCCCGGTGGGCGTGTGCGTCCAGGACGAGAAGCTGCGTCAGAAGTTCACCGGGACGCCGGAGAAGGTCATCAACCTCATGACCTTCATCGCCGAGGAAGTGCGCGAGATCCTGGCGCGGCTCGGCGTGCGCAGCCTCGACGAGGTGATCGGCCGCACCGAACTGCTGAAGCAGGTCAATCGCGGTGCCGAGCATCTCGACGACCTCGATCTCAATCCGATCCTCGCCAAGGTGGATGCGGACGACGACAAGCGCCGTTTCAACCTGCCGACCTGGCGCAACGAAGTGCCCGACAGCCTCGATGCGCAGATGATCGCGGATGCCAAGGCCGTGTTCGAACGCGGCGAGAAGATGCAGCTCACCTACACGGTCCGCAACACGCACCGTGCAGTGGGCACGCGCTTCTCGGCACTGGTCACGAAGAAGTTCGGCATGTCGACACTGCAGGACGGTCATATCCATGTCCGTCTGCGCGGCACGGCGGGTCAGTCGCTGGGCGCCTTCCTCTGCAAGGGCATCACGCTCGAGGTGTTCGGCGATGCCAACGACTATGTCGGCAAGGGTCTCTCCGGCGGCATCATCGCGGTGCGGACCATGGTGTCCTCGCCGCTGGAAAGCCAGGAGAACACCATCATCGGCAACACCGTGCTCTACGGCGCAACCTCGGGCAAGCTCTTCGCCGCCGGTCAGGCCGGCGAACGCTTCGCGGTGCGCAATTCAGGCGCGGAGGTGGTCGTCGAAGGCTGTGGCGCCAATGGTCTCGAATATATGACCGGCGGCGTCGCGGTGATCCTCGGCCGGGTCGGCGCCAATTTCGGCGCGGGCATGACCGGCGGCATGGCTTTCGTCTATGACGAGCGGAACATCTTCCCCAGCCGGGCCAATCCGGAAAGCATCATCTGGCAACGCCTCGCCAGCGCGCATTGGGAAGGCGTCCTGCGCCGTCTGATCGAGGAGCATGCCAGCCGCACGGACAGCGCCTGGGCGCATGCGATCCTGCATGACTGGGATCGCGTGCGCGGGCACTTCTGGCAGGTTTGCCCGAAGGAGATGGTGTCCCGCATCGCGCATCCGCTCACGGACGGCGAAGAAAAAGCGGAAGTCGCTGCCGAATAATCCCTACTGCGCGGCGGCGCTGGTTGCCGGCTGGGGCGGTTTTTCCGCTTCGGCCGGCGGCGCGGCACCGCCCCCGCCCTGCTCCGAATAGGAACCAGCAAGGTTTTCGAGCCGCAGCCGGCTGCGCGTCTCGCCGGCGTCACAGCCTTCGCAGACATGATTGCCCTTGGCCCTGGCATAGATTGCCTCGGGCGCCGCTTCGTCGGTGCCGTTGGCATGGGCGCGATCTTGCGCAGCCCAGAAATTCCGGACGTCCGAGGAGTCGGGGAGCGATTTGTCCCCGCCCCCAAGGCCGGAAATGGCGAAGCTACCCAGCACGCTCCCGCCGACAAAAGCGAGAACGAACATCCCTCCCCACATGAGAATGCGACGGATCTTGGGCGCCATGACGCCAGTCTAGCAGATCAGCAGCCGGCTTCCAGCTAGTCGTCAAGTCGTGCCATTGCGATTTCAGATTGGCCCGCAACATCCTGATCTAAATGGAAATCGTCAGCGAGCGGGGCCGGTTCTCGATCCTCGTGATTGTGGGAGCCGTCTGCGAGCGCTGCACGAATTACGTCGCGGCTCTCCTGCTCCTCTCGTGCCCATTCTTCGTCCGTGTCGTAAACAGCCTCGCTGCCGTACCAGTCATCTTCCCGGTAGAGCTTGGCGTCGCACCCCTTGCAGACATGATACATGGGCGCCTGAGGCTCGGCGGCCTCCGCACGGAAGCCGCCGCTCCGGACGCGGGAAGCAGCCTGGGCTATGATGTCCGTCTGCTCGCGCTCCTTGAACCCGCCGGCGGTATAGCCCCCGAGGGCAATACCGCCCAGCAACGCGGCGGCCATCACTCCAGCTGCAAAGGCGATCTTGGCGTGCAGCATGCCGAAGAAATTCCCGCCGCGCCCGACAGTTCCCACGTCTGCCGCAGGCCGGGAGCCGTTGGGCGCCGGAGCGAAGCCGCGGCGCAACTCTGCCCTTGCGCCGTGCAGGCGGCTCGGCCATTGCCGGAGCATGTGGCTCCTCTACCAGTTTCCGCTCTGCCCTTTCTCCCGCAAGGTCCGTTTCCTCATGGCGGAAAAGGGCCTGACCTATGAGTTGCAGCGTGAAACGCCCTGGGCGCCGAGCGACGAATTTCTCGATCTCAATCCGGCGGGAACGACCCCCGTCCTGCTCGATCAGGCCAATGGCGCGACGCTTATCGATAGCCAGGCGATCTGCGAATATTTCGAGGAAACCGTCGAGCAATTCCCGCTGATCGCGGGCTCGCCGCTCGCTCGGGCAGAGGTCCGCCGGCTCGTCGCCTGGCTGGACCAGATCGTCTATCGCGACGTGGTCGCGCCGCTCCTCCACGAGCGCATGATGAAGCGGATCGTCCATCGCGCGTCGCCCGATGCCGGGGCACTGCGCGACGCGATGCGCAAGGCCAACACGCACATGGACTATCTCGATTACCTGCTCGATCACAGGAGCTGGCTCGGCGGCGGCACGATGAGCCTCGCCGACATCGCGGCGGCCGCGCATCTCTCGGTCGCGGATTATCTTGGCGGCATCGATTGGGAGGGCCATCGGCCGACCAAGCGCTGGTATGCGGGTATCAAGTCGCGGCCGTCGTTCCGGCCGCTGCTGGCGGAGCGGATGGAAATCGTCTCACCGCCCAAATATTACGACCAGCCCGATTTCTGACGCTTCATGAGCGTCATCCTAGCGAAAGTCGGATCTCGTGTAGTCTGGCTCCACATCGCCTGAGATCCCAGCTTTCGCTGGGACGACACAGAGGAGCTCAATTCTCGGCTTCGGACGCGATGTAGACGCGGTTGCGGCCATGTTCCTTGGCAAGATACAACGCGCGATCGGCCGCCTTGAGGGCGTCGCGCGGCTCCTCATAAGACAGGACGTCCGCAACACCGCCTGAGAAGGTCACATGATCCATGCGCTCGCCGGTCTTGCGGTCGACGAGATTGCGCTCCGAGAGGTCGGCGCGGGCATCGTCGACGATTTTTGCCGCTTCTGCGACCGTGAAACCGCGGAACAGCATGACGAATTCCTCGCCCCCGTGGCGCGCGACATGGCATTTGTCGTCGGAGATCTTCGCCAGCAGCGTACCCACGAACTTAAGGACGCGGTCGCCGGCATCGTGGCCATGGGTATCGTTGATCTTCTTGAAATGGTCGATGTCGCAGAAGGCGAGGCTCAGCGCTTCGCCCTCTTCCTGTGCTAGCTGCGCCTCTTCACGCAGCGTATTCTCGAACGCGCGGCGGTTGGGCAGGCCGGTCAGGTGGTCCTGCTCGGCAGCGCGGCGGGCCGTCTCCAGGTTCTTTTGGAGGAGACGCGTCTGTTTCTGGCCTTCGCGCATCTTGGTCTCGACCTCGCGGGTCTTCTCGACCATCGAGCGCGTGATGCTGATCAGGTTGGCGACCGCCTCGGCCGGTGCGTCGCCCTTGAGCTTGGCGGCGTGCTTCTGCAGCTCGTCGCCGAAGTCGGTGGCCGACTCGCGCGACTGATCGGTGAGACCGGAAAGATTGTCGAGGTTCCGCTCGACTTCGCTCAGCATGTCGCCCAGCTGATCCGGCGAAAGCTCTTCTGCGCGCTGATCGGCGATGATCTGCTCGGCGACCCCATTGGTGATGCGGCCTCGGTCGGACAGGATCGCCCGCACGGCCTTCTCGATGGCGAGGTCGTTGCCGGTGATATAGTCGAGCGCCAGGCCGAAGTTCAGCGGCGTGACATCGAGGTCGTGCGCGAACAGGAAGTTGCCCACTTCCTCATAAAGCGCACGGCGGCGCTCCACTTCGCGGCGCAAGTGGCCGGTGCCGGCTTCGCGGGGCGCGGTGGCAACGGGCTCCGAGGCCTCTGCCGCCTCACTCGCAAGGAAACTGCGGCCCCAGCGTGCCAGTTTGGGGCCAATTCCCTTTGAAGACATTTGTGGCGCCGACATGCCCTTTTGCTCCTTCTTCAGCGGGCCTTCTAGACACCCATGGTAAAAAAAGCTTTGAGCTAACCCGTCCGGGAACCCGAAAAATTTCCTCGGTTTCGGCGGAACTCTGCGGCACACAGTGCCGTAAAGGAAGGCATTCGTGCCCGCCTCGGCGACGAGCCTAGATGGACAGTGCACACCCAGCGGCGCATCGATTCGCTACGTTGAGAGCAATTTCCGCAAGTTTCATGTGACGTTAAGGCCGTTTGCGCCTAATTTCCGATCCATGAGGATCCTCGATGCCGGCCGCCGGCTTTTCACCGCTCTTACAGCCATCGCGTTGCTGCTGCCGGGACCCGCAGCAGCGGCACCCGCTCCCGCCCCAAAGGGCAAGCCGGCTGTTCAAAAGCCGGCCGCAAAGCCCGTTGCCAAACAGATTGCGGCCAAAACCGTCGCGTCGGCGCCGGCCGCAGCGCCCCGGCCCGCCGAAGCCGCCGCACCTGCCGCGCCGCGTCCGTGGTTCTACGAGCATAGCGACGTGCCGATGGACACGGCTTGGCAGTTCGGCATGCTGCCCAATGGCCTGCGCTATGCGGTTCGGCGCAATGACATCCCGGCCCGCATGGTGTCCATCCGGGTGCGGATGGACGTCGGCTCGCTCATGGAAAAGCCGGAGGAAGCCGGTTTCGCACATTTTATCGAGCATCTTTCCTTCCGCGGCTCGCGCGATGCGCCGGACGGTGAGTCCAAGCGCATCTGGCAGCGCCTCGGCGCCGAATTCGGCGTGGACACCAATGCCGAGACCAGCCCGATCGCGACGACCTTCGCCGTCGACCTGCCCGAGACCAACGCTGCGGGACTCGACGAGAGTCTCAAGATTCTCGCCAGCATGGTCTCCGCGCCCAATATCGTGCCGCAGGCCGTCGATGCAGAACGCTCCATCGTCATGGCGGAGCGTCGCGAGAGCCTGAGCCCGGCCTTGCAGCTCGAAGACCAGGCCCGTGCCTTTTACTATGCCGGCCAGCCGCTCGGCCGCCACAATCCGATCGGCACGGAAGCCACGCTCTCCGGCGCGACCGCGGAGACTCTGCGCGCTTTCCATGACCGCTGGTACCGTCCCGACCGGACAGTGGTCGCCATTTCGGGCGATGCCGACCCCGCCATGCTGATCGAGCTGGTGAAGAAGCGCTTCGGCTCGTGGCAAGGCATCGGCGCGACCCCGCCCCTGCCCGATTTCGGCCGCCCCGACCCTCAGGCGCCGGCGACCAAGGTGGTCAAGTCGCCCGACACGCCGGTCTCGATCAGACTCGTTTATCTGCGTCCGTGGGTTTTCCATGACGACACGATCGCTTTCAACCAGGCCCGCATCGTCGACGATCTGGCGTTACAGCTCATCAACCGGCGGCTTGCCGTGGCCGCGACGGGCAGTGCCAGCTTCATCGAGGCTTCGGTCGTGCGGGACGACAGCTATCGCTCCGTCAGCGCGACCTACGTCAACATCGTGCCGGTGGGCGACGACTGGGAAAAGGCGCTGCGCGAAGTCCGCGCAATCGTCGAGGATGCGCGCCGTACCCCGCCCAGCAAGGCGGACATCGACCGCGAATTCGTGGTGATCGAGAACGCACTCGCACAGCAGGTCGCAACGTCGCGAATCGAGGCGAGCACGCAGCAGGTCGACAATCTGGTCTCTGCGCTCGACATTCGGGAAACCGTCGTCGCGCCGGGCGCCAATCTCGATATCTATCGCGGCAGCCGCTCCCTCATGACACCGGAAAATGTGCGCGATTCGACCCGGCGCATGTTCACCGGGACGGCCACGCGCGTGCTGCTTTCGGTCAAGGGCGAGCAGCCGACGACCCTGGCGCGCCTTGGCGCCGCGTTCCGCGCGCCGGTCGAGCCGGCCCGGAATGTCCGGCTCAGCAACAAGGCTGTGACGATGGCATCGCTGCCCGCCTTGCCGGCGCCCGGCAAGATCGCGTTGGACCAGCCGCTCGGCGCGCTCGGCATCGACCAGATCGTGTTCGAAAACGGCGTCACCCTGTTCCTTCACGCCAACAAGACCGAACCCGGCAAGGTCCATGTCAACGTCCGGTTCGGTCATGGGCAGCAAAGCTTTTCGCCTGACGAGAATGCCGCGCTCTGGGCTGCGCCGGCGACGCTGATGGCGAGCGGCATCGGCAATCTCGACAGTAATGCGCTCGAAGAGCTGATGAACGGCCGGCAGCTCGCCTTGCAATTCCGCATCGAGGAGGACGCCTTCACGATGAGTGCGGTATCCAGTCCCAAAGACTATCCCGACCAGCTCCGTCTCTTCGCGTCCAAGCTCGCCTTCCCGCGCTGGGATGCGGCGACGCTCGCCCGCACCGTCAATGTGCTCAACGTGACCTATGACCCGGTGCCGAACTCCGCCGGCGCAGCGATCCAGCGCAATGTCGGCTGGCTCCTGCGCGACAAGGATGCGCGCGTGGCGCCGCCGACACCTGCGGACGCGCAGCAGCTGACGCTTGAGAAGTTCAAGGAAGTGTGGGAGCCCCGCCTCGCCAACGGACCGATCGAAATCCAGGTCTATGGCGACATCAACCGTGACGAAGCCGTTGCCGCCGTCGCCGCCAGTTTCGGGGCGCTTCCGAGGCGGCCGGACATGATTCCGCCGCCCGAGAACCGCGTGCGCCGCTTCCCGGCGCAGGTCGCCCAGCCGATCGTTCTGAAGCACAACGGCACGCCGGAGCAGGCCGGCGCCATCATTGCCTGGCCGACCGGCGGCGGCGAGGACCGCATTCGTGAAAGCCGCCAGCTCGAAATGCTCGCGCGCATCATCAACGATCGCCTTTTCGAAAAGCTGCGCTCGGTCGACGGCGCCGCTTATACGCCGAGCGCAAGCAGCGACTGGCCGGAGAGCTATGAGACGGGCGGTTATCTGATCGTCCAGACCCAGCTCAAGCCGGAGCGCATCCCCTATTTCTTCAATTTCGTCGACGAAGTGGTCGCCGATCTCGCGGCAAAACCGGTCAGTGCCGACGAGCTGGCGCGCGAAGTCGAGCCGGTGCGCAAATATCTCGGTCTCGTGCGGTCGAGCATTCCCTTCTGGATGGGCCAGCTGGGCGGGCTGAGTCGCGATCCCCGCAAGCTCGCCATGGCGCGCACGTTGCAGGACGATGTGCTGAGCGTGACGGCGGCCGATATTCAGGCCTTGGCGCAGCGTTACCTGCGTTCGGACACGCGTTGGAGCGCGGTCGTTCTTGCCGACGGTGTCCAGCCGCCTGCCCTGCCTGTCTCCCCGCGGATCGCCGACCTGGCCACGGCCCCCCGCGTCGCGGCGTCCGAAAGCAGCGCGGCGCAGGCAAACTGAGGACGGGCGAAGAATTGAAGGCTTGCGCCGGCCCGCCAGCTTCACCAAATGACATCTGACGAGCGGGCACGATGACCCGGCTCGTGATCGAAAGACTGCCATGCTGATCGAAACCGAAACCACGCCCAATCCGGCGACTCTGAAGTTCCTGCCCGGCCGCGTCGTGATGAGCGCGGGCACGCGCGACTTCGCGGACCCCGAAGAGGCGGAAGCCTCGCCTCTGGCGCAGGCGCTGTTCGATCTCGGCGATGTGACGGGTGTGTTCTTCGGCAAGGATTTCATTTCGGTGACGGCAGCGCCGAGCGTTGCCTGGAGCGACCTGCGCACCGATGTGCTGTCGATCCTGCTCGATCACTTTTCGGCGGATATGCCGCTGTTCCGCGCTGGCAGTGCTGCCGGCATCTCGGTTCCGGCTGAAGGCGATGAGTTTTCGACCGATGGCTTCGACGACCCCGAGGATGCCGACATTATCGCGCAGATCCGTGAGCTCATCGAAACGCGGGTGCGTCCTGCCGTCGCCAATGACGGCGGCGACATCATCTACCGCGGCTTTCAGCGCGGCACGGTCTATCTGCGCATGCAGGGTGCCTGCGCGGGATGTCCGTCCTCCACTGCGACGCTCAAGAACGGCATTGAACAGCTGCTCAAGCATTATGTACCGGAAGTGACCGAGGTCCGCGCCGTCTGACCAAGCCGCAAGATGGGGGAGTTTCGAGGTCTTGCTTCCATGACGATAGCAGCGCATCGGTCGGCATGAGCATGCGCCGCCTCGTCATCGATTGCGCCACCCCGGCCTTGTCTGTCGCCCTGTTCGAGGGCGATCAATGCATCGACAGCGATCATCGCGAGCTTGGCCGTGGCCATGCCGAGGCGCTTCTGCCGGCAATAGCCGCGCTGCCCGAGGGTGGGCGCGCGACCGAAATTCTCGTTGATGTAGGCCCTGGCAGCTTCACCGGCGTACGCGTCGGCCTCGCTGCGGCGGTGGCGCTCGGCTTCGGCTGGCAGGCCAAGGTCAACGGCTATGGCTGCCTCGATCTCGTCGCGGCCATGGTTCGCGACCGCTTCGCGCCGGAAGCCGACTTTCCCGTGGTCATGGTCGGCGGCCATGGTGAGCTGTTTTGGGCGATCTATGGGCCGGGCGCCTCCGACACCCCAGCCGCGATCCGATCGACGCCCATCGCCGAACTCGCTGCAACACTCGACCACGCCGTCGTGTATGGAACGGGCGCGCAGACCTTGGTCAACGCCCGTGGCGGACGGGGTGCCGCCGTCGTGCTCCTGCCGGACGCACGCGCGATCAGCTTGCTGGCGGAACCACTGCGGACCCTGCCCCCCCGGCCCAATTATGGCCGCGGTGCCGATGCCAAACCCATGGTGCCGGCGGGATGAGCGGCCTCAAGATCACCGCTTATGACGAACCCGGCGAAGCCGATTTCGCCGACGCCATGACCGTGATGGAAAAGGCTTTCGATTCCCGGTTTGGGGAAGCCTGGACCGTCCAACAGCTTCGCTCGATGATGGCGATGCCGGGCTCGGTGCTGGTGATCGGCCGGATCGACGATCGGCCCGTCGGCTTCGGCCTGTTGCGCGCTATTGTCGGCGAGGCCGAACTGTTGCTGCTCGCCGTCGATCCGTCGCATCGGGGCCTGGGCTACGGCCGACGCATCCTCGACCGCTGCCTCATGGTCGCGGAACGCAGCGGGGCTGAATCAGTCTTTCTGGAAGTTCGGGATTCCAATCCCGCAGTCCATCTCTACAGCAAGGCAGGCTTCAGCCAATATAACCGTCGTAAAGACTATTATCTGGGCAGCGCAGGTTGCCGCTACGACGCTTTGAGCTTCAAGGCGGTTCTTGTTCGGAATTAGGACAACTGGCCGATAAGCTTGCGATTCGAAGGGAATCGGCATAGGGAAACAATAAGAAGCGAATGGCAAAATGCTTCTCGGGTCCCGTAGCAGACAAATAGAAATTGGAAGGACTAATGATGCCAGATTCGGGTGGACAGGACGAGGTCCTGATTACGTTAACGTCAGATATTGTTGCCGCGCATGTTTCCAACAACAGCGTCGCTGTTTCCGATCTTCCGCTGTTGATTCAGAACGTCTACGGAGCGCTCTCTGGTCTGCGCAACGTCGCGGCGCCGCCGCAGCCCAAGCCCGAACCGGCCGTTTCGATCCGCTCGTCGATCAAGCCGGACCACATTGTGTGCCTGGAGGACGGCAAGAAGCTGAAGATGCTGAAGCGTCACCTGATGACGCACTATCAGATGACTCCGGACGAATATCGCGCCAAGTGGGGCCTGCCGGCGGACTATCCGATGGTCGCGCCCAACTATGCCGATCAGCGCCGTGCGCTCGCCAAGAAGATCGGTCTCGGCACGACGCGCCGCCGCTCGGGTAAGTAATCGAGCGAACCGCTCCTGGGACGAAACAGGAGCAAAACCGGGACGAACGGACGGCCTGCCTCTCGAGGCGGGCCGTTTCCGTTTCGGCACTTCTGCAAACCACTCGCAAAGCCAAATTAGCGGGTTCCGGCGCGCCCAAATTGCACTACATAAGGGCCATGACCCGGACGATCGACATTGAAGCGCTCTGCGCAGAGCGCGGCCTTCGCATAACCGAACAACGGCGCGTCATTGCGCGCGTCCTGTCCGAAAGCGAGGACCATCCCGACGTCGAGAAGCTGCACGAGCGCGCCTCGGCCATCGACCCGCATATCTCGATCGCGACTGTGTATCGCACCGTCCGCCTGTTCGAAGAGGCCGGCATCCTCGAGCGCCACGATTTCGGCGACGGACGTGCGCGCTACGAGCCCGCGCCCGAGGCCCATCACGACCACCTGATCGATGTCGAGACCGGCAAGGTCATCGAGTTCGTGGACCCCGAGCTCGAGCAGCTGCAGCGCCAGATCGCCGAGAAGCTCGGTTATCGTCTGGTCGACCACCGCATGGAGCTCTACGGGGTCACGCTCGACCGCAAGGGGTGATCCCCCGGCATTTTCAGCGAAAGTGGGAATCGGTTTTGCGTCTGAAAATGCGGCAACAAACTGAATTCCGTTGAGCAAGCTGCGCCTCATCTGGCGCCTCGCCTGCATGATCGGCGTCACGATCGCCTGCGTCGTTCCGCATCTCATCGCGCGTCGTCGCGGCCATTCGCCATGGCCGCAAATCTTCCTCGGCCGGGCCGCCCGAGCGGCAGGGTTCGACGTGCGGATTGCCGGCGTGCCGCGCCTGCACGACGTCTTCTACGTGGCCAACCATCTCAGCTGGATCGACATATTGAGCATGGGCGGCGCGACGGGTTGCGCGTTCATTTCCAAGGGCGAGGTGGGGAGCGCGCCCCTGGTCGGCTGGCTCGCCGCGCAGAACAACACCATCTTCGTGGCCCGTGAACGGCGTGGAGAGGTGGCGGCCCATGTCGAGGCCGTCCGCGCGGCGCTCGACGCTCACCAGCCCATTGCCCTCTTCGCCGAGGGCGGCACCGGCGACGGCAGGACGCTCGGCTCCTTCAAGCCCCCGATGTTCGAGGTGCTGCTTCCCCCGCCGCGCGAGATCCTGATCCAGCCCGTCATGATCGATTATGGCAACGCGACGAGCCTGGTCGTCTGGGGCGACGAGGATGGCGTCGGCAATGCGAAGCGCATCCTCTCCTCCCCCGGCCGGAAGACGGTCACGCTGACGTTTCTCGAACCTTTCGACCCCGGCGACCATCCCGACCGCAAGACACTGGCCGCGCAGACCAGAGCGCGGATCGCAGCCGCGATGGGTGTTGCCTAGCGCAATTTCTGCGCCCCTAAAAAGGGCGAGGATAAATGCTCTACTCCGGCCCGCCTTCATCCGGCGGCGGCGTCTCCCGGCGGCGGTCGCGATCCTCGGGCCGTTGCGGTTGGGGCCCGCGATTGGGGCCGTTCAACTCGATGCCGTTCTTGTCGATCCGCAAGCTCGTGCCGTTGGGGCCATGCAGTTCGGCGCCCTGATCGCCGATCAGCTCGACGTCGAGCTCCTGGATACCGTTGCTGAGCTGTTCCATCATGTTGGAGAGATCGTCTCCCCCTTCTTCTTCCGCCGGCTCCGGCAGCGCCACGCCCAACGCCTCGGCCATGAAATCGCGCCAGATCCGTGACGGAAGGTGGCTGGTCAGACCGTAATTGGGCGTATTGTCGTCATTGCCGACCCAAACGCCCACGACGAGGTCCTTGGCATAGCCTACGAACCAGACATCGCGGCTGTCCTGCGTCGTCCCTGTCTTGCCATAAGCGGCGATGGGAAGCCGCGCTTCATAGCCGGTGCCGCCGCGCACGGCGCTCTGCAGCAGGTCGCGCACGTCTGCCAGCTCACGGACGCCCAGCGAATGCTGCTCCCGCCGCAGCGCCGCGAACCAGCCGCGCTGCTCGGGCTCGGCAAGGCCGATGGGACGTACCGGCGCCTCGCCTCTGGCAATCGCCGCATAGGCCGACGTCAGCTCGAGCAGCGAAACGGTCGAGGTGCCGAGCGCGATGCTCGCCTCTTCCGGAATGGGCCCGCTGATGCCCAGCTCGCGCGCCGCCCGAATGACCGCGGGTGGGCCTACGCGATGGATGAGCCGCACGGCCGCGACATTGCTCGACTTCTGGAAGGCCCGGCGCAAGGTGATCTTGCCGAGATACCGCCCGTCATTGTTCTTGGGCTCCCAATCACCCACCTTGACCGGGCTGTCCTCGATCATGTCGTCCGGAGTCAGTCCCGACCGCATCGCCGCGAGATAGACGAAGAGCTTGAACGTCGATCCCGCCTGGCGCCGCGCCTGGGTCGCACGGTTGAAGGGGCTCTCCTTGTAGTTGCGCCCACCCACCATGGCGACCACGCGCCCGTCGGGATGCATCGCCACGATGGCGACCTGGGCTTTCTGCATGCCCGGTCCGCCGACGCTGCTCCGCGCCACACGCTCGGCGATGCGCTGCAGGCGCATTTCCAGCGTCGTACGCACGGTCTGCTCGCTGCCGATCTCGCCCGCCCTGTCGCGCGCTTGCGGCAGCACCCAGTCAGCGAAATAGGTGCCGTTGGGCAGCGGGTCCGCCTTCTGCGGGATGATGGAAGCAGGCCGCACGCGCGCGGCCTCGGCCTCGCTCAGCATGCCGGCATCGACCATCGCCCCAATCACCACGTTCTGCCGGGATCGCGCACCTGAAAGATTGCGCGTCGGCGCAAGTCGCGAGGGCGCCTTGACGAGACCGGCCAGCATCGCCGCCTGTCCAACGGTCAACTGGCTGGGCTGGCGGCCGAAATAATGCTCGGACGCCGCGCGCAGGCCGTAGACATTGTCGCCGAAATAGACGTTCGAGAGATAGCGCGAGAGGATCTCGTTCTTGCTGAGCCAGGCTTCGAGCCAGAAGGCGATCAGCACCTCCCGGAACTTGCGGGCCATGGTCCGGTCGGAATCGAGGAACGCGTTCTTCGCGAGCTGCTGGGTGATGGTGCTGCCGCCCTGGCGGACGCCGCCCGCCGAATAATTGCTCCAGAGTGCACGCGCGATGCCGCGCGGATCGATGCCCCAGTGGCTATAGAAACGCCGGTCCTCGATCGCCACGAACGCATCCACGACATGGGGTGGAAGGCTCTCCACCTTGACCGGATCGCCGATAGTGGCGCCGCGCCGCGCAATCGGGGTGCCCTCTTCCGAGAGCAATGTGATGCTCGGCGGTGCCGGCGGCTGGAGCGACTTGGAGAGCGGCGCCGTGATGGCGAGATAGACGACCAGCACCAGGAACAACAGGAAGCCCGCAAGGAAGCCGCGCTTGATCCAGCGCCAGCGGCTGCTCCTCGGCCGGGCGGGCGCGTTCGGCGGCGGGGTGCCCTGCCCGTCCAGATCGGGAAGGCCGTCCTGCAACCGGCGCTTGAAGGGATGAAAGACTGAGAACAATGCGAACCGCCAGCCTACTGTATTAAAGTCACACTACAGCGTCCGCAAGCGACTTCACAGCGCCTGCCCCGCCGCCCAGCCGCTGGCCCAGGCCCACTGGAAATTATAGCCGCCGAGCCAGCCGGTCACGTCGACCGCTTCCCCGATTGCGTAGAGCCCGGGAACACGGCGCGCCTCCATCGTCTGCGAAGACAGCCCCTCCGTCGCTATGCCGCCGGCCGTCACTTCCGCCTTGGCATAGCCTTCGGTACCATTGGGCATGAAGGTCCAGCTGGCGAGGCGCCGTTCCGCCTCCTGCAGCGCGCGGTCAGGCAGATTGCCGAGATCGCCGGCAAGGCCGATCCGTTCCGCCAGGACATCGGCAAGCCGACCAGGCAGCAGCGCTCTCAGGGTTGTAGCGAGCGTCGCGCGCGGCCTGGCTCGCTTCGCCTCGATCAGCCAGCCGCTATCGGAGTCAGGCAGTAAATCGAGGGTGATCGGCTTGCTGTGCCGCCAATATGAAGAGATCTGAAGGATGGCAGGGCCCGACAAGCCCTTGTGGGTAAGCAAGGCCGCCTCGCGAAATGCCGTCTTCTCGCAATGTGCGACCACGTCGGCCGAGACGCCCGAGAGCGAGCGGAACAGAAGGTCGTCCCCGCCCAATGTCAGCGGCACCAGCGCTGGCCGGGGCTCGACGACCTTGAGGCCGAAGCGTCGCGCGAGATCGTAGGCAAAACCGGTGGCGCCCATTTTCGGGATGGACGGTCCGCCCGTCGCGATCACCAGCGCCGGCGCCGTGGCGGCCACGTCTCCAAAACTCACCGTGTACAAGCCATCGGCGTGATCGACGGCGCTCACGCCATGGCCGAGTCTGATCTCCGCTTGCCCTTGCGCGGCCTCGTCCAGCAGCATCGCCACGATCTGCCGTGCCGATCCGTCGCAGAATAATTGTCCCAGCGTCTTTTCATGCCAGGCAATGCCGTGCCGCTCGACCATCGCCAGGAAATCAGCGGGGCTGTACCGGCCAAGCGCCGATTTGGCGAAATGCGGATTGGCGGAAAGATAACGGTCAGGCGCAGTGTGCAGATTGGTGAAGTTGCAGCGCCCGCCGCCCGAGATGAGGATCTTCTTGCCGGGTGCATCGGCGTGGTCGATCACAAGCACCCGCCGCCCGCGTTGCCCGGCCACCGCGGCGCACATGAGCCCGGCGCCACCGGCACCGAGAATGATCGCGTCATAGGAACTGGGTGTCTGGGTCAATCGGACGCTCATGCTCGCAGCGGTTCGCGCCGCCTTTAGGGCGCATGCGCGCACGCGTCACTGGAAAAGCCCCCATCCTTTCGTCGGCCTGCTTCCGTCCCGCTCCCATCGCCTGTATAGGCCGCGCCCATGACTGCACCAAAAACTCCGCCTCGAAACGCCCCGAAGACCTTTCACGTCAAGTCGTTCGGCTGCCAGATGAATGTCTACGACGGCGAGCGCATGGCCGAGATGCTGGGCGCCAAGGGCATGACAGCGGCCGCCGACGGCGCCGATGCCGATCTCGTCGTGCTCAACACCTGCCACATTCGCGAGAAAGCCGCCGAGAAGGTCTATTCGGACATTGGCCGCCTCAAGCGCGAGGACGGCTCGCGGCCGATGATCGCCGTCGCCGGCTGTGTCGCGCAGGCGGAAGGCCCCGAGATCACGCGACGCGCCAAGGCTGTCGATATCGTCGTCGGCCCACAAGCCTATCACCGCCTGCCCGGTCTCATCGACGACGCGCTTGCCGGACGTAAAGCCGTCGACACCGACATGCCGGATATCTCGAAATTCGACGCCTTGCCCGCCCGGGCGAAGCAAGCGCGGCCCAGCGCGTTCCTGACCGTGCAGGAGGGCTGCGACAAGTTCTGCACCTATTGCGTCGTGCCCTACACGCGCGGCGCCGAAGTGAGCCGGCCGTGGACCGAGGTCATGAACGAGGCGCGTGCCCTGGTCGACGCCGGCGTCCGCGAAATCACGCTGCTCGGACAGAACGTCAACGCCTGGACCGGCGAAGACGAGAAGGGTCGCATCCAAGGTCTCGACGGCCTCGCACGCGCGCTCGACGCGCTGCCGGGCCTGGCGCGCATCCGCTACACGACGAGCCATCCCAACGACATGACCGACGCGCTGATCCGGGCGCATGCCGAGGTCGAGAAGCTCATGCCCTTCCTGCACCTTCCCGTGCAGGCCGGTTCAGACCGCATCCTCAAGGCCATGAATCGCAGCCACAGCCGCGACAGCTACCTTCGCCTCATCGAGCGCATTCGGAGCGTGAGAAGCGACATCGCGTTGTCGGGCGATTTCATCGTGGGCTTCCCCGGCGAAACGGATGCCGAATTCGAAGAGACTCTCAGCATCGTGCGTGAAGTGGCTTATTCACAAGCCTTTTCCTTCAAATATTCACCGCGGCCGGGCACACCTGCGGCAGACATGGATGGACAGATCGCTGCACCGGTCATGGACGAGCGCCTGCAGCGCTTGCAGGCCGCGATCAACGCCGATCAACTCGCCTTCAACGAGGCCACGGTCGGCAGGCGCACGACGGTCCTGCTCGAGCGCGCCGGCAAATATCCCGGCCAGCTCATCGGCAAATCGCCCTGGCTGCAAAGCGTCATCGTCGAGAATGCCGACGCACGCATCGGCGATCTCATCGAGGTCGACATCGTCTCCGGCGGGCCGAACAGTCTGGGTGGCGCAGTGGCCCCGCGCGTCAGGCCGCCTGAGACAGCGCGCCGCATCTCATGAAATGCGGCGCCCTTCGATTGCTGGCAATGGCTTTCGCCTTCATGACCGCGGTACCGGCCCATGCCGGCCCGCCGTTTCTCACCGACGATCCGGAGCCCACCGAAACGGGTCATTGGGAAATATATGCGCCGTTTCTCGATGCCGACGGCCGAGGCGCCGAATTCGGCGGCGCGGTCGGCGCCGAGATCAATTATGGCGCAGCATCGGACCTCCAGCTCACGCTCGGCCTCCCGCTCGCCTTCGCGCATGATCACAGTGGTTGGACGCGCGGGCTCGGCGACCTCGAAATTTCAGCGAAATACCGCTTCTATCACGATGAGAAATCCGGGTTTTCAATCGCGGCCTTCCCCGGCGTGACACTGCCGACCGCAACAAATGGGCTGGGACCGGGGAAAGCGACCGCCTTCCTACCGATCTGGGCACAGAAGGATATAGGCGATTGGTCGCTCTTCGGCGGCGGCGGTTACACCATCAATGCCGGCGACGGCAGCCGCGATTATTGGAGCGGCGGCGCTGCCCTTACGCATACCTTCGGCAAGAATCTGCTGCTCGGCGTCGAGATGGACCGGCAGGGCCCGGATGCGGACGACAGCCAGGCCTCGACAAGCCTGGGGATTGGCGCGATCTATCAACTGAAAGCGCCGTTTCGGCTTCTTGCATCGGGCGGCCCTACCCTGTCGGACGATGGTGGCCCGGCCAGCTTTCACATGTTCGTGGCACTTGGCATCGATTTCTAGGAGGCAGCGATGGACGCGCAGCTCAAGGATGCGATCGTGAAGGTACCGGCCGTCACGCTCGGCTTCTGGATCATCAAGATCCTTGCGACGACGCTGGGTGAAACGGCCGGCGACACGGTCTCGATGAGCATGGATCTCGGCTACCTCGTCGGCACCGCGATCTTCATCGTGCCGCTCATCCTGCTCGTCGCCTTTCAGATACGCGCGCGCCGTTTCCACCCGGCCCTTTACTGGGCAACCATCATCGCCTCGACGACGGCAGGCACGACCATGGCCGACTTTGCCACGCGGTCGCTCGGCATCGGCTATACCGGCGGCTCCGCGCTGCTTCTCGCCGGCGTGCTGCTTTCACTTGCGCTCTGGCGTTGGGTCATGGGCTCGGTTGCCGTCGACAGCGTCTCCAGCACGAAGTCCGAAATCTTCTACTGGGTGACCATCACTTTCTCGCAGACGCTCGGTACCGCGCTCGGCGACTGGGCGGCCGATGATGGCGGGCTCGGTTATCTCGGCGGTGCGGCCTTGTTCGGCGGCGCGCTGCTCGTCCTGCTCTTGCTTTGGCGCTTCACGGCGGCGAGCCGGGTCGTCCTGTTCTGGGCCGCGTTCATTCTCACCCGGCCGCTTGGCGCCACGGTCGGTGATTTTCTCGACAAGCCGCTGGCCAAGGGCGGCCTGGATTTCAGCCGTCCGCTCGCCTCGGCCGTCCTCGTGGCCACGATCGTCCTGTTGATCGTCTTCGTGCCCCAGCGGGCACACCAGGGCGGGCGCGGCCACTAGCCGGCGCACCCGCGGTTGGCTTTACTGCGCCGGGCGAGCCGGCGGTGCTCCGCCCGGAGCCGCGCCACCGCCGCCAGCCATGAAGATCGCCTGCACCGCGATCTTGTTGTTGCGGATGATGAACTCCTCGGTGACATGCATCGGCCCCGCTTCCCAGGTCATGAAGCCGACATTGCCCTCTTCCCAGACCCTGGTCACCTTCATGCCGCCGCCTGCGCCACCACCGGGAGGACCACCAGCGCCTTGAGCGCCGCCGGCCGGAGGTGCGCCCGCACCCGGTGCACGGCCGCCACCGAACATGCCCGCG
>JAGIAA010000059.1 GCA_017745115.1 Sphingobium sp. | reverse complement strand
GGTCCAGGGCGCGCGCGAAGAGCGGCACGGTCTGCGAGAGGTCGAGGATGTGGATGCCGTTCCGCTCGCCGAAGATGTACGGCTTCATGCGGGGATTCCAGCGGTGGGTCTGGTGGCCGAAGTGCGCGCCGGCCTCGATCAATTGGTGCAGGGTGACGACAGGAGCCGCCATAAGTAAGTTCCTTTCCGGTTAGTCCTCTGGGGCTCAGTGACCGCGAAGCGGCACCGGTATGTAGCGAGCCCCATGTGGGTTAGGTGGGCGCCCCTAGTCGAAAATGCCGCGATTGGCAAGGGCGTCAATGGAGCCGGCCCCTCGTGTTCAGCGCACCCGGTGTGAATTTCCGTTTCGCGGGACCGCGCGGGCCTTCACCGCCCGACACCTCAATGCCAAAGCCGCGAAATTTAGCCGAAACGGAGAAAATTACCGCCGGTCTTGACGCATCTACGAAATAAGAACAAATAGGGAACATAGAGCGAGCGGAACTGATTCGAATCGAGTCCGTTGCATCGCAGACAGAAAGGTTCTTCCTATGGTGTTCTATGCGATCGGCTCGCTCCTGTTCGTCGCTGCACTGGTTGCCGCCTCGTCCGTGATCATCGCCAATTTCGTCCACTATCGCGCGCAGATGCTCGCCGCGCTGCGCACGTTGAGCCTGGATAGCGTCCACGAGCACAAGCCGACTGCATTCGACCCGTACCCCTCGGGACCTGCGGTCAGGACTCGTCTGGATCGTCCGGGTCGTCCGGCTCCGCGCCTGGCGGCGTAAGCCCCGCTCGCCGGCGGAGCCGGGCGTAGCTCATCACGCCAACCGGAATGAGCGCGAGATAACCCGCGGTCAGGATGAGCAGACTGATCCAGGGTGCGACCATCAACATGGCGGCAAAAAGCCCGGCAGCGAAGATCGCGAAAATGCGCGCATCCGGCGGCACCCGCAGCCGCTTCCAGCCAAGTGTCGGCAGGTTCGAGATCATCAGCAGGGCGGTGAGCACCAGCCAGGGCGCGACGAGGCGCCAGTCGCGGAAGATCGGCATCTCGGTCACGAACCACGCATAGACCGGCATGAGTGCGATCCCCGCACCGGCCGGCGCCGGGACGCCGGTATTGAACCCGGCGGCTTTGCGTGGCTGATCGATCACATCGAGATTGGCGTTGAACCGGGCCAGGCGCAGCACACAGCTCAGCGCCAGGGCCAGGCTGATGATCCAGCCGAAGCGCGGATTCTCGTGCAAGGACCAGAGATAGAGCAGGATCGCAGGCGACACGCCGAAGGCAATCGCGTCCGACAGCGAATCCAGCTCGGCGCCGAAGCGGCTCTCGGCGCGCAGCAGCCGTGCAATGCGCCCGTCAATGCCGTCGAGCACGCCCGCAAAGACGATCGCGCCGACCGCCAGCTCCCAGAACCAGGTCGGGGATCGGTTTTCCGGCGGCGAAACGAGCGGATCGTTGCCCATGATAGCGAAGCGGATCGCCGTGAGGCCGAAACAGAGCGCCATGGCCGTTACGGCGTTGGGCGCAACCTGCCGCAGCGAAATGCCGCGCCTGATGCGCAGACGCCTGGGCGGCTGTTCAGGCACGAGCGCCGGCCCCGCTCATTGCAGCACGCCGCCGACGGCGGCATTGTCGCCGAGCATCGCGAGAACCGTCTCGCCGGCCACGGCATGGGTGCCCAGCATCACCTTGGGAGCCGTGCCCGCCGGCAGGTAGACATCGACGCGGCTGCCGAAGCGGATGAGACCGACACGCTGGCCCGCAGCAATGATAT
Source organism: Sphingobium sp. (assembly GCA_017745115.1). The sequence continues at coordinate 6,748 of JAGIAA010000059.1, read as the reverse complement.
CGCCGCGCTTGACGAACGGCACGATGCGGCGGGCGACGAGACCCGCGATTTGCGTAAAGCCGATCCTGACGCCGTCTCCCCGCTCGACCAGGATGTGCTGGCGCTCATTATCCTCGCTGGCCTTATCGAGATCGGCATTGATGAACTTGCCGCTCACATAGACGACATCCTTGACCGTGCCTGCGATCGGCGACCGGTTGATGTGCACGTCGAACACGCTCATGAAGATCGACACGCGCGTCATCGGCTGGTCGCCCAGCCTGTCCGGCCCCGCCAGTTCCGGCGGCGGCAACACCTGCTGGATCAGCGTGATGAGGCCGTCGGCCGGCGCAATGATCGCGCGATCGTCCTGCGGCACGGCGCGAACGGGATCGCGGAAGAAGGCGAAAACCCAGATCGTGATGCCGAGCATGATCCAGCCCAAGGTGTGGCTCACGAACAGGGCGAGAAGCCCTGTGATCACGGCAGAAATCGCGCCGAATCGCTGCCCTTCCTTGTGGATGGCAGGGAAGTGCCACTTGACCGTCCCCTGTGCCGGCGCGCCGGGTTGCGGCCCTTCTGTCAGATTTGTCATGGGGCCAATCTAGGCGGGTGGCCGCGCAAGGACAACGCAGATTGTCCCCTGTGCGCAAAACAGAGCCGTTCGCCCGTTGATCGCTGCGTCATTCGTGCCTAGGAGATTCGCGAGCAGCCCGTCCGCCGGGCCGACCAGATTCAACAGGGAAACGGACATCGAATGAGCAAGATCAAGGTGAAGAATCCTGTCGTCGAGATCGACGGCGACGAGATGACCCGGATCATTTGGGAATGGATCCGCGAGCGGCTCATCAAACCCTATCTCGACATCGACCTTCTCTATTACGATCTGAGCGTCGAGGAGCGCGACCGCACCAACGACCAGATCACGATCGATTCCGCCAATGCGATCAAGGAGCATGGCGTCGGCGTCAAATGCGCGACCATCACCCCGGACAAGGGCCGCGTCGAGGAATTCGGCCTCAAGGAAATGTGGAAGTCGCCCAATGGCACGATCCGCAACATCCTGGGCGGCACCATCTTCCGCGAGCCGATCGTCATCAAGAACGTGCCCCGCCTGATCCCGGGCTGGACCGACCCCATCGTCGTCGGCCGCCACGCGTTCGGCGACCAGTATCGCGCGACCGACTTCCTGGTCCCCGGCCCCGGCAAGCTCCGTCTCGTCTGGGAAGGCGACGATGGCGAGACGATCGACCGCGAAGTCTATCAGTTCAAGGCCTCGGGCGTCGCCATGTCGATGTACAATCTCGACGAATCCATTCGCGATTTCGCCCGCGCCAGCATGAACTATGCGCTTGAGCGCAAGTGGCCGCTCTACCTCTCGACCAAGAACACGATCATCAAGCAATATGATGGCCGTTTCATGGACCTCTTCGCCGAAATCTTCGCCACCGAGGGCTTCAAGGAAAGGTTCGCCGAGGCCGGTATCGAGTATCAGCACCGCCTGATCGACGACATGGTCGCCTCCGCCCTCAAGTGGAACGGCAAGTTCGTCTGGGCTTGCAAGAACTATGACGGCGACGTCCAGTCCGATCAGGTCGCACAGGGCTTCGGTTCGCTCGGCCTCATGACCTCGGTGCTCATGACGCCGGACGGCAAGACTGTCGAGGCCGAGGCCGCGCACGGCACGGTGACGCGCCACTATCGCATGCACCAGCAGGGCAAGCAGACCTCGACCAACCCGATCGCATCCATCTTCGCATGGACCGGCGGCCTCAAGTTCCGCGGCAAGTTCGACGAGACGCCCGAAGTGGTGCGCTTCGCCGAGACGCTGGAGCGCGTGTGCGTCGCCACCGTCGAGCAGGGCAAGATGACCAAGGATCTCGCCATCCTCATCGGTCCCGACCAGAGCTGGATGACCACCGAGCAGTTCTTCGAGGCCATTCGGGTCAATCTCGAAGCCGAAATGGGCAGCTGGAAATAAAATTATGACCCCGGTCCGCCGCTTTCGGCGGACCGGGGGAAAGCCGGGGGTGACAAGGCGCGTTCGCGCACGTTAGGCTAGACGCCATGACGCATGACCCCTTCAGCAGCGCCGGCTATAGCGACGCGCTGGTCATCCTGGGCGCCGCCGGTCTCATCATCCCGGCCTTCGCCCGCTTCAAGATCAGCCCCGTCATCGGCTTCATCCTTGTCGGTATGCTGGTCGGCCCGCACGGGCTCGGCCGCTTCGTGCCGGAATTTCCGTCGCTCTATTATGTCACGATCACCGGCACCGGCGCGGTCGAGACCTTCGCCGAATTCGGCATCGTCCTGCTCCTGTTCTCCATCGGGCTCGAGCTGTCCTTCAAGCGATTATGGGCGATGCGCGGTTTCGTTTTCGGGCTCGGCGCGGCCGAACTTGCGATCAGCGCTGCACTCATCGGCCTGGTCTTCGTCGTGCTCGGCAACAGCTGGACGGCCGCCATCGGCCTTGGCCTCGCCCTCGCCCTCTCCTCGACGGCGCTGGTGCTCCCGATCTCCGGCACGCAGTCGCCGGTCGGGCGCGCGGCATTCTCGATGCTGCTCTTCGAGGACCTCGCGCTCGTTCCTATCGTCTTCGCCCTGGGTGCGATGGCGCCCAATGTCGGCGACGACGGCTGGGGCAACCTCATCACGGTCGCCATCGAGGGCGTGATCACCATCGCGATCATGCTTGTGGCCGGGCGCTTCCTCCTGCCGCGCCTGTTCGCCCAGGCCGCGCGCGCCAAAAGCCCGGAAATCTTCCTCGCCGCGAGCCTGCTCGTCGTCATGATCTCGAGCATGCTGACCGCCTTCGTCGGCCTCTCGCCCATTGTGGGTGCGCTCGTCGCCGGCCTGCTCATCGCCGAGACTGATTATCATGGCGAAGTCGAGGTCATCACCGAACCCTTCAAGGGCCTCGCGCTCGGCGTCTTCCTCATCACGGTCGGCATGGGCATCGACCCTATGGCGCTTCTTGCCCGTTGGGATGAGCTGATCGTGGCTGTGGCGGCAGTGATCGTCATCAAGGTCGTCGTGACGGGCCTGCTGCTGCGCGTCGCAGGCGCCCGCAAGGGTGTCGCGCTCGAGACGTCCATGCTGATGGCCAGCCCCTCGGAGACAACCCTGATCGTCCTCAGCACAGCGGTGGCGGCGCGGCTTATCACCCCCGAAGCGGCGGGCTTCTGGCAAATGGTGACGGCGATCGGCCTGACGGTGACTCCCATTCTCGCCAGCGTAGGCCAGAGCATCGCGCGCAAGCTGGAGCAACGCAGCGAAGACCGCAGGTCCGAGACGGAGCCGGAGACCGCGCCCGGCGCGGTCATTCTCGGCTTCGGCCGGCAGGGCCGCATGGTCGCAGAGCTCCTCGTGGCCCATGGCAAGAGCTACATTGCCGTCGACAGCGACAGCAACCTCATCGCCCAGGCGCGCCGCGACGGCTATAATGCGCGCTTCGGCGACGTTTCGCGCGCCGATACGCTCGACCGCCTGGACCTCGATCAGGCGCAGGCGCTTGTCATCACCATGGACGATCCGGTGCTGGCGCTGCGGATCACCAAGCGCGTGCGAGGCCAGGCGCCGGACCTGCCGATCATCGCCCGCGCCCGCGACACCAATCACGCCGCCCTGCTCTACAAGGCCGGCGCCAGCGATGCCGTGCCCGAGACGCTGGAAAGCTCGCTGCAGCTCGCCGAAACCGCGCTCATCGACCTGGGGCTCGCCATGGGACCGATCATCGCCTCGATCCACGAGAAGCGCGACGAGCTGCAACAGAAAATCAAGGCGGCCGCCCAGCTCGACCGGATGCCGCGGCTGCGCCGCTACCGCATCGACGAGGCGGAGGAAGGCTGAGCTAGCCGCATCGAACGGCCTCTTCGGCTTCGAGCACGATTTGCTCGATAAGGTGCTCGGCGCTGGTGCCGATATAGGCGTTCATTCGCCGCTCACACTCGAGGTAGTGCTGACCCGCGGGACTCTCGAGAAACGCGACAATCTGCGCGAGCTCGCCTTCCGTATATTCCCAATTGAGATGCCGCTCATATTCCTGCTGCCAGAGGCTACGGCGCGACGCATAAGCAGCGCAGAGCGCTTCGGAGGCTCGTTCACAGGCTTCCGAAATAGTCACACCGTCTCGCGCCGCAGCGACAAAGACCGGTTGGCCAATCCAGCCAAAGCGCTGCACCCGCTCACCTCGATCGAGATCCGCTTGTAAGCCCGATGCTGCCAAATAGCGGCGGATCAGATCGCGCTTTGCCTCTGCCGGAGGTTCATCAAGCGCTGCGCTCAGCGCGGCCGGTTCTCGGTCCCCGCGCCCGCCGTGATGAAGAGTGCGCTCGATGGCTCTGGTATATCCGCCGTGTGCCAGATGCCGGGCGGGTTGATCGCATATTCGCCCGGCCGGAGCTCGGTCGTCACGACGCCTTCCGGCATCTCCTGATGCAGGATCATATGGCCGGAAATGCAGTAGACCAGTTCGCCGCCGGCGGGGTGACGCTCCCAGCCCTTCCAATCCTCGGCGAACGGCAGCACGCAGACGAGCCGGCCTTCCGCGCCATCGTCGGCAGAGCGCTGCGCATAGTCCATGTACCAGTTCATATCGCGGCCGAACTCGGGCTGCGACACCATGGTTCCGCCACGCCCGAGATGGATTGGGAACTGCTCGAGTGAAATGCCCGCCATGCCACGCTCCTCCCGCATCTGCCCTGCGCTGTCGCACGCGGGGCGTCGAATTTCACTCCCTTGGCGGCGAAGATCAGCCTGCGATAGCTGCTTTCACGGCTTCGACCGCCCTGGCAGCCGCCGACCCGTCGGGCCCGCCGCCTTGCGCCATGTCCGGACGTCCGCCGCCGCCCTGCCCGCCAAGCGCCGCAACGCCGGCCTTGACCAGATCGGCCGCATTCAACCGCGCCGTCAGATCGTCGGTCACGCCGACGACAATGGTCGCGCGGCCATCATTGATCGAAATGACGGTGCTGACGCCGCTGCCGAGGGCCTTCTTGCTCTCGTCGACCAGCGCCTTGAGGCCTTTGGCATCGAAGCCGTCGAGCACCTGATGGCTGAACTTGACGCCATTGACCTCGTCGGGCGCGGTTTCTGCCGCCGCGCTACCGCCGGACGCACCAGCCAGCGCCAAGGCCTTCTTGGCGTCGGCAAGCTCGCGTTCGAGCTTGCGGCTCTGCTCCACCAAAGCGGCGACGCGCGCCGGCGCGTCGTCCGGCGTGGTCTTGAGCGAGGCGGCGACGGCGCGCAACTGCTCGTCGCGATGCGTCAGCCACTGGCGTGCAGCCTCGCCCGTCAGCGCCTCGATACGGCGCACGCCGCTCGAAACGGCGCTCTCGCCGACGATCTTGAACAACGCGATGTCGCCCAGCGCATGGACATGCGTGCCGCCGCACAGCTCCACCGAATAAGAGACCATGCCTTGCTCAGGATCGGTCACGCCCATCGAAAGCACGCGCACTTCCTCGCCATATTTCTCGCCGAACAGCGCCATGGCGCCGGCCTCGATGGCATCATCGGGCGACATGAGACGCGTCGAGACCTCGGCGTTGCCGCGGATCTGCGCATTCACGTCCGCCTCGACCGCCGCGATCTGGGCGGGCGTGAGGGCCTCGGGATGCGAAAAGTCGAAGCGCAGGCGATCGTCTGCGACAAGACTGCCCTTCTGGGTCACGTGCGGGCCGAGCGCCTTGCGCAGCGCCGCATGCAGCAGGTGCGTGGCGCTGTGATTGGCGCGGATGCGGCTGCGACGGCCGTGATCGACCGCGAGATGCACCATGTCGCCGACGCTGAGCGAACCGCTTTCGATGCGCGCATGATGGACATGGAGCCGGCCGAGCGGCTTGGACGTGTCCTCGACCTGCGCGACGAAGCCGTCCGCGCCGCTGATCGTTCCGGCATCGCCCGTCTGGCCGCCGCTTTCGCCGTAGAAAGGCGTCTGGTTAGTGAGGATTGCGACGCTGTCGCCGGCGGCCGCGCTCTGTACGCGCGCGCCGTCCTTGACCAAGGCGACGACCTGGCCTTCGCCGGTTTCGCTGAGATAGCCGGTGAACTCGGTCGCGCCCTCGCTCTCGGCGATGTCGAACCAGACGTCTTCCGACGCCTTCTGTCCCGATCCCTTCCACGCGGCGCGGGCGGCGGCCTTCTGCGCGGCCATGGCCTGGTCGAAGCCGGCGCGATCGACGCCGAAACCCTTGGGACGCAACGCATCCTCGGTGAGGTCATAGGGAAAGCCGTAGGTGTCGTAGAGCCGGAACGCGGTGTCGCCGGGCAGCGTGCCGCCGGCAGGCAAGTCGACGATGGCGTCGTCGAGCAGTTTGAGGCCGCGCTCCAGCGTCTGGCGGAAGCGGGTTTCCTCGCGCAGCAGCGTCTCTTCGATCAACGGCCGCGCGCGCACCAGCTCGGGATAGGCAGCGCCCATTTCCGAGACGAGCGCGCCGACGAGCCGGTGCATGAGCGGCTCCTGCGCGCCCAGCAGATGGGCGTGGCGCATGGCGCGGCGCATGATCCGGCGCAGCACATAGCCGCGGCCCTCGGCGGCAGGCAGCACGCCGTCGGCAATGAGGAAGCAGGACGAGCGCAGGTGATCGGCGATGACGCGATGGCTCGCGCGCGCTTCACCCTCGGCGGCGACCTTGGTCAGCGCGACGGACTGGGCGATCAGCGCCTTGAACGTGTCGGTATCGTAATTGTCGTGCACGCCCTGCAGGACGGCGGCGATGCGCTCCAGGCCCATGCCCGTGTCGATGCTCGGCTTGGGCAGGTTGAGGCG
>JAGIAA010000058.1 GCA_017745115.1 Sphingobium sp. | reverse complement strand
CGTCTTTCCCTGTCGCAGGGCCTTGGCTTGATCGGGAGTGACGGGAAGAGCCGGGATGTCGTCCAGCCCTGCCGTCAATGGCAGCATATGCTGCGCAATGGCGCGCGCCCTAGCAGCTTCATGCAGAATGTCCAGCGAAATTGCGTCTTTCAGCGTGAACGGTCCCGCCTTGGTCCGCTTCAGCATGCTGACGTGGCCAACCGTGCCGAGCGCACGAGCGATGTCGCGCGCGAGGCTGCGAATATAGGTCCCCTTCGAGACATGCGCCATGAGCGTGGCACCGTCGCTCTCCATCGCCTCGACCTTCAGCGCATGAATCGTCACCGCGCGCTTTTTCATCTCGACCGCTTCGCCAGCCCGCGCGAGATCATAGGCGCGCTGGCCATCGATCTTGATCGCGCTGTAGGCCGGGGGCGCCTGTTCGATCGGCCCGGTGAATTGCGGCAGCACGGCTTCGATCTCTGCCCGTGTCGGCCGCCCATCGCTGGTCGCGATCACCTGGCCCTCGAGATCGAGCGTATCCGTCTCCTCGCCGAAGCGGATCGTGAATTCATAGATCTTGTCGCTATCCAGCATGCGGCCGGCGAGTTTGGTCGCTTCGCCGATCGCGATCGGAAGCACGCCGCTCGCCAGCGGATCGAGCGTACCGCCATGGCCGACTTTCGCCTTGCCGAAGCCCGCTTCGCGGAGCGCACGCTTGACGGCGCCCACGGCCTGGGTGGAGCCCAGGCCGAGCGGCTTGTCGAGGATGAGCCAGCCATGCAGTGTATCGGAACCATTCATGCCCGCCCCATAGCGGGCGGCGCTGGCGCTGTCAGTTCGCCTTTGCAGCCTTATCCGTCTTCGCCTTTTTGGCCTTCTTGGGTGGGCCGTCTACCACCTCGAAAGACTGGAAGGGATAGCGCTGACGGCCGACATAGATCGCACCCCATTTATCGAGCGTGTTCGTCGGACCGCTGTCGATGCGGATTGCCGTCGTGTAGGGCAGATCGAAGGCCTGCATGAACAGCGTCGCTTTGTACCATTGGCGATGCCGGTCCTGGAAATAGATGGTGCGGTCGTCGTCTCCAGTCGTCCAATCCCAGACGCCGCCGCTATTGGCGAACGGGATCTCAGCGCGTGGCGGGGCTTTAGCTTCCTGCGCAGCAGTCGCCGGAGCAACGGCAAGGCCCAACGCGGCAAGCGAAATGAGCAGAGCTGCTTTGTTCATGACAACGTCCTTTCCGTCGTCCCCTCTGGCCAGGCGAATATCGGGCGTGCCGCCCGGGGTGGCAAGATCCGGCGGCCTTTTTTACATGTGATCGCATGGCCGCCGACTCCACAGATCTTCTCACGCCCTTGCGCGATCACGACCTGCAACTGATTCCGCTCGAAGAGGCGCACCGCGACAATCTGCGTGCGGCCTGTGCGGAAGATCCTGAGATCTGGCGCATCTATGCCAGCAATTTCGGGCCGCCCGATTTCGACCGCAACTTCACGACGCTTCTGGCCAATCCCGGCCGCCTCGCCTTTGCGGTCATGCTGGATGATCGCCTCGTCGGCATGAGCGCCTATCTCAGGATCGACCTTCCCGGCGACACGCTGGAGATCGGCAACACCTACATTGCGCCATCCACGCGCGGCACCGGACTCAACCGGCGCATGAAAAAGCTCATGATCGAGCACGCCTTCGCCTGCCACTTCCGGCGTATCGAGTTTCGCGTCGATGCCCGCAACGAACGTAGCCAGGCCGCAGTTCTGAAGCTCGGCGCCCAGCGCGAAGGATTGCTGCGCGCCGAGCGCGTCATCTGGACCGGTTATGTCCGCGACACATGCCTGTTTGGCCTGCTCGAGAGCGACTGGACGCCCTGAACACTTATTTCGCGGCGGCCTTGACCTTTGGCGGTGGCGGTCCGCTCGTCACGAAGGACGAAAGCGGAATGCGCTGACCGCCCACCACGACCGTGCCGAACCGGTCCAGCTGGTTCGTGCCCTTCGTTTCGAATCCGAGGCTGGTGACGAAACTGAGGTCCGGGCTCGGAACCGCGAGGCGGGCGATATACCAGTTGCGCTGGATATCCTGCACATAGAGCGAGCTGTCGTCGATCGCGCGCCAGTCGCGGATGCCGCCCATGTTCGCGAAGGGGATGGAAGCCTCCTTGCCGGCGAGTTTTGCTTCCTCAGCAGCGACGGCCTGCTCGGCTGCGCGCACGCCACCCGTCGCGATGAACGCGGTCGTGGCCATCAGAGTGGCGGCAATGAAACGGGACTCGATCTTCATGGGCTTTCTCCTCTTCAGCCCTGTGCAGCGTGTCTTATAGCACATTGCCTGAAGCGTGCGTGAACCGGCTATTCAGCTTTGTATCAAACTGTTAGCAGCCCTTCATCGCCTCGCTGAAATGGCGGCGGCAAAGCGCGACATAGCTTTCATTGCCGCCGATGCCGATCTGCTCGCCTTCGACGACCGCGTTGCCCTGGTCGTCGATCCGCAGGTTCATCGTCGCCTTGCGCCCGCAATGACAGACTGCCTTGAGCTCCACGAGCGTATCCGCAATGCCCAGCAGGATCGCCGAGCCCGGGAACAGCTCGCCCTGGAAATCCGTCCGCAAGCCGTAGCACAGCACGGGCACGTTCAGTTCGTCCGCCACACGGGCCAGTTGCCAGACTTGGTCCGGCGTCAGGAACTGCGCCTCATCAACGAGCAGACAGGCCAGCGGCCCCTCGAGGACTCGTGCATTCACCTGCGCGAACAGATCCGTGCCGCGGCCATAGACCCTGGACGGCTCCGCGAGACCGATGCGCGAATTGATCCAGCCGCTGCGGTCGCGATCGTCGATCTGCGCCGTCCACAGCATCGTCGCCATGCCGCGCTCGCGATAGTTGAAATCGGCTTGGAGCAGCGTGGTCGATTTGCCCGCGTTCATGCTGGCATAATAGAAATAGAGCTTGGCCATGGCGGCCAGCTATAGCGGTTCAGTCGCTCTCGCCAAGGTCCTGCGCGACCTTCGGATCGCGCAGCAGCGCATCGATATGGCTGCCCTCCTCGAAGCTGTCGTCGGCGATGAACTTGAGTTTCGCGGCGAATTTCATCTTGATGCGCTTCGCGACTTCGCGCTGGAGATAGGCAGTGTTGGTGCGCAGCGCCTTGAGCACGGCATCTTCGTCCTTGCCGAGCAACGGCTTCACGAAGACCGTGGCGTGCCTCAGGTCAGGCGACATGCGCACTTCGGTGACGCTGACCATATGGCTGGCGAGCGTGTCGTCATGCACATCGCCGCGCTGGAGGATACCGGCCAGGATATGGCGCACTTCCTCGCCAACGCGCAGCAGGCGAACGGAGGGCGAACCGCTCTCAGGCTTAGCCATTGCCAGGCTCTTCCGTGAAAAAGGTCAGCTTGTTGCTGGCCGGATCTTGGATCGTGATCTCCCGCGTGCCCCATTCCTGAAGCTGCGGCTCACCGGGAATTGCGTTGCCGAACGCCTTGGCGCGAAGCTGCGCCATGTAGGCCGAGACGTCGTCGACGGGGATGCGGATCGCCGAGCCCGGGGTCGCGTCGCCATAATGTTCCGACAAGTGCAGCGCGCACTCGCCCTTGCGGACGCCCATGTAGAGCGGCGCGTCGGGCGTGAACCGATGCTCGAACACCACCTCGAAACCGAGGAAGTCGAGATAGAAGGCACGGGTGCGCGCCTCGTCGAAGCTACGCAATATGGGCGTCGGTGCACCGAACATCAGCTACACTCCCTCTGCCGATCCACTGCGAGCGACGGATGCGAGCCCGCCGCTTACAGCGTCCGTGCGCGCTCCTCGACCTCGAACAGCTCGAGCGTATCGCCGATCTTGATGTCGTTGGTGTCGAGCAGCACGGCGCCGCATTCCACGCCCGCACGCACTTCGGCAACGTCGTCTTTGAAGCGGCGGAGCGAAGCGATGGTCGTTGCCGAGACGATGACGTTGTCGCGCGTGAGGCGCGCGTTGAGGCCCTTGCGGATGACGCCGTCGACGACGAGCAGGCCGGCAGCCTTGTCCTTCTTGCCGGCCGGGAAGACCTGCAGGACCTCGGCCATGCCGATGACCGTCTCGATGCGCTCCGGCGCAAGCTGGCCGGCCATTTCGTTGCGCACTTCCTCGATGAGGTCGTAGATCACGTCATAGTAACGCAGCGAGATCTTGTCGCGCTCCGCCAGCTGGCGCGCCTTGGGATTGGGACGCACGTTGAAGCCGATCAGCGGCGCCCGGCTGGCGGCGGCCAGCGTCACGTCGCTCTCGGTGATCGCACCGGCGCCCGAATGCAGGATGCGCACCTTGATCTCGTCGGTCGAGATGCGGTTGAGCGAGTTCACGATCGCTTCGACCGAGCCCTGTGCGTCTGCCTTCACCACCACCGGATATTCGATGACCTGGGTGTTAAGCGCGGAGAACATGTGCTCGAAGCTGGTCGGCGCCGCGGTCGTGCGCTTCTTGAGGGCCTGCTCCTGGCGATAGGTGGCAACCTCGCGGGCGCGTGCCTCATTCTCGACGACCGAGAGCTGGTCGCCGGCAAGCGGCACACCGGCCAGGCCGAGAACCTCGACCGGCACGGACGGACCGGCCGACTTCACATTCTCGCCCTTGTCGTTGACCATCGCGCGGACCTTGCCGGGATGTTCGCCGACCACGAAAATGTCGCCGACGCGGAGCGTGCCGCGGCCGACCAGGATCGTCGCGACGGGGCCGCGGCCCTTGTCGAGTTGGGCCTCAACAACAGTGCCCTCTGCAGGACGGTCTGGATTCGCTTTTAATTCAAGGAGTTCCGCCTGCAGCAGGATCTTCTCGATGAGCGTATCAAGCCCCTGTTTCTTCAAAGCGGACACTTCGACATCCTGCGTGTCGCCGCCCATGGCTTCGACCTGGATATCGTGCTCGAGCAGGCGCTCGCGGACCTTTTGCGGATTGGCCTCGTGCTTGTCGATCTTGTTGATCGCGACGATCATCGGAACGCCGGCGGCCTTGGTGTGATTGATCGCCTCGATGGTCTGCGGCATCAAACCGTCATCGGCCGCCACGACGAGCACGACAATGTCGGTGACGTTGGCGCCGCGCGCACGCATCTCGGTAAAGGCCTCATGGCCCGGCGTATCGAGGAAGGTGATGATCTCGCCGCCCTTGGTCTTCACCTGATAGGCGCCGATATGCTGCGTAATACCGCCAGCCTCGCCGGCGACCACATCCGTGCCGCGCAGGGCGTCGAGCAGGCTGGTCTTGCCGTGATCGACATGGCCCATGATCGTGACCACGGGCGGACGGGGCTTCAGGGACTCGCTCGCATCGATGTCCGCCGCCGTGTCGATCTCGACGTCCGATTCGGAGACGCGCGTGATGCGGTGGCCGAATTCCTCGACGAGCAGCTCGGCGGTGTCCTGATCGATCAGGTCGTTGATGGTGACAGGCGTGCCCATCTTGAACAGCGCCTTCACCAGGTCGGCGCCCTTTTCGGCCATGCGGTTGGCCAGCTCGCCGACGGTGATGCCTTCGGGCACCACGACGTCGCGCGACTGCTTCTCGCGCTGGACGGGACCGCCGCTATGCGTGCGGCGATATTCCTTTTCACGCGCACGGCGCAGAGCCGCCAGCGACCGGGCGCGAGCGCTGTCGTCGTCGGCCAGCGCACGGTTGACCGTGAGCTTGCCGGACTGGCGGCGATCGTCGGTCGCGCCACGCTTGGGGCGCTCGACCTTGACCTCGGGACGCTTGACCGGCGCGACCGGCGTGAAGCGGCGCACGGCGGGACGCTCTTCGCTGCTATCGCTGTCCTGGGCAGCCGCCGGTTCTTCAGCGGGCGCATTCTTGGCCGCTTCCGCAGCCGCCAGTTCGGCGGCCTCGCGCTGACGCTGGGCTTCTTCTTCCGAGCGGCGATTCTCTTCGGCGCGGCGCTTCTCTTCCTCGCTCGCGGCAGCGCGGTCGGCCTCCTCGCGGCGGCGCGCCTCTTCGAGTTCGGTCATGCGCGCTTCCTCGGCCTCGCGCATCAGCCTGGCGGTCATTTCCTGACGCGAAAGCAGGCTGTCCGTCGCGGAAGGACGCGGCGGCTGCGGCGCAGGAGCGGGGCGCGCGGGCTGGGCAGCGACCGGCGGCGGGGGCGGCGTTGCGGGCTCGGGCGCGCTGGTCGCAGGCTCGGCCTCACCGGGCTTGCCGATGATGCGGCGGCGCTTGACCTCGACCACGACCGTGTTCTTGCGGCCATGGCTGAAGCTCTGCTGCACCTGACCAGCCTCGACCGTCCGCTTGAGACCAAGCGGCTTGCGGCCCAGGACCGGCTTTTCTCCGTTATTATCGCTCATCGACGAACCAAACCCTTCAAATCAAACAGAGGCCCGCCACCGCCATACTGGCGCCGGCCGGCCCATATCATTCCACGGCCTCGCAAGGGCCTTCTTCCACATGTTCGCGCCTGGCCGGAGAAGTCCCCGGCGCCCCGTTAGCGCATCCCAGATAGCTTTGCCAGCGAGCGAGCAATGCTGCGATGCGCTCGGCCGCACCGGCATTGGTCACAGCGACATGGACGACGTTGTTGCGCCCCAATGCCATAGATAATGCCTCGCGGTCTACCGGCAAGGTTTCCCCCGCGAAATCCTCGCCTTCCCGGCCCTCGCCGACCCGCCAGGCCTGGTCGAGCTTGCGCGATCCGTCGGCACCCGCGTCGCTGGCATGAAGCAGCAGGTGGACCTGGCCCTTGCGCGCGGCAACATCGATCTTTTCATGGCCGGTGATCAGATTGGATGCCTTGGCTTCCAGCCCCAATCGCGACAGCGCGTCGGCACGCAGAGCCGCATCGATCCTCTCGGGAAGATCCGCGGGGATGCTGAGCGCCTCGCCCTTGAAGGCACGGCCGAGCGCGCCCTTGAGGCGGCCCTTCTTCACGGCCTGCTCCAGCTCCGCACGCGAAATGCCGATCCAGGCGCCACGTCCGGGCGCCTTACCGCGCACGTCCGGCAGCACGGCGCCGTCGGGCGAAATGGCCAGGCGCACGAGATGCGCGGGATCGGCGCGTTCGCCGGACAAGATGCAGCGACGCTCAGACATGACTCATGCCTCCCCGTTCGCTTCGAGCGAAGCCGGGAAGCGTCAGCGCTGCCCTGAACGTGTCTCGACCTCGCTCGACACGAACGGCAACCCTGGAAATGTCGGGCCTTAGGCGCTCATTGGGAGAAAACCGCAGCATCTGCGTCCTCCCTGAGTTTGAGGAAAAAGCTCTGCATCAGGCGCTTTCCTCGTCCGCGAACCAGTGCGCACGCGCCGCCATGATGATCTCGTTGCCCTGCTCTTCGCTCAGGCCATATTCGGCCAGCACGCCGCCCTTCTCCTCCGCCTGGTCGCGGCGGCGGCGAGGATCGTTGCGCTTCTTCTGGACGAGTTCGTCGGTGGCAAGATCGGCCAGGTCGTCAAGCGTCTTGATGCCCGCCTTGCCGAGCGTGACCAGCATCGCCTCGGTGAGGTGGGGGATCTCGGCCAGAGCGTCCTCGACGCCGAGGCCACGGCGCTCTTCGCGTGCGGCAGCTTCGCGGCGCTCCAGCGCCTCGGTGGCGCGGCTCTGCAGCTCCTGGGCCAGCTCATCGTCGAAGCCTTCGATGCTCGCAAGCTCGTCGAGGCCGACATAGGCGACTTCTTCCAGCTCGGTGAAGCCTTCGGCCACGAGCAGCTGCGAGAGCGTCTCGTCGACGTCGAGCTCGTTCTGGAACAGCTCCGAGCGCTGCACGAATTCGCGCTGGCGCTTCTCGGACGCGTCGGCCTCCGTCATGATGTCGATCGCCTTGCCGGTCAGCTGGCTGGCGAGGCGGACATTCTGGCCGCGGCGACCAATGGCGAGGCTGAGCTGATCGTCGGGGACGACCACTTCGATGCGCTCTTCTTCCTCGTCGATGACGACGCGGGCGACCTGCGCGGGCTGGAGTGCGTTGACGACGAACGTTGCCGTGTCTTCGCTCCAGGGAATGATGTCGATCTTCTCGCCCTGCATTTCCTGGACGACCGCCTGCACGCGGCTACCCTTCATGCCGACGCAGGCGCCGACCGGGTCGATGGAGGAATCCGACGAGGTGACGGCAATCTTGGCGCGGCTGCCCGGGTCGCGGGCAATCGAACGGATGGTGATGATGCCATCGTAGATTTCGGGCACTTCCTGCGCGAACAGCTTGGCCATGAACTGCGGATGGGTGCGGGAGAGGAAAATCTGCGGGCCGCGCTGCTCGCGGCGCACGTCATAGATATAGGCGCGGACGCGGTCGCCGTAGCGATAGAGCTCGCGCGGGATCAGTTCGTCGCGACGGATGATGGCCTCGCCCCGGCCGAGATCGACGATGACGTTGCCGTATTCGACGCGCTTGACGGTGCCGTTGACGATCTCGCCGACGCGGTTGATGTACTCTTCGTACATGCGGTCGCGCTCGGCATCGCGCACCTTCTGCACGATCACCTGCTTGGCCGACTGGGCGGCGATGCGGCCGAACTCGATCGGCGGCAGCGGTTCGGTGAGGAAGTCGCCGTACTTGGCGTCCGGCGCCTTGGCCTTGGCATACTTGAGTTCGATCTGGCGCGAGGGCTCTTCGACCGCCTCGACCACTTCGAGCAGGCGCCACAGGCGCAGCTCGCCGGTCTTGGGATTGATCTCGGCGCGCACGTTGGTCTCGGCGCCGTAGCGGGTCTTGGCCGCCTTCTCGATCGCGTCCTGCATCGACTCGATGACGATCATGCGATCGATCGACTTCTCG
>JAGIAA010000057.1 GCA_017745115.1 Sphingobium sp. | reverse complement strand
GAACACCCGCATCCAGGTGGAGCATCCGGTGACAGAGATGATCACGGGCTTCGACCTCGTCCGCGAGCAGATCCGCATTGCCGACGGCCTGCCGCTCTCGGTCGCGCAGGAAGACCTCGTCTTCTCCGGCCACGCGATCGAATGCCGCATCAACGCGGAGGACCCGCAGACCTTCGCGCCCTCGCCCGGCAAGGTCAGCATGTACCACGTGCCCGGCGGCATGCATGTCCGCGTCGATAGCGCACTCTACCAGGGCTATGTGGTGCCGCCTTATTACGACTCGATGATCGGCAAGCTGATCGTCTACGGGCGCACCCGCGAGGGCTGCCTGATGCGCCTGAAGCGCGCTCTGGAAGAGTTCGTCATCGAGGGCATGAAGACGACGATCCCGCTTCACCAGAAGCTGATCGCGGACCCTGACGTGCAGAATGGCGACTATTCGATCAAGTGGCTCGAAGAGTGGCTGGAGCGGCAGAAGGCGGACTGAGCGGGACTGCTGACGGGCGTTGCTTCGATACCAGCTCCGAAGGTTGTGAAAGTTGCGGCCATAGAACGCAATTCTTCGGCTTCCGTATCAGGACCGACGGGCGCAGGGCGTAACCGGCAAACACGCAATGTGCGCGCCCGGAGCCCGTGCGATGCATCATGAGAAAGAGCCTTGAGCCCACCCTCAAATGGATGAGTCGCGTAAACCCTGGCACGGCATGATGCCTGTAGGACAGAGGGAATTTCGACGATCATGAGGGCGACCATCTGGCACAATCCGCGTTGCACCAAGTCGCGTGAGACATTGGCGATCCTTGAAAGCACGCCGGGTGTCGAGGTCGAGATCGTCGAATATCTGAAGGCGCCGCCGACGCGCGAGACGCTTGCGTCGCTCTTCGAGCGCGCCGGCATGACGCCCCGCGAGGGAATGCGGAAGGGCGAGGACGGCGCCAAGGCGCTCACCAACGCCAGCGACGAGGCCATTCTCGACGCGATGGTCGCCGACCCCATCCTCATCGAGCGGCCGCTGGTCGAAACCAGCAAGGGCGTGCGGCTCGGCCGCCCTCCGGAGCGCGTGCGCGAGATCCTGTAATCGCGGCGACGCAAAACCGTCACAAGACTGCAAAGATAGCGCCCTAGCCCCCATCGCTGCAGTTGCCGCACGCGCGGAGCTGGTCAGGATGGGGTGATGAGCAAAAACGCGATGAAGACCATTGCCGTGCACGCGCTGAAGGGCGGCGTCGGCAAGTCGACCTTCGCCGTCAACCTGGCCTGGGCGTCCACCGTGCTTTCGAGGCGCCGTACGCTGCTCTGGGACCTCGATCCGCAGGGCGCAGCGACATGGCTCCTCCAGCCGCCGAAAAAGGCGAAGGATGCGGCGCAGGCCGTCTTCACCAGGGATGTCGATGCGCACGATCTTGCCCGCCCAACCATCATCGACGGACTCGACTTGCTGGCCGCGGATACGTCGCTGCGCGACCTCGAACGCGTGCTGATCGAACTGGGCAAACGCAAGCGGCTCGCCAAGCTCCTCGACAATCTCGACAAGCATTACGACCGCGTGTTCCTTGACTGCCCGCCGGGTCTCAATGAGACCAGCGACCAGGTGTTGCACGCTGCGGACCTGCTCATCGTTCCGGTGATCCCCTCACCGCTCGTGCAGAAGACGCTGGACGATCTTTCGACCTTCCTCATCCAGCGCGGCGGCAAGCATCCGCCGATCCTGCCCGTTTTCTCGATGGTCGACCGGCGCCGCAAACTTCACCAGCTGGCTCTGGCCGAAAACCCGGGCTGGCCGGCCGTTCCTTATGCGAGCATCGTCGAGCAGATGGGCATCAAGCGCCTGCCGCTTGGCGCCTTTGCCCCGGCAAGCGCACCGGCGCGGGAATTTGCTGCGCTCTGGGCGCTGATCGAACAGAAGGTGGCCTAGAACTCCACGGTCATCCCCGCCAAAGCGGGAAACCAGGTTAACAGCAAAGCGTCATCTCGGCCTGGGTTTCCGCTTTCGCGGAAATGACGATGTGAGAAGACCCCAGCCTTTAGCGACCTGACGGAACGCCCCTATGCGACCGCTGTGCCGCGTGGATTGACCAGCTTGGCCGCGTCGAGAGCAGGCATGGGACGGCCGAGATGGAAGCCTTGCACCTTGTCGAAACCAAGCACCCGCATGCGTTCATATTCGAGACGGGATTCGACGCCCTCCGCGATGGCGTCGATGTCGAGCGCCTCCGATATGGCAATGGCCGCGCGGACGATGGCCATGCTCTCGCGCTGCCCCCGCGCGGCGCCCGCGACGAACGCCCGGTCGATCTTGATCGCACCGAAATGCGTGCGCGAGAAATAGCCGATGGACGTCTGGCCGGTGCCGAAATCGTCGAGCGCGAGGCTCACCCCCAGCGCCACGAGCTTGTCGAGCAGTTGCACGGCACTGCTGCGCTCCCGCATGAACACCGTCTCGGTCACTTCGAGCGACAGGCGGCTGGCCGGCAAGCCGGCATGCGCGAGGGCCGACACGACCGTCTCCAGGAAGGCGGGATCGCGAAGCTGTTCGGGCGAGACATTGACTGACAGCGCGACATGCGCCGGCCAACTCCGCGCCTCTTCGCATGCCTTGCGCAGGACCCAGTCGCCGATCGAGCCGATGAGCCGCGCCTCTTCCGCTATCGGGATGAAGGTGGTTGGCGGCACCTCGCCAAAGACGGGATGAGTCCAGCGGGCCAGTGCTTCGAAGCCTGAGATGCCGCCCGACGCCGCGTCGACGATGGGCTGGTAAGCAAGGTGAAGCTGGTTGCCCGCGAGCGCCTCTCGCAGCGCGGCCTCCATCATGCGGCGTTCCTCGATGTCCGCCTGCATGACCGGTTCGAAGGCGACATGCCGGCCGCCGCCATTGTCCTTGGAGCGGTACATTGCGAGATCGGCGCAGCGGATCAGCACACGCACCGAGCGGCCATCGCGCGGGGCAAGCGCAGAACCGACGCTGGCACCGATATGCAGCGAATGCGTCTCGACCTGGTAGGGCGCGGACAAGGCGTCGATAATAAACGTCGCCAGATGGTCGATATAGCCGGGCTCCGGCAAATCGTGGATCACGACGCCGAATTCATCGCCGCCCAGGCGACCTACGGTTTCGTTCGCCGTGCAGACCAGGCGCAGCCGCTCCGCCACCTCGATCAGGAGCTCGTCGCCAATCTGGTGGCCCAGCGTATCGTTGACCGCCTTGAACCTGTCGAGATCGATCATCAGGAAGGCGCACGGCTCTTTCCACCGGTCCATGTGATCGAGAGCAGAGGTCAATTCCTCGGTCAGCGACAGGCGATTGGGCAGGCCGGTGAGCATGTCGTGCCGCGCAAGCTGGGCAATGCGTTCTGTCGATTCCCGGCGCGCCGTGACATCGGAGCCGACGCCGCGAAAGCCCAGGAACGTCCCGTTTTCATCGCGCCGCGGCGAAGCCGACACCTCCCACCAGCGCTGCTCGCCCGCGACCATGACCGGCAGGACGACGTCGCTGAACGCCGCTTCACTCTCGAGACGGTCCGAAAGCACCTGGCGCGCCTGGTCGCGATGCCCGTCGCCCAAAGGCAAGGCGAGCACGCTGAGCAGCGGCCTGCCATTCAAAGCCTCGCTAGTCGCACCGAGGAGCCGCGCGAGCGCCGGAGAGACGTCCTTGAGACTGCCCTCCGCATCCGTCTGCCAGAGCCAATCGGCACCTTCGAGCTCATGTTCCTTGAGCAGGAGGCTGACGACTTCCTGCTTTTCGGCGAGTTCGCTGTTGGTGCTGAGCTGCTCGCCGAACTGATGCGCCTGGCGCAGGCTCGTCACGAAGAGCAGCAGTGCATAAGTCGCGACGACCGCGGTCAGCAATGGATCGCTCTGCCGAACAATCATCATCGTGATCGAAGACACGCCGACCGGCAGGATGAACGACACGGACGCGAGCGGTGTCGAATGATAGCCGATGGTCACGGCGGTCATGAAGCAGCTGGTCAGCGTCCAGATTGCCACGACCTCGACCGGATTGGCATTGTATGTGAAGAAAATGGCCGGCGCAGACCAGACCAGACCCAGCATGAAACTGAGCACGGCATGGTAGAAAATGCGCCCGCGCGTCACGCCGCGATAATCGGTGCGCTCATTCACACGTTCGAGCTGCAGCAGCGGCAAGCGTGCGCCCAGTGCGAAGAACGACCACAGAAACAGCGCCCAGGGGGCCACGTGGCGAATGCTAAGGAGATCGGCGAAAGCGATCGAAACGAGCGCAACAGTCGTGCGCACGGCCGCCATGCGATCGGCGGCCCGCAGCTGACTGCCGCGAATATATTCGGCGCGGTCGCGCGGCAGCGGCCGCAAGCCCATCAGGGCCGCGATCGACAGTGGCGCGGACCAGGCCTTCACCCGTCCGAGCATCGACGACGACATATCGTTCACGCGATCAAGATAAACCTATGCGGTTATCAACCGGTAACCGCTGCCCTTACCGAAAAGGAAGTTTTTCCGAAGGCTCAGGCGGCGATGTCGTAGGGAACGATCTCGCCCGCGAGATAGAGCTTGCGGGCCTTCGAGCGGCTGAGCTTGCCGGAGCTGGTACGCGGCAGCGTGCGCGGCGGAATCAGCTCGACCACGCAGTTCATGCCGGTGATCGACCGGACGCGCTCGCGGATCTCGTCACGCAGGCGCGCGCGCTCTTCATTGTCCGAGACCCGGCAATGGACGAGCACGGCCGGCGCCTCTTCGCCGCCGGGCGTGGTGATCGAGAAAGCGGCGATGTCGCCCTGCTTGAAGCCGGGCAATTGCTCCACGGCCCATTCGATATCCTGCGGCCAGTGGTTCTTGCCGTTGATGATGATCATATCCTTGGCGCGGCCGACGATGTAGAGATAACCATCTGAAAGGTAGCCCATATCGCCGGTGTCGAGCCAGCCGTCGACCATGCAGGCGTCGGTCGCTTCCTGATCGCGGAAATAGCCGACCATGAGCGAGTTGCCGGTCGTCCAGACCTTGCCGATGGTCTTGTCGGGGACGATGCCGCCGAAGTCGTCGCGGATTTCGACGGTCATGCCTTGGACCGGCTTTCCGCAATTGACGATGGCGCGGTAGCGCTGCGGACGATCCTGCGGCGCCTCGCCGCCGGAAAGCTCGGTCTCCTCGACCAGCTCGACGATGATCCCCTCGCCCGGCGGCATGATGGTGACGGCCAGGGTCGTCTCTGCGAGGCCGTAGCTCGGCAGGAACGCCTTGGGGCTGAAGCCGGCCTCGGCGAAGGCATCGACGAAATCCTGCATGACGTCGGGACGGATCATGTCCGCGCCATTGCCGGCAATCCGCCAGCGCGACAGGTCGAATCGCTCCGACGCACGCGTCTGGCTCGACATGCGGCGGGCGCAGATGTCGTAGCCGAAGGTGGGCGAATAGCTCGCCGTCGTGCCCTTGTGACGCGAGATCATGTCGAGCCATGCCAGCGGGCGTCGCGCGAAATCTTCGGTCTTGAGATAGTCGGTCGAAATCTGGTTGGCGACAATCGACAGGAAGCAGCCGACCAGGCCCATGTCATGATACCAGGGCAGCCAGCTGACGCAGCGGTCGGACTCGACGATCTCCATGGCGTGGCTGTGCGCGGCGAGATTGGCGAGCAGCGCGTTGTGCGTGACCGCGACGCCGTGCGGGAAGCGGGTCGAGCCGCTCGAATATTGGAGATAGCAGACATCGTCGGTATTCGCCTGCGGCAGGTCGCAGGGCGCGGCATCGGCGGCCAGGAAGTCCTCGAACGTCAGCGGCTCGATCTCGAGACGGCGCGCGGCTTCGCTCGCCATTTCGGCAAGCTCGGCCGGGAAGAGGAAGAGCAGCGGATCGCAGCTCTGCAGTTGCACGGAAAGCTGGTCGATATAGCTTTCCTTGCCGCCGAAGCTGGTCGGCAGCGGCAGCGGCACGGGCCAGGCGCCGGCATAGACGATGCCGAAGAAGCTCTGCGCGAACTCGGCGCCAGTCTCGGCGACGAGGGCGATGCGGTCGCCCGGCTTGACGCCGCGCGCGATCAGGCGATGCGCGCAGGCTATGGCGTCGGCCCGCATCTCGGAAAACGGATAGGGCCGAGTCAGCGTGCCCCGCGGATCGTGGAAATTGAGGCCGCGCACACCTGTCGCGGCATAGTCCAGCGCTTCCCCAAGAGTGGCAAAGTCAGCGAATCGTCGCTCAAGCCGATCTTCGGTCGGAGTTGGCTGCATCAATAGACCCTTCTTCTTGTTCGACCCCATTTCCACCTGGCCAGCCCATGGGCTGGACCATCAGCGTGGCGAGCGTCTGCCCCTCGTCCTTCGCTTGCAGCGGTCCGGTGTGTGCCTTTATGGCTCCGACTATGGCACAAAGATGGCGCGCCGGACGCGAGCGTCAAAAAAGCGTCGCAAAACCGCTGAACAATGAGACGCTTGAAGCGCTCGCCCTGCACTATGCCGGCCGATATGCAACCAGCCGTGCCAAGCTAATCGCCTATCTCCGCAGAAAGTTGCGCGAGCGCGGCTGGGCGGAAGACAGCGAAGCGCCGGTCGAAGCCATTGCCGGCCGCATGGCCGAGCTGTGTTATGTCGACGATGCCGCTTATGCCGCCATGACGTCGGGCGCGATGCAGCGGCGGGGGTTGGGCGCCCGCAGAATAGCGCAAAAGCTGTCCGTTGACGGCATTGACGAGGAGATTCGGGACGAGGCCAGCCCCGACGAAGCGGAGCGCTGGGCCGCGGCGGAGCGGCTGGCGCGGCGCAAGCATATCGGACCCTTTGCGAGCGAGGCTCCCGACCGAGCAGCGCGCGAAAAACAGATCGCAACCTTCCTGCGCGCCGGTCACGACATGGTGATGACGCGGAAGTGGGTGGATGCCGCGCCGGGAGAGATGCCGGAGGGCTCGGAATGACCGAAGACAACGAGCCCATCGCGCCGAAGGGCACTGCCTTTGGCTGCCTCACGGCATTCATCGTCTTTGCCTGCATAAGCTTTATATTGCTTTTTGCTGTCGCCTGGGGCGGTGCTCATTGCGAACCGGTGCCAGCCTGCCAACAGGACAATGTGCGCCGTTTTCTGCTGGAAATGCTGTTCCTTCTGCTTTTCGTGGCCGGGTTGGGCTTCCTAGTTCGGCAGCTGGCCGGCACCATATTCCGGCAGTTGGCCGCCAAGCCCATCGCGGCCGCCATCACGGCCAATCTGGTGCTCGCCCTCCTGGCCGCCTGGCTCGGCTTTGAAGGCGCAATTCGCCTGATCCTGTTATTCTAGCTCGGGCAGGTCATGCCGATGCGCGAAGCGATTTCTCCCGTTGCCATCCCCCTGCCCGAGAGGCTAAGCGCTCAGCCCATGGGCATTCTCGGCAAGATCTTCACCTGGTGGGACGGCGCCACCATTGGCACCTCGCTCTGGAGCGCCCGCAAGGGCACCAGGATCGGCGAGGATCACCAGGGCAATGTCTATTTCGAGGGCGGTGTCGATCCCAATGGGCTGACGCGCCGCTGGGTGATCTACAAGGGCGCCAACGACGCGAGCCGCGTGCCTGCCGAATGGCATGGCTGGCTGCACCATACGATCGAAGGCACGCCGGAAAGCAACCTTCCGCCGCCGCGGACCTGGGAAGCGGACTTCACGCCCAACATGACCGGCACGCCGCTGGCATACCGTCCTTCCGGTGCCATCGAGGCCGGGGGCCGTCGCCAGATGGCTACCGGCGACTACGAAGCCTGGACGCCGGACGCGTGATCTTGTTCCGGTGCGTCGCGCCGGGCCGCCGCTTCATCGTGGCCGCTCTGATCGCTTCGCCTCTGCTTGTCCTTGCCGCATGCGGCCCGCGCCAGGCGCCCGGCAACGATGCCAACGCCAGCAATCCCCAGGAAGTGGCCGGCAACGCCGTGATGACCGGAAATGGCGGCCTACCCGGTACGCCCATGGCCCAGCGCGTCGCCGAAATCCGCATCCTCAACAAGCGCAACGGCATCACGCGCACGCTCAAGATGAAGCCGGGACAAGCCTTCCGCGTCGACAATGCGATCGTCCGCCTGCGCGCTTGCGAACAGACCGCGCCTTGGGAAGAAGTCCCCGAAACCGGCGCCTTCGTGCAGCTTGATGTGCACGAAACCCGCGACAATCAGTGGCACCGCATCTTTTCAGGCTGGCTGTTCAAGGAACGGCCCGACCGCAACGTGGTCCAGCACCCGATCTACGACGTCTGGGTGATGAGCTGCGCGATGAGCTGGCCGGAAACGGGCTCCGACACCGTCAAGGTCGGTCTCGAGGGCGGCGGCAATGAAGCGCTCGGCAATTCAAGCGAGTCGAGGGCGCCCCAGTCCGGCGGCACGCCCTCGCCCGGCGCCAGCGCATCGTCCAACAGCGCCGAATAGACGTCTGCTGTCACCTCCACCGCGCCCAGAGAGGCGAGGTGGCTGGTCATGAACTGGCAATCCAGCAATGTGAACCGCCCGGCCCGCATCCGTGCGACGAGCCAGGCCATGGCGACCTTCGAAGCATTGTCGGCCCGGCTGAACATGCTTTCCCCGAAGAACGCCCGCCCCATCGCCAGCCCATACAGTCCGCCAACGAGCCGAGGGCCATCCTCGCCTGGCTCCCAGCATTCTACGCTATGCGCAAGACCGAGCTTGTGGAGGCGCAGGAAAGCTTCCTCGATGTCCTCATTGATCCACGTCGTCGGCCGGTCCTGCGCACTTTCGGCGCACAAAGTGATGACCTCCGCAAAGGCCTTGTCGGCCGTCACGGTGAAGCGGTCGGTGCGGATCAGCTTGCGCAGCGATTTGGAGAGATGGAAGCCATCGAGCGGCAGCACAGCGCGCTTTTCCGGCTGAACCCAGAAAACCGACTGGGCAGCGCGGTCATCGGCCATCGGAAAGAGGCCGGCGGCATAGGCGCGCAGAAGGATCGGCAGATCGATCGCCATGACTCGCCTCCTAGCAGAACGGCGCGGCGCCGTCGCGGCTCAAGCAGCGAAACGATGCGCCTTTGCGCTGGCCCGTGACTGCCGGACACCGTATCGCGAAGGCCGACGGGAAAGAGGAGAGGATCATGGCGACTTTTGTGCTGGTGCACGGGGCCTGGGGCGGCAGCTACATGTATACGCCGCTGGCC
>JAGIAA010000056.1:3880-21155 GCA_017745115.1 Sphingobium sp. | reverse complement strand
GTCAAGCCGTAGCCGAGCGTCGGAGGGGGCCATGATCACCAAGCGCGACTACAGCATCACCGGCCCGGAGGCGCAGCGCGCCATCGAGCAGTTCCGGGCTCTGGATGAATGTGTTGCGGTGCAGCCCGCCGAGCCGCGCGAATTGGGCGTTCTCGAGGCCGGGGATCGTTCGGAACAGCTGGACCTGCGCCTCATATTTGAGCTTGGTCTGGAAACCGACCATGTTCCACAGCGTGCCGAGCGCATTGTCCTGCCGCAGCTGCACGACCGCATAGGGCCAGCGCCCGGTCCGCGGATTGTCGAGACCGACCGGCTTCATCGGCCCGAAGCGCAGCGTTTCCGCGCCCCGCTCGGCCATGACCTCGATCGGCATGCAGCCCTCGAAATAGGGCGTGTCCTTTTCCCACTGCTTGAATTCGGTCTTGGGCAGCGTGCGCAGGCCTTCGACGAATGCCTCATACTGCGCCTTGTCCATTGGGCAGTTGATGTAATCCTTGCCGTCTCCGTCGGGCGATCCCTTGTCCCAGCGGCTGGCCTTCCACGCGATCTCCATGTCGATGCTGTCGACATGGACGATGGGCGCGATGGCGTCGAAGAAGGCGAGCTGGTCGTTGCCCGTGGTCTTGGCGATGGCGTCGGCGAGCGGTGCTGCGGTGAGAGGTCCCGTCGCGATGATGGTCGCGCCCTCGGTCGGAATGGCATCCACGCGTTCGCGCACCACCTCGATCAGCGGATGGGCGGATATGGCTTCGCTCACGCCCTGCGCGAACAGGTCGCGGTCAACCGCCAGCGCCGATCCGGCGGGAACCTTGACCCTGTCGGCGCAGGTCATGATGAGCGAGCCGAGCGTCCGCATTTCTTGGTGGAGCAGGCCGACGGCGTTGCTGTTGGCGTCGTCGGACCTGAAGCTGTTGGAGCAGACCATCTCGGCCAGCTGGTCGGTCTGGTGAGCCGGCGTCATCTCCCCGCCGCCGCGCATTTCGGAGAGGCGCACCGGAACGCCGGCCTGTGCCAGTTGCCAGGCCGCTTCCGACCCCGCGAGCCCTCCGCCGATGATGTGGACCCGATGGGTCATGGGTGCTTCAACTTCCTCTTTGCACACCGTCCGCCCCGAGCTTGTCGAAGGATCGTACTTCCTAAAAAAAGGGGACTTCGACAGGCTCGGCCCGAACGGATTTATGATCATTTGTGACTGACTAAAACCCCGCCGGCCAGTCATGCTTGCCGTTGGCCTGAAGGCGCAGCCGGCTGTGCCCGGAGACCGTGCTCATCGGCATCGTACCGTAGACATGCGGGAAGAGCGCACCGCCCCGCGAAGGCTCCCAGCGCACGCTGTTGCCCAGCGCCGGCAGGTCGATCATAACGAGGATCAGCGGATCGGTGTCCGCGAACCATTTCTCCGCCGTTTCGCGCGCCTGTTCGCGGGTGGAAAGGTGGATATAGCCGTCCGCTACGTCGACCGGCGCGCCGGTGAAGGTGCCGGACTCCTTCCAGTCTTTCCACTGGGGCTCCGTCAGCAGCTTATAGGCGAAAAGGTCGGTCATTTGCGCCGCCTAGGCCCATTGGGCTTGCTTGCCAAGGTGCGAGAAGTGACTAGTCTGCCTTCCGACGCCGCGCGCCGCAAAGCCGGTTGGAAGCAGGAGGGGCCATGAAGGAATTTGCAGGGCGCACCGCGTTCATCACCGGCGGCGCGAGCGGCATCGGTTTCGGCATGGCGCAGGCCTTTCTTGAGCGCGGCATGCAGGTCGTGATCGCCGATCTCCTGCAGGATCATCTTGATGAAGCCCGCGAGCTCCTGCGCGGCGACAATCGCGTTCACCTGATCCAGCTCAACGTAACCGATCGCGCGGCCATGGCGGCCGCTGCTGCCGAGACAAAGCGCATCTTCGGCAATGTCCATGTCCTCTGCAACAATGTCGGCGTCAGCCAACGCAACCCGATCGACGAGGCGAGCTACGAAGATTGGGACTATGTGATCGACGTCAATCTCGGCGGTACGGTCAATGGCCTGGTCAGCTTCCTTGCCGACATGAAGGCGCATGGCGAGGGCGGCCATGTCGTCAACACCTCGTCCATGGCGGGCATGATTCCTGTTCCGGCCTTTGCCGGCATCTATGCGACCACCAAATTCGCCGTGCGCGGCATGACCGATGCGCTGCGGCTGGCGCTGGGACCGTACAAGATCGGCGCTTCGGTGCTGTGCCCCGGCATGGTCAAGACGCGGGCCATGACGGGTGGACCGCTCTATCGCGAGACGCACACCAGCGGCGCTCAGCCGAGCGAGAAAAAGGATCCGATCGCCAACGGCATGGACCCGCTGGAGGTCGGCCGGCTAGTCGTGAAGGCGATCGAGAATAACGAACCTTATATCTTCCCGCATGGCGAGTTCATTCCGGAAGTTACAGAGTATTTCAATGAGATGCTGGCCGCTTTTCCGACAGAGTTCGAAATGGACGAGGTGCGGAAGGCCGGCGAGGAACGGCGCGCGAAAATGACGGCGGACGCCAAGGCCGTGGCGGATGCGCTCTAGGGAATTCGTATGATCACTCCGCTCGGTTCGAGCGAAGTCGAGAACCATGGCGGAGCGGACAGCGTGTCTCGACTTCGCTCGGCACGAACGGATGAGCAATAATCGCGTCCTGTTTCGACGAGCCGGTGGACGCGCGGCGACGAAGAAATTTGGCAGGGGGATTTCATAATGGCACGTCGTTACTTTCTCTCATTCTCGATCGCTTTGGGCATCAGTGCCACCCCCGCCTCTGCCGCCTCCTGCGACCGCACCTGCATGACCAACCTCCTCACGGCTTATGTCGATGCGGTGGTCGCGCATGACGCCTCGAAGCTCCCGCTCGCCAAGCCGGCGATCCGCTACACCGAGGACTCGCAGGACAAGAAGCTCGGCGAGGGCATCTGGACGACGATCACCGGCAAGGGCACGTTCCGCCACGACTATCTCGACATGACGAGGAAGATCGCGGCGACGCATGTCCATCTGCTCGAGGGCGATGTGGCTGTGCTTTATTCGGTGCTGCTCCGTGTCGAAGATGGCAAGATCGGCGGCATTGAATCGCTGGTCCAGCGTGTCGAGCCCGGGTCGCGCCTGCGTCCGACCGAACTCGGCAAGCCCATTCGTGGAATGGAGACGACGATCCCGGCCGGGAAGAAAATGCCTCGCCAGGCGATGATCAAGACTGCGCTCACGTACGCCGAGGGGTTGCGCATCGGCAGCTTCAGCGACGCAAGGACTCCATTCGCCCCCGAGGCATATCGCGTCGAGAACGGCGCGATCCTGGCTGGAGAAGGCTGCGGGCGCGGCGACTGCGGCTTGTATTCGCAGCGCATCGTCGTGCATCCCGGCATCATTGCAAATGTCGCCGCGGTCGACGAGGAGAAGGGGATCGTCCTGCTTTGGATGAACTTCGGCTACACCGGTTCCTATGGCCCGGACAATGCGCTGGTCACCTTCGAGGCATTCAAGATCTGGGGCGGCGAGATCCACGCGATCAACGCCTTCTTCCGCACCATGAACCTTTCGACGCCGCGCTACTGGCCGGCGTCCGACTGAGATCGGCCAACATCATCGTTAGCGCTTCGTTGTAGTTCGCACGCGTTCGGCTCCAACGTCCATCGCGCGGTCTGCACGATGTTGCAGGACGGGACTTCGACAAGCTTGGCCCGAATGGCAAAAATGACAGGGTCTCATGCCTTTTGCTGATCAGCCCGATTCAGGCGTTCGACCTCCTTCCGGAAGGCCTTCAGTCCGAGCCACGTGACGCCCAGTGACAAAGGGAGGAACACGACATGCAACAGCGCGATCGACCACCTCAGGTCATCGGGCGAGGTGAAGATGTAGTCGGTCGTCAGGCCAGTCACATAGGGCGCCGCGCCGACACCAACGACCGTATAGATGAATAGGTAGAGCGTCATGATCTGGCCGCGTATCTCATTGGGAGAGATCGCCAGCATCGCCGCATTGAGCATCGGTCCGGTCATGCCGATCGTCAGGTAGAAGACCCCGTTGAACGCGATCGACAGCTCGGGCGTCGGCATGAGCGGCATCATGATCGAGAAGGGGATTGAGATGAGCCTCGTATAGAGGATCACGCGATAGGCGCCGGCCGGGTCGCCGCGCTTCTGGAACCATTCCGCCCATCTTGCGCCGAGGAACAATCCAAGCAACATCAGCGGAATCGACAGCATGCCGGAGACGATGCCGTACTGCGCCGGCGACCATCCGTAGGTGCGCTGAAAGAAGGCCGCGCCCCATTGCCGTCCACCGACGTCGAGCGATCCCAAGGTGAGGCCGATGAACATCGGCCCGAAAACGGCGAAATGTAGCCAGAGATATTTGACCGTGGTGCTGAATCCGGTTTTGCGAGACGCCATGGCGAGATTGTGGCGTGGCGGTTCCTTGACTGTCAGCAGCAACAGCGACACGACAAGCCCGGGCAGGCCGATGAGCAGGAGCACGGCTTGCCATGGACGTAACATGCCAACGATCGGCAAATCCGGGGATCCGACCTCGGCGATGAGCCAGATCATCGCTCCGCCGAGTAACAGCGACAGGCCGCTGCCCGCCACCGAGCCGAGCTGCAGGGTCGCAACTGCACGCGGCAGGCGTTCGCGCGGAAAACTGTCGGCGACCATCGAATAGGCGGTTGGGCCGTTTACGGATTCGCCGGCGCCGACGACGACGCGCGCGACGAACAGCTGGGTGAAATTGGCGGCAAGACCCGAGGCGGCGGTGGCGAGGCTCCAGATGATCAATCCGCTGGCGATGATCCACTTGCGGGTCCAGCGGTCGATGTAGCGGGAGAAGGGCACCGCCACGAGCGCATAGAAGATCGCCTGGGTCGGGCCGAGGAGGAGGCCGGCTTCGGAATCGGTCAGCTGGAAATCGGTCTTGATCTGCTGGATGAGGAGCCCGAGAATATTCTCGTCTCGCTGTCCGCGCCGTCATAGGTCGTGCTCATCCAGTTTTCCCCTTCAGCCCCAGCGTCCGCGCTCCGGTCCCATGGTGATCACTTCGGGCGCCGTATCCGGCCGTCCCAATGCCTCCAGCACGCGCGGGCGCGATGCGACGCGGACCAGCCACTGCCCAACGCTGCTTCCCCATGTCGACATAATGATAGGTGAAGGGCACGCCCTTCTCGTGCAGACAAAGCAGAGGTTTGCCTGAGTTTGCATTCGGTTGCCAGGTGTGAACCTCGAGCATCCGCCCCCCTGAAGCCGGCGGTTTTTCCGCTCGATGGCGTGAGGCTAGTGCGGCCTCGTTGAGGCGTCAACATGTCCGCATTTCATCGCGCGCTGGTCGCTAGCGCTTATACTCTTTCGCGCGCATCGCCTGCACAGCGGGGCGCGCTTCCATGCGGCGCAGCCAGGCATGCGTGAGGGGCGAAGCGGTTTCGTTGCATTGGTCGGCAAGCACCCGCTCGACGCCGGGCATCATCGAATAGAGCTTGATGTCGGCGAGCGAATAGCCCGAGGCGACAATCCAGTCGCCGCTCTCGCCGAGCTGCGCCTCGACACGCGCGACGACGAGGGCGAGCTTGGCGCGGGCGTCGGCGAGTTGCTCGTCGCTATAGCCGGCCGCGGCGATCGTCTCCCACTTCCGGCGCACCTCGGCATTGGGCATGTTGGCGATGCGGCCGGCGAGATCGTCGGCGTCCATCGAGCCCACGAAAGCGCGCGCGCCTTGTGCACCGATCGTGGTCAGCGCGGGGCAGACATATTCGTCGACATATTTGGTCCAGACCCGCATCTGCGCGCGGCTGTAGGGATCGGCAGGACGGAGTGGCGCGTCAGGGAAGGCGTCTTCCAGATATTCGTTGATGACCGTGGATTCGGTCACGGTCCGGCCATCGTGCAGCAGCACCGGTACCATGCCTTGCGGGTTGATCGCGCGGAATTCGGAGCTGTGATGTTCCCACAGGCGGGAATTCAGGAAACGGTCATCGAAATCGAGACCTTTCTCGATAAGGCACAGCAGCGGCGTCAGTGAATTGGCCACCGGCCCGAAATGATAAAGCGCCAGCATGCCCATCCTCCCTTGGCGGCGGGTTGCTCCGCACCGCTCCGGCCTCGAATAACGCGCGTGGGCCTTGCCGGGTAGGTGCAATTGATGCAGTTGACGCGAATGTCAGCAGGGCAGGGCGATCCGGAAGTAGCGGCGCTGGTCGCGGGCCTCCTAGGCCTCCTCGACGTGCGCGCCGGCGCCGAACCGCTGCACTTCACCGGCGCACGCAGGCCCGGCGGCGTCGGCCGCGTTTTCGGAGGGCAGGTTGTCGGCCAGGCGATCATGGCGGCCAGCAAGACCGTGCCGGACAACCGCCCGATCCATTCGCTGCACTGCTATTTCATGCGGCCAGCGAGCGAGGACCATGAGATTGACTATGCCGTCGATGCGGACATGGACGGCAAGGCCTTCTCCAACCGCCGCGTCGTGGCGCGGCAGGACGGAAAGCCGGCCTTCAACATGACCGCCT
Organism: Sphingobium sp.; assembly: GCA_017745115.1. The sequence goes on along the minus strand of JAGIAA010000056.1, from coordinate 14,670 downwards.
CCTTCCATGCGCACGAAAAGGGCCTGCATCACCAGATGCCGATGCCGGACGTGCCCATGCCGGAGGAACTGGGCAGTTTCGCGGATTATGTCGCTCAGCATCCCGACAAAGCCAGCCCGGTCTTCAAGCGCCTGATCCAGCGGCCCAGTGCATTTGAGTATCGGCCCGTCGCGACATTGACGCCGGAAGCGCTTGAGCAGCCGCATCCGGGTCTCGCTTATTGCTGGATCCGGGTGGGAGAGGGACCACTCGACTTGCCGCAAGCGATGCAGCGCGCCTTGCTGGGCTGGATCAGCGATTCCCTGCTGCTCGCCTCTGCTTATCGCGCGCATGGCATCCAGATCGGTATGCCCGGCTACCAGTCGGCAAGCATCGATCACAGCATGTGGTTCCATGGCGATGTCCAGTGCGGCGACTGGCTACTCTACCAGATCGAAAGTCCCTGGACCGGGGATGCGCGCGGCCTCGCATGCGGGCGTTTCTTCACGCAGGACGGCCGGCTCGTGGCGACCACCGCTCAGGAAGGGCTGATGCGGCCGGTCAGCTAGCCGCCTTGTCGCCCGCCATCGTCCCATGCCTCGCCGTCTCGCGCATGCGCCAGTAGGCGACGAGCGACAGCGCGCACATGCCGCTCACATACCAATAGAACAGGCTTTCCTGGCCGATGTCCTTGAGCTTGAGCGCCACATATTCCGCAGTGCCGCCGAACAGGCTGTTCGCGACCGCATAGGGCAGCGCCACACCGAGTGCACGGATGTGCGCGGGAAAGAGTTCCGCCTTCACCACCGCGTTGATCGAGGTGTAGCCCGAGACGCACATGAGCCCCGCCAGCACGAGCAGGAAGGCGGCGAATGGCGATCCGGCGTGGGCGATGCCGTGGAAGAGTGGGACGGTGAACAGAGTACCGGCGAGGCCGAAGCCGATCAGCAGCGGTCGCCGGCCGATCCGATCCGAGAGGCTGCCGAACAAAGGCTGCGCACACATGAAGAGGAACAGCGCACCGGTCATGATCGTCGTCGCCTGCGGCCGGGTGAAGCCGGCCGAGTTGGCGAGATATTTCTGCATGTAGGTCGTGTAGGCATAGAAGGCGAGCGTGCCGCCTGCGGTCAGTGCCAGCACCAGCAGCGCCGCGCCCGGATGCTCGCGGATCAGTTCGAGCCCACCGGACTTGCGCCCGGTGGCCCTGGCTGTCTCATAATCGGCTGTCTCTGCGATCTTGCGCCGCAGGAAATACACGCCGAACGCCAATATCGCGCCGATCAGGAAGGCGATACGCCAGCCCCAGGCTTCCATCTGCGCCTCGTCGAGCATCGTCTGCAGGATCATCTGCACGGCCAGCGCCGCAAGCTGCCCGCCGATCAGAGTCACATATTGATAGCTGGAAATGTGCCCGCGGCGGCCCTCGGTGGCCATTTCCGCCAGATAGGTCGCGCTCGCGCCATATTCGCCGCCGACGCTGAGACCTTGCAACAAGCGGGCGACGAGCAGCAGGATCGGGGCACCGACGCCGATCGTTGCGACGGTCGGGATGCAGGCGATCATCAGAGAGCCACCGCCCATCATCGCGACCGACAGAGCGAGGCCGGCCTTGCGGCCGTGCCGGTCGGCATAAACGCCCATCAGCCAGGCGCCGATCGGCCGCATGAAAAAGCCGACCGCAAAGATCGCCGCTGCGCCGAGCAGTTCGGCGGTCCGGTCGCCCGAGGGGAAGAAGCGGCTCGCGAAATAGACGGAAAAGGCCGAATAGGCGTACCAGTCATACCATTCGACGAAATTGCCGAGCGATCCGCCGATGATGGAGCGCAGGTGGCCCTGCGGCGCCGGTGCGGTGCTTGCGCTGGTCATGCTCGTCCGCTCCCCCAGCCCGCTGGCCACCGATCATGCATTAAAGACGCGCTTTTTCCTCGCTGTCCAGCGGGTCCGCTCTTTTCTCGCGCGCGCTGAACCGCTACGCGGGAGAGAAACCGGAGAGGACGCCCCCATGCCTCAATCAGGCGCGCGCGACGCTGTGACGATCAACTACTCGGCCCGCGAGCCGGCGCGCCCTTGCTATTTCGCCAATGATCACAGCCGCGATACCGTGGTGATCGATGCGCGGACGATGCCCATTCATGGCGTGCGCGGCCAGCGGACCAGTCTCGACGTCGAGGGATTCATCCTCGTCGATCATAAGAGCGCGGTGACTGACTTTGCCGATCGCGATGCCGCTGCAAAGGTGCATTGCCCTGAGATCGCCGAGCTGGTGAAGGCCGTTTCCGGCGCGGACGCCGTCTTCTGCAACAGCCCGCCGATCATGCGCTTTTCCGAGCGGGGCGGGAAGGCCGGCTCCAAGGACAACAGCTACCCCGCCCGTTTCGCGCATGTCGACATCAGCGACGCGACGGGCCGGCAGTTTGCGGAAGGCCGTGCGGAAGGGCGGCCGTTCCGGCGCGCGGCGCATTACAATGTCTGGCGCGCTCTGTCGCCGGCACCGCAGGACGTGCCGCTCGCACTGTGTGATGCGCGGACCGTGACCGGCGATGACCTCGTCCTGGCGGACGCCATCTTCGATAGCCCACAGGGCGACTGGTCGTTTGAAGGCTACGTCGTCGCGCATGATCCTGGGCACCGCTGGTGCTGGTATCCCGATCTGACAGTGGACGAGGCGATCGTTTTCAAGACGCATGACAGCGAGACGGGGGTGGCGCGCCTCATGCCCCACGTCGCCTTCGACGATCCGTTGAGCCCGGCGGATGCAGCGCCGCGCATCAGTATCGAGATGCGCGCGATCGCTTATTGGTGGACCTGAACATGCGCCGTGGCTGGATATTGCGGGCCGCAAATGCGGCGTCTATCGCGTATAAATACCGGCTGTTAACTGGACTTGGCCAATAAGGCCGGAACATTTGGGGTGGGACAAAGGCTACAGTGACAAATTCCAGCACGACCGAGTGGTCGAAAAGCGCCCCAATCCAGTGGATTCTGGCCAATCCGGTGCTTCTTGCCGGAGCTTTGGCCATTTTCCTGCCGACGATGCTGTTCGTCAGCAAGGATAGCTGGTCGACCGAGCAGGGCGCTCATGGGCCGATCGTGCTGGCGACGGGCCTCTGGTTGCTGGTGCGCGAGTGGAAGCATGCGCGGCCTTTCGCGAAGCCAGCGCCGACCCGCACTGTCCTCCTGTTGCTGGTGCCCCTGCTGGCGCTCTATTACATCGCCCGCGTCAGCGCGATCGTCGAGATCGAAGGCTATGTCACGTACGGCCTGCTGATCCTGACGCTGTTCAGCTTCATCGGGCGGCGCGCGCTGATGGTGCTGTGGTTTCCGTTGTTCTACCTGCTGTTCATGTTCCCACCGCCGGAAACCATCGTTGCGGCCATCACCAATCCGCTGAAGGTGGCGTTGTCCGGCTGGTCGGTGAGCCTGCTCTATCATCTGGGCTATCCGATCGCGCAGGAAGGCGTGACGATCCAGATCGGCCAGTATCAGCTCTTCGTGGCTGATGCATGCTCGGGCCTCAATTCGCTCATCTCGCTGTCGGCCATTTCGCTGTTCTACGTCTATCTGCGGCACCATGCCAATTTTCGCTATGCGATGCTGCTGTTCGTGGCCGTGGCGCCGGTGGCGATCTTCGCCAACTTCGTGCGCATCATGTTCCTCGTGCTGCTGACCTATTATGGCGGCGAGGCGATGGCGCAGGGGTTCCTGCATGATTTTGCGGGCATGACGACTTTCATGACGGCGCTGATCTCGATCTTCCTGCTCGACCATCTGGTCGGCAAGATCTGGCCCAATCTGAAGACGTCAGCCAATGGTCCCGTGGCAGCGGCACAAGCGGCCGCGCAGCGAGCAAGCTAAGCCGCCACGCGAGCCCTCTTCCGCTTCAATTGCCTTTTCGAAGGTAGGAGTCAGGCCCGGAAGGCGATGTAGCGCGCCTGCGGCGGGCTGTTTTGCACCATTTCCTGCAGGAAGCGGGAGAGCAGCGCGACGGACTTGGCCTCGTCATTGTCCACCACCGAGACGCGCACCAGCAGACCGTCGGCATAGAAACCCTCGAGATTGGCCAGGGTCATCGCGACGCGCTGATCGGCCCAGCTCTGAGGAAACTTGTCGCCGATGCGGGTCCAGTAGATGATGTTTTCGGTCCGTGTGGCCCGCTCTGCGCGCACCAGCCGGGCCGGAATGATCTGGTCCTTGCTCACCTGAATGTCGTAAGGCTTGCTGTCGCTGATATCGAAGCCGCTGGCCTTGTAGCAGATCTCCGGGCGATGAACCTGGACGTTGTTCACCTGCTCGCTGTTGTAGGCGACCAGGAGCATGACGCCTTGCCCTGCATCATTGACGTAGGTGCGCGTGAGGATGTGCTGATAGAGCTTGGCGGTCAGATCGCCTTCGGGCGGCATGATCAGTTCGCTCGAGGGCAGAGTGGACCATTTGCCGAAGCTCTTCGGGAACATTTCCTCGAACTTCGCATTGTCGATGTTCTGGAAGCGGCGCCTGGGCATACGCGCATAGGCTGCGCCTGCGACGGCCAGCATGGCCCCGCCCATGAGAAGGTGGCGACGGGAAAGTCCGGTCGGGCTTTCGGGGCTTTCGGGCTGATCTACCGTTTGGGACATGGGAATTATTCCTATCAGCAATGGCCGTCGCATGAAACTGGCAATCGGTCTAACTGCGACAAGGTTTTCATCTCGTTATCGAACGAATTTGTTCCCTGCCGACGAGTTCGATCGGTGGCATTTCTTGCCTTTCCGGCGAGGCTGGGCTATGCGCGCCGCGTCCGAGGGCGGTGTTCCGCCTCACCGGACGTTCTGACAGTCCTGGAAATGCTGCATGGTTCGGCATTGGGGATCGACGCTGGCCGGCGAGGTTTCGCCCGCCGGCGCGTTTTCCGTTGTAGCCATGAGCATGGACCCAAGAGCAGGTTTTCCGCGGCTTGCGCCGCTTGTGAGGTGACGCGATGTTCGACAGTCTGAGCGATCGGCTCGGCGGCGTATTCGACAAGCTCAGGGGGCGTGGTGCGCTCTCGGAGGCGGATGTGCGCGCCGCGATGCGCGAGGTGCGAATCGCCCTGCTCGAAGCGGACGTCGCACTGCCGGTCGCGCGCGAGTTCGTCGACAAGGCGACCGACCGCGCGGTCGGCGCAGATGTGCTGCGCTCGGTCACGCCGGGCCAGATGGTCGTCAAGATCGTCTCCGACACGCTCACCGAGACGCTCGGTGCCGACGCCTCCGACCTGCTGATCGATGTCACGCCGCCTGCCGTCGTCATGATGGTCGGCTTGCAGGGCTCGGGCAAGACGACGACCACCGCCAAGCTCGCCAAGCGCCTTCGCGAAAAGGACCGCAAGAAGGTGCTGATGGCGTCGCTGGACGTCAATCGCCCGGCCGCGCAGGAACAGCTCGCCGTGCTCGGCACGCAGATCGATGTGGCGACGCTGCCGATCGTGGCTGGCCAGCAGCCGGTCGAGATTGCCCGCCGCGCGCTCCAGTCCGCGAAGCTGCAGGGCTACGACGTGCTGATGCTCGACACGGCGGGCCGTCTCCATGTCGACCAGGCTCTGATGGACGAGATGAAGGCGGTGGCCGATGTCGCCAACCCTGCCGAAATCCTTCTCGTCGTCGACAGTCTGACCGGCCAGGACGCTGTCAATGTCGCCAAGAACTTCACCGAGCAGGTGCCGCTGACGGGCGTCATCCTGACCCGTATGGACGGCGATGCTCGTGGCGGCGCTGCGCTGTCGATGCGTGCGGTCACTGGCCAGCCCATCAAGTTCGCCGGCGTCGGCGAAAAGCTCGACGCGCTCGAGCCTTTCCATCCGGCGCGCGTCGCGCAGCGTATCCTCGGCATGGGCGACGTCGTCAGCCTGGTCGAGAAGGCGGCTGAAACCATCCAGGCGGAAGACGCCGAGAAGCTTGCCAAGCGGATGGCGGCGGGCAAGTTCGATCTCAACGACCTGCGCACGCAGCTGCAGCAGATGCAGAAGATGGGCGGCCTCGGCATGCTGGCCGGCATGATCCCGGGCCTCAAGAAGGCCCAGGCGCAAATGGCAGCATCGGGCGTGGGCGACAAGACTCTGGTCCATCTCGACGCTCTGATCGGCTCCATGACGCAGAAGGAGCGTGACCGTCCCGAACTGCTCAATGCCAAGCGCAAGATCCGTGTCGCCAAGGGCGCCGGTCTCCAGGTGCAGGACGTGAACAAGCTCCTGAAGATGCACAAAGACATGGAGACCACCATGAAGAAGCTCAAGAAAATGGGCGGACTCAAGGGGCTGGCCAAGATGTTCGGCGGTGGCGGCGGCCTGGGCGGCTTGCTTGGCGGTGGCGGTGGCGGAGACATGCCCGATCTCGGCGCGCTCGGCGGGGCAGGGGGTGGATTGCCCGGCCTGCCGGGTGGCGGCCTTCCCGGCGGCATGCCGCCCGGATTTCAGAATTTCAGGAAAAAGTGACTTCTAACAGTTTGAACAAGTTCAGAAAGGTAAGGTAAGTTCATATGGCAACCAGCATTCGCCTGTCGCGCGGTGGCTCCAAGAAGCGTCCCTATTACAAGATCGTCGTGACCGACAGCCGCTCGCCCCGCGACGGCCGTTTCATCGAGCGCATCGGCAGCTACAACCCGCTTCTCGCCAAGACCGACGAGAAGCGCGTCGTGCTCGACGTCGAGCGCGCCAAGCATTGGGTGAGCGTCGGCGCCCAGCCGACCGACCGCGTTGCCCGCTTCCTCGACGCCGCCGGTGTCAAGGAGCGCGCGGTCCGCAATAATCCGAACAAGGCTGAGCCGGGCCAGAAGGCCAAGGATCGCGCCGAGGACAAGGCCGCGAAGCTGGCCGAGGCCGAAGAGGCGAAGAAGGCCGCTGAGGAAGCCGCCAAGGCTCCGCCGCCGGCACCGGAGCCGGTTGCCGAGGAAGCTGCCGCTGAAGAGGCTCCGGCCGCTGAAGCTGCTGCGGAAGAAGCGCCTGCCGCTGAGGAAGCTGCCGCCGAGGAAGCGCCTACTGCCGAAGCTCCCGCTGCCGAAGAGGCCGGCGAAGAGAAGGCCGAGGGCTGATCTGATGCGTGTCTCGACTTCGCTCGACACGAACGGCGTCTTTTCTCCGTTCGGTTCGAGCGTCGTCGAGAACCGTCGGGCACATCCTTGCTATGTCGCCTGATCGATCCGTCACTCTCGCCGCCATCATCGGCGCGCATGGCGTGGCGGGCGAGCTGCGCCTGAAGCTCTTCGGCGATGGGCCGGAGAGCCTCAAGCGTTACAAGACATTCAGCGCGGGTACGCGGACGCTGACCCTGAAGTCGATCCGCCCCGGGCCGAACGGCGCCGTCGCCCGCTTCGCCGAAGTGGCCAGCCGCACCGAAGCCGAGGCGCTGCGTGGCGTCGTGCTCACCGTGCCGCGCTCGGCCCTGCCGCCGCTCGAGCCCGGCGAATATTATCATTGCGACCTCATGGGCCTGCCGTGCGTCAGCGACGCGGGCGATCCTGTCGGCACGATCGTTGCCGTGGAGAATTTCGGCGCGGGCGACGTGATCGAGATTGAAAAGCCCAACGGCAAGCGCTTCATGGTGCCGATCCATGCAACGACTCCCCAATCGCAGCTCGTCTTGGTCGACGCGGCATTTGTGGAGTAGGGCTGCTGCGGGCGGTTCGTGCCTGCCAGTCAAGAGGGGGCCGGTTTGTCTGACGTGACTATGCTGAACGAGGGCGTGCATTGCCGTGCCCAGGGTGACTGCCCGGCCTGCGGTACCGAAGGCCGGGTCATTCACGATAAGCAGCGCGACCAGCTTTTCCAGGCGCCGGGCATCTGGTCGATCCGTCAATGCGCCGATGCCGCTTGCAGTCTAGCCTGGATTGATCCTATGCCGGACGCGGGCGACCTCGGGAAATTCTATTCCAGCTATTACACCCATTCGGCCGGTGAAGGTGCTGCGGCGGTCGCGTCGCCGGGCCTTGCCAAGAGGGTACTTGCGGCGATCTTTCCAGGGCGCCGCCTGCAATTCCTGAGCAGCCTCATGCATTTCGGCGACATGGCGCCGGGCGACATGCTCGAAGTGGGCTGTGGCTCAGGCCATTTCCTTGCTCAGGCCGCCGCTGCTGGCTGGCGTGTCATGGGCATCGATTTTGACGAGGCGGCCGTTGCTGCCGCGCGCGCCATTCCGGGCGTTGACGCGCAGGCGATGGATATGCACGATCCCGCGCTTGACGGTAAGCGGTTCGACGGCATCGCGTTCAACAATGTGATCGAGCATCTACCGGATCCCGCGCGTGTCTTCGCGCGTTGCCATGCATTGCTGGCGCCGGGCGGTCGCGTCGTCATGGTCACCCCCAACATTCAGGCCCAGTGCCACGCGGTGTTCGGCGAGCATTGGCGGGGCCTGGAAGTGCCGCGCCATATCTATCTCTTCAGTGCGCAGGCATTGCATAAGTTCGCGGCGAATGCCGGCTTTCGCAACATTCAGGTGTTCAGCCCGCTGAACGGCAACCAGATCGATTTTATGGCCGATGCCTCGATCGAGATCGCCGAGAAGGCAGGCGCGACGCCGCCGCAAGTGGACCGGCGCACGCTCAAGCTGCGCAATGCGGCCACAGCCCTGCTTGGCGGCACGATTGGCGAATGGGTTGTGCTGGTCGCCGAGCGCTAGACAGTCGCCCATGACTTTCACCGCTCAGATCCTCACCCTCTATCCCGAGATGTTCCCCGGGCCGTTGAGCGTCTCGCTCGCCGGGCGGGCGCTCGAGGAGGGTAAGTGGACATGCGAGTCCATCCAGATCCGCGATTTGGCAACCGACCGGCACCGCAGCGTCGATGATACGCCGGCTGGCGGCGGGGCGGGCATGGCGCTGCGCTCGGCGTGGCCGCCCGCTCGAAGAGGGTGAATATTATCATGTCGACCTGATCGGCCTGCCTTGCATGCGCGATGCGGGCGAGGCGATCGGGACAGTCGTGGCCGTCGAGAATTTCGGCGCGGGCGATATCCTTGAAATCGAGAAACCCGGCGACAAGCGCTTCATGGTGCCGATCCACGCGACGCAGATCGAGGCCGGGTAGGCGATTGTCGCAAAGGCCTTTTGTGACTGACGCGGCTTCGATAGACAGTCCGGGTCGGGGGAATCGTCACATGGCGGATGTTATCGACAATGAAGGCGTGGCCTGCCGCGCCGCTCCGGTCTGCGCGCTATGCGGCGCCGCCGGAACGCTCCTGCACGAGCAGCAGCGCGACCCATTGTTTGGTGCACCCGGCATATGGGACAGCCGCAAATGCACGAATCCCGCCTGCCGCATTGTCTGGCTCGATCCGATGCCGCTCCCCGACGGTCTCGGCGCCCTCTACCAGAGCTATCATACGCATGAGGCCCATGACGATGATGGCGGGGTGCTGGAGCCTTTCCCCTATAGCCGGTCGCACGATGGCCTGAAGAAGCTACTGGCGGCGCTGCTGCCACCCTGGCGGCATCTGTTCGAGACGCAGCTGGACCAGTTTGCGGGCCTGAAGCCGGGCAGGATGCTGGATGTCGGGTGCGGCGCGGGCCTGTTCCTGCGTCAGGCGATCGGCGCGGGCTGGCAGGCGACGGGCATCGATTTCGACGCCGGCGCCGTCGCCGTCGCGAAGCGAGTGCGCGGCGCCGAGGCACATGCCATGGACATTCACGATCCCGCTCTCGATGACCGGCGGTTCGAAGGCATTCTGCTCAACAATGTGATTGAGCATCTGCCTGATCCTGCCGGGGTCATGGCGCGCTGCGCAGAGCTGCTGACGCCGGGCGGACGGATCGTCATGATCACGCCCAATGTCGAGGCCATGGCCCATGATATCTTCGGCCCGGACTGGCGCGGGCTGGAACCGCCGCGCCACCTCTTTCTCTATACCGGGTCCGCTCTTGTGCAGCTGGGGCGGGAAGCCGGCCTGTCGGACGTTAGGGCCTTCTGCAGGCGGGACGCAACCCAGCTCGACTTCATGTGCGACGCATCGCGCGACGTCGCGCGGGGGCGCGGGCGCGAGCCCTCCTATGACCTCGACGCCATCAAGCGCCGCTATCTGCGCGACTGGTGGTGGAACGACACGCATGGCGAGTTCCTGATCTTCGTTGCGCATAAGGCGCGCTGAGCGCGCTTGCCCCGGTCCGGCCTCCCGATCTATCTGCGCTTCCCATGACCTTCGTCGCGCAGATCCTCACCCTCTATCCCGAGATGTTCCCCGGGCCGTTGGGCGTCTCGCTCGCCGGGCGGGCGCTCGAGGAGGGTAAATGGACATGCGAGCCCATCCAGATCCGCGATTTCGCAACGGACCGGCACCGCAGCGTCGATGATACGCCGGCTGGCGGCGGGGCGGGCATGGTGCTGCGCGCGGATGTGGTTGCCGCTGCGGTCGATCATGCCGCTGCGCAACGCCCGGGTTTGCCGATCCTCGCCATGACGCCGCGCGGCGTCCCGATGACCCAGGAGCGTATCCGCAGCCTTGCCGCCGGCCCCGGGGTCGCGATCCTGTGCGGCCGGTTCGAGGGGTTCGACGAGCGCCTGTTCGAGGCGCGGCCGCAGATCGAGCAGGTCTCGATGGGCGATATCGTGCTGTCAGGCGGAGAAATCGGCGCTTTATTGGCGCTTGACGCTTGCATTCGGCTGCTTCCCGGCGTAATGGGCGCGGCTTCAAGCGGGGATGAGGAGTCGTTCGAGAACGGTCTCCTCGAATATCCCCACTACACCCGACCTGCTGAGTGGGAAGGGCGTATGATCCCCGAAGTGTTGCGATCGGGGGATCATGCGAAGATCGCGGCATGGCGGAAACGCCAGGCGGAAGACGATACACGGCTACGCAGGCCAGACC
>JAGIAA010000056.1:0-3870 GCA_017745115.1 Sphingobium sp. | reverse complement strand
CGCCGCGACACCGACCTGCCGCTGGAGGCGATCAGCTATCTTGGCGGGGAGATGCACTTCCTGGGCGTGAAGGTCGTCGAAGGCGACCGCACCCGCGTTCAGATGTTCGAAGGCGTGTGCATCGCGCGCTCGAACCGTGGCATGGGTTCGAACTTCACGGTTCGCAAGATCAGCTTCGGTGAGGGCGTCGAGCGCGTCTTCCCGCTCTATTCGCCGAATGTCGAGAGCATCACGGTCGTCCGCAAGGGCGTCGTGCGTCGCGCCAAGCTCTATTATCTGCGTGGCCGCACCGGCAAGCGCGCTCGCATCGCCGAGCGCCGCGACGTCCGCGAAGAGGCCTGATTTTTCGGGTTTCACCGGCGTTACGAAACGGTTTCAGAAAAGGGCGGCGCAGCGATTGCGTCGCCCTTTTCGCTTGCCCGGTTGACTCGGTCTACTACTATGCCGCCTCGACGATTTGAGAGGGTGTGGCGATGCGGGCGAGTGGGATTGTTCTGACGGCATTGCTGGTGTTGACCGGCTGCCAGCAGGCGCAAAAGAAGGCCGCGCACACCATCAACGAGACGATGGCGCTCGTCATGGAACCCAATGCCGAGGCCATTTGGGGCATGATGAGCAAGGCCTATAACGACAAGGGCGATGCGCTCGACCCGGCCAAGCTGTCCGACGACGACTGGAAGAAGATCGCGGACTCCAGCGCGCTCATGAACGAGCGGGCGCAGGAGCTGATCGACCATGCCAAGGACGTCGAGGTCACAGCCAATGGCGTGCCTATCATGGGCGAGCAGGCTGTCGGCCAGGTCGGCCCTGCGGGCAAGGACTGGGATGCCGTGAACGCCAAGACGATCGAGGGACGGATCCGGGCCAATCCGGATCAATTCATCACGAAGGCGCGCGTCCTCCTCGATGCGACGGCCAAGCTCAAGCAGGCGGCCGCGAGCAAGAACATCGCCGTGCTCTATGCCGTGGGCAGCGAGATGGACGAAGTTTGCGACGGTTGCCACGAGCCCTTCTGGGGCACTGACGAGCCGCCGCCATTCCCCAAATCGGCAAACTGAAGGGCCGTCGGGAAGAAGATCGCATGAACCGGCGGTGGGAAAACCTCCGGGATGAAACGGAGAGGTGCCTGATATGCGCATGTCGAAAAGCGTTCTGATCGCGGCCCTGCTGCTCGGTGCATGCGGCACCAAGGCCACGCAGGGCAATGCCGCTGCACCCGCCGCCACGACGGCGTCCGAGGACGGCAGCCACTTGCCGGCCGATTTTGCGCGGCTCCCGATGAAGGAGTTCATGGGGCACGTCATGCAGAATGGCGGCGAGGGCATCTGGCGCTGGCAGGGCTTCATCAACGATGAGAAGGGCGAGCGCTCGCTCTTCCCCAAGGACGACAAGGAATGGGAAGACGCCGAGAGCGGCGCCCTGACGCTGGCCGAACTGACCAACGTGCTGTTGATGCCGGGCCGGCGCATCGACGATCCCAAATGGGACGCAGCCGTGGCAGGTGTCCGTGCCCTTGCGCTCAAGGCCGCGACTGCCGCGGAGAAGCACGACAAGGACGCTTTCTTTGCCGTCGGCGGCGAACTCGATGAAGCCTGCGATGAATGCCACAAGCAGTTCATCCCCAACTTCGTCGGCCCGCCGTCGGGCAGCCCCGGCACGCCGTCCACCAAGACAAGCTGAGACCGCTCCCATCGCGTTCCAATGCCGCCGAGACGCATGATCTCGGCGCCAGATGCCGCCGTCCGTCTCGGCTCCAGCACCACCCGAAAATAAATTTGCAGGACGATGTCGATTTCGGGAAGCTTCGTTCGTCGTTCCGATGTCAGGCCGATGCGGCCGGCGGCAACGAAGGAGACAGACGATGCGAGTCATGGTGTTCGTAAAAGGGAACGAAGACACCGAAAACGGCGTGGCGCCCACGCCCGAGGCGATGGAGGCGTTCGCAGCTATGGACCGGTTCACCGAGGAACTGGTCGAAGCCGGCGTCTTCGTGGCGGCAGCGGGTCTTAAGCCCGGCAAAGATTCCAAGCGCATTGTGTACGATGGTGCCAAGCGCACGGTTATCGATGGCCCATTCGCCGAGGCGCGCGAAGTCGTTGCCGGCTTCTCGATCTGGGAGGTCAAGGACATGGACGAGGCGATCGCCTGGGCGAAGCGCTGTCCCAATCCGGGCGCCGGCCAGAGCGAGATCGAGATCCGGCCGTTTTTCGAGGTCGCCGATCTCGCCGATTTCGTGACGCCTGAAGAGCTGGCGAATCCCCGCACCGGGGAACGCGGCAAGCTCGGCGTCGCTTGATCCTGCCGGCGGCCTGACAGCGTTCTTGTCTCTCCCGCGGTCTTGGCCGAAAAGGCGATGTGACCGCAGGCGAGACGCATCAAGCCATCGAAGCGACTTTTCGCATTGAACGGGCGAGACTCATCGCGGGCCTGGCCCGGATGGTGCGCGATATCGATCGTGCCGAGGAATTGGCGCAGGACGCGCTGGTCATAGCTCTTTCCGAATGGCCCAGGACAGGCGTGCCCGCCAATCCCGGCGCCTGGCTGATGACGGCCGCCAAACGCCGCGCTCTCGACGCTATCCGTCGCGATGCGATGCGGTCCCGCAAGCATGAGGAGATCGCGCGCGAGCAGGATGAGGTGTCGGACAGCGCGGAAGACGCAATCGAGGCGTCCATGAACGACGATCCTGGTGACGAGCTGCTGGGCCTCATCTTCACGGCCTGCCATCCCATGCTGTCGGCCGAAGCCCGCGCTGCGCTCACCTTGCGGGTCATCGGCGGGCTGACGACGGATGAAATTGCCCGCGCCTTCCTGTCGAGCGAGCCGACGATCGCCCAGCGCATCGTGCGCGCCAAGAAGGCGATCGCAAAAGCCGGGTTGAGCTTCGAGACGCCGCGGCGCGTAGAATGGGCCGGGCGGCTCCCCTCGGTACTGGAGGTCATCTACCTGATCTTCAACGAGGGCTATGCCGCCACGGCAGGGGACGACCTCGTTCGGCCGAGCCTGTGCCTGGAGGCGCGGCGGCTGGGTCATATACTGACCGGCCTGATGCCGAAAGACGCCCCGGAAACGGCGGAGGTATTGGGCCTGCTCGCCTTGATGGAAATCCAGGCATCGCGCCTGCCCGCCCGGATCGGACCGGACGGCGCCCTCGTGCCGCTGACGGAGCAGGATCGTGCGCGCTGGGACCGGCTGCTGATCGACCGGGGTTTCGAGGCGCTGGCTCGCGCCGAAGCGCTAGGAGGAGGGGGCTCCTATGTATTGCAAGCGGCACTCGCAGCCTGCCATGCGCGAGCGCGAACCGCCGCCGAAACCGATTGGTCCCGCATCGCCGGGCTCTATGACCGGCTGAGGACCGTGATGCCCTCACCGGTTGTCGATCTCAATCGCGCGATCGCCCACAGCATGGCGTTCGGACCCGATGTCGGCCTGCGGCTGGTGGACGAGATCGCCGACGTTGCCGCGCTGCGCCATTATGCGCCGCTGCCGGCGGCAAGGGGCGACTTCCTGTTCCGTGCCGGTCGATTGGCAGAGGCACGCTCCGAATTCGAGGCGGCGGCCAAGCTGACCCGAAACGCGCGCGAGGCAGCTTTCCTGATCGCCCGGGCGGAAGCCTGCGATCCATAGCGACGACACGCGTCTCCATCTCGTAAACTTCCAGCCTTTGCGCCGGAGCGACAATCCGCTATGCGGGCGCCCGCTCGCTCCCCAGCTTCTGGCCGAGCGCATCAGGAAGGAATTGCCCCGTGGGTTATCGTGTCGTGGTCGTCGGCGCGACCGGCAATGTCGGTCGTGAAATGCTCAACATCCTCGCCGAGCGCGAATTCCCGATCGATGAGCTCGCCGCCGGTCGAGTGGCCGATGTGGATC
>JAGIAA010000055.1 GCA_017745115.1 Sphingobium sp. | reverse complement strand
GCGTGAAAGAAGCCGCCGCGCAGGCCCGCCTTGGCGACGCCGTGCGGAGAGGTGCGCCAGTAGCGCTCGAAATCGCCGCCCATGCAGACCGGCAGCACGCCGGTCTCGACGCGGTCGCCGGGCGTACCGGTCCAACCCTGTGCAGCGGCATAGTCCGCGATGCGGGCCTTGAGCGCGTTCACCGCCAGCTCCGGGCCGACGGTGTAATAAGTGTCCTCGATGAACAGCTCGCTGGCGGAGAAGGGCAGGACGTAGACGAAGCGATAGCCTTCGGCCTGATCGACCGTGGCGTCCATGATGATCGGATGGGTGAGGCCGTGCGGCGCGTCCGTCTTCAAGCTCATGCCGACGAACTTCTGCCAGCCGAGATCGAGCGCCGTCATATCTCCCGGACCGCGGCAGTCGATGACCCCGCCCGCATCGAAGGTTTGCCCGTCGGCCAACGTGACGCGCGTCGGCGTGAGCCCGGTGACCTGCGCGCCGAGCAGGAGGTCGCCGGGCGGCAGTGCGTCGCGCAACGCCGCGTCGAGCCGCTCGCTAGACAGGCTCGCATAGCCGCCGGACAGGATGCGTTCGAAGCCCGGGAAGCGCACCTCATGGCTACCCCAGCCATGCACGATGAGCGGCTCGATCAGCCAGCGGTCGGCAAGTGCGACATCGTTCTCGAAGCAGGACCAGATGTGATTGCCGCCCGCCGTGTCGCCACTCTCGATCAGGACGACGCGCAGGTCCGGCCGCCGTGCCCGCAGCGCGAGCGCGATGAGGCCGCCGGCCAGGCCGCCGCCCGCAATCGCGATGTCGATGGGTCGCTCGCTGCTCACCGCGCCAGCCCTAGCGGAGGCGGACGTCCAAGGGAACCGGGGAGCCAATGTGCACCTATGCGCGTTCCCGGCCTGCAAGAAAGGCACGCCAAGCGACCGCGATGCAGGAGGACAGGCTTATGAAGACGATTTTGAGCGCGACACTGGCGGGCGGTCTGCTGGCGGCAGGCCTCGCTCTTTCGGGCTGCGACAGCCAGGCGCAGAAGGAAGTGAAGCAGCAGGCCAAGGCGATCGACAAGAGCTACGAGGCCGAGGCCGATCTCAAGGAAGCCGTTGCGGCCGGATCGCCGAACGCGGCGGCCGCGCATAACGAGGCCGAAGCGCTGCGCAACCAAGGCGAGAAGACCAAGGATCATCTTGTCGACGAGGCCAAGGAACTGGGCAAGGTCCCGAAGAAATAGGTGCTTAGATTGCTAACATAATAGCCAGCTTGTCGAATTGATCGGCACTCTGTAGAGACGCGCGCTTCCGATTCGGTCGACCGCCTTCATGGGCGGATCGGCCGTTCGTAATTGGGGGGAGCGGGTATATGGGGTCTTCTGCACAGGCTGTTCTTGGTGCGCGCAGCGTCGCCAGGTCGCGCAGTCCATTCTACCTGCTGTTTTCTCTTCTCCTGCTCGCTATCGTCGTGACGGGCTTTGCGCCGACCTTCTTCCTCAATGCCTTTATGGCGAAGAAGCCGCTTCCCGCGCATGTTTTCCTGCACGGCGTCATCGGGACGAGTTGGTACGTGCTGCTCCTGGTCCAGTCGGCGCTCGTCTATGTTCGGCAAACCGCGCTGCACCGGCGGCTCGGTTCGGTGGGGATGTGGCTCGCGCTGGGCATATTCGCTGCGACCGCCGTCGCCGCAGTCCTGGTGTTCCCCATTCGGCTGGCGGCCGGAATGCCCCTGGCCGAGGTGGAAAGCGTCCTCAAGATCGGTCGGTCGGCCCAGATGGTGCGTGACATCGGTGCCGTCGCAGGTTTCGCGGGCTACATCTACCTGGCGCTGCGCTGGCGGCGTGATGTGGAAACGCACAAGCGGTTGATGATGCTCGGCTCGATCATCCTGAGTGCGGCCGCCATTGGCCGCCTGGGATGGGTCGTGGCAGGACTGGTGCCGGGCGAGCTGATGCCGATCGTGGTCCTGTTCCCTCTGCTCGGCCTGTTGATGATCAACGACTGGCTGTCACTCGGACGCGTGCATCGCGCCACCGCATATGGCGGCCTGGGACTCGTCGCGATCTTCGCCATTCTTTCGGTGGCGGTTCCGGCTCTGATCGCCTGACGGCGGTCAGAGCCGCAGCGCGAGCAGGGCGGCGCCGAGCTCGGCCCTGAAGCTGACATGGCCCGAGTCCATCGACAGCGAGAGAGCGGCGCGGCTGTGTCCGGACGGCCCGGACCGGCTGATCATCGATCCGACGAGCAGGATGGCGGCGGCGGCGTAAAAGGCGAATTGCGGCATATGCTTCATGGCGACTGGTCTCCCCATCCCCGAGCGCGGACGAATTGCGGTTGTTCACGTCCGCTATCCTCGGCAGCGGCGGCATGATTGAACGCAAAGGCTGAACCGCGGCTGAAAGGACGCTTCGTTTTGGCTGCGCCTCGGTCCCCGGGCACGTCGCCGGCGGTATACCAGCTCATCTCTGACGCGGGCCTACTCCTTGATAAGCCTGTCTATTTCTGCGTGCAGTCTCTTGTTCCCTTCGTGAGCTTCCGTCCAAGCCTTGCTTTCGAAAACGATGGTCTTGCACTGGAAAGCTGATCCGTAACTAGCTTGCTGGAGGAAGAAGGAACTTGCTCCTTGCGATAGGCCGCTTTCCCGCAGAAACAGGACTAGGGCGTCTTCGGAAACCCCCTCAGACATCCTTTTCTTCAATTCGGCCAGGATTTTATGGTCGTCCGTCTGGCCGACCAGCGTGCGGTATCCGTTCGCAATGAAGTCGGCGAGATTGTGGACCGCTGCGCGGAGGAAGGCGTGCTTCATCACGTGAGCCGTAGCATGACTCGCGTTCCAGCGACAGATTTGCGGGGGTCATGGGGCTGTCTGGCATTGGCTGGATGTCCGCCCTATAGGCAGTTCCCATGTCGCCGCTCGCGCTGATCCTTGTGTCCATGCTCGCGATGAGCGGCATCATCGCGGTGCGTTACCTGCTGTCGAGCGGCGGTTTCGCGCTTGCCACCCGCGCGGTGCAGCCGGGCCTCTATGCCGGCCTCAATCCCCAGATCGGCCGCGAGATCCGCTGGTCGCTGTGGAGTGCCTTCATCTATGGCGCGCCGGCCGGCTTCGTCGCATGGGGCTGGCAGAACCGCGGCTGGACGCTGATCTATACGGACATCCATGCCTTTCCGCTCTGGTATCTGCCCGTCTCGGTCCTCGCCTTTCTCGCGGCCCACGACACCTGGTTCTACTGGACGCACCGGCTCATGCATGTGCCCTGGTGGTTCCGCGTCGCCCATGCCGTGCATCATGATAGCCGTCCGCCGACCGCTTGGGCCGCGATGAGCTTCCATCCCTGGGAAGCGCTGACCGGCGCGGTGGTGATCCCGGCTCTGGTGTTTCTCATCCCCATTCACGTCGCGGCGCTGGGCGCGGTGCTCACGATCATGACCGTGATGGGCGTCACCAATCACATGGGCTGGGAGATGTTTCCGCGCTGGCTGGTACGCGGGCCGGCGGGCGCCTGGCTCATCACAGCCTCGCATCACCAGCGCCATCATGACCGCTATCGCTGCAATTACGGGCTCTATTTCCGCGTGTGGGACAGGCTCTGCGGCACGGACGATGGCCTAGGCGAATTCAAGAAGATGGAGAGCGTGCGTTGAAGTCCATGTTCACGGCGGCTGCGATCGCTTTGTTGGCGGTGCCGCTCATGGCGGCCGACGAGCCTGCGACCGGTGCGCTCGCGGTCAAGTTCGAGGGATTGCGCTCGGCCAAGGGCATGATCCGCGCCTGCCTGACGCGCGATCCCAAGCTGTTTCTCCATTGCGAGAAGGATCCCGCCGCCTTCAAGGCGAGCGTGGCCGCCGGGCCCGGCGCGCATATGGATTTCGCCAAGGTGCCGGTCGGCGACTATGTGCTCGCGGTCATCCATGACGAGAACAGCAACAACAAAGTCGACACCTTCGTGGGCATACCGCGCGAGGGCGTGGGCTTCTCGCGCAACCCGGGCATGAGCTTCGGACCGCCCAAATATGAAGCGGCGAAGTTCCATGTCGGGGCCGGGTCCGGCTCGCTGGACGTGAAGCTCAAATATTTTCTGTGAGCAGATGGCCACCTAAAGGGCGATCCAACATATAAACCACATGTCATTGCGAGGCCGGCTTGAGCCGGGCGAAGCAATCCAGGGCAGAACTAGACCGGCCTGGATTGCTTCGCGACTCCGCCGCTCGCAATGACGAGGAATCTAGCGGACATCCTCATAGTCCGTGGTCGCGGGCTTGCCGCGGAACACGATCGAGAAATAGTTGGTAAAATAGAGGCCCGCCATTTTCAGGAAGCCCTGCTTGGTCATGCGCCGGGCAGAGGTGGGCATGACGAAATTGGGGCAGAACAGCACTCTGCCGTGCTTGCTGGCACGCTTGCCGATGTCGACATCCTCGCCGTAGAATTCGATCGAGGCATCGAAGCCGCCCATCTTCTCCAGCACGTCGCGGCGGATCGCGAAATTGCCGCCGACCATCATATGGCCCGTCAGCCAATAGAAGGGCCGCGCGCCGACGAACCAGGCGTTGGAAATGGCGCGGCGCATGCCGGTGAGATCGTAGAAGCTGTAGGGACCCGACAGGCAGGCGAGATTCTTCCGTGCCGCGAACTGCTTCGTGATCTGTTCGACCCAGCCCGCGGGCGGATGCGTGTCGGCATCGACATAAGCGAGGATGTCGCCCCTGGCGGCGAGGAAACCGCACTGGCGGGCGCGGGTGATGCCCTTTCGCTGCTCGAAGACATAGGTGACGCCGGGATAGCGCTCGACCACCGCCTTGGTGCCGTCGGTGCTGTTATTGTCGACGACGATGATCTCCATCGCCTTGCCCGCGACATTCCGCATGACCGCGTCGAGGCATGCCGGCAGATAATCCTCCTCATTATAGGCGGGGATGACGAGGCTAATCGTGGGCCGGCGTACGGGAGTCATGTCGTTCATGCTGTCATCAATACTTATAGTCCGAGCGCGCTCAGCCCGGGATGGTCGTCTGGCCGGCGGCCGAGCGGCCAATGGAATTTGCGCTCCGCTTCCGCGATCGGATGCTCGTTGATGCTGGCGATGCGCGTTTCCATGAGCCCCTCGGCGTCGAATTGCCAGTTCTCATTGCCATAGGCCCGGAACCAGTTGCCGCTGTCGTCGTGATATTCATAGGCGAAGCGCACCGCGATGCGGTTGCCCTTATAGGCCCACACTTCCTTGATAAGCCGATAATCCAGCTCGCGGGCCCATTTGCGCGTCAGGAAGGCCTCGATCTCCGTGCGGCCCTCGATGAACTCGGCGCGATTCCGCCAGCGGCTGTCCGGCGTGTAGGCGAGCGCGACTCTGGCGGGGTCGCGGCTGTTCCAGGCATCCTCGGCCATGCGCGCCTTCTGCGCGGCCGTCTCGTCGTCGAAAGGCGGGAAAGGCGGGCGGCTCATGCGGCCTCCTCATAATGAAAGTCGACGAGATAGACATGGGTGCCTGCGCCATGTTTGGCGACCTTGAGGAGGTCGACGACGCCCTCGAAGCCCGAGCGGCGGGCAAGCTGGGGCGTGATGTCCGAGAGGCTGATCTCGCGGATCTTCTCGACCACGATCTGGCCGCCCTCCAGAGGATAGCGGCCACCGACCTTCACGCGCGGCGATTGCCAGATGCGCACGCTGCAGTCGATCTCGCCCGAGACGATGCGCGGGCGCAGGCGTTTCGTGAACATCATGGCCCGCTCCCTCCGTCCAGCGCGGCGCCGCCTTACTTGCTTCCCGCGCCCTTGTCCTGCTGCTCGAGCCGGGCACGCGCCTCGGCGGCGGCCTTCTCGTCGGCCGGCGCGTTGGCCTCGGCGGCCTTGGCCTCGGCTTCGATCTTCGCGGAGTCGGCATCGATGGTGCCGAGACGCTTTTCGCGCTGCGCCGCGACGGCGTCCTTCCATGTCGCACTGCCCAGCATCGTCTTGCGCTCTTCCTTCGCCTCGCGCGCCAGCTTGGCGAAACAGCCCGTGAAGCCGCCGGCACCGGCGACGGAGCAGCTGTTGATGCCGCTCGCGCCGACCGTCTCGAGCGACTTGGCGCGATTGACCCAGCTCTGGTTCTGGGGCGCGAAGGGATCGCCGCGTAGCTCCTGAGGGATGCGATAGCGTTCCCGCTCGGGCATTTTCGCGCAGACCTGGATCTCGTCCGCGGCCGGCACCGGGCAGGCATCGTCGCCATAGACGTAGACGAGTTTCACCTTGTCGGTATCGATCGGCCCGGTCTCGCCAACCGGATTGGGGCCTTCCTTGCCGGGCTGGGCCAAAGCAGGCGTGGCGAGGGCGGCGGCGCCGAGGATGACGGGGAACAGAAGGCGGCGCATGGAAAGGGTCCTCTTCAAATCTTTTCGGACAGAGCAATGGCAGCGCGGCAACCCAGGCGGATGAAACCGGAGAGCAACGGGTAGCCCGGCGCGCGTTCGGCACCTGCCTTCAAGGCGGCTTCCCGATGCTCGACTTCCTCTGCCTGGAAATCGGCGATCGCGGCACTGAGTTCCGGGTCGTCTGTCCCCAGGGATTTCAGCTGCCGATCGTAATGGGCGTCGATCTCGGTCTCGATGGCGGCGGTGCAGGCCATCGCGGCCTCGGGGCCGAGCAGCGCGGTTGCCGCGCCGAGCGCAAAGCCCGCGACATGCCAGATCGGCTGGAGCGCCGTCGGCCGCCCGCCGCGCCGCGCCATCATCGCGTCGAAATGGGCGCGGTGGCGCTCTTCCTGCGTCGCCATATGGGCGATTTCGCGGCTCATCGGATGGCGGTCGCCGAGCACGGCGAGCTGTCCGGCATAGATCCGCACGGCGCCATATTCGCCCGCCTGATCGACGCGCAGCATCGCCTCCCGGTCGGCGCCGCGCACGCCCGGTCGCGGATAGGCCGCGGGTGCGGTCACCCCTTGCTCCAACGGCGCAGGAACAGGAAAATCAGGATCGCGCCGCCGATCGAAAAGATCGCGTTGAAGCCCGCGAGCGAGATGCCGGCCAGCGTCCATTGCGGCTGGTCGCAGCGGATGATCGGCGCCTTCATGATCGCCTCGAGCAGATTGCCGCCGGTGGGGCGCAGGGCGGTGCAGGTGGTGAAGCCCTCCCACCATTTATATTCGACGCCGGCATGGAAGACGCCGATGCCGCCGCTGGTCAGGATCGCCAGTGCCGCGAGCGCGGTGAAGGTTGCGCTGGCGGGCGGGTTCTTGCGCAGGGCGATGGCTGCAAGGGCGATGAAGATCGCGGCCAGGTGCGGCCAGCGCTGCCAGTAGCACATCTCGCAGGGGTGGAGACCGCCAATATATTGCGATCCGATTGCCCCGCCGAGCAGCGCGACCGGAAGCAGGATGGCGACGAGCCGGGCGCTCGACAGGCTGCGTTCGTTCTGGGTCACGTTTACTTCCGCTTGGCGGGGGTCTTGGGCTCTGCTGCTGCGACCTTGCCGCCCGGCGTCGGACCCGAGGCGATGCGCATCATCGTGTCGAGCGCATAGCGCAGCTGGAAGTCCTCGACGCCGTCCTTCTTGAGCTGCTCGGCGGTCTTGGAGAAGCGCGGATCGGCCTTCTCGTCCTTCTTCAGCTCGGCCCGGTCGACCTTCACCTCATTGATGAGATGGCGCTTGAGGTCCGACTCCCGGAAGCGCGGCTTCTTCGCATAATCGGGATCTGTCAGCTGCGGCACGGCGATATCGGGCTCGATGCCGCCTTCCTGGATCGAGCGGCCCGAGGGCGTGAAGTAACGTGCCGTGGTGAGCTTGAGCGCACTATTCTCGGACAGCTGCTGCCAGGTCTGCACGCTGCCCTTGCCGAAGCTGCGCTCGCCCATGATGACGGCGCGGTGATGGTCCTGCAGGGCGCCCGCCACGATCTCGGAGGCGGAGGCCGAACCCGCGTCGATCAGCACGATGATCGGCAGGCCGTCGGCCATGTCGCCCTTGTTCGCCACGAAAATGGCGTTGTCATAGGGGAAACGTCCGCGCTGCGAGACGATCTGGCCGGAATCGAGGAAGGTGTCCGCGATGGTCACGGCCTCGTTGAGATTGCCGCCCGGATCGGAGCGCAGGTCGATGATGTAGCCGATCGGATCCTTGCCGCCCAGCGAGGCCTTGATCGAGCGGATCGCGCTGCGCACGTCCTTGCCGGCATCGGTCGAGAATTCGTTGATGTTGAGGATGCCGATCCCGTCCTTCACTTCCCATTTGACGGGCTTGAGGTCGATGACGGCACGCTTCACGCTGACGTCGAAGGGCTCGTCCCGGCCCTCGCGGGCGATAGTCAGCTTGACTGTCGTGTTCGGCTCGCCGCGCAGCATGGCCACGGCCTCGTCGAGCGTGCTGCCGTAGACGACCTTGCCGTTGATATGAGTGATATAGTCGCCCGGCTTGAGGCCGGCGGTCCACGCGGGCGCGTCCTCGGTCGGCGCGACGATCTTGAGGAAACCCTCGTCCATGACCACCGATGCGCCGATGCCCGGATAGTTGCCGTCGATGCGAATCTTGAAATTCTCGAAGTCCGAGCCGTCCATGTAGCTGCTGTGCGGATCGAGGCTGGCGAGCATGCCGTCGATCGCGCCCTTGATCAGCGCCTTGTCGTCGACCTTGTCCACATAGCCGTTGCGCACGCGCTGGAAGACCGTGAGGAACAGCGTCAGCTGCTTGTCGATCTCGGTCTGGTCCTCGGTCACGGCGGACGTGGAGGAGGGAATCGCCGTCAGCACGAGCCCGGCGACGGCGGCCTGAAGGATGAACTTGTTCTTGCGGCTCAGCATGATGAGGCCCCGGGGAAAAGTGAATGCCATCACCTATAGGGGCGAAGGCGTAAGGATTCCAGCTTAGCGGCACTCTGCCTTCCGAGAGATTGCCGTCAACTGAACGAAGGTTGCAAGCTCAGTCGCCTGCAGTGCTCATGCCGGCGTATCTTCTAGGGGTCAGCGCAGCAGCGCGACGATGTCGACCGGCGTCTCGCCGGTGCGCAGCTCCAGTACGATTTGTGGGCGGTTGCCGGTCATCGCGGCGCCGACGGGATCGCCCTGGCGGACCTCGTCGCCGACGCCGGCGCTGAGACGGCCCAGATTGGCGATGAGGCTGGTCCAACCGCCGCCATGCTCGATGATGAGAATCTGGCCATAGCCCCGGAACGGCCCCGCGAAGGCGACGCGACCGGCCGCGGGCGCGACCACGGTCGCCGAGGGCGCGGTGGCGATGGACAGACCGCGTGAGCGCAGCCCCGCAGCCGAGACTTCGCCAAAGCCGGTGACGACATCACCGATGACGGGCAGACGATAAGGCGGTGGCCGCCCCGTCGCGCCACCCGGCATAGGCGCAGCGGCGGGCAAGGCGGTTTCGCCGGGTGTGGCCGGTCGCAGCGTGGGGCCGGGTAGCCGCAGCAAAGCCTCGCGGACCGTCCCTGCCTCCTTGATGCGGCCCATGAGGTCGCCGATGTCGCGTGCTTCCTCGCCCATGGCGAGAGCCCGCTCGCTCTCGGCACCGGCCGTTTCATGGAGCTGCCGGGCCGCGACGCGCAGCCGCTGCTCGATCGCGGCGAGCGTCTTGCGCTGATCTTCGAGCTCGCCGCGCGTCTTGCGCAGCGCGGCCGTGGCTTGCATCTCGCTCCGGCGAAGCGCGGCGCTGCGCGCGAGCTCGGCACGCAGGTCGCGGGTGCGGGCGAGGACGACGGGCAGCATTTGCGCGAGTACGATGCGGCGATGGACGGCGTCGCTGACCGGTCCCGGCTCGAGCAACGCCAGCACCGGCGAGCGGCGCGCGAGTTGCTGGAGCGCGGCGGTCAGGCGGGTGATCGGTGCCTGACGCACGGCGAGACGGCGCGCCTGCTCGTGCTGCTGAACGGCGATGATGGCGATGCGCGCCTCGCCGGCGCGCTGTTCCGCCTCGGAGGTCTGGATCCGGGCAGCGAGTGCCGCGGCCTGGTCGCGGGTGCGATCCGCAGCAGCGGCGGCGATCGTGGCGCGGGCTTCGATCTGCTCGCTGCGCCTGCGCGCGTCATTGGCCTGGGCCGTGGCGCGGGCAAGCGCGGCGCGTTGTTGCGCGAGGCTCTGGCCGGGCGCGAGCGAGTCCTGGGCGATCGTGGCGGTCGGTAAAAGTAAGGCGATAAAAAGCACCAGTCCCGTTCGTGTCGAGCGAACCGCAGGCGGCCAAAGGCCAACTCGAGACACGTGATGCGCAGCGGTTCTCGACTGCGCTCGAACCGAACGGATCAGTTGATGTGACCGCCCCCCCATGCGCTCATCCTTCGCGATGATAGGGATGGTTGGCAAGGATGCTCGTGGCGCGCCAAAGCTGTTCGGCCAGCATCGCGCGCGCCATCATGTGCGGCCAGGTCATGGCGCCGAAGGCGATGCGTAGCGTCGCGGCATGGCGCTCATCGTCCGTGAAGCCGTCGGCGGCACCGATAAGGAAACGGCATTCGCGCATGCCGTCGTCGCGCCAGCGGCCGAGCCGCTCGGCAAAAGCGATGGAGGTGAGTTGCTGCCCGCCTTCGTCGAGCATGATCGAAATGGCGGGTGACAGGGCGGTCGGCGGGTCCTTGCCGCCGCGGTCGGGCAGCTCGGTGACTTTGGTCGGCCAGGTCACGCGCTTCAGATAGCGTTCGACCAGTTCCGCTTCGCTCGAGCGCCCGATGCGCCCGCGCGCTACGATATGCAGCAGCATGATGACCGTCCTCCCGAGCTAGTTGAGCATCGGGTTCGCGGCCGTCAGGCTTCGCCGGCGATCGGCGCGTCCACGAAGCCCCACATGCGCTCCAGATTATAGAAGCTGCGCACTTCGGGGCGGAAGACATGGACGATCACGTCGCCCGCATCGATCAGCACCCAATCGGCCACAGGAAGCC
>JAGIAA010000054.1 GCA_017745115.1 Sphingobium sp. | reverse complement strand
AAGACGCCGTCGAGACCGGCAACCAGTTCGTCCACAATCTCGGCATCCTCACCAAGTGCCACCCGGACGGCAAGCCTTGCGTGCCGACGAATTTGACCATCGCGCATCAGTCTACGGCCGGCCAATCCGCCAAGGACATTCTGATCCCGTCGGACAACACGGCTGCGACCTTCTGGATCACCAATCCGGATAATAGCTACCGGGACAATGTGGCGGCAGGGTCCGAGGCGATCGGATTCTGGATCGCCTTGCCGCAGCATCCGACCGGCGCGCATGAAGGCACCGCGGCCAGCGCCAAGATCTGGCCCCGGCGGACGCGGTTGCGGGAGTTCAGCGGCAACGTCTCCCACTCCAATTTCGACGGTCTCATGTTCGACCGTGGTCCTGCGGCCAACGGCACGTTCAGCGTCGGCGGCGCCGGCCATATCGCCTATGCCGACCCAACCGACACGAAGAGTGAAATCCTGCCGGCGGTCGTCGACAAATATACCGGCTACAAGAACAGTAACGGCGCGATCTGGGGCCGCGGCGAATATCACCTGTTCAGCAATCTGAGGCTAGCCGACAATGCGATCGGCTTCACCCATGCGGCTGGCGGCGCCAATCTCACGCCCTACACGACCCGCGTCGTGGACTCGGTCTTCGTGGGCGAGAGCGCCAATATCGGCAATCCCAAGACGCCGCAGGAAGTCGCCTATGGCCGCAGCCTGCCGAAGGCGGACGACGTCGACTTCCCGATCCGTGGCTACGAATTCTACGATTATCGCCACGACGTCGTGAACACGACTTTCATAAACTATGAGCCCAACACGCTGCGCGATGCGGGCGCGCTGTCCTATCTATTGTTCACCAGCTTCGGCATGAGCACCGAGAATTCGGTCGAGGGTTTGAAGTTCGTCAATTCCAAGCCCGTCGATTTCCCTGCGGTCCAACGCCGTTGGGCATCCGACTTCGGAAACCGATCCGCCTATAGAAGCGCGACAATCCGCGACAAGGACGGCTCGGTCAGCGGCGTACCCAACAGCTACATCGTCATCGACAATGGCCTCGCATCCAGTGAAGAGACCTGCCAGATCAAGGCCAGCTGGGGCGCTGCCGTGTGCAAGGGCGACATGGGCCGCCTCAACATATCAGGCGAGTTCGACGATTTCGGACGTCGCCCCGTTCCCGAGCCGGTCGTGCTCGTCCGCGGTGACAAGCGCTACGAATATAATGGGGACACCACGATCCCGAGCGGCGCGGAGGTCCGAGTGGAGACAATGAAGAAGACCATGACGCTGTCCTTGCGGGAAATGGATCAGGATAGCTTCGTGATCTTCGAACTTCCCGGCTTCGCCAATGCCGCCAGTGGCACGCAACAGGATAGTATGGCAGCACTGCGCAGCGCGAAGGGGACGTCATACTTCAAGGACGGCAACAAGCTGTGGGTGAAGCTCGTGGTCGAAGATGCCACCCGCAAAGGCCCCGTGATTGTGAGGGTCGGCAATCTGACCGCCCAAACCAACATCGAAGTCAGCAGGTAAGGCGACCACACCGAACGCAGAAACCCCCGGCGCAGGCAATGCACCGGGGGTTTTTTGATGGCTGCGAGTTCAGGGGGTAGCGTCCGGAGCCATTCGACAAATCTCGCCTCGCCTTTGAACCTTTTCGCGGCGCGGCGACACCAACGCCATGACGTCATCGTCGATGCCGAGGGAGAGTTCGTCATGAGGAAGCTGAAATTCGTTGCGCCTGCTCTTTGTCTTTTGCTGCCGCTGAGCCCGGCCACGGCCTTGACCGCCACCGATCCGATCGGTGATTTCTTGCCCAGCTATACCGGGCCGCAACTGGCCGACCTCGACGTCAAAAGTTTCTCCGTCACCTATAATAATGCCTCGCAGATCTTCACGCTGAGCGCGTCGATGGCGGGGAACATTGTTCCCGGATCCGCCGGATTTTATGTGATCGGCGCCAATACAGGCACCGGAACCCTCGCTCCGTTCGCAGGGATCGGCCAGCCCAGTGTCATCTTCAACCAGGCCATCACGGTCCGCAAGGACGGCACCGGCAATATCGGCGCGACTGTTCTCGATCCGTCGACCATCATGATCAGCGGCGACACCTTCTCGGTCAATGTGGCCTTGTCGCTGCTGCCGACCACCGGTTTTGCGCCCGAGAAGTATGGCTTCAACCTGTGGCCGCGTACCGGCAACGGCAACGCGCTCATTTCCGACTTCGCGCCTGAGAACGCCACATTGGCTGCCGTGCCGGAAGCGGCGACTTGGGCCATGATGATTGCTGGCTTCACGGTCGTCGGCGCAGGCATGCGTCAATCTCGCCGCCGGGTTATCGCTTTCGGCTAAAGCCGGCGCGTCGGCGTGCGGCGGACGTCCCGGCATCGGAAACCCCACATAGTTGCCGGGACGGTCTGCCCAAAATAATTTTACGTGATCGTGAACCTTTCGCGTGTTGAGTAGAACTAACCGCAAAATGGGGAGTGCGGTTGAGCGATGCTGACCGAACGGCGTCAAAATGGCGGGCAGGGGAAAGTGGAAAGCGAGGCCGAGCTTCTCGCCGCCTTGCGGGCCGGCGACTTGCGCGCTTTCGAGACGGCCTATCGTTGCTATCAGCCTCGGCTTAGCCGTTTCGTGGCGACGATCGTGCGTGCCCGCAGCTCCATCGAGGAAGTGGTCAACGACACGCTGATGGTCCTCTGGGAGAAGGCGGACAGCTTCAGTGGCGGGAGCAAGCTCTCGACCTGGCTGTTCGCCATCGCCTATCGCAAAGCCATCCGCGCGCATCTGAGATTCGACGAGCCGGTCGATAGCGATCCGGTCGCGGACATCCCGGACGATGATGCCATGCCGGATCGCGATTTTGCGCGGGCCCGTACATCCAAGCTGTTGCAGCGTGCGATCGACGATCTCTCGGCAGATCATCGCGCCGTGGTTCATCTCACTTATTTTCAGGAGCTCAGCTATCGCGACATCGCCGATATCATGGGCTGCCCGACCGACACCGTAAAAACCCGCATGTTCCACGCCCGTCGCTATCTCAAGGACAAGCTCGACGGGGAGCTTGCGGATTGGATCTAGAAAGAAGGCTCATGGGGGAAATCGTGCATCTTCATGGCGACCCGCACCAGCAGGCGCAGCAGCTTCTGCCATGGTTCGCCAACGGCTCACTCGATCCGGCCGAGCAGCGGCTGGTAGAGGAGCATCTGTCCTCCTGCGCGGAGTGCACCGCCGATCTGGCACGCGAACACAAGTTCGCGAACGCCTATGTTTCGCTCGACCAACCCGTCGCCGGCGGTTGGGCGGCGTTGAAAGAGCGCGCCGAGACGGCGCAGGCCGTACGCAGCCGGAGACGCTGGCAATGGTTCAACTCCCGGCCGGGACGCTTTGCCGCGATCGCGGCAAGCCAACTGCTTGTCGTTGCCGCGTCCGTCACAGCCTATCAGGCTCTTTCGGGTCGTGAGCAGCCCGTCTATCATGTGCTGGGCGCCGAAAGCTCGACATTGTCGCCCGAAGGCAATGTCGTTGTGATCTTTCGGCCAGACGTGACGGAGCAAGCCATGCGCACGACCTTGCTCGCCGCGGGAGCGCGTATCGTGAATGGACCAACCGCGGCGTCTGGTTATGTCCTCGCCGTAGATCCGATCAAGCGTGCACATGCGATCGAACTCTTGCGCGCGCGCACCGAGATCCTGCTCGCGCAGCCGATCGATGGCGCATCGCTGCCGTGAGACTGGCTCTCCGCCTGTTCCTGTTGCTCGGCGCATTCCTGGCGTCACCCGCACTCGCGTCGGCGCCGGAAACGTCAACCAGCCCGGTCAACCAGATCATGGTGATGTTGCCCCTCCCGGTGCCACATTTTCGCGTCGGCGCGACCTATTCCAGCGGATATGGCGACGACGCGGGGCGAGGTGCGCGCCATCGCGCTGCGGCGCGCATCGCGCGTATGCATATGCTGACTCTGGTCAATAGCTGGCCCATGCCCACGCTGGGCGTGGAGTGTTTTGTTATGGAGGTGCCCACGGGCCGGGCGCCGGACGACGTCGCCAAGCGCGTCAGTGCCGATCCCGCCGTCCAATGGTCCGAGGCCGTTGCCACCTATGCCGTGGAAGGGGAGGCCACAGGCGAGAAGGACGCGCTCTATCCGATGCAGCCCGCCGCAACCGCCTGGCCTCTGGCGACACTGCATCGCAGCCTGACCGGGCGCAATGTGACTGTCGCCGTGATCGACAGCGGCGTCGATCTTCTCCATCCGGATCTCGCCGGGCAGATCGTCCTCAGCCGCAATTTTGCAGCATCGGCCTATGTCGGCGAGAAACACGGCACAGCGGTCGCAGGCGTCATTGCCGCCCGCGCCAACAATCAGGTCGGCATTGCCGGCATTGCTCCCGATGCGAAGATCATGGCGCTGCGCGCGTGCACGCAGGCTTCGTCTGGCACGCTTTGCGATAGTTTCAGCCTCGCCAAGGCGATCCAGTTTGCGCTCGAGCGTAAGGCGCCCATCCTGAATATGAGCCTCAGCGGGCCGCCGAGCCGGCTCCTGGCGGAGTTATTGCGCGAAGGGCTCGAACATGGGTCGACCGTGGTCGCCGCGGTCGATGTGGACCAAAATGGCGGCGGATTTCCCGCCTCGTTATCGGGTGTCATCGCCGTTCGCGGTGAAAATATGGGGCGTTCTTCGATCTTGGCCTATAATGCGCCGGCACAGGATATTCCGACGCCGCAGCCGGGGAAAAAATGGGCATTGGTCAGTGGCACCTCTTACGCGGCGGCGCACGTCAGTGGCCTTCTCGCATTATTGAGGCAGGAGCGCGGGCCGGAGCGGCAGCTCAAGCTCGCACCCGCCACCGGCGGACCGATCGACATCTGCGCGACCTTTGGCAACAGAGTCTGCGCGGTATCCGCCTCGCGGCGCTGAGCAAGTCCGCTGTCCTAGCCGTGGCACTGTCGGCCGCCGCCTTTCCGGCGTGCGCACAGGTCAATCTCGAAGCCGCTTTGACGACTGACTATCGGTTGCGCGGCTATTCGTTGAGCCGCCGGGAACCCGCCGCTTCACTATCCGTGGGTTACGACGGTTCATCCGGCATCTTTGGAGAGGTAACGGGCGTGGCCGTGTATCGTGCCGGCGGCAGGCTTGGCCTGATGGGGGGCTATGCGACGCTGGGCTATGCGAGGCGGATCGGCGACGGCTTGTCCGCCGACATCGGTCTCCTGAGAGCCCAATATGCGCCGGATTCGAGCTTTGGCCGCGCCACCGGCTACACCGAGGTTTTCGCAGGTATCAGTGGGCGTTCGGTGGCACTGCGTGCGGCTTTCTCACCCGACTACCTGTGGGACCGCACGATGACGCTCTATGTCTCGGGCGATGTCTTCAAGCGTCCGGCCGAGCATTGGCGTATATCTGGCCATGTCGGCGCTCTTGCCTTCGTCCGCAATGGACCGCCAGCGGCCGTCTCACGCGTCCGGTACGATTGGGCAGCCCAGGTTCAGCGGGAGTTCGGACGAGCCGAACTAGGGCTAACCCTTTCGGGCGGCGGCCCGGAACGCGAATATTTTGATGGATCGCCGCACACCAAAACAGCGGTGACAGCCACGGCGCGCTGGGCATTCTAGCACCTTGGGTGTCGAGCCAACAATGCTTCGAAAGACAGGTATCGAATTCGTGCGAAGATGATTGCAAGATCATAATTAATTTGGTGGAAATTCATGCTATACGAATCGTCCGACGGCTGCAGTCGGGGGAAGTGCAGGCATAAGAATGGGCGGTTCCACAGTCCTTGTCATAGACGATCATCCGCTTTGTGCTGCTGCTGTTTCGGCCGCACTTTCCAAAAACAATCCCGGCCAGAAGGTCATTTCGTGTGCATCCCTGAGGGAGCTTGGCGCACTTGAAGTCGACAGGGCCGATATTCTGCTGGTGCTGCTCGACCTGATGCTGCCTGACGCAACCGGCATGTCGGGCGTCAAAACAGTGAAATCGCTGTTCCCCGACGCGCCGATCTGCGTCATTTCCAGCCGGACCGACACGGCGACCGTGCGTCAGGCGATCGCTCAGGATATCGTGGGGTTTCTGCCCAAGACGCTCGCCTTTGATCAGATGACGGAGGCTCTTGCGCGCGTGCTGAGGGGAGAGGCTGTCTTCCCCAGGCTTGCCAGCAGCCTCACCGAGGATGCCGGGCCGCTCAGTCCGGCCGAGCAACGGATCATGCAGGCGCTGAGCCTCGGCCTGCCCAACAAGCAGATCGCCTATGATCTAGGCCTCGCCGAATCGACGGTGAAGTCACACCTCGCACGTATCTTCTCCAAGTTGCACGTCACCAATCGTTCGCAGGCCATCCTGGCCTATGAAGCGGCGATCGCCGAGGATGACGTTCAGGCGGGGTAGGTGCTGGCGGGCAAGCTGTCCAAATAGCCCTGCAGAGCGTGCTGCATATCGAGTAGCCGCCGGTGCGTATTGTCCGGTTCCTTCTCGTCAAGCGCGAGATCCAACGCTTGGGCTGGCGACACGAGCTGCGGTGCCGCGAACGTTGCAGAGAGACCTGCCAGACTGTGGGCCATATTCTGAATCGAGGCCAGTTGCGGTGCGTCGACCTCAGGCCAACGCTCGAGCGCCGTTATCACGTCGGCCAAAGCGCCCCGGCACTGCTCGACGAAGCGTGGCAGCAGGGGCGCCAGCTCGGGGTCGAGATCCGGGGCCGGCGCTGCTTCCGGTTCGCGGATTTCCAAGTCCGCCGAATCTCGCCGCGCCCATTGATTGAGCGCGAGTTCGATCGTGCCGCGGCTTACGGGCTTGGAAACATAGTCCTGCATTCCGGCTTGCCAGCAGGCGTCCATGGCGTCGCGATGCACGCTCGCTGTGACGGCGATGATCGGTAGCGTTTCCGCATCGATGCCGCGAGCCCGGATAGCCTTGGTGGCGCCGACGCCGTCGAGGACAGGCATTCGAAGGTCCATGAAAACCAGGTCGAACGGCTGCTGCTCTTCGATGGAGCGCTCCACGGCATCCACTGCTTCCTGGCCGTCGGTCACCATGATGATGTTGCAGCCGCGATCCGCCAGCAGATCGATCATGAGCGCCCGATTGATTTCATTATCCTCGGCGATCAGGATATTGAGTTTGCGGGCCGGTAGTGGTGCGGCGTCGCGGATGGGATCCTGTGCCGCTTTGATGCGGCCGGGCGTCCGGTCGGTCTGGAGTTCGAGCGGGAGCGTCAGCCGGAAGATCGAGCCCTTGCCGGGGTTCGATGTCACGAGACTCAACGATCCGCCCATCTGTTCGGCAAGGCCTCGGGCGATCGGCAGGCCAAGACCCGTTCCGCCGAAGCGCATGGCGATATCCTCGGCGCCTTGGTCGAACGCTTCGAAGATCCGCTCTGCAGCCTCGGGCGCGATACCGATGCCGGTGTCGGTGACCTCGACGATCAGGATCGTTCGCTCATATTGCATCTCGATCCGTGCGTAGACCGAGATCCATCCTTCCTCCGTGAACTTGAGGGCATTACCGAGCAGGTTGTTCAGAATCTGCGTGAGGCGCTGCCGGTCGCCGATCACGGTCCTGGGGAGCGGCGACGCGAAATTGCAGCGCAACGCCAGGCCGCGGCGGGCGGCCAGAGCCTCGAAATGCTGGCAGGCGCTGCTGACAACGGCCGACAGATCATAGGGTTCGCGCGCGAGCTGCATCTGGCCCTCGCGCATGCGCGAGGTGTCCAGAATGTCATTGAGCAAGGTGAGCATGATCTCACCGGACCGGCTGATCAACGATACATAGCGCCGCTGCGTGTCCGTCAGTTCGGTCTCCTGCAGCCGTTCGGCAAAGCCGAGTACGCCGTTCATAGGGGTGCGCAATTCATGACTCATCAGGGCGAAGAAGCGATCCTTGGCCGTGGCGGCTGACTTTGCGTCCTCCAGCGCGGCCATCAAGGCAGCCTTTGCTTCATGCTCGCGCGTCTGATCGACGGCCACACCCATGCGACCAACAATCTTGCCACTGCCATCGCGCAGTGCCGTGGTCACGACACGCGTGCGGCGCTGGGTGCCATCCGGACGCTGGATAACCACTTCGATATCGGTGGTTGCGCCGGCTTCGCGCTGTGGCGCGTGCGCGGCATAACTCTCCAGCTGCGCTGCATCGAGCAAGCGTTGCCAGCCCTTGCCCAGGCCCTCCTCAACCGGCATGCCGTGCATCCGCGCCCATGCCTCGTTGAGGAAGGTCGCATTGCCCTCATTGTCGAACTGGAAGATGCCCACCGGCGCATTTTCTGCGAGGGATATGAGGCGCTGCTCGCTGGCGGCGAGAGCGAGCTCGCTGCGCCTCTGGCGGCTGACGTCGGTGATGATGCCGCCGAAACCCTCCGGGCTGCCGTCGCGCTTGCGCAACAGCCTGATGCGCGCCCGCAGGTGGATCTGGGCGGGGGCATCGACATGGGCCTGGAAGTCGAAATGGACTTCATCGGCATCGCCGGCCATGAGCGAGGACATCGCCTTCATGAGGGTCTTGCGCTGTTCGGGCGGCACGATCCGGAATGCGCGCGTCCCAAGCGGAACCGTCCGGTCCTTCTCGAAGACCTTGGTCCAATAGTTGCTGAGATAGGTCCACCGGCCATCGAGGTCTGTCGAAAACGGAATGTCGTCCATCGTTTCGATGAGGATGTTCGATCGCTCGCGCAGCGCCGCGAGACGCTCGTGCGCCAGCGTGACGGGCAGGGTCGAGGCGAAGGTCGCAAAGACAAAAATTTCCAGCACAGCCGCCCGCGTATGCACGCCGGCCGAAATGAGGTTGATCGGCCCATATCCCGCCATGGAGAGATATGTGGCGATGACGGTGGTCAGCAGCAGCAGTACAGCACTTGCCGGGCTGCCTTGGCGCGCCGCCACGATCAGGATGACGGGCGCCGCGAGAAACAACAGCGGGAAGCTCGTCTGGGCGAAGATGGCGGCGATAACGGCGGCGCCGAGGGCAATGTCGACGATGCCCTGCCGCGTCATCAGCGGTTCTCCGCGGCGCCTGGCGTCCCGGCGTTCCGCCTCGATGATGAGGAGGATCGGCGCGATCGTCATCATGGCCATGACGTGCGCCAGCCACCACTGGCCGAGGATGATGGGATATTCGGCGAGGCTGCTGGCGATCGTTGCGGCGGTGATCAGGCCTGAGGCGCCTGCGGCCAATATTGCAGCGCCCACGAGCTTCATCGCGAGCCGTGGTTCCTTGATTTGGTCCGGGTTCGAAATGATCCGGCGCCCCAGGATCAGCGCGACGCTGATCTCGACCGCATTGGCCAGCGCGAGCCCGATTGTGTCGGGAAGCGTGCGGCCCATCGTCAGCAGCAGCGTCACATGGGCGAAGAGGCAGAGGGACAGGAGGCGCGGGATGGAAATGCGCCAGTTCAGGCCGGTTGCGACCATGACTGCGCAAGGCAGCCAGATCGCCGCGATCTTGCCGCCGCCTTGGCTGACCTGGATGCCCGACCAGGCGAGCCCGGCATAGATCAGCATGACCGCGATCCCGATCAGGACCGGCTTGTAGGGGCGCGAAGCGAGCCCGCCTGACGCGCTCATAGGCTCGCCAGCCGCATTGATCGGTTTCGCCGACTGCAAGAACCGCCCCTTGTCTTCATTCTTCTGCCGTACTTCTCCCGGACGGCGCTTCAATACAATCATGGCGGCTCTAAGCCGCCATGAGCAATGCCTTCGCCGCCGCAAAGGATTGTCGTAGTTCTTCTAACGGTTCTCGTTCGCCTCGGCCATGCGTTTGACTGAGCTGAAAGACATGAAGAGCACGGATGAGTTCTTCGGGCACTAGGCCGAGCAGCCCAAGCCGGATACGTTTCGCCGCTTCACCGGCGTTGAAACTGTCGGCCTCGGCGATGGCGCTGTCGATCTCGCGTATCCCGCTTTCGATCCGTTCGAGAATCGCATCGCGGTGCCGGCGATCGGCGGACTTGGCCTGCCGTCCCGTCGTCTTGCTGCCATGATTGCGCATCAGCGCAAGCAGATCCGCTTCCTTGAGCGGCTTGGTGAGATGGCCGTCGAAGAGCCAGGTTGCCCAGGGATGACGAAGCAACTCGGTCTCGTTCGACGACATGGCATAAATCGGTATCGTGCCCTGTGCATAGGGCAGGTCGCGTATCCGCCGCGCGGCTTCGCGTCCGTCGAGGATCGGCATCCGCATGTCGAGAAGGATGGCGTCGAAATGATCTGCCGGTGCCGCGGCGACACGGTCGGCCGCGTCCAGGCCGTTGGCAACGAGTTCCACGGCGATGCCGGCTTTGCTGGCGGTGACTTGGATGACTTTGGAGACGAGGGAGTCGTCATCGGCGACGAGGATCCTCATAGCGCCGCAATTCCAGCTCGGTTATCGGTCATCATTCCGGGCCCCCACGAACCAAGGTTGGTGGTGACGCGCGCGGCCCGGTCAGGTCAAAAGGGGAGAAGACCCGGACCGGACCACACGCATCTGAAAAAACGCCCACCGCGACAATGAACGTCCGGCCCGTCTTTTTATATGGGCCATTGCGCACCCGGAGAGCGCACTCCAGTCGAAAGCTCGCTAGAGGGTCGAAACATACTCCGTGATGCGGCTTATTGCGTGAGCTTCGATTCGTCGCAATCATCCGAAAGGATGCAAGAAACCATATATCATCATAGCAAGAGCCTGCCGGAGGGGTGACTTCTCGTGCCGCCCGCATTATGAGCGCGGCACGATGACTGGCATCCGGACATGGCTTCGCAGGCACCGCGTATTTGCAGCGCTGATCCTGGGCGTGATGCTGTCCGTGCGGTTGCTCATGCCGTCCGGCTACATGCTGTCCTCGGAGAGCAAGGTTCTGACCGTCGTCATCTGCACGGGCATCGCTGGCGAACACCAGACGGCACAGCTGGTCATTCCGATGGACAAACAGAGCGCCGGTCATGAGGCCGGCAAGAATGATCCCTGCCCCTATTCGGCCCTTTCGATGGTTTCGACCGCCGGCGCCGATGTCGCGCTCCTTGTCGCTGCACTTGCCTTCATCCTCGCGCTCGGTTTCGCGGTCGCCGTCGAGCCTTTGCGGAGGCGCATTGCCCATCTCCGGCCGCCTTTGCGCGGTCCGCCGGTCGCTCTGATCGCCTGACGGTTCAGCCGTCGGGCTCGATCGTGCCGCCTTTGCAAACAAGGGCGGCTCATGCGACATTTGCACGACAGGTGATTTCTCATGCGCTCGACGCTTTCCAATGCGGCCCTCGCTCTGGGCCTGCTTTCCGCCACTCCTGCTTTTGCTGCCGATGCTGCAGACGAAGAGCAGCGTCCCGACATTCTCGTCGTCGGTCAAAAGACCGGCGAGGATCCCGATACCCCTTCGACGAAAGCCTCCATCGACGAGGGGCGGATCGCCGTCACGGTCAATGCCGTCAGCGTCGAGGACACGATCAAATATCTGCCCAGCCTGGTCGTGCGGAAACGCCATGTCGGCGACAATTTCGCACCGATCGCGACGCGTACGTCCGGCCTGGGATCCTCGGCGCGCAGCCTCATCTATGCGGACGGCGCGCTGCTTTCGGCTCTGGTCGGCAACAATAACGGCAACGGCTCTCCGCGCTGGACGCTGGTGACGCCCGAGGAGATCGAGCGGGTCGATGTCCTCTACGGCCCCTTCTCCGCTGCCTATGCGGGAAACAGCATCGGGACGGTCGTCGAGATT
>JAGIAA010000053.1 GCA_017745115.1 Sphingobium sp. | reverse complement strand
CTCCTGCGCAACCGCCGGAGCCCCAAAGCCGACAAGGGCCGCTGGAAGAACGAGCATAGCAAAACGAAGCAGGCGAGTTTGCATGCGCATGATGGTGATCCCCTCCGCCAGGACTGCGAGTCCCGCTCTTGTTGTATTTGTCCATCACTTTGCCGCGAATGCACCGATTTGCCAAGACGATATCAAGTGAGCGGCAAAACTCGCTATGGCCCTGTTTAAACGGCGTTAGCCCACCGGTTCCCATTCGGATCCGGAGTCTCCCGATCGCCCCTGTTCGTTGACAAGATCGTATGCGCCGGAACGATGCCTCCCGGAGCGACGACCCGTTGTCTTTTCAAACGAATTGAGGCACCAATCATTCAAGCGGTAATGGTCCGCTTTCTGCCAAGGGAGACGGACGTGGCCTATCGCCTTCGCATCAACGGCAAGACTCGCGACATCGATGTACCCGGCGAGATGCCGCTACTCTGGGTGCTCCGCAACGAGCTCGGCATGGTCGGCACGAAGTTCGGCTGTGGCGTCGGCATGTGCGGCGCCTGCACCGTCCATCTCGACGGCGAAGCACGGCGGTCCTGCCAGACCCCGGTCGCGTCGGTCGGCAAGGCCGCGATCACGACCATCGAGGGCCTGGGAAGCACGCCCATCGGCGCCAAGCTGCAGAAGGCCTGGCTCGACAAGGACGTCATGCAATGCGGCTATTGTCAGGCCGGTCAGCTGATGTCGGCGAGCGCGCTGCTCAAGACGACGCCCAATCCCACCCATGACGAGGTCGAGCAGGCCATGGCCGGCAATATCTGCCGCTGCGCCTGCTACACGCGGATCAAGGTCGCAATCCTCGAAGCGGTTGCCGACACGAGCAAGGAGAAGAGCCATGCTTGAGGCCGCACTCGACCGCCGCACGGTCCTCCGCGTCTCCGCCCTCGCCGGCGGTGGCATGGCGCTCAGCGCCGCAATCCCGCTCGAAGCCGCGACGACCGGTGCCACGCCGGCTGCCGCACCCCGGCTGCTCAACGCTTTCGTCAGCATCGGCGCCGACGACCGCATCACCATCGTCAACAAGAACCCGGAATGCGGCCAGGGCATCAAGACGATGCTGCCCATGCTGATCGCCGAGGAACTCGACGTGTCCTGGGACCAGGTCGATACGCGTCAGGCCGACGCCAATGCCAAGCTCTATGGCAACCAGGTTGCCGGTGGCAGCACGGCGACGCCGACCAACTGGCTGCCGATGCGCCAGACCGGTGCAGCGGCGCGGGCCATGCTGGTGCAGGCAGCGGCAGATCTATGGCAGGTCCCGGCGGATGGCCTCAAGACCTCCGCCGGAACGGTCATCGATCCCGCGAGCGGGCGCAGCATCAGTTACGGCAAGCTCGCCGACGCCGCGGCCAAGCTCACGCCGCCGGCCATGGCTTCGGTCAAGCTCAAGGATCCGAGCCAGTTCCACATCATCGGCAAGGCCAAGGGCGGCGTCGACAGTCCCAAGGTGGTGCGCGGCGAGCCGATCTTCGGCATCGATACCAAGCTGCCCGGCATGCTCTACGCCGTTTATGAGCGCGCCCCGGTTCACGGTGCCCGGCTCGTTTCGGCGGATGTCACCGAGGTGCTCAAGCAGCCCGGCGTCAAACATGCCTTCACAGTCAAGGGCGGCGAAGATCCGGTCGGTCTCATCGACGGCATCGCCATTGTCGGCACCAATTGGTGGCTCATGAACAAGGCGCGCGAGAAACTGCGCGTCAACTGGAACACCGCCGACTGGGGCAATCATGCCAGCACGGCCTATACCGCCAGCGCCAAGGCCATGCTAGACAAGGGGCCGGAGAAGGTCGTCAAGGCCGACGGCGACGCGCCCGGCGCCGTGGCCTCAGCCGCAAAATCCCTGACCGCGGACTATTTCTACCCGTTCATCGCTCATGTGCCGATGGAGCCGCAGAATTGCACCGCGATCTATCGTTCCGACGGCACGATGGAAATATGGGCGCCGACGCAGCTGCCGGGCAATGGCCTGAACGGCGTCGCGACGGCGCTCGGCATCCCCGCCGACAAGATTACCCTGCACATCACCCGCATGGGCGGCGGCTTCGGCCGACGGCTAATGAACGATTTCATGGTGCAGGCGGCAGCAATCGCCAAGCAGGTGCCGGACGTACCGATCCAGCTCATCTGGAGCCGCGAGGACGATGTTCGCAGTGACTTCTTCCGGCCTGCCGGCTGGCATCGCCTCAGCGCCGGCCTGGATGCGAGCGGAAAGCTGATCGCCTACGACAATCACATCGTCACCTTCAGCCGCAACGGCCGCGTGGCGCAGTCGGCCGGGATGAACGGCAGCGAATTCCCGCAAGGTCTCGTGCCCAATTTCCGGATCGGTCAGTCGATGATCGAGACGATGGTGCCAACGGGGCCGCTACGCGCACCCTCGTCCAATGCACTGGCTTATGTGAACCAGTGCTTCCTCGACGAAGTGGCTGCGGCGGGCGGGACCAATCTCGCGGCGTTGATGTACCAGATTCTCTGGGAGCCCAAGCAACTCGCCGGTACGCAAGGCTTCGAAGGACGGCGGCCGGGCTTCAACAGCACCCGCGCGCGCGGCGTGATCGAGAAGGCCGTCGCCATGTCCGGCTGGCCCAAGCCTTCAGCGGCGGGCCGCGGCAAGGGTCTCGGCTTCTATTTCAGCCACCAGGGCTATTTCGCCGAAGTCGTCGAGGTCAGCGTCTCGCCCGAGGGCGAAGTCACGCCGCACAAGGTCTGGGTCGCGGGCGATGTCGGCAGCACGATCATCAATCCCACCGGCGCGCTCAACCAGGTCCAAGGCTCGGTGATCGACGGTATCGGCCAGGCGCTGGCGCTGGCGATCACGCTCAAGGACGGCCGGATCGAGCAGACCAACTTCCAGGATTATCCGCTGCCGCGCATGCCGATTTCGCCGGAGATCGAAGTCGAGTGGGTGGTCACCGACAATCCGCCGACCGGGCTCGGTGAGCCGGCTCTGCCGCCCGTCGTGCCCGCGCTCGTCAACGCGATCCATGCAGCGACCGGCAAGCGCATCCGCTCCTTGCCGATCGACGCAAACGCGCTGAAGACGGTCTAGGCGTGCAGGCTAGGACTTGCGGCCGAAGGTCGGCCGTACCGTCCTGACATGCGCACCGAAGGCGGCGACATTCTGGTTGAAGCGCCGCCAGACCAGGGCGATCGGTCCTTCCTGCAACGGCCGGTCGAGAGCAATGCCGACAACCCGGCCGGGGTCGGACCAGCGGACGGTGCCTTCGATGAATTCGCCGCGATAGTTGATCGCGATGCGGGCGCGCGAAGGCACGTCGATGCCGTGCAGCTTCAGGCCCTCGCGCGAGATATCGGTGATCCAGCCAGCCTGGTCGTCCAGGGCCGTGTTGACCACCACCGGCAACTCCACCTTGAAGCGGCGATCCGACCGAAGTTCGTCATTTCCCGAATAGCTTTGCAGCGCGCCCGATTTTGTCATGACCGACGATTGCGCTCAAAATGGTCGCCAATTCATGAATCTGGAGTTCGTCCTTTAGTAGCAAGGAACCGCAGATTTCTGCGGCTTACGCTACGGCACCAAGGACTCAAACCCGACACCTATCGAGCCTTGCCGAGTTCCTTTTGCGCACGTTCCCAATGATCATGCGCCTTGCCGTGCGGACAGCCTTCGGCCTGCCAGATTTCATAGGCCCGTTTGCGAATCTGTTCGTGCAGATCGGTGGCGTTCTCGACGCTGCCTGCCCACTCGTGCGGACTCTGGTCTGTCGGCGGCGGCAGATCGGGCGAACCTTCTGCGGGCGCCCGGTCGCCTCCTCCTGTTTTGCTCTTCGTCATCGCTGATATCCGCTTCTCGAATGGCCGCCTTCTGGACAACAACCGGATGCGGCGGCCGTTCCCGCCGCGGTCCGGCCCACCAAGATCCGGAACGCCCGCGCCGCCGGCGGGTTTCTCAAGAAACAGACGGATCGGGACAAGCTATGTCGAATAACAAGGAATCGAACGCCTTTGCGCCACCCATCTACCATGGCGACCAGGATGAGGATCGCCTGCCCTATGAGGGGCCAGCCATCCGCACGCGCCCGGCAAAGAATAATCGCGGGCGTCGCGCACCCTCGGAAGGCAGCGGCGTCGTCATCGGCTCGGGCGCCGCGGCAGGCGGGACCGGCGGCATCGAAGAGGATTTCGACGATGATCCCGTCGGCGGCGGCAGTACGGCACCAAAGCGGGCGACGTCGAACGCCAAGTGAGGTTCGGCAGCTTAGCCGGACGCCGCCATCACAGCCATTTCTGCGCGACGGTGATCAGCGCCCAGAGCGAAAGGATGATGGCGAGCCAGGCGGCCCCCAGCGACGCGATCTTGCCACGCGGCAGACGGCGCAGCGTGAGGCTGCTCGCCACGAGGACGAGCCACAGGCTGAGATAGATCCCGCTTGCAA
This sequence comes from Sphingobium sp., assembly GCA_017745115.1. Next base: position 8,606 of record JAGIAA010000053.1, on the reverse strand, counting down.
TCTGGCCGCTGCTCAAAGCACCCCTCCCCGTCCACGCACTTTGCCTTCAGAGCCGGACCACCTGTCCGTCATAGCCGGGCTCGACGCCGGGCGGAAGAGAGGCGCACAGCGTCCTGTAGTCCATGCTCTGGTCCATATGCGTGAGGATCGCGCGGCCGGGCCGGATCGCCGCGATCGCTTCGAGAGACATGGCAAGGTTGGGATGCGTGGGGTGCGGTTTCTCGCGGAGGGCATCGATGACCAGGAGATCGGCTCCGGCATAAAGCGCGATCATCTCGTCGGTCATGGCGTGGAAGTCGGTCGCATAAGCCGCCGACCGCCCGGCATGATCGAAGCGGAAGCCGGACGAGTAGATCGTCCCGTGCGGCTGAGCGACCCAGCGCACCGCGATGTCGCCGATCATGGTCTCGCCCTCGCCCATCTCACGTGCCGCGACCGTCGCGCGATAGCCTTCGCGCCCGTCGAAGCAGTAAGCGAAGCGCTCCCGCAGACGCCTGATCGTCGCCGGGTGCCCATAACCGGGCACGGGCGTGCCGCGATGATGCATGAGCTGGCGCAGATCGTCGATGCCATGCGTATGATCGGCATGGTCATGCGTCCACAGCACGGCGTCGATGTCGATCACGCCCGCCGCGAGCAGCTGCGCGCGCATGTCCGGCGACGTATCGACCAGCAGTCGCGTCGTCTCGCTCTCGACGAGAATGGACACCCGCGTGCGCGCATTGCGGGGCTCATTGGGATCGCATTTGCCCCAGTCGCCGCCGATACGCGGCACACCCGATGACGTGCCGCTGCCCAATATCGTGATCTTGAGACTCATCGCGTCAGGCCGTCGCCGGGGCGACGCATTTCGAGAAGAGCGCGAAGAAGTTGTTCGTGGTCTGGAGCGCCAGATCCTCGAGGCTCTCGCCCCGCAAGTCGGCCAGGAACCGCGCGGTGTCCGCCACGAACGCCGGCTCGCACGGCTTGCCCCGGTGCGGCACCGGCGCAAGGAATGGCGAATCCGTCTCGACCAGCAGCCGGCGGCCGGGAATGTCGCGCGCGGTCGCTTGCAGATCGGCTGCATTCTTGAAGGTCACGATGCCGGAAATGCTGATGTAGAGGCCGAGCGCCAGCGCCTTGTCCGCGAAGTCCGCGCTCGCGGTAAAACAGTGGATGACGCCGTGGAAACTGCCGCGTTCCATTTCCTCGGTCAGAATATTCGCTGTGTCTTCCTCCGCATCGCGCGTGTGCACGATAAGCGGCAGGCCGGTCTCTCGCGCCGCCGCGATGTGGGCCCGGAAGCTCGACCGCTGCTGGTCGCGGTCGCTATGATCGTAATAATAATCGAGACCCGTCTCGCCGATGCCGATGACGCGCGGATTTTCCGCGGCCTTCACCAGCCTCGCCGTGTCGATATGCGGATGCTCGTCGGCCTCATGGGGATGGATGCCGACGCTGGCCCAGATATCGCTCTCGCGCTCGGCGAGGCCGATGACATCGCCCCATTCGCGCTCGCGCGTCGAGATGTTGAGCATCGTGCCGATACCCGCTGCCCGCGCACGGCCGATCACCTCGGCCTGATGCTCGATGAGACCCTTATAATTGAGATGGCAGTGGCTATCGACCAGCATCAGGCCTCCTCGTCATCCCCGGCCGGCATCTCCAGCTTGGGGAAAAGCGGCGTCGGCGGCGCGACCGTGAACCCCGCGGCCTGCAACTCCGCATACCAATTCGCGGCCAGCCCCTCATAGGTTCGCGCCTCGGCCGGAACGCCGATATGGTCGAGCAGTTTCCCGGCGCTCCCCGGAATGACGGGCTGGATCGCCACGGCAAGCCGGCCGATCGCGACATAGAGCGTCGCCAGCACTGCCTCCATGCGCACCGGATCGGTCTTGCGCAGCGCCCAGGGCGCCTGCGCATCGATATATTGGTTGCAGGCGAACACCGCGCGCAGCCAGGCCTGGATTGCTTCGTGCGGCGCCAGGCGTTCGAAAGCAGCCGGCATATCGGTGCCAGTGGCCTGGCAGACCATATCGAGCAGAATCTCGTCATCCGCATTGGCCGCGCGGACCGGCAGACGGCCCTCGAGGTTCTTGGCGATGAAGCTCAGCGTGCGCTGGGCGAGATTGCCGAATGCGTTGCCGAGCTCGGTATTGGCGCGTTGAACGATCGCTTCGGTGCTGTAGCTGCCGTCATTGCCGAAATTCACCTCGGCAAGCAGGAAGTAGCGCAACTGGTCGACGCCGTAGCGTTCCGCCCAGTCGAGCGGATCGACCACATTGCCGAGCGATTTCGACATCTTGGTGCCGCGATTGAGCAGGAAGCCGTGGCCGAAGACTGTTTTGGGCAGCGGGATACCCGCGCTCATCAGGAAGGCCGGCCAATAGACCGCATGGAAGCGGACGATGTCCTTGCCGATGATGTGGACGATATCGCCGCCGTTCGGCCAAAAGCGCCCCATGCGCTCCTTGTCGTCGGGATAGCCGCAGCCGGTGATATAGTTGGTCAGCGCATCGACCCACACATACATGACATGGTCGGGCGAGCCCGGCACCTTGACGCCCCAATCGAAGGTCGAGCGCGAGACGCTGAGATCCTGCAGGCCCGCCTCGACGAAGCGCAGCACCTCGTTGCGGCGGCTCTCCGGTTGGATGAACTCCGGTCGCTCCGCATATAGCTTGAGCAGCGGCTCCTGATATTTGGAGAGCTTGAAGAACCAGCTCTCCTCGACGGTCCACTCGACGGGCGTCCCCTGCGGCGAGAGCTTTTCGCCATTCTCGCCATCGACGATTTCTTCCGCGCCATAATAGGCTTCGTCGCGCACCGAGTACCAACCCTCGTAGCGCCCGGTGTAGAGATCGCCGGCGTCCGCCATGGCCTGCCAGATGGCCTGGCTCGCAATATGGTGAGCGGGCTCGGTCGTGCGGATGAAACGGTCATAGCTGATGCCAAGAGCATCATCCATTTCCTTGAAATAGGCCGACATCTCTTCGGCCAGATCGGCCGGCGTGATGCCCCGCGCCCGCGCCGTCTGGGCCATTTTCAGGCCATGTTCGTCGGTGCCCGTCTGGAAGTAGACGTCGCGACCCATCATCCGCGCCGCCCGCGCGATCGCATCGGTGGCGATCGCTTCATAGGCATGACCGATATGCGGTCGGCCATTCGGATAGGAGATGGCAGTCGTGATGGTGAAAGGTCGTGACATGACTTGCTGCGGAATCCTGCTGGGCGTGGCTCGGAACGATTGCTGACCATCTCAAGAACGCGGCCAGCTTGCGAGCGTTTCTCTAGAGCATGGCGTCAAAGAGTGGGAACCGGTTTTTCACGAAAGTTATTGAGGGGAAGAGAGTACCACGTCGCCAATGCCGGGGACGCAGCGCAAAGAAAACATCGTATCAATCCGCTCAATCCACCTTCAATGGAACACGACCCAAGGTGAGAGTGAGTGAAATATACGTTAAGTTGAATTTTCGAAGACTTTCGACTCAATAAAGAAGAGACTAAATCCGATCTCAAGCAGCCAGGCTGTGAGTCTGTTGGTCAACGAGACCTTCAGAGAACGGTCTTTGCATGTCAGGAGTTTTGCCGTGAATTTTCGAAAGTCCCTTCTATTGATAGCGCTCACAGGTCTTTGTTCGCCGGCGCTCGCCGATCAGAACGCGCCCAGCACCGACGCGGTCGATCCAGCACCGGTCGCGCCCGCAGCGCCCGGCGCCGCCGCTGCCCCTGTGAGCCCGGTGACCCCAAGTCAGATCGTGGACCGGGAGTTCTCGACCTATGATGCCGACAAGAGCGGCGATCTCAATGCGGCCGAATTTTCCACATGGGTGAGCAAGCTGCGCAAACCGGCCGCCGATGGCGCGCCGCCTGCCGATTCACAGACATGGTCCGCGGGTCTCTTTGCCCGCGCCGATACCGATCACAATCAGCTGGTCAGCAAGACGGAGATGACGACGTTGCTGGCCAGTGCGGCAAGGGGCTGATCCCACACACAGCCCCTTTGCGTCGAGCGCTCCTCCCTCCTCCCACAAGGGAGGAGCGCTCATCACGCTTCGGTGCTGAGGCCGGAGATCGTCTCGCAGAGCCGATAGACAAGCGCACCCGGCTCCAGCTGGAGTGGCGTGATGGCCCCGGCACTGAGCCGGCGCGCCTCTTCATAGGCCGCGAGGCCGTGCGCGAGCGCCCGGCCTTCCGCGCCGCGCGTGCGCTGGGCGATGAACCGCGGTACCAGATCCACGAAGGCCTCGAGGCGAGGCCGCGCGGAAACAGGGGATAGTGACTGGGCAAGGCGGGCACGCTCGCCTTCCGCCCTTCGGTCGCCGGCGGCGATCAGGACGAGCGCCTGCTCAAGGGCGGGCAGGTCGAGCGCCCTGATCGCCAAGGCCTGGCCAGGCGATCCCTGCGCACTCCTGCCGAGCGTTGCGCGTTCGGCAGCCAGCAAGTCCGGCAGCGCATCCGCCAGCGCAAGCGCCATGGCATCGTCTTCAAGCGGCTGGAAACGCAGCATGCGGCAACGCGAGCGGATGGTCGGCAGCAGCCGCCCCGGCGCATGGGCGATGAGCAGGAAGACCGCGCCGGCCGGCGGCTCCTCCAGGTTCTTGAGCAGCGCGTTGGCAGCGCCGGTTTCGAGATCGTCGGCGCTGTCGATCAGGATCACGCGCCGCGATCCCATGGACGGCGCATTGTTGAGCAGCCGTGCAAGGCTGCGCACCTGGTCGACGCTGATATTGCGTGCCAGCGCGCCGCCCTCGCCCTTCTTGTCTTCCTTTTCGAGTCGCTCGAGCCGCACGAAATCGGGATGGGCACCGGCTTCCATCAGCTTGACCGCCGCATCGCTTTCCGGCGGCGCCAGCCGATCCGCCGGCACGGGCCGTCCTGCCCCCGAGACCAGCAGCCTTTTGGCGAAATCGGTTGCGATGCCGGCCTTGCCGACGCCCTGCGGCCCGGCAAAGATCCAGCCGTGATGCATGCGGCCGCTCTCGGGCGCCGCGATCAGCTCCTCGATCTGGGCGTCATGGCCGCGCCAGTCCGTCATGCCAGCCAGTCGTCAAGCGCAGCCAGCAAGCGCAGGGTCACCTCATCCGGGCTTCCCGAGGCGTCGATCTTCCGGAAGCGATCCGCTTCCTCTTCGGCAAAGCGCACGAACGCCGCGTTCACGGCGGCATGGAAATCCGCGTCGCGCCCCCCGATCCGGTCGGCGATACCGCCGTCCCTTACGCTTGCGCGCTGGTCGGCCTCGTCGCCCGGAAGCGTCAGCAGCAGCGTTCGGTCCGGCAGCAGGCCGCGCGACCCCACCTCATGAAGCGCCACGATGTCGCCATCGGTCAGTTCACCGGTCACGCTCTGATAAGCCCGGCTCGAATCCACGAAACGGTCGCAGATCACCCATTTTCCGGCATCGACCGCCGGCATGATCGTCTTTTCGACATGATCGGCGCGCTGGGCCGCAAACAGCAGGGCCTCGGCCCTCGTGCTCCATCGGTCGGCATCACCGGAAAGCAGCAGCTCGCGGACCGCCTCGGCGCCAGGACTGCCGCCCGGCTCACGGGTCAGCACGACGGAAATGCCCCGCACTTCCAGCGCGGCTGCAAGCGCTCGCGCCTGCGTCGACTTGCCGACGCCCTCGCCGCCTTCCAGCGTGATGAAGCGGCCCCGTGCCATCAGCGCGCCATTCCGTCAGCCGAAGAAGGACAGGAAGCCGGTCCAGAGACGGGCAAAGAAGCCGCCTTCCGCGACAGCCTCGCTCGCGGCCAAAGGCAGCGACTGCGGCGTTCCGTCGCCGGCATCGACGACGAGATGCGCTACGACCTGGCCCTTCGCGATCGGCGCCTTGAGCGGGCCGTCATAGACGACCTTGGCCTTCACCTGGGCGGAGATGTTGTTGGGGATCGTGACGGCGAGCGTGCGCGGCGCGACGAGATCCACCTGCCGCGCCCATCCGCCCTGTACCTGTGCGGTCCCCACCTTGGCGCCGGCCTTGTACAGCGGCTGTGCGCGCCAGGCCTTGAAGCCCCAGTCCATGAACCGCACCGATTCCGAGATGCGGCCGTTGAACGTGTCGATGCCCGCGACGACCATGACGAGGCGTCGCCCGTTCTGGATGGCCGAACCGGTGAAGCCGTATTTGGCCTCGTCGGTGTGACCGGTCTTGAGCCCGTCCGCGCCCTCGACCCTGCCCAGCAGCGGATCGCGATTATCCTGACTGATTTCCCCGCCGCCGATCCGATTGCCCCAGGTGAAGTTGGGGAGCGAATAATAGCGCTTGTAGAGATCCGGGAAGTCCTGGACCGTCGCGGCGGCGAGCTTCGCCAGGTCGCGCGCGGTGACATAGGTCACGCCATTGTCGGGCCAGCCGTTCGACGTGCCGAAATGGCTGTTGGTAAGGCCGAGCCTTTTGGCTTCGGCGTTCATGAGATCGGTAAAGCTTTGCTCGGTCCCCGCAATGCCTTCGGCGAGCACGACGCAGGCATCGTTGCCCGACAGCGTGACGATGCCCTTCAGCAGATTGTCGACGCTGACGTTCGAATTGACCTCCAGGAACATGCTGGAGCCCTGGTTGTTCCATTTCTTCCAGGTATCCGGCCGCACGTTGAAGGCCTGGTCGGGCTTGAGGCGCCCTTCCTTGATGAGTTTGAAGGCGACATAGACCGTCATCATCTTCGCCATCGACGCCGGCGGCATGCGGCGATCGGCGTCCCGTGCATAGAGCACGCGCCCGGACGACAGATCGACCATATAGGCGATCGGGGCGGTCGCATCGAAGACCGGTGCAGCCGCAGGCGCGGCGACGGACCCGGCAAGCAAAGGAAGCGCCAGGGCGAAAATCTTGAAATGGTTCATGCGTGGGTCCGCTCTCGGTCGGTGAATCGTGGGTCGGCGAAGAGCCGCCCCTCGCCTCGTCCTAGTCCCGTCCTGTGCGCCTGCCTAGCCCCGGAAATGCCGCGTCACTGGCTGACCGCATCCGCCAGCAGACCGACCGACAGCGCATAGAAATTCGAACAATTATAGTCGAGGATGACGCGGTAGTTGCTGGTCAGCAGATAGGCCGTCTTGCCGGGGCCGTCGGGCTCCAGCAGGGTCGCCATCATCTTGTCGTCAGGCCATGCCGTGCCCGTCGGCGCGATCCCCAGCGCCCGCCACTCCACCATGCTGAGCCATTTGCTGTGCCGATCGAACACGCGCGGGCAGCGCGGTGCAGTGGTCTTGCCCTCGACGGCGTTGCGGTCGAACCCCGCGGGCACGCTCACGGCGAAGCCCCACGGCTCGCCCTTGCGCCAGCCGGCGCGTTCGAAATAGCCGGCGATCGACGCAAGCCCGTCCGGCTGGCTGGCCCAGATGTCGGCAAACCCATCGCCATCGGCATCGCGGGCGTCGCGCAGGTACACGCTGGGCAGGAACTGCGGGTAGCCGGTCGCGCCGGCATAGCTGCCGACCAGCTTTTCGCGCGGCACCCCCTTCTCCATCATCTGCATTGCGGCGAGCAGCTCGGGCTCGAATAGGGCACGTCGCCGCCCCTCATAGGCCAGCGTCGCGAGCGAGCGGATCAGGTCGAAGCTTCCGTTGACGCTGCCATAGCTGGTCTCATGGCCGAAGATGGCGACCATGATGCCCTCCGGTACGCCGGTTTCGGCTTCGAAACGGGAAAGCAGCGCTCGGTTGGCGGCATAGACCGTGCGGCCACGGCCGATCAGCGCCGGCGTGACATGCTGCCGGCGATAGGGCTCGAAATCGGGGATGGGCGCATCGAGCGAGACCGGCCCTGCCCCGCGGTCAAGCATGACCACCCGGTCATTGGCCGTGAGTGTCGCCGTCGCTCGATCGAAAGTCTGGTCGGAAACGCCGAGCGCCCGTGCCTTCTCGCGCAGCCCGGCGATATAACCCGCAAAGCTGTTCGGCGACGGCTGGACCACAGCGCCCGGTTCGCCGAAATTGATGCTTTGCGCGGACGCCGCCGAAAGCGGGCAAAGGCCAAGCGCAAAGCCGGCGCACAAGGCTGATGTAAAACGGGAAAACCGCAGAGAACCTCTCATGCGTCCAAGATGATCGCAGCACGGCCAAGAAACAAGCCATGCCCGACGACCTGCCCGTCGTGCGCCGTGAATCGAGTCCCGCGGCTCGCTTGCCGTGTCCGGTCTTTTCGACTAGCGCGAGCGGCGCGCGGAGAGGTGGCCGAGTGGTTTAAGGCAGCGGTCTTGAAAACCGCCGTGGGTGCAAGCTCACCGTGGGTTCGAATCCCACCCTCTCCGCCATCGAATTCTGCCGGAGGCAGAGTCCGATGGCGGAAATGGTCTACTTATTGGCCCGAGAGCCTTGGGTGCTAGCCGCAGCAGCCATCGTCACGGCAGCGCGCCAACCATGTCGGCGTAAGGATGCGCTGTAAGATCGTCCGGCCCACCGATACCCCACCAGCCCCATCCTTGCTCCATGGAGTAAACGTCCGAACCCTCTACCGATCCACCTTGAACGAACAGGTTATGCATGCCGCTGTTCGCCAGTTTCCCCATATAGTAGACCCAATCGTCCGTGCCGTAGGCCGCGGACTTCATGACGAGCGCATACTGCTCGATGGCCAGGTGATTCAGGTTCGTCGCGTCGGCCGCAGTGAACACGTCGGACTGCAGCAC
>JAGIAA010000052.1 GCA_017745115.1 Sphingobium sp. | reverse complement strand
GCTTTGGTGGTGGGGCCCTGCAGGCCGTTGAGGACAATCTGGACCTTGCCTTTGCCCTGTCGTTCGATGACCTCGGTCACCACCTTCACGGTGTCCGGATCATTGGGATATGCGCCGACGAAAATCCGGATGTCTTCGTTCGCCCAGAGCGAAAGACAGCGGCGCAGCATCTGTCCGATCACGGCCGATTCCTGCCATGCCGGGACGAAGATCGCGATCGGCCCCGCGACACCCGGCGGCGGCAAATCCTTCGCCGTCATGCGGGGAAAGCGCCTGTAGACCGTCAGGTCACGCCAGAGCTTGCGCGCGATATAGAGAAGATCGAGCAGGACGTCGTCCAGCCCGCCTAGGAGCAACCCCACACCCGCAAACAGCAGCAGTTCGTTGCGCGCAAAGCCCAGACCCGCCAGAAGCGTGACCATTGATCCCCCACTTCAGCGCCCCCCGGCACACCCGCGCTATGTCCACAAGTGGACCGATGTAGGGTGCAAAAGCAAGAGTAAGCGATCAGAAGGATCGCATGTTCTGAACCGAATTGGCGCGATTAGAGCTTGGGCCCCTGCACACCCTTGCTCGGCACGACTTTGGCATTGGCCGTCAACAGCTCGATGAGGCTGGAACTGCGGTTGTCTCGCTTGGCATAGTCGATGGCAGACATGCCCGCGAAACTATCCTTGCGATTGGGATCCGCACCGGCTCCCAGAAGCATCCGTACGATATCCATATCGCCGAGCTGCACGGCGCGGATGAGCGGCGTCTCGCCGCTGTCATTGGCCTGGTTGGGATTGGCCTTCTTGGCGAGCAGCAGTTCCACGCCCTGGGTAAAGCGCTTCTCGACCGCGACCATGAGCGGCGCACGACCGGCAGCATCGGTGAGATCCACGCGCGCGCCATGACCGAGGAAATAATTGGTCCAGGTGACGTCCCGCCGGCCTACCGCGATGTGGAGCGCCGTCTCACCGGTGTTCTTGTCCTTAGTGTTGATCGGTGTGACGCCCGGCTGTTCGATCGCCTTGGTGACGGCGGCGCTGTCGGATTTGCGGACAGCTTCGAGGAACTTGTAGGTATCGGAGAATTGCGCCTGAGCAGCCTGCGGCACCACAGCTGCCACGAGGCCCGCCACGAGCAGCGAGCGCGACCAGGATGTCAAGGATTTCATCGATATGCTGGACCGCGTCACGCGCACTTCCCCCATTGTCATTCACCATCGGCATTGCGGTTGCCTTCCCGGACATAGCAGGGCATGGCTGGCCGTGTCATGAACAAAGCCCCCGTCATGAGCAAGGCCCTGGTCGCCGTCAGCTTGCTCCTATCGGCCTGCAGCGGCGGATCTCAACAACCCCGGAACGATGCGACCGAGCAGGGCGACCTGGTCGGCGCACGGATCGGTGGACCGTTCACGCTGACCGACCAGAACGGCAAAGAGGTCAAGTGGAGCGATTTCGCCGGCAAATACCGGATCGTCTATTTCGGCTACACATGGTGCCCGGACGTCTGCCCGCTCGATCTCTCCAGGATCGTCGCCGGCCTCAAGCTTCTCGAAAAAAGCGATCCGGCCAAAGCCTCCAGGATCCAGCCCATCTTCATTACGGTCGACCCCGAGCGCGACACGCCAGCCAAGCTCAAAATCTATGTCGAAGCCTTCCATCCGCGCCTTATCGGCCTCACCGGTTCAGCCGAAACGATTGAGCAGGTGAAGAAGGAATTCGTCGTGGTATCCAGCAAGCAAGGGGACCCCAAGGCGAAGGATTATCTCGTCAGCCACTCACGGACGCCCTATCTATTCGGTCCGGATGGCAAGCCCATTGCCCTCGTACCCACGGATGCGGATGCACAGGCGGAGAAGATCAATGGCGAGACGATCCGCGGCTTCCTCGAAAAATGGGTGAAGTGAACTTCTGGGAGCAGCCGCTCGAGAAGCTCGACCGGGCGCAATGGGAAGCGCTTTGCGACGGTTGCGGCAAATGTTGCCTGCACAAGGTCGAAGATGCGGACACCGGCCATATCTATCCCACCAACGTCGCTTGTCGGTTGCTCGATCGCGAAACGGCGCGCTGCTCGGACTATCGACATCGTCGCGTGTTCGTGCCCGACTGTCTGCGCCTGACGCCGGCCAAGCTCCGGAACATCGAATGGCTACCGATGACATGCGCATACAAGCTGCGCGCCGAGGGCAAGCCCCTGCCCGACTGGCACTATCTCGTCTGCGGCGACCGCGAGGCCGTGCATCGCGCCGGCATATCGGTACGCGGCTGGACCATATCGGAAGCGCTGGCAGGCGACCTGGAGAACCATATTGTCGTCCGAGAGCTTTGAGCACAGCCTCACGCTCGCCAGCGGGGCGCGCATCCCGCTGCTGGTGAGGCGCCATGCCCAGGCCCGGCGCCTGCGCATGCGCTTCGATCCGGTGAAGGGTGAGGCCCGGCTGACCATGCCGCCGCGTGCCGCGCTCAAGAGCGCGCTTGCGTGGGCAGCCGAGCAGTCGGACTGGATCGAGCGGCAATGCCTGCGCATGGCGGACAATGTGCGCATCGAGGATGGCGCAACGATTCCCATTGAAGGCCGGCCGGTGCGTATCGTGGCGACGGGAACGCCGGGGCGGCGCATTGCGCTCGAAGAGGATGTCATGATTGTCGGCGGGCCAGTTGCCCACGCCGGATCGCGCGTGCAGCGCTGGCTCAAGGAGCGGGCGAAGGAAGCGCTGGACGCCGAAACGCGCGAACTGGCCGGGCGACACGGCCTTCCGCTTGCGACCGTCTCGATCGGCGATCCCCGCTCACGCTGGGGAAGCTGCGCGTCGAGCGGCGCGATCCGTTACAGCTGGCGGCTGATCCTTGCCCCGCCATTCGTCCGGCAAGCCACGGTCGCGCATGAAGTCGCGCATCTGAAGCACATGCACCATGGCCCTGCCTTCCACGATTTCGTACGCGCTATCTCCCCGATCGACCCTGATCGCGCGCGGACATGGCTGCGCCGCGAAGGCGCCGGGCTGCACCGTTATACGATTTAATTGGCTGCGGGCTTCGGCTTGGGCGCAGCGGCGGCTGCCGGTACCTTGGCCGGTTCAGGCTTGGGATTGCGGCCCAGCACCTGATCGATCCATTTTGCGTCGATGCGCTGCGGCGCCTCGCCACTTGACGCCGTGGGAGCACCACCGCTCTCGGGCCGCTCAATGGGATTGCCGTCGGGATCGACCATCTGTCCGCCACGGTCCCCACCGTCCGCGCTATTGTCGAGGCCATAGGCTTCATCGTCCGGCTCAAGCTGCCACTCCGGCAGGGTAACGCCGGTATCGAAATTCTCGACGGGGCGGCCCGCAACGGCGACCTTCATATAATCGGCAAAGGCGCGCGCGGGCGAACGGCCGCCGGCAAGGCCGCCGACCACCTTGTGATCATCGCGGCCCATCCACACGCCCGTGGTGAGCCCGCTTGAGAAACCGATGAACCAGCCATCCTTGTTGCTGGTCGTGGTTCCGGTCTTGCCCGCGACCGGACGACCGATCTGGGCATTGCGGCCGGTACCCGTGCTCACGGCGGTCTGCATGAGGTCTGTCATGCCGGCCGCGACCCAGGGCGCGACAAGAACGCGGCTGGTATCGTCCTCATGCTGGTAGAGCGTCTCGCCGTCGGCCGTCGTCACCTTGAGAATGCCATAAGGCGTAACGGCGATGCCCTTGCGCGCGACGGCGGCAAAGGCCTTGGTCATGTCGATCAGGTGCACGTCCGACGTGCCCAGCACCATGGACGGGAAGGTATTGATCGTGGTGCTGATGCCCATGCGGCGCGCCATGCTGGCGATATTGGGAAAGCCCACTTCCATGCCGAGCTTGGCGGCGACGGTGTTCACCGAATAAGCAAAGGCGGTGCGCACATCGATGTCGCCGGAAAATTTGCGATTGTCGTTGCGCGGGCTCCACCCGTCGATGGTGACGGGACCATCGTTCACGGCGGTCTCGGGCGTGTAGCCTGCCTCGAGCGCCGTCAGATAGACGAAGAGCTTGAACGAGGAGCCGGGCTGGCGCTCGGCCGTCACGGCGCGATTGTAGTTGGAACTCACATAGTCGAGTCCGCCGACCATGGCCCGGACAGCGCCATCCCGGTCCAGGCTGACCAGAGCACCCTGCGCGCCGCCCGGCGCATTGGCCCGCAGCGCATCAACCGCCGCGCGCTGAAGCTTCAGGTCGATGGTCGTATAGACATCGATCGGCTGGTCGCGCTCCTCGACGATATTGTCGAGCTGCGGCAAGACCCAGTCGGTGAAGTAGCGAACGCTGTCCTGCACCTTTTCGGGCGCCATCTTGACAGAATCGAGATCGACCGCCGCTCGCTCGGTGCGACTGAGCGCACCGTTCTCTTCCATGAGATCGAGCACTACCCCAGCGCGGCCCCGCGCGGCCTCGACATCGGCGGTGGGCGAATAATGCGAGGGCGCTTTGAGCATGCCGGCGACCACCGCGGATTCAGCGATGTTCAACTGCTCGCCGGGATGGTTGAAGAATTTCCGGCTTGCAGCATCAACACCATAAGCACCACCGCCGAAATACATCTTGTTGAGATAGAGTTCGAGGATCTGCTTCTTGGTGAACTTGCGCTCCATGGCGAGCGCCAGGATGATCTCCCGGACCTTGCGGCCTGCGGTGTAGCTGTTGTTGAGGAAGATGTTGCGCGCAAGCTGCTGGGTGATGGTCGAGGCGCCTTCGATGCGCCGGCCCGTTCCGCGCCGCTCGACAGCGCGCCAGGCGCCACGCGCCATGCCGAATGGATCGACGCCGGGGTGCATGTAGAAACGCTTGTCCTCGGTCGAGACCAGGGCATCGACCATGACCGCAGGGATCTGCCCATAAGACAGCCAGCGCCCGTAGCTCGGGCCGAGCGAGACGATGACCGTGCCGTCCACGGCATGGACGCGGATCATCTGGCCGTTGGGCGAGCTCTTGAGGGAATCGAAGCTCGGCAGCGACTGCATGGCGATGACCACGGCCACGGCGAGCGCGAAGAAGCTGCCGAGACCCGCGATGACGCCGATCTTGAGGATGCGGACGGTCCAGAGGCGTAGCCTGGTTACCGACTTGGTTTTCGCCATCCCGTCTGTTTGCCCCGCCTTAGCGACATGTTCTGATGCACAAGAGCGCGCATGCGTGTTTACGCGCGCTGAATAAGCAGCCTCTAATCCTGCTTGGGCTCGAAGTCGAGCGCGGCGCTGTTCATGCAGTAGCGTAGGCCATTCGGCCCGGGCCCGTCGGGGAACACATGGCCGAGATGACCTTCACAGCGTGCGCAGCGCACCTCGACGCGGCGCATGCCATGGCTGGTGTCCGCAACCTCGGTGACGGACTCTTCCTCCACGGGTGCGGTGAAGCTCGGCCAACCGGAGCCGCTGTTATACTTCGTCTCCGAGGTGAACAGCGGCAGGCCACAGCCCGCGCAGTGATAGAGGCCGGGCGCCTTGTTCTCATTATATTCGCCAGTGAAAGCGCGCTCCGTCCCATGCTCGCGCAGCACGCGATATTGATCGGGGGTCAGGCGCTCGCGCCACTCGGCGTCGGTCAGGTTCATCTTGTCCATGGCGGGAATATCGGGAGGCGCGGCGGGAGCGTCAATGGGTGACGCAGCGCCCAAAGCGCGATAGGGCGCGCAGCCATGATCCGCCTCTCCGGCCTTACCCTTCCGCTCGACCATCCCGATGACGCGATGGCCCCTGCCATCTGCGCGCGGTTGGGGATCGAGGCCGAAGCGTTGCGCGGCTTCGAGGTGGTCCGGCGCGGAAACGATGCGCGCAAGAAAAGCGCGATCCTGCTGGTCTACACGGTCGATGTCGACGTCGAGAACGAGGCGACTGTGCTCGCGCACCACGCCAATGACCATGATGTCCGTGCCCGGCCCGACACCGATTACAAGTTCGTCGCGACGGCGCCCAAGCGCTGGGCAGGCCTGCGTCCGGTCGTCATCGGTGCCGGCCCGTGCGGATTGCTGGCAGGCCTGGTGCTCGCACAAATGGGCTTCCGTCCGATCATCGTCGAGCGCGGCAAGGTCGTGCGCCAGCGCACCAAGGACACCTGGGGCCTGTGGCGCCGCGCGGTGCTCGATCCCGACAGCAACGTGCAGTTCGGCGAAGGCGGAGCGGGTACCTTCTCGGACGGCAAGCTCTATTGCCGCATCAAGGATCCGCGCTTCCTCGGCCGCAAGGTGCTGGAGGAGTTCGTCAAGGCGGGCGCGCCGGACGATATCCTGACCGAAGCGCATCCGCATATCGGCACCTTCCGGCTCGTCACGATGGTCGAGAGCATCCGCGAAACCATCGAGAGCCTGGGCGGCGAGTATCGCTGGCAGACGCGCGTGGACGATATCGAACTGGACGAGACGGGCGATGGCCGGAAGCGGCTGCGCGGCCTGCACCTCTCGGACGGCAGCTTTCTCGAAGCGGACCATGTCATCCTCGCAGTGGGCCACAGCGCCCGGCCGACGTTCGAGATGCTGCACAGGCGCGGGGTCCATATCGAGCCCAAGCCCTTCTCCATCGGTGTGCGCATCGAACATCCGCAAAGCTGGGTGGACGAGGCGCGCTACGGCAAGTTCGCCCGGCATCCGATCCTCGGTGCGGCCGCCTACAGCCTTGCCCATCACTGCAAGAACGGCCGCACAGTCTACAGCTTCTGCATGTGCCCGGGCGGCCGCGTGGTGGCGGCGACCTCGGAGGAAGGCCGCGTCGTCACCAATGGCATGAGCCAATATTCGCGGGCTGAGTTCAACGCCAATTCGGGTCTCGTCGTCGCCATCGAGCCGGAACGCGACTATCCGGACGGGCCGCTCGCTGGCATCGACCTGCAGCGGCACTGGGAGAGCCTCGCTTATGTCGCGGGCGGATCCAACTATAGCGCGCCGGGGCAGAAGGTCGGCGACTTCCTTGCTGGGCGCGCGTCGACCGAGCTGGGATCGGTGACGCCGAGCTACAAGCCGGGCGTCACACTGACCGACCTCACCGCCTGCTTGCCGGACTATGTGATCGAGAGCTTCCACGAGGCGCTGCCGGCCTTCGGGCGGCAGATCCGGCATTATGACCATCCGGACGCGGTGATGACAGGCGTCGAGACCCGGACGAGCTCGCCGATCCGCATCACCCGAGGCAAGGATTATCAGGGCCTCAACGTCGAAGGCCTGTTCCCGGGCGGCGAAGGCGCGGGCTATGCCGGCGGCATCCTCTCGGCGGCAATCGACGGCATCAAGCTGGCCGAGGCGGTGGCCAAGAGCATCATGGCCGGCTGAGCCCATGCGCACGACGCTCGGCATCTGCACAAGGAAGGCGCGCTACGCGTCGGAGCAAGATGCTCGCGACGCAGCCGATCGGTCGGGCTTCGTCCTGCGGCCCTATCGATGCGAGCTTTGCCGGCAATATCACCTGACGAGCCGGACGAAGGGCAAGCGCATTCCTCGTCCGGCGGGCTGAACGGCACTCCGGAGCGCCGGAAGGTTACGAAAGTGACAGTGCGGGAGTCATTTTCCGCTTTCATCCTTCAAGCCGGCACCAGGCACGGGGAATGTACCGGAGACACGCGTCTTCCGGATGCCCGATTTGCAACGTGAGAAAGAGCCTCGGCGACCCTCATGCCAAGGCGGACCTGCTGTAGGACAGCGAAAAATTCGAGCATCATTTCAACACTGACAACTTGTCCCGAAACGCGCCTGATATCGTATTGGCAAATCGGCACATCCGTTGCAGAGTCAACGTCACATATAAAAACGGGACTCAGAGTCCCGACCGAGGGGATCAACATGCGCACGCAAACTCGCCTGCTTCGTTTTGCTATGCTCGTTCTTCCCGCCGCGCTGATCGGCTTGGGCGCTCCGGCGGTTGCGCAGGAGGATCACGCGCACATGGACATGCCTGCGTCCGCGCAGACGCCGTTGGCGGCAGTGAAGCAGACGCGCTGGTCGGATCCGGCATCGTGGCCGGGCGGCAAGGTCCCCAAGGCTGGCGACGCGGTCACGATCGGCCGCGACAAGAACATCCTCCTCGATATCACCCCACCGGCGCTGCGCAGCCTCACCATTAACGGCAAGCTCAGCTTTGCGGACACGCTCGATCTCGAGCTCAAGACCGAGTGGATCTACCTGCCGGGCGGCGAGCTGGACATCGGCAGCGAGGCCAAGCCGCATACGCGCAAAGCCGTCATTACCCTGACCGACAACGTCCCCAACGAAGACATCAATACGATGGGCGACCGCGGCATCATGATGTTGGGCGGGACCTTGAGCCTGCATGGCGACCGCACCAACGCCTGGACCAAGCTTGCCAAGACCGCCAAGGCCGGTAGCAGCCAGATCGCCGTTCTCAATGCGGCGGGCTGGCGCAAGGGCGACCAGATCGTCCTGGCTTCGACCGACTTCGATCCCCATCAGGCGGAGGAGCGCACGGTCACCGCGGTCAGCGGCAACACGCTGACCCTCGACAAGCCGCTGCAGTATATGCACTTCGGCGAGATCACTTACGGGGTCGACGAGCGCGGCGAGGTTGGGTTGCTCACCCGCAACATCAAGATCCACGCCTCGCAGGATGCCGAGAAGTCATACTTTGGCGGCCACATCATGGCGATGGCGGGCTCGAAGATGTACATCTCGAGCGTCGAGCTATCCCGCATGGGCCAGAACATGCACCTCGCGCGTTACCCCATCCACTGGCACATCCTTGGCGAGGGTCAGGGGCAATATGTCCAGAACGCGTCGATCCATGATACCTACAGCCGCTGCGTCACCGTGCACGGCACCAACAACCTCAAGATCCAGAACAATGTGACGTTCAACACGGTCGGTCACTGCTACTTCCTCGAAGATGCGGTCGAGACCGGCAATCAGTTCGTCCACAATCTCGGCATCCTCACCAAGTGCCACCCGGACGGCAAACCTTGCGTGCCGACCAACCTCGGTCCGTTCAAGGTCGCTGGCGGCAAGAACTTCGATTCCTCTGGTCAGAACGCCAAGGACATCCTGATCCCGTCGGACAACAACGTGTCCACCTTCTGGATCACCAATCCGGACAATATCTATCGTGACAATGTGGCGGCCGGGTCCGAACAAATCGGCTTCTGGTTCGCCCTGCCTGAGAAACCGACGGGCGCGCATGAAGGCAAGAATCCCAACGTCTTCCCACGCCGCACGGCCTATCGGGAGTTCAAGGGCAACATCGCGCATTCGAAC
The DNA here is from genome assembly GCA_017745115.1 of Sphingobium sp. The sequence continues at coordinate 4,907 of JAGIAA010000052.1, read as the reverse complement.
TTCGACGGTCTCATGTCCGACCGCGGGCCCCGGGCCGATGGCCATTTCGCGGTCGGCGGGCACATCGCCCTTGCCGATCCCACCAACCCGAACAGCCCTCAGGTCGAGACGGTCTTCGAGGATTTTACCAGCTACAAGAACCGTAACAGCGGCCTGTGGGTCCGCGGCGAGGTGGACCTGTTCAAGAACCTGAAAGTCGCCGACAACGCGATCGGCTACACGCATGCGTCCGGCAACTTCAATCGGTCCGCCTATACCTCAAAGGTCATCGACTCGACCTTCGTGGGCGAAAGCGCCAATATCGGCAATCCCAAGACGCAGACGGAAATCGCTTACGGTCGCAGCTTGCCGGAGCCCGAACTCGCGGACTTCCCGATCCGCGGCTACGAGTTCTACGACTACCTGCATCATCTGGACAACGTCACCTTCGTGAATTTCCAGGACAATGCCACCCGGAAGACGGGCGCGATCTCCTACCTGCTGTATACCAGCTTCGGAATGAGCTCGAACAACACCATCCAGCGGGCGAAGTTCATCAATGCCAAGCCGGTCTATTTCCCGCCGATCGAGCATAAGTGGAGCAACGACGACTACGGCAACGGGACCTACAAGACCTCCGTGTTCAAGGACGTGGATGGGTCGGTCGGCGGTGTGCCGAACTCGTTCATTCTCATCAACGACCCCAATGACGCGATCGCCATCGACAGCGCCTGCGAGATCAAACCGACGTGGAACGCCGCAGTGTGCAAGGGCGACATCGGGCGCATGACTGTCGGCGGCGCCGTCGTTCCTCCGGGTTTCGCAGGGTTCGGCCCCGGCGCAACGGGTGGTGCCGGCGGCCCCCCGAGAGCCGGTGGCGCCGCTCCGGGCGCGGGCGGGCCTCCCGCCGGTCCTGGCGGGCCTCCGCGCACCGTCGCTGCGGCTGGACCGCCTCCTCCACCGCCGTTGCCGGTCACGCTGACCCGCGATGGCAAGAATTTCCCCGCCAACGGAGAGACCAACGTCCGGGCCGGTACCGAGATCAAGGTGACGACCGAGCGGCCGTCCGTGGCCCTCAGCGTGAAGGAACTGGATACCGGCTCGTGGGTGATCTTCGAGCTGCCGGGCTTCACCACCGCGACGGCGGGCACGCAGGCGGACAGCCTCGACGCCCTGCGCAAGGCCAGCGCCACATCCTACTACAAGGGCGATGGCGCGCTCTGGGTCAAGCTGGTCTCCACCGGCGACACCATGGGCACCGGCCCGACCAGCGGACCCGGCGCCGGAATCAGTCTCCAGGCCAGCCGTTAGGGCGAAGCCCGTCATTCAAGCAAAAGCCCCCGGCGCAAACCCGGGGGCTTTTTTGTTTCCCGCGGCTCATGCGGCGAGTCCTGGATCGAACCAAATTCGTCGTTGGAGCGACTATCGCCTGTAAAAGGGGGCGAGATGCGACGCGATCCGGGCACAGTGCTGGAGGAACTGCTGGTCGCGTCCGCGATGTCCGGCAGCGAGGAGGCGTTCGGGCAGCTAATCGCACGATGGACGCCGCGGCTGATCCGGCACGCCAGCCACCTGCTTCACGATTCTGACGCGGCGCGCGATGCGGTGCAGGAGGCGTGGGTCGGTGCGGCACGCGGATTGCGGCGGCTTGAAGATCCGGCACGCTTTCCGCCCTGGATCTTCTCGCTGGTCTCGCGCCGCTGCGTCGACAGCGTACGGCGCGCCGTGCGGGACCGGCGGTTCATGAGCCAAGCGTCGGAGGTGGCGGACAAGACGGCGCGCGATGCGGCCGATGAGCAGCTCGATCTGCGCGACGCCGTTGCGAGGCTGCCGGTCGCCCAGAGGCTCATCGTGAGCCTGCATTATGGCGAGGGGTTCAGCGTCGATGAGATCGCCGCTGCCCATGGTCTTCCGCCCGGCACCGTGAAGTCACGGCTCTCTGCCGCGCGCGAGACCCTCAGGAGATATTTGGAAGGAGACGATTATGACGACCATCGATGACAGCATCCGGCGCGCGCTCTCGCCCGCCGATGTGCAAGCCTACGAAGCGCTCAGCCGGGAGCTCTCCCCGGTCGGCGAGGCGATGGGCATGTTCCGGTCCGCTCGCAGCGCCTTCACCTGGAGGGTGGCCGTGTTCGGCGCCCTGTTCATTGCCCTTGGTGTTTATACCGTCTGGCACCTGCTGAACGCAGCCGACGTCCGCGAGATGCTGGGCTGGTCGCTGCTTGCGATCTTCGTGATGTTCAACCTGTCGCTGGTGAAGCTCTGGTTCTGGCTGGAGATGCAGCGCAACGCCGTAGTTCGCGAAGTGCGGCGGCTCGAACTGCAGATCGCAAGCCTCGTCGCCCTGGTCCCAAGTTCGTAAGTGCCGCCATTTCGTTGCGCTGCAACATGCAATTTGCTTGCGATGGCATTGGCATCGCCACTTCCTGTAAGGTTCGAATGCTTCTCGCTTCAAAAGCGTACTTGAACGGCAATAAAAAGGCCGCCCCGGCTAATGTCCTGGGCGGCTTTTTCCGATAATCGGCGATCAATCGATCGCAATGTTGTGGATTATCGTATTATGAGGTCTTCGCGAACTTACGCGTAAAGAACCGTGTAGAAGGTCATGATCTGGGCAACGATGGCACCGATGGCCACTGCACCATTGAGTTTGTAACGCATTTTTCTGTTCTCCATTCCGCAATCTATTTGCGGGAGGGCGCGACTAGGCGCGTTCGATAAATGCTGCAAACGCAAAAAATGCCGTTGCGATTGCAGAAAGTGCAATCGCGCGAAGAGCCTTCGAAAAGCCAAGAACCTATCGGCCTCGCGCCGCCATCCTCGCGACCGCGAACAATTCCCGCGCCATGACGGTCTCGCCGACGCCGCGCTGGAGGCGGCCTGAACGCTCGCCTTCGGCGAGGCGGGCGATGGCGCGGCCAAGCGTGTCGCCGCTCCAGCGGCGCATCAGATCCTCATTATCCTTGCCGCCGCTCCAGCCGACGCCGGCTTGAGACTGCGAAAGCTGGACTGCGCGCGACAAGGTGAGGCGCAGCAGGCCGGCGAGAGAGCCGCCATTCTGCTTGAGGCGCGCCATCTCATGTTCGGCGCCGCGCAGATTGCCGGAGAGGACGACGCCCGCCGCCTTGAAGAGATGCTGCTCGCCGCCTTCCGCAGCGAGTGCGTCCAGCGCCTCGGCGGTGGCTTCTTTCGGCGCCTCGGGCGTCGCATCGAGATAAAGCGTGAGCTTGTCGATCTCGCTTACCAGCAGCCCGCGCTCGCCGCTGGTCAATGCGACGAGCCGCCGTGCGAGGTCGGGCGGCAATATGAGGCCGCGCTCGCGCGCCATGCCGAGCGCGACCTGCTCGCCGCTGCGGGCATCGAGGGCATAGCTGATGATGCAGAGCGTATCCGGGCGGTTCTCGCAGAGCGCCAGCAGCTTGGAGTTCTTGCGGAGGTTGCCGGCGACCAGCACGACCGGATCGCCGACGACATCATTGCCGAGCAGAGCCTCGACCGCCGTCGTTACCTCGTCGCCGCAGGGCGCGACGCGGATCCAGCGCTTGTCGCCGAACATCGAGATGGCAGAGGCTTCGTCGGACAGACGCGCGGGATCGCGCGAGAGCGTGGGGCCATCGAGATCGAGGCGCTCGGTGCCCGGCCCCCCTTGCGCCTTCATGGCCTTGCCGAAGCGCGCGGCGAGCACCTCGCCGGCTGCCTCGTCGGGCCCGTAAAGCAAATAGAGGCGAACGCTGGGATCGGGCTTGTCGAGCGCCTTCAGCGCCTCGGGCTTGTCACCCGTAAGCTTCATTGCCGCGTGGCGACCGCGACACGCGCCAAGATGCGGTCCGCGACGATCTGGGTCAGGCGCTCGAGTGCGCTGTTCTCGGCCGCGACGGTCGCATATTCGCTCGACGCGACGTCGATGCCCGCGTCCCATGCGGTGGTTTCGTCGACGAGAGTCTTGTCGTTGCTCATGTCGACGAGTTGGAAGCGCGCGCGCAGGGTGCGCCGCTCGCGCGTGACGCTGTCGTCGGCACGGACGCCCAGCCCCTCGATATTATCATCGAGCCGGATGCGCAGCGAATAACGCGGGCTTGCCTGACCGACGGCCGCGAGCCGGTCCTTGATCGCATTGCCGAGCAGCCAACCTGCCTTGCCCTCGACCGGCTCGACCTGCACGGCGGCCAGCGACTGCGCCGCTTCGCCGCGCGCGCCATTGCTGTAGATGGGCCGCAGACCGCAGGCCGACAACAGCGTGGGTAGCGCAAGGATCAGGGCAAAGGCGGCAACGCCGTTCAAGGACTTTCTGGGCATCAGATCACCAGATTGACCAGGCGGTCGGGCACGACGATCACTTTCTTGGGCGTAGCGCCTTCGAGGGCGCGCGCGGCATTGGGCGCTTCCAGGGCGAGTTTTTCAAGCGCCGCCTTGTCGGTGCCCTTGGCGACCGTGATCGTGTCGCGCAGCTTGCCCATGACCTGAATGGCGATGGTGACCTCATCCTCGACCAGCAGGGCAGGATCGACCGCGGGCCACATCGCATCGGCGATCAAGCCCTGCCCGCCCATTTCGGCCCAGGCTTCCTCGGCGAGATGCGGCGTCATCGGCGCCACCAGCAGAGGCAGCGTGCGGATCGCGGCGGTGCGGCTGGCGCTGGGCTTCGCTTTCTCGATGGCATTGGTGAGCTCATAGAGCTTGGCCACGGCCTTGTTGAAGCTGAGCGCCTCGATGTCCTTCGCGACGCCGTCGATGGTCTGGTGCAGCTTGCGGTCGAGCGCCCGATCTTCTCCAACGCCCTCGCCGGCCGCACCCAGGAGGCGCCAGATGCGGTTGACGAAGCGCCAGGCGCCCTCGATGCCGGCCTCGCTCCAGGCAAGGTCGCGCTCGGGCGGGCTGTCGGACAGCATGAACCAGCGTACGGCATCGGCGCCATAACGCTCGAT
>JAGIAA010000051.1 GCA_017745115.1 Sphingobium sp. | reverse complement strand
GCGACCTCGGCAACGCCGCTGTCGCGCAGGTTCTGGGCGTGGGCATGGCCCTGGCTGCCATAGCCGAGAATGGCGACCTTCTTGCCCTTGATGAGCCCGATGTCGGCGTCGCGATCATAATAAACACGCATTGGTCCAACTTTCCCTTTTCTATTCGTCATCCCAGCAAAAGCTGGGATCTTGTGCCGGATGAGACCCAGCTTTCGCTGGGGTGACGGTTTAAAATTCAGTCTCAGGCCGCGTTGCCGCGCAGCATGCCGACGACGCCGGTGCGGCCGACCTCGACAAGGCCGAGCTGGCGCATCAGCTCGACGAAGCTGTCGATCTTGCTGGTCGGGCCGGTAATCTCGAAAATGAAGCTCTCGATGGTCGTGTCGACCACCTTGGCGCGGAACACGTCGGCGAGGCGCAGTGCTTCGCTGCGCGTGTCGCCGGCGCCGGAGACCTTGATCAACGCAAGCTCGCGCTCGACGAACGGTCCGGTATCGGTGAGATCCACGACCTGATGCACCGGCACGAGCCGGTCGAGCTGGGCGATGATCTGGTCGATCACACGTGGCGGGCCGTTGGTCACGATCGTGATGCGGCTGATGCGGTGGTCCACGCTGATATCGGCCACCGTCAGGCTCTCGATATTGTAGCCGCGCGCGGAGAACAGGCCAGCGATCCGCGCGAGGATGCCGGCTTCGTTTTCGACGGTGAGGGAGAGGACGTGGCGTGCGCTCTCTTCCTGGCGGATATGCATCAAATCTGGTCCTCTGCGGGCTTTTGGTCGCCATCGCCCTCGGGCGGCGGCGCCAGGGTAATCATCCCGGTCATGGCGAAGTGCCAGCCCGGTTCTTCTTCATCCTCGATCCGATGGGCGATGCGGACGGGCACGCCCAGAATACTGTCGAACACTTTGGAGAGATGCTCGCCGACATAGCGCGGCGAAAGCAGCATCTCGGCATAGTCTTCCTCGTGGAAGGTATAGCCGGTCTCCAGTTGGATCAGCCAGTCTTCGGCCTCCGTGTCCAGATGATCGATCGTCGTCCCGAACAGGTCAGGACTGGGATTCTCCCGCTCGAAATCGAACGGCTCGCTCACATGAATGCGAAGGCGGAGCGGCTCGCTCATCAGACCAGTGCCTTTGCCTCATCGTCCATCGTGCCGGAAACCTGGCTGGGATCGAGCAGCATGTCGGTGTGCGCGGCCCCCGACGGGATCATCGGGAAGCAGTTGGAAAGCTTGGCAACGCGACAGTCGACCAGCACGGGGCCGGGCGTCGCGATCATCTCAGCGATGCCGGATTCGAGCTCCTGAAGGCCTTCGATGCGGATGCCCTTCCAGCCATAAGCCTCGGCCAGCTTCACGAAGTCGGGCAGGCTGTCCGAGTAGCTGTGCGAGTAGCGGCTCTCATAAGTGAGCTCCTGCCACTGGCGGACCATGCCCATATATTCGTTGTTCAGGATGAAGATCTTGACCGGCAGCATGTACTGCGTGGCCGTGCCCATCTCCTGGATGTTCATCTGGATGGAGGCGTCACCTGCCACGTCGATGACCAACGCGTCGGGATTGCCGAGCTGCGCACCGATCGCTGCCGGGAAGCCATAGCCCATCGTGCCGAGCCCGCCGGACGTCAGCCACTTGTTGGGCTCGTCGAAATGGAAATGCTGGGCAGCCCACATCTGGTGCTGGCCGACCTCGGTGGTGATGATCACATTCTTGCCGCGCGTTGCCTTGAACAGCTCCGCAATGGCACGCTGCGGCATGATTTCGGGGCCGGTTTCCTTGTAATCGAGGCTGCGCTTCGCGCGCCAGGCGTCGATCTGGCCCCACCATTGCGAAAGGTCGGGCTTCTTGAAACTACGAGCCTTGAGTTCGGCAATGATCGCCTCGATCGCGCGGCCGACATCGGCGACGACCGGTACATCCACGTGGACGACCTTGTTGATCGAGCCGCGATCGATGTCGACGTGCACTTTCTTGCTGTTCGGCGCGAACGCATCAAGCCGTCCGGTTACCCGGTCGTCGAAGCGTGCGCCCAGGCAGAGGATGAGATCGGCCTTGTTCATCGCCAGATTGGCTTCATAGGTGCCGTGCATGCCAAGCATGCCGAGCCACTGCGGGGAGCTGGCGGGGAAGGCGCCCAAGCCCATCAGCGTCGACGTGACGGGCGCGCCCGTCATATCGGCTAGGATGCGCAGCACTGCGCTTGCCTCGGGCCCCGCATTGATGACGCCGCCGCCGGTATAGAGGATCGGCCTCTTCGAGCCCATGATGAGGTTGACGGTCGCATCGATGGCGGCCGCATCGGGATCGATTTGCGGCTTGTAGCTCTTGTGGATGATCTTGGCCGGCTTCTCATAGGGCGCGGTTGCGACCTGCACGTCCTTGGGAATGTCGATCACGACGGGGCCGGGACGTCCGGAGGTTGCGATGTGGAACGCCTCATGGACGACGCGTGCGAGGTCGGCGGGATCCTTCACGAGATAGTTATGCTTGGTGCAGTGGCGCGTCAGGCCGACCGTATCCGCTTCCTGGAAGGCGTCGGTGCCGATGAGATGCGTCGCGACCTGGCCGGTGATGACGACCATCGGAATGGAATCCATCAGCGCGTCGCAGATGCCCGTGATGGCATTGGTGGCGCCGGGGCCGGAGGTGACGAGCACGACGCCGGGCTTGCCGGTCGAGCGCGCATAGCCTTCCGCGGCGTGGGCCGCGGCCTGTTCGTGACGCACCAGGATATGCTTGATCGAGGGATGCTCGAAGATGGTGTCGTAGATGGGCAGCACCGCGCCGCCCGGGTAGCCGAACACGGTATCGACCCCTAGGTCCATCAGGCACTCGACCAATATGTTCGCGCCGCTCTTTTCGGCCACAAGAAACTCCTGAAGGTCAGATTTCGCCGCGCCATGCGCCATGGCATTCCTGCTGGCAAGGCTTGTGCCTCTAGTTGACATAAAATGTCTTGTCAATAGAAACTGGAATAACTTTATGTCGTAATGGGCCGGCGTTGCTATCGGATCATGTCTTTGCCGTGTTTTCGAGCCTGGCCAGGGTTTGGAGGTCGGCATCCTTATCCGGATCGAGGTCCGCCCAATTGGACTGGCGGCCGCGCGCCCAGGTGAGCTGGCGCTTCTGGTAAGCGAGCGTCTGCTTGAGGATGCTGGCCCGCGTCTCCGCGATGTCGATCTCGCCGGCCAGCATCGACGCGATCTCCCTTACGCCCAATGCGCGCAGCACTGGCCGGTCGGCGGGCAGCTTTCGCGCCACCAAGGCCGCCACCTCCTCGATCGCGCCGCCCGACAACATGATGTCGAGCCGCCGCTCCGCCCGTTCGGCCAGATCCATCTTGGGCCGCATCACGACGCCGGCGTGGACGCTGACCGACCCTGCGATGCCGCCGACGCGGTGCTGTTGCCAATGGGCGAGGGGCCGCTCCGTCGACCGCACCACTTCGAGTGCCCGGGCGACGCGTGCCGTATCCGTCGCATTGAGCCGCGCTGCCGCCTCCGGGTCTTCGCGCTTCAGGGCAGCATAGGTCTCTTCCACCGGGAGAGCCCGGATCGCGTTGCGGATGGCGGGGTCGATGTCGGGCACCGGGGCGATGCCATGCAACAGTGTGTCGAGATACAGGCCGGTGCCGCCGGTCAGGATCGGCAAAAGCCCCGCGGCATGCGCGGCTGCGATTTCGGCTTTCGCATCCTCGGCCCAGCGCGCCGCCGAATAGGCTTCTCGTCCGTCGACATGGCCGAACAGTCTGTGCGGCGCGCGCGCCAGGTCAGCCGCGTCGGGTCGCGCCGTCAGGACGGCGAGATCCGCATAGACCTGACTCGCGTCGGCATTGATGATCACGCCGCCGGTCCGTTCGGCCAGCCGAAGCGCGACTGCGCTCTTGCCGCTGGCGGTCGGCCCGGCAATAAGCGCGACCGGCGGCCGGTCCGGGTCGTGCACATCAGATCGGGAGTCGGAATTGGCGGGCGAAAAAGACATGGTCGCGACCTTAGTCGCGCATGACGGGCTTGGGCAGGGGGTCGTTGACGCCGCGTACGGCGCGCTGATCGCTGCCGGTCTCGATGTCGCCGCCCCGCACTGGATCGATGCCGAGGAGGCCGCCGATTTGCCGTTCAGGGGCGACAGAGCAGCCGCCCGGGCTGCGCTCGAAGCGCTGTCATTCGACGCCGACCTGTTCGTCCTGGATTCCGCTTGCCGCGATTGCCGCCTGTTCGTGGCCGACATGGATTCCACGATGATCACCGTCGAGTGCATCGACGAGCTGGCCGACTACGCCGGCCTCAAGACGCAGATCGCTGAAGTCACCGAGCGGGCCATGCGTGGCGAGCTGGACTTCGCTGCCGCACTCTCGGGCCGCGTAGCGCTGCTCGCAGGGCTCGACGCGGCGGCCATCGATCGCTGCCGTGCCGAGCGCGTGAAGATCATGCCGGGCGCCAAGGCGCTTGTGCGCACGCTCCGCGCCCGGGGTGCCCGGACGATCCTTGTGTCCGGTGGCTTCGTACCTTTTGCCCAACCGGTTGCCGAGGAGATCGGCTTCGACAGGGCGGTCGCCAATATCTTGCACATCGCCGACGGCCGGCTCGCAGGCACCGTCGGAACGCCGATCGTCGACGCCGAGCGGAAGCGCAAGGAACTGCTCGGCGCATCGGCGGAACAGTCCCTTGCGCCGGCGCAATCGCTCGCGATCGGCGATGGCGCCAACGACATACCGATGATCCAGGCAGCAGGACTGGGCATAGCCTATCATGCCAAGCCCAAGACCCGTGCCGCCGCCACCGCCGCCGTGGACCGCGGCGACCTGTCGACGGTTCTCCATGCGCTCGGCATTCCGCGTGCGGAGTGGATCGTCGAATGAGGCAACAGGGTTAATCTTTTCCAGCCCGACAGCCTGTCCAAATGGCCCCCACAAATACTGTAGGTTTAACCAAATCTTAGGACGGGACTGTGATTCTCCTTTGTCGCGGGACATCGATAAGGGAAATTTCGTGCGCATCTTGGCACTTGCGTCGCAAAAGGGTGGTTCAGGGAAAACCACACTCTCCGGGCACCTCGCCGTCCAGGCACAGCGGGCCGGTAGCGGTCCCGTCGTCCTCATCGACATCGATCCGCAAGGCTCGCTCGCCGACTGGTGGAACGAACGTGAGGACGATCTTCCGGCGTTCGCGCAGACGACCGTCGCGCGTCTTGCCACGGATCTCGAGCAGCTGCGCCAGCAGGGCTTCAAGCTTGCCGTCATCGATACGCCGCCGGCCATTACCATGGCGATCCAAAGCGTCATCAGCGTTGCCGAACTGATCGTCGTTCCGACGCGTCCGAGCCCTCACGATCTTCGCGCCGTCGGGGCGACCGTCGATCTCTGCGAGCGCGCCGGCAAGCCGCTCATCTTCGTGGTCAACGCCGCGACGCCCAAGGCCCGAATCACGTCCGAGGCGGCCATCGCACTGTCGCAGCACGGCACGGTCGCGCCGGTCACCATCCATCACCGCACCGACTTTGCGTCCTCGATGATCGACGGACGCACGGTCATGGACTTCGACGCCAACGGCAAGTCGGCTCAGGAAGTCACGCAGCTCTGGACCTATATCGCCGATCGGCTTGAGCGGAATTTCCGTCGCACCGTCTTTTCGCCGGCTCAGCATCCTGCGGTCGCCCCCCGTCAAGTGCAACACGGCGGCTTCGGTCGCCGGATCGCGAGCTAAGAACAGAACGGATGCATCATGGCTGAAATCCGCCCCGCCGCCTCTCTAACCTCTGGCCTCCTCGCCCGTCGCGGCGATGCGCGTCCGGCGATGCGTCGCCAGGCGGTCTCGCATCTTCATCTGCCACTGACGCCGCATGACGATCTTGGCTGGAACGATCATGGTGACGAAGACGAGGATCTGCGTCCGACCGTCACCTCGCTCGGTCTCACGCCGCCCGATCGGCGGCCGTTCGTCGACGAACAGGACGACTTCGGTGGCGATGACGTCGAGGTCTATATCGAAGAGCAGGACCAGTCGCCGCTTTCGCCGATCACGCGGCATCTCGAGGCGATCGCCCAACGGCTCACCAGCGTCGCGCGCGACACCTCGTCGAAGCCGATCTCCATTCGCATGCCGTCACCCAAGCCGAAGAAGCCGAAAGCCGATCCGGGTCTGTCGGGTCGCAAGGCGGCTTTCACCCTGCGCCTGGACGGCGAACGTCACTTGCGCCTGCGCCTGTTGAGCGCGTTGACGCACCGCTCTTCGCAGCAGTTGCTTCTCGAGGCCCTCGACGCACTTCTCGCCCAGCACAACAAGGTCGAGGACCTTGCCGGCCGGGTGGAAGAGATCGACGGCGCCGACGAAGCGGCGTCGGACGTCTGACATCCACCGGGGACCAGACCCATGATGAATCGCACCTTTTCAACGATGATGACCTCGGCAGTCGTGCTCGGCTCGCTGATGGTCGGCTGCAGCGGCGGCCAGGATCGCCCTAAGCTTGCGGCGAACGATACGCAGAGCTTTGCGCCGAAGATCGAGCGCATGCTTGCCGAGCGGGATTATGGTCAGGCGCTAACGGCGGCCGAGCAGTTCGTCGCTGCCGATCCGCAAAGTGCCGGTGCGCGCGCCGTTCTCGGCCGTGCCTATTTGGCCAACGGCCGCTTCGCCTCGGCCCGCACGGCTTTCACCGATGCCATGACGCTCGGTAACCGTGATCCTCGCACGATTGTCAGCCTGGCACTGGTCCAATCGGGTCTCGGCGATCTCGAAGGCGCGCATTCTCTTCTGATCGATCATATCAGCGACCTGCCGGCCGGCGACTATGGTCTCGCCATGACGATGGCGGGCGATCTGCGCGAGGGCGTGCGCGCCCTGCTTGAAGCGGTCAACGCACCGGACGCCACGGCCAAGACCCGCCAGAACCTTGCTTATGCATTGGCGCTGGGCGGGCAGTGGGGACAGGCTCGCCTGATCGCAGGCCAGGATCTTCCGGCACGCGAAGCCGAGGCGCGCATCGGCGAATGGACCCAGGCCTTTGCCAAAGGCGGACCGCCGGATCGCGTGATCGCGATGCTCGGCGTTTCGCCGCGCGCTGACGATGCCGGCCTGCCGACACAACTCGCGCTGAACACGGCGCCTGCAGCGGCGCCTGTCCAGCTTGCGAGCGCCTCGGACCTCGTCCAGAATGCGGCCGAACGTGCGGATCCAGCACCGGTTTCGGCAGCCGCCGAAGTTGTTGCGCCGGTGAAGGTCGCAGAATTCAAGCAGGCCGAGACAAAGGCCGCCCCGCCGGCAGTCGCCCAGGCCGCGCCGGCCAAGGCGCCCGCTTTCACGCCCACCGCGATTGCCGCGGTGCTGGCCAAGCCGCCGGTTGCACCGATCGCAATCACGCCGGACGAGCCGCTCGAAACCGTCGATCGCAAGCCGGCATCCGAGCCGGCGCCTTCCGCACTCAGGGCAGCGTTCACGCCTCCAGCGAGCGCGCCGACCTTGGCGGTCAAGCCGCTCGCGCCGGCAACGTCGCAGACACTGAAGCGCGCCTTCACGCAGCCGAACGTCACGCCCAAGATTGCGCCGACGCATGCGGGTTCGACGGCCAGCCTCGGCAAGCCTGCGGTCGCGGGCAAGGCGAGCGGCTGGGTCGTCCAGCTCGGCGCCTTCGACAGCGCTGCTCTTGCCAAGACGCAGTGGAGCAAGCTCAGCCAGTCGCGCGCGGCGCTCAAATCCTATGGCGCGGTCCACAGCACCGTCCAGGTCAATGGCCGGACGTTTTACCGGCTCGCGATCCGTGGTTTCGAAAATCGCGGCGCGGCTTCGGCGACCTGCGGTTCGTTGCGCACCAGCGGCCAGGATTGCTTCGTCCGCCTCGACGACAAGAGCAACGCGCCCCAGGCTTCGAACGCGGAGCGTGGCTCGGGCCGGGTCCGCGTATCCCGTTGAGCCTGGCGCTGCTTGATCCCTAGCGGATCACGCCGCCTTTCATGATCATCCGCGAGCGCCCCTGAACGGGCAGCTTGTCGAACGCCGTGTTGCCCGCGGCGGCGGCCATTTTGCCTGAATCGACGATCCATGGCGCGTCGCGGTCGATGAGGATGATGTCGGCTGGCAGGCCCGGCTCCAGACGGCCCGCTTCAAGCCCCAGCAGCTTTGCGGGATTCGCCGCCAGCAGCGCCATCATGCGGTTTTCGGAAATATGCCCGTCGCGCACGAGATTGAGCGTGAGCGGAAGCAGCGTTTCGGCGCCAGCCATGCCCGGCGCCGCGTCCTCGAAGGGCAGGCGCTTGTCCTCGGGGCCGCGCGGATCATGGCCCGAGCAAAGCACGTCGACCGTGCCGTCCGCCACTGCGGCGATCGTCGCGAGCCGGTCGGCCTCGCTGCGCAGCGGCGGCGAGAGGCGCGCGAACGTACGGAAATCGCTGACCGCAGCATCATTCAGGAACAGATAGGCGGGGCTGGTGCCGCAGGTGACCGGCAGCCCTTCGGCCTTTGCGGCGCGAACCAGGTCGAACCCGGCTTTGGTGGAGACCAGGCGGAAGTGAAGCCGCGTCCCGGCAACCCGCGCGAGCGCAATATCGCGGGCAATGGCGATCGCTTCCGCGCAGGCCGGGGCGCTGGGGAGGCCGAGCCGCGTCGCCGTTTCGCCGTCCGTCGCCACAGCCTGTCCGGCAAGGCCATCATCCTCGGCATGGGCCACCACCGTCAGGTCGAGTGCGGCTGCATAACGCAGCACCCGCAGCATCACGCCGCTGTCGGCGATCCACTTGCGCCCGGTGGCGATGGCGCGGGCGCCTGCCGCCTTCATCAGGGCCATTTCGGCCAGTTCCTTGCCCTCCAGGCCCTTGGTCGCGGCGCCGAGCGGATGCACCCAGAAATCGGGCTTTCCGGCACGCGCGGCATGTTGGACGAGGCCGGGGTCGTCGAGCACGCGGGACTGATCGGGCATGAGGCCGGCGCGGGTGATGCCGGAGAAGTGGAACGCCGGCTTGTCGGTCTTGAACACGCCGAGATCGATGATGCCCGGCGCGACGATCATGCCGCCGGCATCGATGACGCGCGCCTCGGCGGGGAACGTGAAAGAGCCCATTGCGGCGATCGTATCGCCCTCGACGAGCACCGTGCCGGGCACAAGCTGCGTGTCCTCGGGATCGCAGAGCCAGCCGTTGATGATTGCGGTCAGTTCCATCCCGGCACTCCCCGCGCGCTGCGTGTCAGGACGTCGAGGCAGGCCATGCGCACTGCCACGCCCATCTCGACCTGCTCCGTGATGGCGGAGCGAGCCTTGTCGTCGGCCAGTGCGCTGACGATCTCGACGCCGCGGTTCATCGGTCCGGGGTGCATGACGAGCGCGTCCGGCTTGGCCAGCGCGAGGCGCTCGGGTGTCAGGCCGAAGATCTGATGGAATTCACGGGCGGACGGGATGAAGGCGCCGTCCATCCGCTCGTTCTGCAAACGGAGCATCATGACGACATCGGCGCCGTCCAGCGCGGCGTCGAAATCATGGAAAGGCGCCACACGATAGCGCTCGACTTCGGTCGGCATAAGCGTCGGCGGCGCGCAAACGCGGACCTGGGCGCCGAGCGCTGTCAGGCAGAGCATGTTCGATCGGGCGACGCGGCTATGCAGGATATCGCCGCAGATGGTGACGATCAGGCCCTCGAAGCCGCCCTTGCGGCGGCGGATGGTGAGCGCGTCGAGCAGCGCCTGCGTCGGGTGCTCGTGGCGGCCGTCACCTGCGTTGAGCACCGGGCAGTCGACCTTGTCGGCAATGAGCTGCACCGCGCCGGAGCTCATGTGGCGGATGACGATGACATCGGCCCGCATGGCGTTGAGCGTGACAGCCGTGTCGATCAGCGTTTCGCCCTTCTTCACGCTCGATTGGGCGGCGTGCATGTTGACGACGTCGGCGCCGAGGCGCTTGCCGGCGATCTCGAAGCTCAGCAGCGTGCGCGTCGAGTTCTCGAAAAAGGCGTTGATCTGGGTGAGACCGGCGAGCCTGCCGTCATGCTTGCGGCTGTCGGCGCGGTTGAGGGCCACCCATTGCTCGGCCTCGTCGAGGAGGAATCGGATTTCATGGGGCGCAAGCGGAGCGATGCCGGTCAGGTGCCGGTGCGGAAAGAGCTGCTGCGATGTCATTAAAGGCCCCCGATAGTGGAGGCGGGCGACTTACTCAAGCTACTTACTCAGGGCCATGATCGGGGCGCGAGGGCAAGCCAGCAAAACAGACCCAATTCGGCGAGTGCGATGAGGTAGATCGCGGCCGAAAAGCCGGGTTTGCGGGTCTTGTGACGAAAGGCGAGGCGGCCGAGCACGGCGCCGGCTCCGCCGCCGAGCAGAACGAGGAGCAGGAGGTCGCGCTCTCGCACCCGCCATTTGCCCGCTCGGGCCCGCGCCTTGTCATAACCGAAGGCCGCGAAGGCAGCGAGATTGGCCAGGGCCAAATAGACCCAGATTTCGGGCTGGACTGCCATCAGCCATGGGTCAGGGCGTCGATCGCCCCTTGCAGGATGAGCGCGGCGGCGTGGGCATCGATCTTTTCGGCCCGCTTGGCGCGGCTCATGTCCTGCTCGATCATGGCGCGCTCGGCGGCGACAGTCGACCAGCGCTCGTCGCGCAAGAGAACCGGAAGGCCCAGCACGGCAATATTGCGGGCGAAGGCTCGGCTCGCCTGGCTACGCGGGCTCTCGCTGCCATCCATGTTGAGTGGCAGACCCAGCACGAGGCCCCGCACGGATTGCGCCTTCACGATCGTTTCGAGCGCGTCCTTGTCGCGCGAAAACTTGCCGCGCGCCAGCGTCTGGGCGGGGCTCGCGAAGCTCCAGCCGGCATCGCAGAGCGCGAGGCCGATGGTCTTGGTGCCGAGGTCGAGCCCCATGAGGCGGCCGCCCTCGGGAAGGGCGGTGCGGAACTCGCTGGCGTCGGTGGTGATCACGACGCCTTGCCCCAGGCCGTGAGCCTTGTCATCGCGTCCGCGCGGACGTTCGCCCAGAAGAGCGAATAATCATAGGCGTGATAGTTGTTGCCGGGCAGGACCGATGGCCCGAGACGCGGAGCGACATCGAGCAGCAGGATGCCGCGTCCGGAGCAGCGCGCGCCGATATTGCCGGGCTGAACGAGCAGGCTCGCCGGGTCGCCATCACCGAGCAGGACGCCGGCATTGGCTTGCGCCGCGCCATCGGGGGAGGCGCCGCCGGTCAGCGGATTGGTGCACAGCATGGCGCTGCCCTTGCGCGATTTGCCGTCGAAGCCTGGCGTGGCGTCAAACGCCGTATCGAGCGCACTCGGGTCCGCAGGCTGGCCGAAGCTCTGCCATGAGAGAATGCAGCCGGTCTGGTCCACGGCTGTGCAGGCCGGGAGTCCGAGCGCGGGGAGATCGTGCTGGATCGAGATCGGCCAGCCCGGCGCATAAACGGCGACCAGGCGGGACCGCCAGTCGGCACCGCCCACGCGCTCGGCCAGCAGACGCAGCAGGTGGAGCGAGCCCTGGCTGTGCGCGGCGAGGATTAGCGGACCGGTCGGATTGGCCTTGAGAAAAGCCTCGAAGGCGAGCTTCACGTCGCCATAAGCGAGATCGATGGCTTGTCTCGCTTCCGCGTTGTCGGTCATGAAGGCGCCGAACACGGCCTGGCGATAGCGCGGCGCCCAGACGGCGCCGGACCGCGCGAATGTGCTTGCTTGCATCCGCAGGAAGCGTTCGGCCTGGGCGCTGGAGATCGGCTCGCCGGCCGGCACGTTCCAGCGCATGGTGTCGAAGGCACTGGTCGGATGGATGAAGAAGATCGCCGCGCCATGACGCGCCTCGGGAGCGGACACGGCGCCGACGCTGGCCGGCTGCCAGCTCGCGGGATCGCCCTTGCGGCCATCCGGTCGCGCGAACCAGGCCTGCGGCGTCTCATAGAAACCTGCGGGCAAGGGCGGCGGCGCCGAGAAGCTGACGCGCGGAGTCAGCACGCCCTGCATGATCCGGGTGCCGAAGAAGGAGAATGAGATCATCGCGAGCACCGCCAGGACGATGAAGAAGGCAACAACGTAGAGGAATTTCCGGGCCAAATCGGTGCGACTCCCACGGGGGTTAGCGGCCGGTCCGCTCATGCCCGCTTGACGAAGGTGAGGCAAGCACAGGCGGCTGCCATAGGGCCGCCGAAGGTTGTGAAGGTTGTGCCCCAGGGATGAGATTTTCCCGTCTCGCTCGGCGCCCGGGCTTGGCCTGTCTCCCAAGGCGGTTCGAGCGATGACTCACGAAAACATCTCCCTGCGCGTTCAGATGGTGACGGCGGCATGACATGATTGAGAAGCTGTAGGACAGCGGAAATTTGGCGCGATGGCGGCATGATGATAGGTCTTTGCCAAACGGGCAGGGGAGAGAGCCATGGCAAGCGAGACGGCAACGCAGGAGCCGGGTTGGCCGTTACGCACATGGGGGCTCATGGTTCTGGGTGCGCTCTTCGCACTCGCCATCCAGCAACTGGCGGACCTGCCTGACAGCGGATGGGAATGGGGCAAGCGCCTCGTCGGCTCCGCGATCGTTTTCCTGGCCGTCAGCGGCGTTTCCTTCGGGCTTTCATGGCGGCAGGGGCGCGACGTCCCGGCGCTGATCATAGCAGCGGTCTGCGGCTTGATCGCCGGCGGCGTGATGCTGTGGAACGGCACGTCGAGCGACTCGTTCGAGTATCTGCTCTGGCCGATGTGCAGCGGCGTGGTCGCCTCGGCCGTGTTTCTCGTGCTGTATCAAGCGGCTGACGCACGCCATCCGCACCTGCCGGCGAACTGGTCGTGGGCCGGAATCAAGGAGTGGAAGCGGCAGGCGCTGGTCTATTCGGACGTCCATGAGGCGGCCTGGACCGATGCGCTGCTCGGCGGGCTTTCGGGCATCTTCACCGGCATCGTGGTGGCGATCGCCTTCCTGCTCGCCGAGATGTTCCATCTCGTGAAGATCGACGTTTTGCGCGACCTGCTGCGCAAGGAATGGGCGATCGCGCTGCTGTTCGGCGCGGCTTATGGCGGCGGCATGGGGCTGTTGCGGGACCGGCAGGTCATCATTTCGCTGCTACAGCGGGTGGCGATGATCGTGCTGCGGGTGCTGGCGCCGGTACTGGCGGTGGGGCTCGTCGCTTTCCTGGCCGTGCTGCCCTTCACGGGGCTCGCGCCGCTCTGGGCGACGGGCGAGACCACGCCGGCGATGTTGAGCGCGGGCCTTGTAGCCTTGTTCCTCGTCAACGCGGTGATCGGCGACAAGGCGGAGGATGCCGCGCTGTCGCGGCCGCTGCGCTGGGGCGCCATGGCCCTGGCGCTGGCTTTGCTGCCGCTGGTGGCGATCTGTGCCTGGTCGACGGGCCTGCGCATCGGCCAGCATGGCCTGTCGCCGGATCGGCTGTGGGCCGTCACCTTCATCATTCTCGCAGCGGTAACGGCGGTCGCCTATGCTGCGGCTATCCTCCGGCGGGGCGACTGGGTCGCGCGGCTCTACCGCAGCAACCTGCATCTCGCTTTCATTCTCGGCGGTGTGGCGCTCATTCTCTCGACCTCGATCGTCGGCTTTGATCGGCTGGCGACGGCGGACCAGATCGCGCGGCTGAACAGCGGCAAGATCAAGCCCGTCGACTTCGACTATCGTGGACTGTGGTTCGATTTCGGACCGCCCGGCAAGGCGGCGATCAAGCGACTGGCGAAGGAGGCTAGGGATGCGAGTGTGCGAAAATTCGCCACCGCGGCGGAAAAGATGGAAAATCGTTGGAGCGAGGCTCCAAACGAGGCCGCGCAGCGAAGCGGCGAGGCACTCGATAAGCGCCTGACCATCCTACCGAACAAGATAACGCTCGACCAAGATCTGCGTGAGTTCCTGGGCGACCGATCGGTCTGCGGCTACCGGGGAGGTTGCACAGTTTATACGAAGTCAGGCGCTGGATACGCTCTTGTGGTCGCCGCTGCGGATGCGGATTGCAAAGTTTGCGGGCCTGTTATCACGGCGCTCTACAAGTCGGGACAGCGTTGGATTCGTGTGGCTCCGCGTCCGGATCTCGATCTACGAAAAGCAGCGATGGATCGACTGGCTGCCGCTGTCCTTGCTGGAAAGGTGACAACGCGCCCGGTTCAGCAACGCGAGGTTCTGATCGACGGCAAAGTGTTTGGGCAGCCGTTCAACGCGAGTGATACCGCCGAGCCTTGATGCTCTGAACACTCAATGACTGGCCATTCTTTGGATAAAAATAGCCAGTTTATTGATTAGAGCATTTTCAGGCGCAAAACCGGATTCCACTTTTGCTGAAAATGCTCTAGCGCGCCGGGCATGAGCGTAGACCTGACAACCGTGAAGAAGGTGGCCAGCCTGGCCCGCCTCGCCGTAACCGACAGCGAAGCCGAGGCCCTCGTGCCCGAGCTCAATGGCATACTCAACTGGGTGGAGCAGCTCGGCGAAGTGGACGTCACCGGCATTGCGCCGATGACAGCCGTCATTCCCAACACGCTGCGCCTGCGCGAAGATGTCGTCACCGACGGCAATGTCCGCGACAAGGTACTCGCCAATGCGCCCCAGGCCGAGCACGGCTTTTTCGCCGTGCCGAAGGTGATCGAATAATGGGCGCGCTCACCGATCTCACGGTCGCGCAGATCCGCGA
>JAGIAA010000050.1 GCA_017745115.1 Sphingobium sp. | reverse complement strand
GGCTAAGCGTCATGTCCAGGCGGAACCCGGCGAACGCGCCCGGCTCGAGCTGACCTTCGACAAGCCCTATCTGCTGGGATCCCTGTTCGGCGAATATGACCAGAATCTGGTCGCCATCGAGAACCGGCTGGGCGTGTACATCGCTGCGCGCGGACAGAAGATCCAGATCGAGGGCGAAGCCGAAGCGGCCGCCCGCGCACGTGATGTTCTCAACGGTCTCTACAATCGCCTTGTCGTCGGCCAGCCGATCGACACGGGCGCGGTGGAGGCTGTGATCGCCATGTCGGCCGAACCGACGCTGGACGGCATCGTCCGCCACGACGTTTCCGAGCCGCCCAAGGTGATGATCCGCACGCGCAAGAAGACGATCGTGCCGCGGTCCGCCAACCAGGGCCTCTACATGGAAGCGCTGGCCCGCAACGAGCTCATCTTCGCGCTCGGGCCGGCAGGGACCGGCAAGACCTACCTCGCCGTCGCGCAGGCGGTCAGCCAGCTTATCACCGGGAGCGTCGACCGGCTCATCCTCTCCCGCCCCGCCGTCGAAGCAGGCGAGAAGCTGGGCTTCCTCCCCGGCGACATGAAGGAGAAGGTCGACCCCTATCTTCGCCCGCTCTACGACGCGCTGCACGATTGCCTGCCGGCCGAGCAGGTCGAGCGCCGTATCGCCAGCGGCGAGATCGAGATCGCGCCCATCGCCTTCATGCGCGGACGCACGCTCGCCAACGCCTTCATCATCCTCGACGAAGCGCAGAACACGACAATCGCGCAGATGAAGATGTTCCTGACCCGCTTCGGCGAGGGCAGCCGCATGGTCATCTGCGGCGACCCCAAGCAGGTCGACCTGCCTCAACCGGGCGCCTCGGGCCTTGCCGATGCCGTCGAGCGCCTCGAAGGCATCGAAGGCATCGCCGTCTCGCGCTTCACCCGCGCCGACGTCGTCCGCCATCCGATCGTCGGGCGCATCGTCGAAGCCTATGAAGGACGGGACGCCTGAACTGTCATGATTGACGTCATCGTCGATTCCGGGCCGCTTTGGCCGGAAGGCCAGGATTGGGCCACGCTGGCGAGCCGGGCGGCGGACGCGGCGCTGCGAGGCACGCCGCATGGCGATCTCATCGCCAACCCGTCCATGATCGAGATTTCGGTGAAGCTCTCGGACGATGCCGAGATCCAGCAACTCAATGCGGCCTATCGCGGCAAGGACAAGCCCACCAACGTGCTCTCCTTCCCCATGATGCAGCCGGACCTACTCGACGCGATCGACATCGGCGACGATGGGGAGACGCTGCTCGGCGACATCATCCTCGCGCATGAGACCTGCGCCCGCGAGGCGGAGGAAAAGGGCATCAGCCTCGCCGACCATACGACCCACCTCATCATCCACGGTACGCTTCACCTGGTCGGCTACGACCATGAGGACGATGCGGAAGCGGGAGCCATGGAGGCGATCGAAACACGCGCCCTTGCATCGCTGGGCCTCGCTGATCCATATGGGGATCGGGATTTGCCCCACGACGCAACAGGGACCTGACCAGGACAATGGCCGAGACAGCCGCGCCCGGCGCCGCGAAGGACAGCGCCAAAGAAGGCGACAGTAGCAGCGAAGGCGGACGAATATGGCGGGGCCTCAAGGCCCTGCTGTTCGGCAATGAAGAAGGGACGAGCCTCCGGCAGGAGCTGGAGGACGCCATCGAGCAATATGACAGCGAGGACGCGCCGGAGCCCGTTGCGGGCGACCTGGTGCCGGTCGAGCGTCAGATGCTCAAGAACATGCTGCACTTCAGCCAGCACACCGTCGACGACGTCGCGGTCCCGCGCGCCGACATCATTGCCATCTCGCAGGATGCCAGCTTCGCGGAATTGATGGCACTGTTCGTCGAATGCGGACACAGCCGCATCCCCGTCTATGCAGACAGCCTCGATCACATCACCGGCATGATCCACATTCGCGATGCCTTCGCGATCCTGGCGCAGGGCGAGGCTCATCCCGAGAAGCTGCACACGCTGATCCGCGACCCGCTCTACGTGCCGCAAAGCATGGGCGCACTCGACCTGCTCGCGGAGATGCGCGCCAAGCGCACCCATCTCGCTATCGTACTCGATGAATATTCCGGCACCGATGGCCTCGTCACGATCGAGGATCTGGTCGAGGAGATCGTCGGCGACATCGAGGACGAGCATGACGACGAACCCGAGGCGATGCTGGTGCCGCTGGATGGCGGCATGTGGGACGCCGACGCACGCTCCGAGCTCGAGGACGTCGCCGAGGCGATCGATCCAAAACTCGCCCAGGTGGATCAGGACGTCGACACGCTTGGCGGTCTTGCTTTCGTCATCGCCGGCAAGGTCCCGCATGTCGGCGATTTGCTGACCCATGAGGAAAGCGGCTGGCGGATCGAGATCGTGGAAGCCGACACCAAGCGCGTCACGCGTGTGCGCCTGCATCCTCCGGAAGCGAAGGAAGAAGAGGAAGCCCGAGGCGCTTGATGGGCGGCCGGGCTCCCGTCGTGTTCCCGCACCGGCGTTATCGGAGCGCGCTCTAGCGTCTGATCGGGCAGACTTGGGTGGTCATTGCGAGCGACGAAGTCGCGCGGCAATCCAGGCCTGTCTTGAGCACCCCTGAATTGCTTCGCTCGGCTCGCTATCGCGAGCGGTTCAACAGGGAAGCCCTTAGTCCCCGACGCCGTCCATCAACGGGCGGACCCGTACGCGGTCGCCCAGAACGGATGCGCCCACGATCAGCCATGCGGCGAAGAAGAGTGGCACGCAAAGCGCGAGCGCAAGGGCGACGATGAGGAGGGTCGTGCTGCCAGACAGGGAGCGTACCAAAATGGCCGCCGCGTCGCCGCTGAAAGCCCACAGGCCGAAGAGGCCGAGCGCAGCCACGATGGTCGCGACAAAGGCAAAATAGCCGTAGCGAAACGCCCGGCGCAGCCTGAGTTGAGCGATCGCGACCTCTCCCATACCCTCTCCCGATTTTGCATTAAGGATAACTTATTCCAGGCGGCGCGCAACAGGTCGGCACGGCTTTTATGACATATTTTCGACGTGGGCATGAAATGTCGGCGGCATTTTCTTCGAGCCGCCGGAAAAGCCCCATGAACGCGCGTCAAAGGGGGAAGAAAGCTCCGACGATCTGCCGCTGTTCGAGGCGTAGCACACCCCAAGCGCGCGCTGCGGCGCGGCTGTCCATCGCTTCGACACCGATGCCCTGTTCCTCGATCGCGCGCACGAAGGACGGCGATGGCCGGATCAGCTGTGCGCCGGTGCCCAGCAAGAGGAATTCAGGCTTGGGGTCCATGTCCAGCAGGCCGCCCAGCATGTCGGCGCTGAGCGAAGCGATATCGGACGGCGCATCCCATTCGGCGACTCCTTCCGGATCGATCAAAAGGCCGTGCGCGTAAACCCGCTCGCCCACCTTGAAGCCGCGCCCCGAAAAGCCCGTGACGACCGGGCCGCCCGGCACCTCTTCGCGGCGCAGGTCCATCGGACGCTATCCAATCCCGCCTCAGGCCTCGCTGCGCGGAACGATCCGCTCGGCGTCGCCTGCAAAGCCCTTCTCCGCCTTCTTGGGCGCAGGATTGGGCTTGAGGCCGAGCGAGATCAGCAGCGACGACGAGACGTAGATCGAGGAATAGGTGCCGACCACGATGCCGAGCATCATTGCCGCCGTGAAGCCACGCAGCACGTGACCGCCGAAGATCAGTAGCGCGGCCAGTGCCAGCATGATCGTGAACGAGGTCATGACGGTACGCGGCAGCGTCTCGTTGACCGAGAGGTCGATCAGCGACTTCATGTCCATCTTGCGGTATTTCCGCATATTCTCGCGAATGCGGTCGTCGATCACCATCTTGTCGTTGATCGAATAGCCGATGATCGTGAGCACGGCCGCCACGATGTTGAGGTCGAAGACCATCCCTGTGATCGCAAAGAAGCCGACCGCCATCACGACGTCGTGGATGACTGCAACGGCCGTGGAGACGCCGAACTGCCACTCGTAACGGAACCATGAGAAGATCGCGATGCCGACGATCGCCAGGAACACAGCAAGCAGGCCGTTGTTGATCAGCTCGCCCGAGACCTTGCCCGAGACGGTAGAGTAGTTGCTGAAGGTCGCGCCGGGGAATTTCGCGGCGAGCGCGGTCTTCACCTTCTCGACCATGGCGTCCGTCGCACCCTCGTCTGTCGACTTGGGGAGCGGCAGGCGAATGGTGACGGCATTCTGGCCGCCCAGCTGCTGCAGAGACGCCTCGCCCAGGCCCAGGCCGTTCACGGTCGAACGCACCTGATCGAGATGTGGCGGCGTGGCGAACTTCTCTTCGATCGAGACACCGCCGACAAAGTCGACGCCGAGATTGAGGCCACGCGTGGCGGTGGCGCCCACAGCTGCGATCGTCAGCAGCGCCGTAAGCGCGAAGGCAATGTGGCGGATGCGGACGAAGCCGATGTTGGTGTTGTCCGGCACAATCCGCACCGGACCCATCTTGATCTTGGTCGGGCGCTTGCGGCGGAGCCACTGGACCGCGAGCAGTCGCGTGAAGGTCACGGCCGTGAACACGCTGGTCGCAATGCCGATCAGCAGCACGATGGCGAAGCCCTTGATCGGCCCGGAACCCAGTACGAGCATGATGCCGCCCGCAATCGCGTGCGTCACGTTCGCTTCGAAGATGGTGCGGCTGGCTTCCTTGTAGCCGAATTCGATGGCCTGGACGACGCCCCTGCCCCGCCGGAGTTCTTCGCGGATGCGCTCATAAATGAGCACGTTGGCGTCCACCGCCGTACCGATCGTCAGCACGAAACCGGCAATACCGGGTAAGGTCAGCGTCGCATTGAGGATGCCCATGACACCGAGGATGACCAGCACGTTGATGGCCACGGCAAGATTGGCGTAGGTGCCCCAGCGGCCGTAGCAGGCCCACATGAACAACGCGACACCGATGACGGCGATCACCGACGCGGTCAGGCCGGCCTTGATCGAGTCCGCGCCGAGTTCCGGGCTGACCGTCGATTCCTGCACGACCTTGAGCTTCACCGGCAGCTTGCCCGAACGCAGCGCGATCGCGAGCTGGTTAGCGGTATCGACAGTGAAATTACCACTGATCCGCGCAGAGCCGCCTAGGATCGGTTCGTTGATGTTCGGGGCCGAAAGCACGCTGCCGTCCAGAATCATCGCAAAGGGCTTGTGCACGTTCTGCTGCGTCGTGCGCGCGAACTTGTTCGAGCCGGAGCCGTTGAAGGTGATGCTCACCGTCGGCGAGTTGTCCTGCGGGTCGTAGTCCTGCTTGGCGTCGATCAACTCGTCGCCGGACACCATGACCTGGCGCTTGACGGCGATGACCGGTCCCTTCGGCGTGATGCCGATATAGCTGGCAGGAAAACGCCCGCCGTCCGGATAGGGCACGACTTCGCTGCCGATCGGAGCACGCCCCTGCGCAAGATCCGCCGGGTTGGCTGTGGTGTCGACGAGCTTGAACTCAAGCTTCGCGGTTTTGCCGAGCAGCTCCTTGAGCTGGCTCGGATCCTGAAGGCCCGGCACCTGAACGACGATGCGGCTGGCGCCCTCGCGCAGCACCGTGGCCTCGCGCGTGCCCAACTCGTCGATACGCTTGCGGATGACTTCGACCGCGGTCTTCATGGTCGTGTCGAGCGCGTTCGCGACACCGGCAGGCGTGGGCGTGACGACGATCGTCTTGCCGTCGCGCACCTCCACATTGAAATCGCGCTGGCCGGTCATGCCGGCGCCCTGCGTCATCGTGCGAATGCGTTCTACGACCGCATCGACCTGACTGGTGTCGCGGACCATGAAGGAGAGACGGTTACCCTGCGTCGAGATGTCGCCGATCGCCACACGGCTGTCGCGCTTGCGCAGCTCCGTGCGGATCTGCTCCTCCATGTTCTGGAGTTGCTGCTTGGCGATGTCGGAATCTTCAGCCTCGAGGAGCAGATAGCTGCCGCCCGCAAGGTCGAGACCGTAATTGACGTGCGCCTTGAAGGGCGCGGGCAGGCTTGCCTGGACATCCTTGGGCAGGAAGCTCGGCACCGCATAGGCGCAGCCGATAAACAGGGTCAGGATGACCAGCCAAATCTTCCACTTGGGAAAGTCGAGCATAAGAGGCTCAGTCGTTCGCGGGCTTGGCGGTCGCCGGGTCGATCACATCGCTCAGCATCGACTTCACCGCCTTGACCTTCATGTTCGGGCCGAGTTCGACATCGACATAGACATCGTCGACGCGAACCACCTTGCCGACAAGACCACCACCGGTCACGACCTGATCACCCTTCTTGACGGCAGCCAGCTTGTTGCGGTGCGTCTTGGCGGCCTTTTGCTGCGGACGGATGAGCAGGAAATAGAAGACCGCGAAGATCAGGATCAGCGGCAGGATGCCGTTGAGGAGGCCGGCAGTGCCGCCGGCGGCGGGCGCTGCAGCAGCGGTTTGAGCAAAAGCGGGGGTGGTGAACATCGCGGTCCTTGAGCAGCGCAGAAGAAAGACGGTCAAACGTCGCCCACACACATGCAATGGCGGAGGCGCAATTCAAGGCCGCGCGGCTAACATATCACCCTGTACGGCGCAACCGGGATCGGCGCGGAGGCCCCGCTGAGTCGGCACAGCGACTGCCGCCAGGCCGGCGCCAGCCTCGCCAGAAATCAGCCTTCGGGCAAATGTCGATTTCCTGTTTGAGTGCGGCAATACAGCAATTCTGCCGAGTCGCGTCGCACGGCGCGCCTAACTCCATAGCCCGCCACGCTTTCCGCAGCGTCATGCACACGAAAAAGCGCGTGACATACGCCCCGTGCTCTTGCCAGATAGCGACATGAATGGGGTGGACAAGATCGCGAAGCTTACTGAGCGCCAGCGCGCATGCCTGGAGCTCGTGGCCAAGGGATTCACGTCCAAGGAGATCGGCCGCAAGCTCGGAATCTCCCACTCCACCGTCGACAACCACATCCTCATCGCCACACAGACTCTTGGCGTTGCCGATCGCCGCGAAGCCGGACGGCTGGTCGCAAACGCTGGGCAACAATTGCCTAGGCAGGCGCAGACCCTTTCCGAAGCCGAGAATTCCGCCATTTTACGAGAGCGGGAAGCAGCGGGGCCTCCCGCGACGGGCAACGTCAGGTTGCTACCGCCAGTGGGGGGTCAAGTGAATGAACAGACACTCGGGCACAAGACGATCCAGATCCTTTCGATCGCCGTCCTGTCGACCTTGGCTGTCATTGCTTTGGCCCTGATTGTTTCCGGCGCTTTTAAAGCGTTTCGGTAGGCTCCGAAGCCCAAGAGATTGAGATACTGCGTGTTTCGCGCAATGGAGGACTTATGCACAAGATCCAGCACACGACCGGCATGGTCATTGCCGACGACCTGAAGGCATCCATCAAGGCGATCGACGACGCCCTGCTGCAGGAGAGCCGTCTGACTGGCTCGCTGCTCGAGGCAAGTGGCCAGATCGGCCTGCCGATCACGCATAGCCAGAAACTGCTCGAAGGCATGGCACGAGGCTTCGAAAAGCTCGTTTCCGGCCGCGCGGACATGCTGTCCGTGGTACGCCAGGTGAACACCATCCGCAGCCAGAGCAATCTGAGCGTCGTCGGTTTCGGTTGCCCTGGCGAGGAAACCGTGCCCGAGGCGCTGACGATCGCGCCTGAGCGGAGCGAACCCGTTCCCGTTTGCTGAGACCACAGAGCGTGGCAAACATCGTCCGGGGCGGGATAGAGCTCGATTAGAAGGGATTGGGAGTTGGAGACGACTATCCTGTTCTGGACGATGATTGTCGGCGCCTGTGCCTATGCCGTCATACTCGGCGGCTGGGAAGGCCGGTGGACCGCAGCCATCTTTGTGAGCGCCTCGCTCGCTTCGCTGGTCGCCCTTAAAGTGGTTCACATCCATTGGCACAAGACCAATATCCCGATGCTCGGGGTCGATATGGCGACGCTGATAGCGCTGTATGCGGTAGCGGCGAAGAGCCGGCATTGGTGGCCTGTGTGGGTTGTGGCCTTTCAGCTGAATGCGGTCGCGTCGCATCTCGCGGCTTTGATCAGCCAGGATTTTTCGGTCAGCGTCTACAGGAATTATACGGGCCTTTGGGCCGTCCCCTGCGCGCTGGTGATGATTATCGGAATCTTTCGGGACCGTTTCTGGAAGGTCCGCCATGATTTCGTCTGAGCCGGGCTTTCAGCTCTAGAGCCGGACAAAAAGTTTCTTCCGCCCACCCCGGAAGAACAGCGCCGGTCCGCTCTTTTCCTGACCACCCGATGTTCGTCCCTCGGGCCAGGAAAAGATCAGCGGGCCGGCGCTGAACCTTTGCAGAGCCCATAAGAAATGCATGCCCCGCGGGTTCCAGCATAGGCGCAAGCGAGCGGCTTGCAACTTGCGCGCGATACGCCTAGGAGCGCGCTTCCGGTCGGGACGTAGCGCAGCCTGGTAGCGCATCACACTGGGGGTGTGGGGGTCGGAGGTTCGAATCCTCTCGTCCCGACCAATTAATCAGACATCGACGAGACCACGCCTCGCGAGCGTCACACCGTGCTTGCAGCGATCTTCCAAATGCCGATCAAGCGCAAACCGGTGCTCAAGGTCGCGGAATGAACCTCAGACGCCGTATCTCTTTCGGCCGGAACTCGTAATACAGTATCGACCGCCACGAGGACCGACACAGACATCGCCTCCATTACAAGGGCAACGGCCGTCGCTCGTCGTGCCGCGTTGAACTGCCTGCACTGCGACATGCCTGTTCTTTGACCGGGCTCGTTTGGCCTTCTTCTGGACTGCCTGTTCAGCACCTTTGCGCGGAGCATCCGAACCAAATGCGGGATGCACCACAACAGCGCTGCCGACCACCGCCATCGCAATGATCATCGTTCGAACCTTCCGGACTTGTCTCAGGAGAGCAGAAGGATCCGAACTGCCCATTTTCTACAGCCCCCGGATCAACCTCACCGGCAGCCCGATCCAGGGCGGATCGTTGACCACCTGCTGGCGTGAACCGTGCCCTAGCGGCAGGAGATGCAGCATGTTGCCGTCGCGGCCGATCAGGCGTGCGAAGATGAAGCGGCCTGCCGGGCGTGGCACCAATATATCGCGATTGAGCGCCTCGGCGAAGCGGTCGGGCGGCAGCGATGTGCACCAGAGTTCGTCGCCCGCACGATAGTCGCCCACCGCCGCCGTGACGCGCACGCCGAGCGCGCCCTTGGGCACGGGCGGCGGCACGAGCGTCAGCGTGCGGCTGGGGGCTCCCGCGCCTTCCGGCCCGACCAGCGCGGCGACCGGCACGGTCTCGCTCTGCGGCAGGTCGACGAGATCGCTGGCTTGCACATCGAGTGCTGCGGCAATGCGGTTGAGCCATTTGACCGAAACGGTGCGTGTGCCGGTTTCGAGCCGGCCGATCGTCTGGGCCGTGGTTGCCGGCACGCAGCGCGCCGCAACTTCTTCCAAGGTGAGGCCACGCGCTTTGCGCACCTCGCGGATCCGCGTAATCATCCCCACCCTTCCCACGCAATTTTACCGAATCGGTTCGTACTGTCCTACATTTCGATCCATATGGCAATGACCCTGCTCCGATTCGGGACAGGAGCATACGCATGACGTTACGGAAGACATCGACAGCCGCATCGAAACGAGCGGTCCGGGCACGCGGCAAGGCGCCTGACAGACTGGTGGAGCGGGCCGTCGAGGGCCCCGACGGCAAGGTACACAGGCTGTTGGTGAACCTGGGTGAATCCCCGGTCAGCTGGCTCCATGCCCGGAAAATGCTCTCGCGCCGCCAGTTCGAGGCGGCCGAACTGATCCGTTGCGATTGGGAGCGCGCGGCGCTCGGCGCACGCGTCACGATGAACTGGGACAGCGCCGCCGCGCCTTCGCGCCAATCGCGCGGCGCGCCCCGATCTATCGACCCGACGGCAGCGCAAATCGCCGCCCGTGACCGGGTTCACGGCGCCCTGGAAGCGGCCGGACCGGGCCTCAACGACATTCTCTGGCGCGTGGTCTGCGCCTGCGAGGGGCTCGCCGCGGCGGAGCATGCGCTTCGCTGGCCGATCCGAGCGGGCAAGCTGGTCCTCGGCTTCGCGCTCGATCGTGTTGCCGATTTCTATCGGTTGCGGTGAGGGAGAAGTTTTTGCCTCTGGACCCGCAACCTTCACAACCTTTCGACGCTCAATCGCCTCTCAGCCGATGCATGACGTTGGCCAGAATAGAGCCAGCATCGGGCGCTTTACCAATGCTCCTCCAGGCAATTACGGCATCCGGCCGCAGCAGCAGCGCGCCGTCTGCGCCGATGCCCGCGGCGGTGCTGGCCTCTTTGCTTCCCCTCCTCTTTTTCCCGCGATGCTAGCCACGCCAGAGACGGAAGTCATGCCCCGATCATGTGAAACCGGCTCCGCCCCCTTGCAGCGCACGAAAGCTGGGACTAGTGGCCCTGTCATCCTGACAGCACAAAATCCGGAGCCCAGTTCGATGAAAGCCCGTGTATTCGTGACCCTCAAGTCCGGCGTGCTCGATCCGCAGGGCAAGGCCATCCAGCACGCACTCGACGGCTTGGGCTTCAGCGGCGTCAACGACGTCCGCGCCGGCAAGCTCATCGAACTCGATCTCGCCGACGGCACGAGCCAGGACCAGATCGAAGAGATGTGCCGTAAGCTGCTCGCGAACACCGTGATCGAGAACTACAAAATCGAAGCGGTCGGCTGACCCAAGGAGACTTGCGATGAAGAGCGCCGTCATCGTCTTTCCCGGATCGAATTGCGATCGTGACCTCGCCGTCGCGCTGGAGCAGGTGAGCGGCGTCAAGCCCGCCATGGTCTGGCATCGCGAGACAGAATTGCCGGAGGGCACGGACCTGATCGCGGTCCCGGGCGGCTTTTCCTATGGCGACTATCTTCGCTCGGGCGCCATGGCGGCACGCTCGCCGGTCATGCAAGCCGTCGCCGCAGCTGCGGCCAAGGGCACCTATGTTCTCGGAATTTGCAACGGCTTCCAGGTGCTGACCGAGACTGGCCTCCTGCCCGGCGCACTGCTGCGCAATGCCGGCATGCATTTCGTCTGCCGCGACGTCGCTCTGACCGTGGACAACAGTCAGAGCGCTTTCACCAGCCGCTATTCCAAGGGCGAGCAGGTGACCTTCCCCGTGGCCCATCACGACGGCAATTATTTCGCCGACGCTGCCACGCTCGACCGGCTCGAAGGCGAAGGTCGCGTTGCCTTCCGCTATGCCGAAGCCGTCAACGGCTCGGCGCGCAACATCGCGGGCGTCATCAACGACGCCGGCAACGTGCTTGGCATGATGCCGCACCCCGAGCGCGTCGTCGAAAAGGCACATGGGAATACGGATGGCGTTCGGCTGTTCGAAGGCCTGCTCGGCAGCCTCATGGCGAAGGCTTGAGGACATCGGCCGGATCCTTTTGGACGCACTTGGTTTCGTTGCCGTCAAAACCGGTTGGTAACCGCCTCCCACTTATAAGCCGCCACCATGACAACCGCGGCAATCAGTCTTGGACGCCAAAGCGGGCGTGCTTATTTACGCGCGGCGCTGCTGTTTTGCGCACCGATGCTGATGGCCCAGGCCCCTGCGGACGGATCTCTCAAGCGCATCTTCATTACTCAAAATGCCGCCCGCGCCGAACTCGGCCTCATGCCGCTCGCCTGGAACAGCGGGCTCGCGGGTGAAGCAAAGCGGTGGGCCGACCACCTCGCCAACAGTGGAGGCTTCAACCATGGCGTGGGCTCCGGTTCCGGCCAGGGTGAGAATCTGTGGAGAGGAACGCGCGGCGCCTATTCGCCCGAGGAAATGGCCAACGCCTGGATCGACGAAAAGCGCTTTTTCCACCCAGGCCGCTTCCCCAATGTCAGCACCACCGGCGACTGGAAGACGGTGGGCCACTACAGCCAGATCATCTGGCGCGAGACGAATGAAGTCGGCTGCGCCATCGCCAGCAACGACGCCAGCGACATCCTGGTCTGCCGCTATTCCAACCCCGGAAACGTCGTGGGCGAGCAACCCTACTAGATTTCAGCCGATCGGCATTGCCCAGATCGCTACATTGCCGAAGACGACAACAGCAGCGGCGATCATCAGCCAACCCCGCTTGGGATCATGCTTCTTTCCGATCAAATAGATGCCGCCCGCCGTCAGCGCGATGCCGGCCAGCATGAGCAGCGAAAGAATGGTCGATCCCATGCTCGCGCGATAGCCTCGCGCCTCGCCGGACGCAATCGGCGGTGGCATTCTCGGACCTGTAACACTAGATAGCGCGGCAGAGGCGACTCACTGCCGGTTTCGCCGACATCCGCGGGATTGTTTGGAATCATCATGCGCATTGCCATTGCCTCCGATCATGGCGGCTTGACCCTGAAAGACGAGTTGGCCGACTGGCTGGCGGGCGAAGGCCATGAGGTGACGGACCTCGGTACGCACGGCACCGAAAGCGTCGATTATCCCGATTACGGCTACAGGCTTGCTGAGGAAATCGCGGCCGGCCGTGCGGAGCGCGGTATCGCGCTCTGCGGATCGGGTATCGGCATTTCCATCGCGGTCAATCGCAACCCCGCCTGCCGCTGCGCGCTGGTCGGCGAGCCACTCTCAGCCACGCTTGCGCGCGAACATAACGACGCCAACGTCATCGCAATGGGCGGCCGGCTGATCGGTCTGGACATGGCCAAGGCCTGCGTCACGTCATTTTTGAACACAAACTTCGGCGGCCGCGGTCCCGGCGGCAGCCGACATGTCCAGCGGGTCGGCAAGCTCGGCAAACCGCCCGTCCCCGTCGCTTGATTTGACTATATTTGAAACGGATTCCTGCAAGATCATGACCAGCCAATCGAACCTCGCGCCACAGAATGACAGCCAGCCGGCGATCCGCGCGCCCGGCTTCTTCTCTGCGAACCTCGAACAGGCGGATCCGGAAGTCTTTGCGGCGATCGCGGGTGAACTCAAGCGTCAGCAGGACAAGATCGAACTCATCGCGTCCGAGAATATTGTCTCGCAAGCTGTGCTCGAAGCAACCGGATCGGTTTTCACGAACAAATATGCCGAGGGCTATCCGGGCAAGCGTTATTATGGCGGCTGTGAGTGGGCCGACGTTGTCGAAAACCTCGCCATCGCCCGCGCCAAGCAGCTCTTCGGCTGCGACTTCGCCAATGTGCAGCCCAATTCGGGCAGCCAGATGAACCAGGCGGTCTTCCTCGCGCTGCTCCAGCCCGGCGATACCTTCATGGGCCTCGATCTCGCTGCGGGCGGCCATCTCACACATGGCTCGCCGGTCAACATGTCCGGCAAATGGTTCAATTGCGTCTCCTATGGCGTGCGCCAGGACGACCAGCTGCTCGACATGGATGCCGTTCGCGAGAAAGCCCACGCACATAAGCCGAAACTTATCATCGCGGGCGCTACAGCCTATCCGCGGGTCTGGGATTTTCAGGCTTTCCGTCAAATCGCCGATGAAGTGGGAGCTTATCTCCTCGTCGATATGTCGCACTTCTCGGGTCTGGTTGCAGGCGACGCGCATCCGACGCCCTTCCCGCACGCCCACGTCGTGACGACGACGACGCACAAGTCCCTGCGCGGACCGCGCTCAGGCATCATCCTCACCAACGACGAGGCGATTGCCAAGAAGGTCAACAGCGCCGTCTTCCCAGGTCTCCAGGGTGGTCCGCTGGTCCATGTGATTGCCGCCAAAGCCGTTGCCTTCGCGGAAGCATTACGCCCCGAGTTCAAAGCCTATGCGCACCAGATCGTCGCGAATGCGCGCGCACTAGCCGCGACCCTCGCCGATGCCGGCCTCGCCATCGTCTCGGGCGGCACCGACAATCACCTGATGCTCGTCGACCTGCGTCCAAAAAATACGACCGGCAAGGCAACCGAGAAGGCGCTCGACCGCGCCTATATCACCTGCAACAAGAATAGCGTGCCCTTCGACACGGCCAGTCCGTTCGTGACCTCCGGTATCCGCCTGGGCGCTCCGGCGGCCACCACGCGCGGTTTCCGTGAGGCGGAGTTCCGTCAAATCGGGCGCTGGATCGCAGAAGTGGTCGAGGGACTGAAGCGCAACGGCGATGAGGGCGACGGCCAAGTCGAAGCGCATGTGCGCGAACGAGTGAAGGAACTGACGGCACAATTCCCGATCTACTGAGCAGGAGGTAAGCGCGATGAGCGAAGAGCCAAATGATCTGTTCGAACAAGCCAAGACCGAGATTTCCGGCATGGCCAAGGAAGGCATGAGCCATCCCTCCACCAAACCCGTGCTTGCCGGCGCGGCGATCGGGGCCGGCGCAGGCTTTCTCCTGCCGGTTCTTTCGATTCCCGTCGGCATCATTGCCGGCGCGGGCATCGCTTTCTGGATGAGGTTGAAACGCTGAATGCGCTGCCCCTACTGCGGACACGAAGATAGCCAGGTCAAGGATAGCCGTCCGACGGAGGATGCGGCGGCGATCCGCCGCCGCCGTCAGTGCGAGGCCTGCGCCGCGCGTTTCACGACCTTCGAGCGCATTCAGTTGCGCGACATCAACGTCGTGAAGTCCGGCGGTGCGACGGAGCCTTTCGATCGCGACAAACTTGCGCGCTCCGTTCAGTTGGCCTGCCGCAAGCGGGCCATCGAGCCTCTTCGCCTGGAGCGGCTCGTCTCAGGTATCCAGCGCCAACTCGAAACCAGTGGTGAAACCGAGATCCCCTCGCAGCGGATCGGCGAACTCGCCATGGACGGTCTCAAAGGGCTGGACAGCGTCGCTTACATCCGCTTCGCAAGCGTTTACAAGGACTTCACAGAAGCGAAGGACTTTGAAGCTTTCGCAGGCGCGGTCCGCGAGGTGAGCGGCGAGTGACCTCGGCCACCCTTTCTGCCTCTCCCTCTCCCGTCATTGTCCTCGTCCGTCCGCAGCTTGGCGAAAATATCGGCAAGGCTGCCCGAGCAATGCTCAATTTCGGGCTCCGGGAGTTGCGGTTGGTTGCTCCCCGGGACGGCTGGCCGAATCCAGACGCCGGACCATCGGCCGCAGGCGCCGACGAGGTTCTCGCCGGCGCGCAGGTCTATGGAACATTGGCCGAAGCGGTCGCCGACTGCACGCAGGTCTTCGCAACCACGGTGCGCAAGCGCGGCGTTACCAAGCCGGTTGCAACGCCCGAGGAAGCCGCTCGGGCGATTCACGGCGAGCCAGGCCGGAGCGCAATCGTGTTCGGGCCGGAGCGCTCGGGACTTGAAACCGATGAGGTTGCAACCGCTCGGACAATCCTCACCGTTCCGGTAAATCCGGACTTCGGCTCGCTGAACCTCGCGCAGGCGGTGATTCTCTGTGCTTATGAATGGTCCAAGTCCGCGTCCCTCGCTCAGCCGACGCTGACGGAGCTCCATCCGTCCGCGCCGCAGGGAGAACTCGACGGCATGATCGACCAGTTGGAAGATCTCCTTGAGGCGGCCGGCTATTTCTACCCCCCCCATCGCACCGGAGCGACCAAGCGCACGCTGCGCACCCTCCTCACAAAACCCGGCTGGAATAGCCTGGAAGTTCGGACGCTGCGGGGCGTCCTCTCAGCGCTCGGCAATCCCCGTCCGCGCGGCTGAGCGGCCGCCGCTTGTCTTTTTTTCAGAAACAACGGCCGCCGGCTCGAATTTGACCCGCCGCGCCCTTTGATGCCTCATCGCGCGAGATAGCACGCCGCGCTTGCCAAGCGCCCCTCGCCCCTCATAGGCTTCGCTTCATAAATCAGGGAGGGGAATGGGTCATGGCCACGGACGAGGCGCTGCCCGGGCATCATCGTGCCACGAAGAACGAGAAGCTCGTCATTGCGGCATCGTCGCTCGGCACGGTGTTCGAATGGTATGACTTCTATCTCTACGGCCTTCTCGCGACCATCATCAGCGGCCAGTTCTTCGCGGGCGTCAACGAGACCACCGGATTCATCCTGGCGC
>JAGIAA010000004.1 GCA_017745115.1 Sphingobium sp. | reverse complement strand
CGTCGGACATGTCGATGGAGGAACTGCGCCACGGCGTCGCGGATATCGGGCTCGTTACACCGATCTACGTCAAGGGCGGCACGCATCTCATCCGCATACAATCGGGCTTTTACAGCGGCGCGCGCACCGTGGAATCGCAGGTCGCGCTTTATAGCTGTATCGCTGCGGCAAATCCGCAGGTCGCGCGAGAGCTCGACGGATTGAAGGTGTTGGCCGTGCAGGGCGGCTCGCTGCCGGGGATCGTGACGCGCGATCGCCCCGTGCGCTCGCTGGCCGACCTCAAGGGCCTGCGGCTGCGGGCACCCACAGAGTTGCTGCCCGTGCTCGAGAAGCTCGGTGTCGACGCCGTCAACATGCCCATGGCCGACGTCTATTCGGCGATGGCAAAGGGCGAAATCGACGGCGTCGTGGCGCCGGCTGACACGTTCAAGGCCCTCCATTTCGCGGAGGTAGCGCATTATTTCGCCGACCTGCCGATCCCACGCGGCGCCTATCCGGCCCGCGCCATGAACGCGAAGCGCTGGAATAGCCTTAGTCCCGAACTGCGTGCGGTCCTCGATGAGGGAACGGCCGTCTGGGAGGCGGCATTGGCGCGAGAAGTGCGCGCGGCATTGGTCACCGGCTTCGATGAAGCCAGAAAACGCGGAGTCAAAATCAGCAGCATGTCGAAATCCGATGAGGCGCGTTTCGATACCCTTTATCTCGAAGATGCCGTTCGCAATGCGTCCGGACTTCGGAAATGGGGTATTGATGGCATGGCAGCGTTCAAGTCCGCGCGAACGAGCCTGGTCGGCCCGGATCGGGTATCCTGTGGAGGCCGCTCATGACCCAGCCCCTTGCCGGCATTCGCATTGCAGATTTCAGCCACGTCATGGCGGGCCCCTATGCGACACACCTCATGGGTTTGCTGGGCGCCGAGGTGATCAAGGTCGAGCCGAAAAAGGGGGATGGTTTCAGGAACTACGGCGCTGATCGCCGCTACGACGGCATGGCGCCAGCGTTCATCGCAGCCAACGCCGGCAAGAAATCGATCGCGCTCGATCTCAAGGATGATCGGGACCTTTCGATCGCGCGCGAGATCGTTGCCCGCAGCGATGTCATGGTGGAAAATTTCCGGCCGGGGGTGATCGGACGGCTGGGCCTCGGCTATGACGAAGTCCGAAAGCTGCGCGGCGACATCATCTTCTGTTCGGTTTCCGGCTATGGTCAGGACAGCACCCAACGCGACTGGCCGGCCATCGACAATATCGTTCAGGCAACGAGCGGGATGATGATGCTGAGCGGCGGTGAAGGCGAGCCGCCGGTTCGCGTCGGCTTTCCGATCGTCGACACGCTCACCGGTCACACGGCCGCGCTCGCAATCCTCGCGGCACTGCTTCGCCGCCAACAAAGCGGAGAAGGCGCGTATATCGACGTCTCGATGTTCGACGCGAGCCTTGCATTCATGACCTCCGCGCTCACGCCGTTCCTGGTCACGGGGCAGCCGATGGCACGCATGGGCAATACCGGCTACAGCGGCCTGCCCACCGCCTCGCTCTTCCACGCCGCCGACGGCCGGGAAATCTCGCTGGGCGTCGTGCAGCAGAATCAGTTCGAAGAGTTGGCAAAGATCGTCGGACGTGAGGATTGGCTGGAAGACGACCGCTTCTCGACCCCCGATGCCCGCCGCGCGAATTTCGATACCCTGAAGGGCGAGTTAGCCGTGATCTTCGCGACGAGGAACGCCATCGATTGGGAGCGCCTGCTCAGCGAAGCCGGCATCCCTTGTGGGATGGTCCGTCGCGTGGATGAAGCTGCTTCGATGGCGGGCGAAGGCGCGCTGATTTCCCTCAACATCTCCGGTTTGCCGGAGGGTCAGACGAGTGTCGCCATTCCCAATGTCGGCTTCCGCATGACACCCGGCGGCGTGCTGCCGACGGCCGAAGCGCCGCCGCGGCTGGACGAGCATCACGCCGAAATATTGCGCTGGCTGGGCATGTAGGATGGTTATGGCCGAGAGGCGCCCTTGGGACTGAGGATGCCGCGTTCGATCATCCAGTCGAACAGTCTCGGCCCCCAGAGCGCGGGCGTCATGGAGAAATTCGGCACCTCGTAGACGTGCAACTCAGCCTTGAGCCCGGCATTCTTCCAGATCGAAAAAACCGCAACCAAGCCGTCGGTCACCGGCCCATGGTCCGCCTCCGTCGCAAGGAAGATCGGCGGTGCATTTTCGGGCGGGACGACGTCCTGCAAGGAGGGGCCGAAAATCGAGATCAGGAAGGCGGGTTTGCTCGTTGCGGCCGCTGTGGCGAAGATCGTACCGAATGCCACGCCGCCGCCGGCGGATTCGCCGATCACGCCAATCTTGCCGGGATCGATGCGCCATTGCGGTGCCATTTTGTGCAGAAGCTCGAGACCGGTCTGAGCATCGGCGATCGCCAGCTTCAAGACAGTCTCGAGGTCGGCATTGCCTGGTGCCGGATTGGCATTGCCGTTGCGGATGTCCATCTTGGAAAAGCGAACTGGTGGTCCGTTGGTCGGGCGTGGCGCGCAGGCTCGCTGGATCGACGGCGCCGGCACCTGGAGCGTCCGATATTCGAGACGCATCACAGCGACGCCGTGATCGAGAAAGGTCTGGACAGCGGAATCGGACCCAGCCCCGACGCCGAGCACACGAAGACCACCGCCAGGCAGCAGCAAAACTGCGGCGCCGCTTGACCGCCTGGCATCGGGCAGGAACAGGTCGTAGCGGGGTTCGCTCGTATTATAGACCGAGATTTCTCCATTGCATGCGACGGCTTCGCGCGGCTGCATCCAGCCTTCCGAGCCCGGAGCCGGGCCTGGATAGAGCTTGCCGCTGACGGCGGGCTTTGCGGCGACCCCCGGCGCTGCCGCCATGGCAAACGGCAGCAACGAAATGAACAGGTTTCGCATCCCTCTCTCCATCTCGGTTGCTGTGTCTAGCGGTGCCTTCGGTGGACCGTCAGAAGCCCTTTCGCTCGATCGACCAGTCCGTCCCGGCGCAAAGCCGGCAGTTATCGCCCAGAAATGTGCGGGCGGCGCTCTTGTCGCCTCTCAACTGCCATTCCAACCAATCGACCGCGACATGGGCGACAGCACCGCCCATCGGCTTGTTGAAGGTCGAGCCATGACCCACCGGCAGGTTGGCGAGCACAGCCGGAACCTTCGAAAGGCGTTTGTAGTCATCCGTGCCGTTCGGATAGGCAATATCGGACGGCCCTCCGAGCAGGTAGACGACGGGCGTGTGAAACTTCTCCAGCATGTCCTTGCTGACGGCCATGCCTGGAATCGTACTCCGGCCATTATCGTTGAAGATGCCGCTGTTGTTGACCATCACCGTCTTGAGGCGCGGGTCTGCGGCAAGCTCAATCGCCTGCAGGCCACCGCAGGAATGGCCGGCCACTGCCAATTTTCCGACGGCGACCTTGCCTTTGAACCGGCTGCCAGCCTTGCCATTCTGAGCGATTGCCCAATCGAGCCCAGCCTTGACGTCGGCGGTCTTGGTCGCCGCGGGAGGGAGACCGCCGCCAGCTGCGGGCGCTTGCGGTGCGCGCTTCTCGGTCGCACCGGGGCCGCTCCGCCAGCCGCCTGCGGCGACGACCAGATAGCCATAGGAGGCAATTTCCGCGAGATAGAGGCGATGTGCAGTGCCGTCGTCGGCGCAGCCGCCATTGCCCCATGCTAGGACGGGCAGCTTGCCGCCCGCGAATGGGGCGAGGTTGGCCGGGCGATAGATGACATGGTTCGGCAATGAAGGATCGGTCTCGACGATTGCCGGATAAGGCCCGTCGCCCGGTGTGTTCGGGACCTTGTTGAATTCCTCTTGCGCCTTGCGGAACGCTTCAGGGTCATTGCCGGCGGGTCGTGGCGCGGCACCGGGCTGCGGCGGCTGGGCGAGGTTGGCCGTTGGCATGGCCAGAATGGCCAATCCGGCGGCGATCACCCGCGCCCTCCTCATGCTGGTCGACATAGACATCCTGCTCTCTCCTCCACGATCTCACGCGCATTCGGCAACGGCGACGCCGCGCCCCTGCGTCAGGGAATTATTCTGATTTCCACACGGCGTTGCTCGGGACCGCCTTCCTTGGGCGTTTCGGATGCGACTACCGTGAATATTACGGCATCGAGTCCGGCGCCGCGCAGCATACGCGCGATCTCGTCAGCGCGTTCGCGCGCGATGCCGTCGTGCTCCGTCAGCAGCTTTCCATCGCCGAGCCGGGTCGCGCCGCGGTAGCCCGTGACTTCGATGCGCGACGCCTTGGTGGTCTGGCCATATTCGAGCGCAGGCGTGAGCACATAGGGCGTGCGAAAGCCCACCATGCCCTCGAAATCGTAGGGTACGACAAATGTTTTTGCCGAAAAGGGCGGCTTTGGCGGCGGAGGCGCAGCGGGCGGCGCGAAGGCGAGCCTTCCGCCACTCGGGCCCGGCGGCCTCGGCGGTTCGAAACCGAGATCGACGCCTTCGCGTACAACGCGCAGTTCGTCGCACTCCGGCGAGAGCTCGGGCATGATCGAGATCCGGATCGGCTCGATCACGCGCGCGCCGCAGATCTTCTTGTCGGTCACGGTGCCCTCGACGAGCACCTTGTGGCCGAGCGACGGCGGATTGAACTCGGCGGAAACATCCGACTGGATGCCCATATAATAGATCTCGTCCCTGTCCCGCGCGAGCCAGCACGGGACTGTCGGCGTGTCCTGCACGATGGGACAGGCGACAAAGGCGAGACGCTGGTCCTTCGCCTGGACTGCGGTTGCGAAGACCAAGGACAAGCCTGCCAATGCTGCCCCCGCACGTCCGGATCGCGCGACCATTCTCATAGCGCCGCCAGGAAATTGCCGAGATCGGTCTTTTCCTGCTCGCTGAACTGGATGTTATAGCGGCGATCGTAAAAGTCGATCAGCTCGCGGAGGGACTGGGCGGACCCGTTGGAGAAATAGGGCGCCCGCGCGGAAAGGCCCCGGAACTGCTGCATGACGATCGTGCCGACGTCGTTGCAGCGGCCCGAAATGAGAGCACGCCCCGGATCCTGCGTGTAGATCACACGGCCGAGAAAAGGATGGGGCTGCGCGCTTCGGCTGCACGTGATCTTGAACAGCGGCATAAGCTCGTCCTCGGTCTGCCATGGGTTGCGCGGCGCCTCCTTTGCCCAGGGGAGGTTCGTGGTCCCGATGTCCATCCAGCCGTTCACCGTATCCATTCCGGTCATGTGCATGCCGTGGCAGGTCGAGCAGGTGCGTTTGGTCGGATTGCCCAGCCCGACGGTATTCAGGTGCATGGAGTCGCGGATCCAGAAGGTCCGGAAGTGGAAGACCTTCTGCCCGCGCAGGATCGACTCGCGCATCGCGCGCTCCTGTGGCGTTTCGCTCGGCTTGGGCGATTTCCATGCATCGCCGACCGGAATGACCCATCGCGTCGTGTTGTTACCGAGCACGCCCTTGTCGCCATCGCGCAGGTTGAACGGCCCCATGCCGGGAGGCCCGCCCGGCTCGATCAGGCTGCCGCCCGGTCCCATGTCGACCTGCGCCACGAAGATCTGCTTTTCGAATGCCTCAATCCGGGTGATCTGCTCTGGGGTCAGCCGGCCGACGATCGCCAGGTGGTCGCGCGCAGCATCGCCCATTTGCGACCTGAGCGTGACCGTCCGTGCGTCGGCCATCATGTTCATATTGAGGGGCTTGCCGGATTGCGGATCTCTCAGGGCAGGCTCCCCCGTCTTGCCGACGAATGGGCTGACTCCAAAACCGTCATGCGTCACATAGGGCATGTTGGCGACGACCCGGGGCCGCCGATAGACGGAAATGGTCGGGCTCTTGCCCTGTAGCCCGTAAACGGCGTCGCTGTTGCAACCTCCTGGGTCTCGCACGACTTCAATGTCGAATTCGGGCCGAATTGGCTTCCCCGCAGCATCGCGCGGCGGCCAGGGCAAAGCGATCCGAAACAGCCCACGCTTCAGCAGCAGGGAATGAGAAGACGCCTTTTCCTGGGGGAGATTTGGACAGTTAGCCCCATCATTCATCGCAAAGATGGGATCGGCGCCGCCGGTCTGCGCCCAGCGTTGTTGGATCGAGCGAAGCGACAGGCTCATGCCGTCGGCGGGTTGATGGCAACTGACGCACGCGCGGCCATTACTCCCGATCGGTTCAAAAAATGGATGGCCGCGCGTTTCGACCGGACCACCGGCGTTGAGTACGCCCACGTGCCCGCTTGCATTTCCATAGACCGCGAAGGCCGGCAGTTCAGTGCCGCTGCCGGGTGCCCACCAATCCGGTGACTCCTGCGCGGCGTTTGTCCCGTGGCCGTAATCGGCCGACTGGCCCTTCAAGGTGCTCGTGGCGACGACGCTCGCGGCCAAGAGGGCTGCCGCAGTGACAGGAGCCAGACGCGTCGCGATGCTCCACTCGACTCCCCGATACCACCGCAAACCACATCCCCCCAAGCGTACCAAATATTGTTATCTAAGATATATATCTCTGCCACATCTCACTGCCAACAGGCAACCGCCCAGCTATTGTGAACCGTCGCCCGCTGGAGCATCGAGGCCTCGGCAAGATGG
Source organism: Sphingobium sp. (assembly GCA_017745115.1). The sequence goes on along the minus strand of JAGIAA010000004.1, from coordinate 118,694 downwards.
GAGAAGCGAGCATGGGCAGAGACCGGAAGGGGTTTAAGAAATCTCCGGAGATCGATCTCGGCTTTCTCGGCGAGCATGTCGGGTTTCAGGTCCATATTGCTCGTCGCGCCCTGCGTCAGGCCATGCGGGCGTTTCGTCCAGCCTACGATTTACCGGGTGGCGGAACTCCACCGCCAAGCGGAACAATGTCATCGCTCGCGTTGATCGGGTTCAATCCCGGTATTTCTCAGCAGGAGATCGCCGCGGCGCTTTTTCTTGATCCCTCCAAAGCCACCGTGCTCATCAAGAATGTCGCATCGGCGGGCTTGATCGAGAAGCGGCGAGCCGAGGACGATCGACGCCGCATTGCGCTCTATCTGACGGCTGAGGGCAGGGAGATGCTCGAGAAGATCGGCATGTTGAGTGCTGCACAAGAAGATCGAATAGGCAGGGGATTGTCACCCGTGGAGCGCCGTCAGCTAATAGCGCTCCTTATCAAACTGCAGGATACGTTGCGCTAACTGGCCCGCATATGGGCTCTGCTCGATGACCGAATTGGCGGCGTGCGTTTTCACAAGAATTTGCTGCTAAACGACACGCCGATCCACCGCGGTTTTTGGTAGATGATGATGCTGCTCCAACCAGCGTCCTGGCGTTTCTCGTTGAACAAGTTTCGAACGATCATGTTGACGTCGAAAAGCCCGTCCTCCCGTCCGAATCCAATCATCCGAAAACAAACAATCTGTTGGTTTTCAGCCATCTGGACGATCGCGACCCAAGTTAAATTAAACCGAAGGTCTAAGGCCGGGCTATCGACGAAAAATCCAATGATTTCAGCATGGCTTTGAATAAGCGGGAGCAGCCATCTGGGAACAACTGCCCAAGCGGTTGGCGCTCACTGTCAAGAAAGTCGCTTATATTTAAGGAGATGGTGCCGGATGAGGGGATCGAACCCCCGACCTTCGGTTTACAAAACCGCTGCACTACCGCTGTGCTAATCCGGCCCGCATCGAGCGACGTGCGCCCTTATCCCTAAAGCACGCCGAAGGTCCAGCCTTCCGTGCGGGCAATATCGGGTAGGCGCTCGCGCGGCGCCCAGAGCTGGGGGCAGGCATGGGCATGGCGTAGCCAGGCAGCGGTCAGCAGGGCGTCGGTCTGGTGATCGCTATAGCGGGCGAGCGGCGTGTGGGGCCCGCAGCCGAAGCGGGCGAGGCAAAGGTCCAACTCCTCGCCGGTCCAGACCTTGGTCTGCCCCTTGCGCTTGCCTGCCTCGCGCGCGGCAAGGCTGGTGTAGATTTCCGTGATCAGCGAGCCGGTGCCGGGCTCGGCGTCGAACGGCCAGATGGGGAGGCGGCCATTGATGCGGTGGAGCACGCGCATGCCGGTCAGGCTCGACTTGCCGACCTGTGCAGCCCCGACGAGATTGAAGTTCGAATAGGGATTGAGCCCTTGCTCCCGCTGGGCAATTTCGGTGACCCGCAGCCGTCCACGCCCGCCGCCAAAGTGCACGCCTTCTTCGCCCCGATGGCGGAAATAGAGCCGCGCGACTTCATGCTCGACGAAGCTGGAGACCGAGAGATACGGCTCGTCGGCACAGATCTCTTCGACCAGTGCCCATAACCCCCGTGCGTCGGCGGGCGAGCGGTCCCACTGCGGAAAGAAGGCGCCCTGGTCGACGAAGGCGAGCGATGTCCCGAGGTCGAGGCCGACGAGGCTGTTCGGCGGTAGCTCGTCGAGCAGCCAATCCAGCACTGCCACCCGCGACCAGGCCCCGCTTTCCGGGACGATGAGTTGCGGTGGCCCGCCATTGTCCTGACAGATGGCAACTGCGATGCCCGGCTGGCGCGGACCGACGGCGCCCGACCAGTCGATCGCGACGAAATGCTCGAACCGGCTCACTTCTTCTTGCGCGGCTTCGTCTTCGGCTTGGCGGCCGTCCAGTCGCGCGAGCGCTCGATCATCGCGCGGACCCGCTCGGGATCGGCGCTGTTGTAGCGGATGAGAACGGCCGGCCAGCCTTCATAATGCGGCGTCTGCCAGAAGGTGTCCGGATCCGTTTCCTTGAGCATCTCGACCGTGTCGAGGTCGATTGCGATGCCGAAGGAGGTCTTGTCCTCGTGACCGGTGTAGAGAAACGCCCGGCCGTTCGACACGACCTTGACGGCCGGCTTGCCATAGCTGGTCGCGAGCTCGGTGTCGGGCAGCGAGAGCGCATAGGCGACGGCACTGTCCCAGTCCGCAATCACGTCCGCTTCTCCCTCATCTCGGCCCACCAGGCCATGCGCTCGGCAATCCGCTTCTCCATGCCGCGCTCGGTCGGTTCATAGAAGGTCTGCGGCTTCATTTCATCGGGCCAGTAATTGTCGCCGGAGAACCCCGCCTCGGTGTCATGGTCATAGGTGTAGCCCTTGCCGTAGCCGATCTCCTTCATGAGCTTGGTCGGGGCGTTGAGGATATTCGCGGGCGGCATGAGCGAACCCGTGTCCTTTGCGCTCTTCCACGCTGCTTTCTGCGCCCTGTAGGCAGCATTCGATTTGGGCGCGGTCGCCAAGTACAGGCAGGCCTGTACGATCGCGAGTTCCCCTTCGGGCGAACCCAGGAATTCGTAGGCGTCTTTGGCGGCGAGGCACTGGACGAGTGCCTGCGGGTCAGCGAGGCCGATGTCCTCCACGGCTGCACGGACCATGCGGCGGATCACGAACATCGGCTCCTCGCCCGCGACGAGCATGCGGGCGAGATAATAGAGCGTGGCCTGCGGATCGGATCCGCGCAAAGACTTATGCCAGGCCGAGATGAGGTTATAGTGGCCCTCGCGATCCTTGTCATAGACGGGCATGCGGCGGTGGAGCAAAGCGGCGAGAGCGGCCGGATCGAGCGGGTCTTCGATCGCGATGCTCTGCAGGGTTTCGACCTGGTTGAGCAGGAAACGCCCGTCGCCGTCCGTCGAGGCGATGAGCGCTGCACGTGCATCTTCGGTCAGGGGAAGCGGCTTTTCGGCCAGCGCTTCGGCCCGGCGCAGCAGTTCTTCCAGTGCCGCTTCATCAAGCCGCCGAAGGATCAGGACTTGCGCGCGGGACAGAAGAGCCGCGTTGAGTTCAAAGCTGGGATTTTCGGTGGTCGCGCCGATCAGCGTCACCGTGCCGTCCTCGACGAAAGGCAGGAAGCCGTCCTGCTGGGCGCGGTTGAAGCGATGGATCTCGTCAACGAACAGGAGCGTTTTCTGCCCGGCGCGTGCGGCGTCCTTGGCGGCTGCGAAGGCCGCCTTCAGATCAGCGACGCCCGAGAAGACGGCGCTGATCGCCGCAAAGCGCATGCCCACGGCCTGGGCGAGCAGACGGGCGAGGGTGGTCTTGCCGGTGCCGGGCGGACCCCAGAGGATCATCGAACTGAGTCTGCCTGCCGCGACCATGCGGCCGATGGCGCCCTCTGGCCCGGTCAGATGATCCTGTCCGACCACCTCATCCAGCGTCTTCGGGCGCAGCCGGTCCGCGAGCGGCGCATCGGCGGGGGTTTCATCGGATCGGGATGCGGCCGCGAGGCCGCCGAACAGGTCGGACATGGTGCTAATATAGGCCTTCCCGAAATTCTTTCATCCCGTCTTGCATTCCGATAGCTCAAGATATATCTTAGAAACATCGGAACGAGTCGCAGACCTGTCGAGATGGGTCGCGAGAGGATTGGAGATTTTCAAATGACTCACGGACCCAAGGACTGGGAGGGCGGCTTCGAAGGCTTCCCCGGTTGGGAGAATATCCGCATGCAATTCGGCGGCCGCGGGCGCGGCTTCGGCCGTCACGGCGGACCTGGCGGCCCCGGCGGCAAAGGCGGCTGGGAAGATTTCGGCGAGACGATCAGCGGTTTCGTCAACGAAGCGCTCAAGGGCGCGATGCGCGGCGGTCCCGGCGGCAAGGGCGGTGGCCGCATGTTCGACGGCGGCGAGCTTCGCCTCGTGCTGCTCAAGCTCATCGAGGACGGCCCGCGCCACGGCTATGACCTCATCCGCGCGGTCGAGGAAATGACCGGCGGCGGCTATGCCCCCAGCCCGGGCATCGTCTACCCCACGCTCACCATGCTCGCCGACATGGAACTCATTGTGGAGCAGGATACGCCGGGCGCCCGCAAGGTGTTCGAGATCACCCAGGCCGGCCGCGACCATCTCGCCGAGCGCGAGGAGGAGGTCGAAGCGCTGATGACTCGCCTCAACGGTGTCGGTGCCATGCGCAACCGCGTCGGCCGCGGACCAGTCCGCCGGGCGGTGCAGAATGTCAAATCGGCGATCCACAACCGCATGGGCCTCGGCGACGAGCAGGGTGACCTCGCGCACCAGATCGCCGACATTCTCGACGAGGCGGCGCGCAAGATCGAGCGCCTGCCATGACATTGACGGTGCTGGGTTGCATGGCGCGGATTCCCACCGTCCATGCCGCCCGTTACCTCCAGCAGCTGTGCGCGCACTGGAAACAGCGTTTCCGGGTCGAGCTCGGCGAGGCGCGTGGCGTCGTCCAGATTCCAAAGGATGCGCGCGACGCCGGCTGGCCCGCTGACGGGCTTATCGTGCTGATCGCCGGCGTGGTTGATCTTGAGGTGCGGATCGAGGCAAGTTGCGTCGACCAGCTTGAGGCGATGCAGAGCGCGGTTGTCCGGCATCTCGCTCGTTTCACGCTCCGCGAGGCGCCGCTCGCCATCGAGTGGCGATAGTGATGGAAAAGACAGAATGAACCAGTCCGTTTCGAATGTGCCGACCGCCAATGGCAGCCGTTATCTCCAGCAGCTCTGCAAGCATTGGCAGCATAGCCTGGAGTTGGAATTCACGCCCGAGCGGGCGATGATCCACTTCCCACGCAACGCGCGCGGCGCCGACTGGCCGGGCGACGGCCTCGTCTTCATGACGGCAAAGCCCGAAACCCTCGAGGTCCGCATCGAAGCGAGCAGCGCCGATCATCTCACCGCTCTGCAGGGTGCGGTCGCACGCCACCTCGATCGTTTCGCCTTTCGGGAGGCGCCACTCACCTTCGAGTGGCATTGAGGGGAGGGCGGCCGAAACCGCCCTGGAATACTGCAGCGCGCGAGATGCGCCGCTGCCTATGACCTGCCGGGTTCTTGCCGATACTCTCCTTTCGGCAGGGCCCGGCAGTTGTCGTTCAGCGCATGATCTCGAGCTGGTCCGGCAGGCTGGCGCGCAGCTCTGGGCCAAAGGTCGCGGCGATGTGGAAGAAGGCCATGCGCGTGCGCTTGCTGGTGCGGTTTTCCCAGGCATGGTCGGTGCCGTTCTGCACGATGACCGATCCCGGTCCCAGTACTGCTTCGCCGTCGTCGAGGATGAGCGTGATCTCGCCCTCGATCACCACGGCATAGTCCAGAGTTTCGGTGCGGTGCATCGGCGTGGCGCTGCCGCCTTCACTCGCCGGATAGACGTCGATGATCCGGATGAGATGGCCGGTCGCCGGCATCATGGTGAAGTCGCGCAGCGCGGGTTCGCCGTCGGGCGTAGCGGTGAGCGTCGGCACCGCCTCGGCACTGCTCCAGATCTCGATGAAATCGGCGCCATTGCCGGTCATCGGGTTGTTCTGCGGCGGGATACCGTCCGAGACGATGACCGATTTGCCCTCGGCATCATGTCCGGTAACGATCCTGCGCCCGATCGTGCTCACGCCGTCTTCCCTCTCGCCAACAGCTCTTCATAGGCTGCGATCATGACGGCGTTGACCTTGTCCCAGTCATAGCCCTGTACGCGTTCATGGCCTGCTTTTCCGGCGGCGAGGCGCAACTCGGGTTGCTCGATCAGCCGCGCAATTGCGTCGGCATAGCCGCCGATATCCTTGGCATCGACGAGGAAACCGGTTTCGCCGGGCACCACGAGATCCTTGTTGCCGGTGGCGTCGGCCGCCACGACGGGCACGCCGGCGGCCATTGCCTCGCAGGTCACATTGCCGAAGCTCTCGGTGACCGACGGCATGAAGAAGATGTCCATGCCGGCAACCGCGCGGCCAAGATCGTCGCCCGCCTGAAAGCCGGCAAAGACCGCCTCGGGCACACGTTGAGCGAACCAGTCGCGCGCCGGGCCTTTGCCGATGACCAGCACTCGATGGGGCACGCCGCGGCGCTTCAGTGTCGTGATGACTTCGGCGAAGACGCCGAGGCCTTTTTCCAGCACCAGACGGCCCAGGAAGCCGACGGCGACCTCGTCGTCCGCCAGGCCCAGCGAACGGCGCCAGGCATTGTCGCGACGATCGGGATGAAAGCGCTGGTGGTTGATGCCGCGCGCCCACGTGCCGATCGGCGTGGTTACGCCCCATTGCTTGAGCATGTCGCCCACGCTGGCGCTCGGGACCATCGCGTGGTCGACGCTGTTGTAGAAGCGCTTCTGCAGCCAGATCAGCAGCGGCTCGAGAATGCCCAGACCGTAATAGCTCGGATAGGTCTCGAAGCGTGTGTGGTGCGAGGCAATGACCGGAATGCCGTTGCGCCGGGCCCAGCTGATCGCCCGGTGGCCCAAAATATCAGGTGCCGAAACATGGACGATGTTGGGCGCAAAGGCCTTGAGGTCCGCCTCTGTACCGGCCGAGAGCCCCTTGGCAAGGCGATATTCGCCGCGCCCGCCCGGCATGCGCCAGCTCGGTACGGAGACTAGGTCCCCGGTGGGATGGAAGGCGGGCGTCTCGGTCGTCGGCGAATAGACCCGCACCGCAGCGCCGGCTTTCAGCGTGGACCCCATCAGGCGATTCAGCGCCTGATTGGCGCCGTCGCGCTCATAATTATAGTTCCCGCTGAAGAGCGCGACGCGAAGGTCTTTTGCCGTCATTGACCCGCCTATAGCGGCGGGATCAGAGTGACGCAAAGGGAAGGGTGGGCCATGCTTCCCCGATAGTCATGACAGCTTGGCTGTGGCAAGGCCGGGCAATGACCGAACTCGTCCTCCATGTTGACGCGATCCTCACCGGCAAGCCCGCCTTCATTGCACCGGGCCTGCTCTCTGCCATGGGAAAGACGCCTGTTTCGGGGCCGATCCGCATCGGCTGGCTGGGCCTGGAAGGCGATGCCGTCGCCGATCCGACCGTGCATGGTGGCCACGACAAGGCGATCCATGTCTTTCCGCAGGAGCATTATCATTGGTGGCGCATGCCGCTGGGCAGGCATCCGCTGCTGGAAAGCCCGGGGGCATTCGGCGAGAATCTTGCGACGCGTGGTGCGATCGAAGGCATGCTGTGCCTGGGCGACCGCTTCACGCTGGGTTCCGCGATCGTCGAGATTTCGCAGGGACGCCAACCTTGCGCGAAGCTCAACTACCGCTTCGGCAATGACGAGGTGCTGGCGCGCGCGGTACAGACCGGGCGGATCGGCTACTATCTCCGCGTGATCCGCGAAGGCGAGGCGCAGGCCGGCGATGCGATGGTGCTGACCGAACGCCCACACCCGGATTGGAGTGTCGCGCGGATGTTCGACCTGCTCGTCGCCGGGGGATATCGGCGTGACCCTGCTGGCGTTGCGGAGTTGGCAGGCCTCAAGGTGCTCGCCGAAGCTTGGCGCGGCCGTGCGGAGAAGATGGCGCGTTAGACCTACGTGCTCACTTTGCTTTTTTCGCCGCGGGAAACTCGAAAAAGCGCGAAAAACCGCGCCGTGGTTACCAAACGCTAACCATGTAGGCATTAGGGTGCTTTGTATACAAATAGACGGTCGCGATCTGATGTCAGTTTTCCGAGAGAGCCATGATCGCACTCCAATCGCTTGCCCGTTCGCGCAGGATCCGTGTGACCCTTGCCGCGCTGCTGATCGCCACCGGTGCCATGGGCTTTGTGCCCTATGTGCTCAATGACGTTTCGACCCAGGCGTCCATCAATGCGCCCCTCATCCGGCTGACCGCCGCCGCGGACGGCACTGTCGCCGATCTTCCCCAGACGGGCTCCTATTTCGCAAGGGCCACAGATGTCCGCCTGCTCGATCTTTCGCAGGATACGGGCGAGGTCGCGGATCTGAAGGCGCAGGCCGATCTTGCCTTCGCGCAGATGGAACTTGCCAGGCACCAGCTTGCCGAACTCGCCGACCAGCGCGGCCTGCTCGTGCATCGCGCCTCAGTCTTTTCAAGCGCAGCAACCGCCAGCCTCGCCGACAGCAGCGAATCCCAGGCCGCCGAACTCAAGGGCTGCGAAGCCGATCGGGCCGCCTTGTTTGCCGCGCGTGACCGCGCCCGCAATCTCGCGGGGCAGGGCTTCGTCTCCGCAGCCGGAGTCGAGAAGGCGGAAGCCGCCGCGACGTCCAAGGACAGCGAATGCAAGAGCGCCGTCGCCAAGCTGCGCGCCGTGCAGGTGAAGCGTAGTGCCGCTTCGGCGGGCGTGTTCATCAACGATGGCTATAATGATGCGCCCTATGCCGTGCAGCAGGCCGACCGCCTGCTCCTCCAGCGGCAGGCGATCGAAAAGACGCTGAGCGATGCAACCGCCCAATATACGCAGGCCAATCTCCGCCTGAAGGATGCACTCGCCCGCGCGAGCTATCGTGCGCCCGCCGGCACTTTGGTGTGGACCGTCAATTCGAGTGGCGGCGCGGCGATCCGCGCCGGCGAACCGGTGCTCGATCTCGTCGATTGCCGCCGCCGCTTCGTGCAGGTCGCGCTGCCCGAGCGAAAGGCCGAGAGCGTCGCCCCCGGCGCCGTTGCCGACGTCCGTCTCATCGGTGGCAGCGAGTGGATGAAGGGTGAGGTCGTTAACATCACCGGCGCAGCGGGGCGCCGCGCAACGGGCCTGCTCGCCGCAGACGGCGAAACCTCGCCGGGCGCGCGCGAAATCTCCGTGCAGGTCGCCCTGCCGACGCCCGATCCAGCCAAGCTCAGCGCTGGGCGCAAATGCGATGTCGGCCGCCTTGCCGAGGTGCGGTTTAGCCGGGGCATCTGAGCGGGATGGAAATCTCCGCGCCTCTCGCGCCGCTGATCATGGTGATCGGTGCGCTTTGGCTGTTCGGCAAGCTCTGGCCTTCGCGTCTCGGCCTTGTTGCAACGGCGGGCATTGCCGGCTTTTCATACGTCCGCTGGCGGATCATGGACACCGTGCCCTGGGGCGCCGACTGGAGCGAGCTCTGGTGGCCGCTCGTCTGCCTGACCGTCGAGGTCGCGGCAATGTTCGATGCCTGCATCCTCTTTGCATTGCTCTCGCGGCCGACGGACCGCTCCGCCGAAGCCGATGCGGGAGAGGCGCGGCTGCGTGCGCTCTGGGCACAGGACGAGGGCCGGCTTCCGGCAGTCGATGTGTTCATCGCGACCTATAACGAGCCCAAGGAAGTTCTCGAGAAGACGATCCTGGGCTGTCTCGCGCTCGACTGGCCGAACAAGCGGGTCTGGGTGCTGGACGATGGCCGGCGCGTCTGGGTGCGCGATCTCTGCGTCGAGAAGGGTGCGGGCTATATCAATCGCCCCAACAACAAGGGCGCCAAGGCCGGGAATATCAATCACGCGATCGAGCAGACCGACGCCCCGTTCGTGGCGGTCTTCGATGCCGATTTCGTGCCGCAGCACGACTTCCTGCTGCGCACCATGGGCTTTTTCGACGACGAGAAGGTCGGCATCGTCCAGATCCCGCACAGCTTCTACAATCATGATCCGATGCAGACGAACCTCGGCATGGAGCAGGCCATGCCGGATGATCAGCGCTTTTTCTTCGAGGCGATCATGCCGGGCCGCGACGGCTGGGACGCAGCCTTTTGCTGCGGTTCGAATTCCGTCACGCGCCGCAAGCTGTTCGAGGAGATCGGCGGCGGCCTGCCGGAGGGCTCGATCACCGAGGACATGCTGCTGACGCTGGCAAGCCTGCGCAACGGCTATGTCACCCGCTATCTCTGCGAGCCGCTCGCTTATGGCCTTGCGCCGGAGAGCACGGCCGCCTTCTTCGTCCAGCGCCAGCGCTGGGCGCAGGGCGCGATCCAGATCATGTATCTCAAGGAAGGGCCGCTCGGTCCGAAGCTGCGGATGCGCTACCGGCTGCTGTTCCTGCCCTCGGCGTGGATTTTCCAGGGCCTGACATCGATGTACACGCTCCTCGCGCCGATGATGTTCGCATTGTTCAATCTCTCGCCGATGGTCGGCGTTGGCATCCCCGCCATTGCGTTCTACGTGCTGCCGATGGTGCTCGCGACCCTCGCCGGCATCACGCTGCTGGCGCCCGGGCGCTATTTCCCGCTGCCGGCGCAAGTGCTGCAGATGTTCCAGAGCTTCCGGATTTTGCCGGTCGCACTCCAGACCTTGATCCGGCCCAAAGGCCTCATGTTCAAGGTGACGCCCAAGGGGTCGGGCGCGGGCGGCGGCGGCAACTGGGAAGGCGGCGTCCTTGGTGCCGCTATGGCTGTGATCGCGCTCAGCGCGCTTGCCATCGGCATCAACCTCAGCCCCGACTATCGTATTGTCTCGCAGGACGGATTGATGCCCGTCGTCGCCTTCTGGCTCACCTTCAACATGGTCATGCTCTTCTTCGTGGCGATGATCTGCCTCGAAAAGCCGCGCGTGCGTGCCGAAGAGCGCTTTCCCCTCAAGGCCAAGGTCACGCTGATCGGCGAGGACGGCGCGATGGTGACATCGGCGCGTGGCGACATTTCGATCTCCGGCCTCGGCCTGCAGCTCGAGGACGCAGCCGGCTTCAAGGTCGGCGACCGGGTTCAGGCCGTGATCGCGGGCGTCGGTATCGTGCGCGGCTTCGTGCGCCGCACTGGGCGGGTTGTCGGGATCAACTTCGATTTCCATTCGCAGGAACTGCGCGACCGTCTCATCGTGTCGCTGTTCACCGACCGGCTGGAGGTCAACCATCAGCGAGTTTCCGGCATCGCGGCGAGTCTGGCGATGCTCAGGCGCCTGTGGTCGGCGGATCTCCGGGTTCAGCAGACAGCTTCTTTCGTCGAGGAAGCCCCGGTTTCGGAGGAAAAACTCGATGCGGCAACCCGCGTCATTCCGCCTGTCGCGACCGGCACGCCACCGCACCTGCGTCCGGCTGTCGCCTTCAGCAATGCCACGGTCGACGATGAGGCTGCGCGCAGCAATCCTGTCGTCATGCAGGCGATCGAGGAGGCCTGGCGGCGCGCGAACGCGGCGTGACTACAGCGTCGCTTCGATCTCGCGCGCGACCTGATCCGGCTCGAGCGCGTTGGTGATCGCCCGGCCGATGACGAGCATGGATGCGCCATTGTCTAGTGCCTCGCGCGGCGTTACCGCGCGTTTCTGGTCGCCCTTGGCGGCCCCTGCCGGACGCACGCCGGGCACGACAAAATAGCCGGCCGGCCAGATCTTGCGGGCATGGGCGACTTCAGCGCCCGAGCAGACGATACCGTCCAGCCCGGACTCCTTGGCGAGCAGCGCGAGCCGTTCGACCTGTTCATGCGGGGAGGCCGAGACGCCGGCGGCGCGCAGGTCGTCCTGGTCGAGACTGGTCAAAACAGTGACGGCCACGACCTTGGTGTGCACGCCGGCCGCGGCCTTGGCATCCTCCATCATCGCACGACCGCCTGCGGCATGGACCGTGAGCACCGCCGGTTCGAGCGGATGCAGCGCCTGCACCGCTTTGGCGACCGTGTTGGGAATATCGTGCAGCTTGAGGTCCAGGAAGATCGGCAGGCCGAGCTTGCGCATCTCATGAACGCCGTGATGGCCGTTGGCGCAGAAGAATTCGAGGCCCAGCTTGATGCCGCCGATGTGATTGCGCACCTGCCGAACCAGCTCGATGGCGCGGGGCAGGCTTGGTGTGTCGATGGCGAGATAGATGATGCTGCTCATGGATTATCCGTGCCGCCAAAGCCGTCGGACGGCGGTGGCGGGGATGAGTAAGTGGGTTTGACCGAGGCCAGGGCGCGCTCTGCACTGTCGAGCTTGCGGCCCATGCTCCAGCGGGAGATGCGATGCAACACCCAGAGGGGCAGCGATCCCGCCAGGAAGGATATGATCACGAGAACCGGCAGCGGCGTTTCCAACCAAAGGTCACCCCACAGCTTGATCGTGATGGGTGTCCAGTTGTTGTAGGAAAAGAGCGCGATTACCACGGCCAGCACGACCCAGAATGCCGTCTTGAGGAATTGCATGGCGTCCTGTCCCTGTTCGTTTCAGTTCCCGGGACCATAGTCAGCAAATCTGGAATTTCCTAGCCTTTCGGCCCGCAAGACCAGGCATGCAAAAACACCGGCCAGTCCTGAGGGACCTGCCGGTGTCTGCTATCTTTTGGCGCGGTGTTGGCGGCTTACTGGAGCTTCCAGGTCAGCGGCAGCACGATCGAGCTCTGACCGGCGTCGGGAGCCGGGAACTTGCCGATCTTTTTGGGGAGGGCCAGCGCTTCCTTGTCGAGCAGGGCGCTGCCCGAGCCAGAGACCAGCTCGGTGCCCTGCACGGTGCCGTCGGCGCCAACCGAGACGCGCACCTTGGCGGTGCCTTCGTCACCACGCATCTGTGCAGCCGTCGGATAGCTCTGCTTGGAAGCGACGAGGCGGGCGACCTGGCCCGACCAGTCACCCGCGAGAGCCGGGCTGGCGATCAGAAGGGAGCCGAAGCCGATGAGGATGCTCTTTGCGACAATCTTGTTCATGAATCTGCCCTTAGCGGTGGTTTGAATGATAGAACTGACAATGAAGCTCCTATCGAACAGCTAATAATTCAGGCTTAATCCACTTGGTTTCCAGGCCGTTTACGTTTTGATTTTGAAACGAAAAAAGAACGGCCGCCAAGATGGCGGCCGTTCTCCCCTCACATTAATTGTCGCTGCGATTTGAAGATCGCTGCTTAATCAGAATTCGGTCCAGTCGTCCTCGCTCACCTTGACTGCGAGATTGCCGACGACAGGTGCCGGAGCACTATAGTGTGCCGGTTCGGCCGGAGCCGCCGCCGCCACGGCGCGCGCCGTATAGCCGGTGGATCCGATGCGGAACTTTGCGAGCTGCCCAACCAGGCGCACCGTTTCGCTGGAGAGATTGCGTGCGCTGGCCGTGCTTTGTTCGACCATCGCCGCATTCTGCTGCGTGACGCTGTCCATGCTGGCCATCATCTGGCTTATTTCCTCGATGCCCTGAGCCTGCTTTTCGGTCTCGCCGGCGATCTCGTCGACAAGGCCCGCGACGGCAGTGACTTCGCTCACGACCTGCTGCAGCGCATCGCCGCTGCTCTCGACCAGGTTCACACCCTCGGAGATCTGCACGCTCGAGGTCGTCACCAGGTTACGGATCGAGCCCGCCGCTTCCGCCGAGCGCTGTGCGAGGTGCCGCACTTCGGTCGCGACGACAGCGAAGCCGGCGCCTGACGGGCCTGCACGTGCGGCCTCGACGCCGGCGTTGAGCGCCAGCAGGTTGGTCTGGAACGCAAGCCCGTCGATCGTGGCGATGATGTCGGTCATCTCCTTCGACGACGCTTCGATCGCGCGCATGGCCACGACCGCGCGCTTGGCGGTTTCGTCGACGCTGGATGCCGAAGCGCGAGCCACGCCGAGGCGCGTGCTGGTCTGGCGGGCATTGTCCGCGGCGTGCTTCACCGAACCGGTGAAGGTGCCGAGAGCCTTGCTGGCGAGCGTGATCGATTCGGCCTGATGCTCGGTGCGCTGCGAAAGGTCGTCCGAAGCCTGGGCGATTTCGCCCGTGCCGTCGCGGATGACATTGCAGCCCGAGATGATGTCGCGCAGCACGTTGGCAAGCTGCGACACGGCGTTGTTGTAGTTGATGTGCAGCTTGGCGAGCGGGCCGGTCGCATCCTCGCGGACACGGAATTCCAGATCGCCTTCCGCGAGGGCGGAGAGGCCCTTGCCGATTTCGTCGATCGTACCTTGCGTTTCGCGAGCGCGCTCGGCCTCGACCAGGCTGTGCTCCTGATCGGCCTGGAACAGCGCCTTGAAGCTGTCCAGCGCCTTGGCCAGGCTGCCCAGTTCGTCATGACGGCCGACGCAGGGGATTTCGACCGTGAGATCGCCTTCCACGAGCTTCGTTACGGACTCGCTCATCTTCCGCACGGGGCGAGCCACCGTCCGCATGAGGATCAGCAGCATGACCACAGCGATGGCAAGCCCCGCGCCGATCGCGCCGAGGTTCATCTTGCGGGCCTGGTCGTAAATCTTGCCGCTCTTGGCGGAAAGCGCTTCGACGCTCTTGCTGTTGAGTTCGGTGAGCTGGAGGATGTCGTCCTCGACGGTATAGAAGCCCTCGAGCGCCTCGGCATTGTACATGTCGAGCGCGGCCGGATCGTTGGCGTCCGACAGTCCCAGCATCTGGTCGGTCTGCGTGGTGTAGGCAGCCCAGTCGGTTTTCAGCTTGCCGAATGCGGCGTGCTGCTCGTCGCTGGTCAGCAAGGGCTCATATTTTTCCATCAGATCGTTGATGGCGTTCCGCGCGTTGCGGATGAGTTTTCCCTGCTTCGCCTTGCGCTCGGGCGCCGTGGCCTCGAGGTGATCGCGCTGCTTGATGCGAAGTTGAGACGTATAGGCGTGAATATCGCCAAGCATCTGCGAAGCCGGCAATGCGCGGTTGCGCATTTCCATCGCGACGTTGTTCACTTCGCCGATTTTGGTGAGCGAAAATGCGCCGATTCCGCCCATGACGGCGAGCAGCACAGCAAACGCAGCCAACAATTTGGCCGAAATTCCAATCCTCTTGAACACCCCACGTGCTCCATTTTTATAGCTAGACCGGGGGCACGCTTAGAGCAAAGGGTTTCACAAATAGTTGATGACGCGTCGACTTTATTGCGCAACCATGCGGCGGGGTCAGTTTTTTCTGCCGAAGACCCGCATGAAGATCGTGTCCACATGCTTCAGGTGATAGTCGAGATCGAACAGAGCCTCGAGCTGCGCGACTGAAAGATGCGCGGTCACGTCGGCGTCGCCCTTGAGCAGGTCGAGCAACGAGAGGGTGCCGTCGGATTCCCAGACCTTCATGGCGTTGCGCTGGACCAGCACATAGCTGTCCTCACGCGAGCACCCCGCCTGGGTGAGGGCGAGCAGCACGCGCTGCGAGTGGATGAGGCCTCCCATGCGGTTCATGTTCTTGGCCATGCGGTCGGGATAGACGAGCAGCTTGTCGATGACGCCCGTCAGGCGGGCAAGGGCGAAATCGAGCGTGATCGTCGCATCCGGGCCGAAGAAGCGCTCGACCGACGAGTGCGAAATGTCGCGCTCATGCCAGAGCGCCACATTCTCGAGCGCCGGCGTGACCGCCGCGCGCACGACGCGGGCGAGACCCGTCAAATTCTCGGTCAGCACGGGATTGCGCTTGTGCGGCATGGCCGAAGAGCCCTTCTGGCCCGGCGAGAAATATTCCTCGGCTTCCAGCACCTCGGTGCGCTGGAGATGCCGGACCTCGACGGCGAGTCGCTCGATCGAGCTGGCGATGACGCCCAGCGTCGCGAAGAACATGGCGTGGCGGTCGCGCGGGATGACCTGCGTGGAGACCGGCTCAACCGTGAGACCGAGCTTCTCGGCCACATGCTCTTCCACCTTGGGATCGATATTGGCGAAGGTGCCGACGGCGCCGGAGATGGCACAGGTCGCGACGTCGGCGCGTGCGGCCTGGAGACGGACCTTGCAACGGCTGAATTCGGCATAGGCCTCGGCCATCTTGAGGCCGAAGGTGACCGGCTCGGCGTGTATGCCGTGGCTGCGGCCGATGGTGGGCGTGAGCTTATACTCGAAGGCGCGGCGCTTGATCGCCTCGAGCAGCACATCGAGATCGGCGAGCAGGATGTCGGCTGCGCGGGTCAGCTGTACGTTGAGGCAGGTGTCGAGCACGTCGGAGCTCGTCATGCCCTGGTGCATGAACCGGGCCTCGTCGCCGACATTGTTCGCGACCCAGGTCAGGAAGGCGATGACATCGTGCTTGGTGACCGCCTCGATCGCGTCGATCGCGGCGACGTCGATGGTGGGGTTCGTCGCCCACCAGTCCCACAGCGCCTTGGCGGCGCTCTTCGGCACCACGCCAAGCTCGGCCAATGCATCTGTCGCATGGGCCTCGATCTCGAACCAGATCTTGAAGCGCGCCTCCGGCTCCCAGATCGCGGTCATTTGCGGACGGGCGTAGCGGGGCACCATGAGTTCGTTCCTTGCAGGCGATGATTGACGTCCGTGCGCCTAGCAGGGGCGGTCCTGACAGGCAATTGGGCAGCGGAATCGGGCGGATCGCCGATAGCCCGTTGAAAATGATGCATATTCTGGATCGATTGGGCTCCATCCCCAGCCTTTGAAGGAACGCGACGCATCGCCAGCGGTTCTATGCGGAGGAGGGATTGCGTTCTGGGCGTCGATTGGAGCGCCCGTTCGACGAACTGATTTGGAGAAGGATTCCGATGAACATTCGAAAGTTGAGTCTATTGCCGTTGCTCTCGGTCGCCGCATTCAGCACGACCGCCATCGCCCAAAACCAGCCAGCCAGTCCCGAGGGCGCGCAAGTGCCTGCGCCTGCGGCCCCGGCGACTGCGCCCGGCGCGCAGACTCCGGCGACACCGGCACCCGCCACGCCGCCCAATCCCACGGTCGTTGCATTCGTCGACCAGCAATTTCCGACAGCCGACGCCAATAAGGACGGTACGGTGACGGCTGCCGAATTCACGGCCTGGATCACCAGCCTCAAGACGGCCGAGCAGCAAAAGGCCGGCCAGGTCGACCCGGCCGCAGCCAAGACCTACGCGGATAACGCGCTCATCAAGGCCGATTCAGACAAGGACAGCAACCTGACGAAGACGGAATTGGTCAAGTTCTTCGGCGGCTAGGATCGCCCTAGATCAGCCCCATCGAACGCATCGAGCTGTGCCCTTGCGCGGCGATGATGATGTGATCGTGGAGCGTCACACCGATCGGTTTGGTTGCGTCGATGATCTGGCGGGTCACCGCAATGTCCTGGCGGCTTGGTTCCGGCGAGCCGCTAGGATGATTATGGACGAGGATGAGCCCTGTCGAACCCAAGGCGACGGCGCGCTTGACCACCTCGCGCGCATAAATTGCTGCCTCATCGATCGTGCCGTCGGCCATATGATCGTCGCGGATCAGCCGGAGCTGGGCGTTGAGATGGAGGACGCGGACCCGTTCCACCGACAGATGGGCCATGTCGGCGCGCAGATAATCGAGCAGCGCTTGCCAGCTCGAGAGCAGCGGGCGCTCGGCGATCTCGCTTTTGAGAAGGCGAAGCGCCGACGCCTGCGCAATCTTGAGTGCCGCGATGCTGGTTTCGGAAAGCGCGTCTATCTGGGCAAGCTCGCGCCAGTCTGCGGTGAGCAGCGCGCCAAAGCCGCCGAAGCGGGCAATGAGCTGCTTGGCGAGCGGCTTGGTGTCCCGGCGGGGAATGGCGAGCGCGAGCAGATATTCGACCAGTTCATGATCCAGCAGCGCATCTGGGCCGCCCTCGGCGAGCCGCTGGCGCAGACGCGCGCGATGGCCCGCGCCAACCGGCACGCTCGCCCCGCTCTTGCCTCCCCCCGGCGCATCGCTCATGGAACTCAGGCTAAAGCATTTTCAGCAAAAGTGGGAACCGGTTTTGCGGTCCGAAAATGCGTTACTAGAATGCGCGCAGCTTTTTAGCTGCAAGGGCTATGAGGACGATACGAGAGCTTGGCCGAGGATCCGGACATCGCGATTGAGCGCCCCGCGCGATCGCGGCGTCGCGCGCTGTTGAGGATCGGCATTGGCGCGACGGGGCTTGTCGTGCTGCTGGCGGGCGGGCTCTGGCTGGCACGCAAACCGATCGCTCTCCATTTCATCGCACAGGCGCTCCGCGAAAAGAATGTCGCCGCCAGCTATGAAATCGTTCGTATAGGGCCTCGCACCCAGCGCCTTGAGCGGCTGGTGCTCGGCGATCCCCGGCGCCCGGATCTGACCGCCGACTGGATCGAGGTCGATCTCGGCTACAGCCTGTCGGGTATTCGCGTCACGGGCCTGCGGACCGGCACCGTTGCGGTCAATGCGCGCTATCGCGAGGGCAAGCTCGACCTCGGCAGTCTCGGCAGACTGATGCCGAAGAGCGGTGGCGAAGCGGCGCTCCCCGATATTGCAGCCGAACTCAAGGTGGTGAAGGTCCATCTTGCGACGGACAGCGGCGCGGTCGATGCCGCGCTGAACGGCGTGGGCAATCTGCGTTCGGGCTTTGCAGGCGAACTCAACGCCACGGCGCCGCGGCTGGCGTTCGGCGATTGCGCCGTCAATGCCTCGGCTGCGCAGACCAAGGTCGCGACCGACAGCGGCAAGGTCCTGATCAAGGGGCCGCTGGCTGTCCGCGACATCGCCTGTTCCGGTCGTCACTTCACGCTCGCGGCGCCCCGGATCGACACCGACCTGCGCACGGACCTCGCCTTGTCGGACATCACCGGCGCTTTCGTCCTGTCGGCCGCTCAAGTTCAGTTCGGCGATCAGTCCGCTACGAAGCTTTCCGGGCTTATCACCGCTAAAGGCTCGAGCGCAGAGCTGCGCGGCAGCGCGTCTCTGGCCGCGGCGCAATCCTCGCTCGGCATGGCAACGACAGGTGCCGTCAAGCTGGGCGGCGATTATGCGGTGCGGCCAAGCCCGAAGGATCAGGATTACAGCTATGCCGGCACGCTGACGGCTGAGGAGATCCGGCCAACCTCGCAGGCTAGCTTTGGCAAGATCGAGGCGCAGGCGGCGGGCACGCCGCTGGAGCCGCTCGCCAAGAAACTGGCCGGCGCGTTGCGATCGGCGTCGCGGGCCAATCGGCTTACGGCAAGCGGGCGGGTGACTGGGGAGGGGCAGGCGATGCAGTTGCTCCTCAACGGCGCGGATTTTTCCGCGGCGAGCGGCGCGCGCATCGCCATGCGGGAGGGCAGCCGCCTGACGCTCGACCTGCCCAAAGGGGACTGGACTCTTGACGGCGGGCTGGAAAGCGGCGGCGGAGGCTTGCCGGAGACGAAGCTGGCGGTGGCCAGCCGGCCCGGCGGCGGTCTCTCTGGCACGCTCGACGCGTTCGACTATCGCGCCGGCTCGGCGCGCCTGGCGGTGACGCCTGTGCGCTTTCTCCGCTCCCCGAAAGGCGATCTGCGCATCAACACGAGCGTCGTGCTCGACGGCCCGATCGGCACCGGCGGCGTTAAGGGCCTGCAGGCGCCGTTGGATGTCGTCATCGCTGCCAATGGCACAATCAACCTTCCCCGTGATTGCGTGCCGCTGCGCTGGACGGCCTTGCGCATTTCGACCGCGTCCTTCGAACCGGCGAAGCTGGACCTGTGCGGCATCGGCGGCTCGCAACTCCGCGTCGCCAATCCGGCGCTGCGCGGGAAGATCGGCGAGAGCCCGCTCAGCGTCGCGGCGCAAAGTGCACGCTACGATATGCGGTCGAGCCGCTTCGACTTAGCCGGTCTCGATGCCCGCATCGGCGGCGGCGCCAATCCGGTCGTGCTCCATGCCGGCATCTTCGACGGCTCGCTGGGTGAGGGTGGCCATCTCTCCGGCACTTTGGCGGACGGAACGGCGGTGATCGGCACCGTGCCGCTCGACCTGAGTGCCATTGCGGGTAAATGGCAGCTCACTGACGGAGCGCTCGCCCTTGATGGCGCACTGCGCGTGGCCGACCGGCAAGCCGATGCCCGTTTCAATCCGATGGCGGTCCCTGACGCGAAGCTGACGCTCGCGGACGGCAAGGTGAAGGCGACCGGCACGCTCGTCGCGACGGGAACGCCCACGCATTCAATCCGCGAGCCGGTCGCCCGGATGACGATCGGGCATGATCTCGCCAGCGGGGCAGGGCAGGCCGATTTCACGCTCACCGATCTGCGCTTCGGAAGTGCTGTCCAGCCCGATGACCTGACGAAGTTGGCGCTGGGCATCGTTGCCAATGTCGAGGGCCGGGTCGAAGGATCGGGGACGATTCAGTGGTCGCCGGATGGCGTCACCTCCAGCACCGGTACATTCTCCACACGCGACATGAATTTCGCGGGCGCCTTTGGCCCCGTCGCCGGCTTTTCGACGACGATCCATTTCACGGACCTGCTCGGTCTCAGGACGGCGCCGCACCAGCGTCTCACCGTCAAGCAGGTCAGCGCCGGCGTCGATGTCTTCGACGGTGTCATCGACTATGCGCTGCTTTCCAATGAGCAGGCGCAGATCGAGGGCGGGCGCTGGCCCTTCTCGGGTGGCACGCTGGAGTTGCTGCCGGCCACGCTCAATCTCGATGCGCGCCAGCCGCGCCGGTTTACGTTCCGCGTCGTCGGGCTTGATGCGGCTGCCTTCGTCAACACCCTCCAACTCCAGAACGTCGATGTCCATGGCACGCTGGACGGCCTGTTCCCGATGATTTTTGACGCAAGCGGGGGACGCATCGACAGTGGCGTGCTCATCGCGCGGCAGTCCGGCTTGCCGCCGCTCGTTCTCGGCAGCGCCACCGATCCGCTGCCGGTTTGCGACAATGGGCGCCAGGGCGGCTCACTCGCCTATGTCGGAGCGGTCTCGAACGCGCAGCTCGGCACGATGGGCAAGTTCGCCTTCGATGCGCTCAAGCATTTCAACTATCGCTGCCTTGTCGTTCGGCTCGACGGCGCGCTCGACGGAGAATTCGTCACCCAGATCAAGCTCAGCGGCGTGAATCAGGGCGAGGACACCAAGCACAGCTGGCTGGTACGGCCGTTCCTCAAGCTTCCCATCGTCTTCAACATCCGGATCGAAGCGCCATTCCGCAAGCTGCTCGGCGTCTACACCGATTTGAGCGACCCGACCGATTTGATTCGGCGGAAGATCCAGGAGGAAAAAGCGGCCAGGGCCAATGATAGTCTTGCCGTTCAGCCAGCCGACAGCGAGAAGAGTGCAGAAGGGAACCGGAAATGAGGCACAGGAGATGCATGGAACGCAGGATCGGGACAGCGTCGATACTGGCGATTTTGGGCCTGACGAGCGGCTGCATCAACGTGCGCGCGCCCGACAAGCCAATCGAGATCAACCTCAACATCAAGATCGATGCGAACGTGGTCGTCGCTCTCCAGAAGGACGCCAAGGACCTCATCGACAAGAATCCGGAGCTTTTCCCCGAATGACACGCTTCATCACCAGAGTAGCGGCTATCGCTCTCATCGCCGGGCTCGGCGCGCCTGCGCTTGCCCAGGACAACGTCATCAGCGCCGCCAAGGCTGCCGGCACCGTCGGCGAACAGGCCGACGGCTATCTCGGCATCAAGGGATCGGTCGGCGCCGACGTCCGTGCGGCGGTCGATGCCCTCAACATCAAGCGCCGCGCCGCCTATACCGATCTTGCCGCCAAGCGGAACGTAACGGTCCAGGAAGTCGCGGCGAGCACGGGTTGCCAGACACTCAGCTCCCGTGTGCAGACCGGCCAGATCTACAAGATCGGCGCGGCCGACTGGCAGGTGAAGGGCGCCGGCGCGATTGCTCTTCCGGCTTATTGTGCCGGCAGCGGCGGCTGAACGGCGGCGATTCGAGCCGTTCCGAGCCCTTGAGGCCCGGTTTTCAGCCGCATTTTGTGCGCCGCGCAAGCAAGGTTGACTTGGGGGGGCTCCCTTTCTACACGGGCCGCGCTTCGGGTGGGTCACCTGCGGCAAGCAAATCCCTGTGCAGCGCGCGGGGAAACGCATTTTTTCGATCAGGGGTAATCCGGTTTGACCGACGAGAGTCGAGACGAGCTTGATCAGCGTATTGCGAAGGCCAAGTCTGCCCAGCAACGCGGGATCACGGCAGGCGAAGGCGCTTCGGAAAGCCGCGGTTGGGCGATCGGCATCGAGTTTGTCGGCGCGATCCTGGTGAGCGGCTTTCTTGGCTGGCTCATCGATCGGTTCGCCGGGACTGCACCTTGGGCGATGATCGTGTTGCTCGTTCTGGGCTTCGCCGCTGGCACTCGCCGCGCGATGAAGACTTCGACCGAGTTCGACGCTGACAACGCCAACGACAGGAAGGATTGAAGGACCGACCATGGCCGGCCCGATGGAACAGTTCGAAATCACCGTGCTCCACCCGATGCAGGTGGGCGCCTATGATGTGTCGTTCACCAACAGCTCGCTGTGGATGGCGATTGCGCTTGCCGCCGTCTCGATCTTCCTGTTCGTGGGCACCGCCAAGCCGCAGCTCGTACCGGGCCGCTGGCAGGCAGCCGTCGAATATATCTATGATTTCGTTCGAAAGATGCTGGACGAGAATGTGGGGCCCGAGGGTCGCCGCTTCGCGCCGCTGATCTTCTCGATCTTCATTTTCGTGCTGGCCTGCAATCTGCTCGGCCTGCTGCCGTGGATCGGCGCCTTCACGCCGACCAGCCATATCGCGGTCACGCTGGCGCTTGCCGTCATCGTCTTCGCGACGGTCTGCATCGTCGGTTTCGCGCGCCATGGCCTGCATTTCTTCGCCCTGTTCTGGCCGCATGGTTCGGGCGTGGCGCTCGGCGCCTTCGTGTTCGTGATCGAGTTTCTGAGCTTCCTCAGCCGCCCGTTCACGCTCGCCATTCGTCTGTTCGCCAACATGACCGCCGGTCACGTGCTGCTCAAGGTGTTCGGCACCTTCATCGTCACACTCGGCTCTTTCGGCGCGCTGCCTTATGTTTTTGGCCTGTTGCCGCTCTCGGTGAACATTGCGCTTTCGGCACTCGAGGTGCTGATCGCCGTCGTTCAGGCCTATGTCTTCGCACTGCTCGCTTCGCTCTATCTGAACGACGCGATCAACCTCCACTGAACACTCATTCAATTGCACAGAAAGAAGAGGTTATTACCATGGATCCAGCAACCGCAAGCAAGATCGGCGCGGGCCTCGCAGCAATCGGTGCCGGCATGGCCGCCATCGGCGTGGGCAACATCTTCGGTCAGTATCTGAACGGCGCAGTCCGTAATCCGGAAGCTGACGCCAAGATGGGCGGCCGTCTGATTTTCGGCTTCGCCGTGACGGAAGCTCTCGGCCTCATCGCGGCCGTCGTCGCGCTGGCGCTCGCTTTCTCGTAAGATCGACAGACACGGATCGGCCGAGGCGGCAATGCCCCAATTTAATTTCGCCCATTTCCTGCCCCAGATGGTGTGGCTCGCGGCTTTCTTCGCGATCCTCTACTTCGTGGTCGTGCGCGCCACACTGCCGAAGCTCGGCAATGTGATGCAGGAACGCGAGGACAAGGTGCTGGGCGATCTCGAGGCGGCGCAGGTCGCCAAGGCCGAATCCGATAGCGTGGCGGAGGCCTATCAGGCGTCGTTGCGCAAGGCGCAGGACGAGGCGCGTGCGCTGCTCGCAACGGCCCGCTCGGATGCCCAGAAGGGCGTCGAGGCGCGGCTGCACGAGGTTGACGCCGCGCTCGGTGCCAAGGCCGAGGCCGCTCAGGCGGCGCTCGACACGGCCCGTGCCAAGGCCGCCGGTGAGATACAGGGCATTGCCGCTGACGCAGCCGGTTCGATCGTCGAGCGTCTGACCGGCATCCGCCCGGCCGACGACAAGGCGAAGGCGGCTGCCAAGGCCGCGCTGGCCAAGGCCTGAGGGAGTTCGTCATGGCCGAAGAAACCACCGCAATGACCGAAGCCCATGGCGGCGCGCATGGCGAGCACGTCGAGGCGACCTTGCTGGGCCTGGGCGCCGAAGGCTGGGTCTATGTCGGCCTCACCATCTTTCTGCTGCTCGCGATCTTCGTCGCCAAGGCGCCGCAGAAGATCATGACGGCGCTTGATGCGCGCATCGCCGAGACGGTGAAGGCATTGAACGAGGCCAAGGCGCTCCGTGCGGAAGCCGAGGCGCTGCTCGCCGACGCCCAGGCCAAGCAGGCGCAGAGCAAGAAGGACGCCGAAGCGATCATCGCCCAGGCCAAGCTCGAAGCCGAGGACATGGTTGCCGCGCTCGAGGTCAGCACCACCGAGTTGATCGGCCGCCGCCAGAAGATGGCCGAGGACAAGATTGCCGCCGCTGAGCGTACCGCCGTCGCCGGCCTGCGTGCGCAGGCTGCCAAGGCCGCGACTGCCGCTGCCGCGACGCTGATCGGCCAGGTCCACGACGCCAAGGCCGACAAGGGCCTGATCGACGAGACGATCGGCAAGCTCTCGCACTAGGCGGGACTTGCATCGCCACCGACATGAAAGGCCGGGCTGGGTGACCAGTCCGGCTTTTTTGTGACCGGCGCTATTCCTTCGCGGTGCGATCGCGCCCGAACGGGTCGCCGAGCACGGATTCGGTGTGCAGCGCGCACTGCCATTTGCCGTCGCGCTTGATCCAGGTGGAGGCGTCTGCCGCTTCCATCGTCAATGGTTCGCCATCGAGGATCAGCCGCTCCGAAACCTTGTAGCCGATCACCGCGACATCGGGCGCGGGGAATTCGACCTGGACGTCGCTGAACGTGTAGCTCTCCAGCGTCCATTTTCCCTCGCGCATCATCTGCGCGAAGGACTGGTTGTCGATCGTGGCGGCCCCTTGCGCGCCGGTGACGATGGACCGGCCTGCCATCATCGCCGTGGCGGCTTCGACATCCTTGTCGACCATGGTCTTCCAGAAGCGGTTTTCGAGATCGATGATCTCCTGCTTGTCGAGCATGACGAAGCTCCTTCTCTGACAAGCCGCCAACGTCCGGATGCGCCGCCGGTTCCGCTTCGTCGCGTCGATTACGCCCGTCGTCACGAACATGGGTGACGAAAGCGATTTCCGGTGTCAGAAGAGAGCAAACAATTAGAGACCAAAGTCCGGGAGAGGGAATTGCGGCACTATCTTGCATGGGCGGGCGCGTGCGCCCTGTCGATCTGCGCGACCGGGGCGCCGGCGCATCACAGCATGGCCATGTTCGATCAGACCAAGACGGTCAAACTGACCGGCACGGTCCGTGAGTTCCAGTGGACCAATCCTCACTGTTACATCCAGCTGATCGTCAAGGACGCGGCGGGCAAGGACGTCGAGTGGAGCCTTGAGATGGGCGCGCCGATGTATCTCTATGCAGCCGGCTGGCGCCCGACGACGCTCAAGAATGGCACGGCCATCACCGTGACCGTCAATCCGCTCAAGGACGGCAAGCCCGGCGCCGTGATCGTCACGGCGACGATGGCCGACGGCAAGCCGATCGGAAAGGGCGTTCCTCTCAGCAAGGCGTCGTCGTGAAGGCCGCCGCTGCTTGTGTGGCGGTCGCGCTGCTCGCGGCCGGGCCGGTGCTGGCCAAGGACGCGACGCCAGCGGCCCGTGCAAAGTCGTTCGCCAAGCTGCCGGACTGGACCGGCTACTGGCTCACCGAGAATGACGAAACGTCGATCGGCGGCCTCGGAGAACGGTCGGTGCAGGCCAAGACCACGGGCGCCGATACCGGTCCTCGCGCGGTCATGTCCCTCTACGGCTTCGCCGCGCCGTGGAACGAGGAGGGCAAGAAACGCCAGGCGGCGGCACGGGCCGCCAGCGCCCGCGGCGCGCAGGGCTGGGGCTATCCGGTGATGATGAATGCGGCGGCGCCGATCCAGTTCATCGTGACGCCGGAGGAAGTGCTCATCATCAATGCCTATCGCGATGTTCGCCACATCTACACGGACGGCCGCAAGCTGCCTTCGACCGACGACAGCTGGCCCACGGTATGGGGCGAATCCGTTGGGCATTGGGAAGGCGACACGCTGGTTGTCGAAACCATCCAGGTGAAGAATCCCAACTATTATTTCCACGGTTCGCCGCCGCTCTCCGAGGAGGCCCGCTATGTCGAGCGCATCCGCAGAGTCGGAAACCGGATCACCGATGAGTTCACCATTACCGATCCGGTGACGTTGACCGGCCCTTGGAAAGCGCTGGTCACCTATCAGCCCGCGGAGGGCTTCGACCGGATGATTTCCATCGAATTCGATAATGACCGCACCGACTATAGCGGCACGGGAACCGGCGGGATCAGGCCGCCCTCCGACGAGAAATAAGCGACCCCAGGGAGGATGAGATGAGCTTTCGGACTGGAATCGCGATCGGCTTCGCCGCATCGCTTGCTCTCGCGGGGTCTGCATTGGCGGGTCCCGCGCAGCCCAAGTTGGTTGCCGGCGAGAAGGAAGTGAAGATCACGGCCATCCCCGGCGTCATCGCCGGCAATGTATCGTGGGAACGCGCCTGGTCGGGGCCGATGACCGCCGACGGCATGAGCGGCACGGGCGACGGCTCGCTCTATTTCGCGCAGGAACAGAGCAATTCGATCTGGAAGCTGCGGCCGGACGGGCAGAATTTCGTGCAATGGCCCTATATCTACGGCGCCGGCGCGGTCTCCGTCGATGCGGCAGGCCGCACGTTTACCGTCGAGCGCACCTGCACCGATCCGGGCCTGCGCCCCGTGTCGGGCGCCTGCACCGACAACACGCGCGTTGTTCAGCTGACGCCCGAGCGCAAGGTGCTAGCGAGCAGCTTTGCTGACGGCAAGACGCTCGGCCGCCTCAACGACGTCGCCGCCGACGGCTATGGCGGTGCCTTCTTCACCCAGACCGGCGTCTATCATGTCGGCGCCGACGGCAAAGTGAGCGTCGTTGCCGAGGGCAACGGCATGTTCACCAACGGCCTTGTGATGAGCACCGACAACAAGACGCTCTATGTCACCAATCGCACGACGATCGTCGCCTTCGACGTGGGCGCGGATGGCAGCACGTCGAACCGCCGCGACTTCGCAACGCTCGGCAGCGAGTCTCAGGGCAGCTTCGGCGCCGATGGCCTAGCTGTCGACAGCGAGGGCCGGCTCTATGCGACGGCTGGCGCGGGCATTTACGTGTTCGATAAGGCCGGCAAGCAGCTCGGTGTGATCCCGACCCCGCGTGCGCCGATCACGCTCGCCTTTGCCGGCGCCGACAGGAAGACGCTGTACGTCGGGATGATGGGCGCCGCCACGCCCGAGGGCAAAGCCTGGGCAACACCACAGGGCGTCCGCAACGTCGCCATGACCGTCTACAAGCTGAAGACGATTGCCTCTGGGCCCAAGGATCGTCCGAAATAAGTCGGTGATCGCCTGTTTCAGGGCGGACCGCTGATCGGACTGCCGGCCGCCGGAGCTGCTATTTCGGCTTCCTGAAGACCATCACCCACTGATCGGTCTTGCCCTGGATTGCGGGATCGAAGACGTTCGCGGTGTGCGGATCCTCGGCGTTGCGCAGCATGTTGCTCTCGCTGACGAACACGAAGCCGGCTTTCTCGATCTCGGCCCGCGCCTTACTGGGTTCGATGCGGTGCAACGTCGTCGGCGCCTTGTTGTCGGGGTCATTGGCAGCGACATGGTCGGCGACGAGGAAGATGCCGCCGGGCTTGAGCGCGTCATACAGCCGCTTGGTCACCACCACCGGAAAATCCGGGCCGCCGCCGAAGGGGAGGTAGAGATCGTGGAAATTCTGGACGGTCACGATGGCATCGAGCTTTTCGGGAAAAGCGATCTCGCCCAGTTTCATGGACAGCGGCGTGACATTGGCGTGACCCTTGACCGCGGCAGCCTGCTCGTCGGCATAAGCGGGCCGGAAACCGATGAACTCGGCGGCCTGATAGGCGTAGACATGCCCTTTGGCGCCGACCAGCGGGCTGAGGATTTGCGTCCAGTAGCCGCCGCCCATCATGAAATCGCCGACCTTGTCGCCCGGCTTGATACCGGCCAGCGCAAGGAATTCGCCCGGATGGCGACTGGCATCGCGCGCGGCCTGGCCGGCGGGACGTCCCGGATCGGCAAGCGCGGCCTTGATGGCCGGCGTGACGGTTTGGGCGGTGAGCGGCGCGGCGGCCAGCAGTGCGAGGATGGTCAGGCCGGTCTTCATGTACGTCTCTCCCCTGGTCGACATCGCCCGGTTGCTCAGCGGCTTGGCCGCGCCTAAATCCGACGGCATGGCCGAACGCCCCTCATCCCCGGATCGCTTCAACGAGGAGCGTGCCACCTATACGGTGCGCGGCAGCGACACGCCAGATATCGAAGCCGGCGTTGCCGCCATTCGCGACACGATCAAGACGCTGCCGACGCGTCCGGGCGTCTATCGCATGCAGGATGCCCGCGGCGACGTTCTCTATGTCGGCAAGGCGCGGGCGCTGCGCAATCGCGTGACCAACTATACGCAGGTCGACCGGTTGCCCAAGCGCCTGCAGCGCATGGTCGCGCAGACCCGCTCGATGACGATCGTCACGACGGAGAGCGAGGCCGAGGCGTTGCTGCTCGAGGCGCAACTCATCAAGCGCTTCAGGCCGCCCTACAATGTGCTGCTGCGCGACGACAAAAGCTTCCCGTTCATCCTGCTGCGCGAGGACCATGTGTTTCCACGCGTCCAGCTCCATCGGGGCGCGCGCAAGATCAAAGGGCAATATTACGGCCCGTTCGCGGGGGCGGGGCAGGTCCGGCGGACGCTGAATGCGCTCCAGAAGCTCTTCCTGCTGCGCAGCTGCACGGACAGCTTCTTCGCCAATCGCTCGCGGCCCTGTTTGCTCTATCAGATTCGCCGTTGCTCAGCGCCCTGCGTCGGCCGGATCGACGAGGCCAATTACAATGAGCTTGTGCAGGACGCGCAGGATTTCCTCGGTGGGAAGTCCACCAAGGTGCAGACCAAGCTCGGCGACGCCATGACCCGTGCGGCCGAGAGCATGGATTACGAGATGGCTGCCATCTATCGTGACCGGTTGAAGGCGCTGACCTTCATCCAGGGCAGCCAGGCGATTAATGCCGAGGGACTGGGCGACGCCGACATTTTTGCGCTCGCCAGCAAGGAAGGCGGCATGTGCATCCAGGCCTTCTTCATCCGTGGCGGGCAGAATTGGGGCCATCGCAGCTTCTTCCCGGTGCACACCGCGGAAGTGGGCGAGGATGAAGTGCTGATGCAGTTCATGGCGCAATTCTACGAGGACGTGCCGCCGGCACCGCTGGTACTCTGCGACCGCGAGCCGGCCGAGGTCGATCTGATCGCGGAAGCGCTCTGCCAGCGTATCGGGCGCAAGGTCCGGATCGAGGTGCCTCAGCGCGGCAGCCGCGTGAAGCTGATCAAACAGGCGCAGCGCAACGCGGTCGAGGCGCTGGAGCGGCGTCAGGCGGAGAGCAGCGCGACCGGCAAGGCGCTCAACGAGATGGCCGACCTGTTCGCCCTCGAAGGGCCGCCGGACCGCATCGAGGTCTACGACAACAGTCACATCCAGGGCACCAATGCGCTCGGCGCGATGATCGTCGCCGGGCCCGAAGGCTTCCGCAAGAACGCCTATCGCAAGTTCAACATCAAGAAACCCGAAACCATCGCAGGCGACGATTTCGGCATGATGCGCGAGGTCTTCGAACGACGCTTCGGGCGCGTGCAGGAGGAGGATCCCAATCGCGATACCGGCGAATGGCCGGACCTCGTGCTGGTCGACGGCGGCCGCGGCCAGCTCAATGCCGCGCGGCAGATTCTTGAGGAGCTCGGCATAGAGGATGTGCCGATGGTGGGCGTCGCCAAGGGGCCGCATCATGGCCGAGAGGGCCGCGAGGTCTTCCACTTGCTCGACGGGCGCGAGCTGATGCTGCCGGTCAATCATCCCGTGCTGTTCTATCTCCAGCGTCTCCGCGACGAGGCGCATCGCTTCGCCATCGGCGCGCACCGGCAGAAGCGCGCCAAGGCGATCACCGTCAGCTCACTCGATGAGGTTCCGGGCATCGGTCCGGCGCGCAAGAAGGCGCTGCTCATGCATTTCGGCACAGCCAAGGCTGTCCGCAACGCCAGCCTCGACGATCTCCAGCGGGCGCCGGGGGTTTCCGCTGCAGTGGCGCAAACGGTCTACGATTATTTTCACGGCTAGGTAGTGCTCCTGCCTTCGCAGGAGCACATCATTGGTTCTGCGGCACCGTGACCGTTCCCGTCCGCGCCAGCTTGCCCCAGCCGACCACCTGGCCGCGCAATGCGGCATGGATGGAGCGGATGACGACGCCATACATGAGCTGGCGATAGACGAAGCGCTGCATGATCATGAGCAGGGCAGGGAAGCGCTGGCGCGTCGGTTCGAGGCGATAGGCGATCCAGCCGGCAAGCAGGTCGATGGCGACGAAGACCAGCCAATAGCCGCCCATGCGCAATACATCGCTCTGGGTCTGGGCCCAGCCATGCTGGTTGATCTGCACCCAGGTATCGATGACCGAAATGATCAGCGCGAGGTCGATGATCGGCGAAAGCGCCGCGAAGACGATCTGGAACAGCCAGGCCTGGGGCATGCCGAACCAGGCGAGGCCGCGCGGGCGGCCCCTCTTCAGCACGTCGCGATGCTTCCACAGGCACTGCAACGTGCCGAAGGACCAGCGGTAGCGCTGCTTGCCGAGTGCCCGGAAGGTCTCGGGTGCTTCGGTCAGCGCGATGGCCTCGACGTCATATTCGACCCACCAGCCGGCACGCTGGATCGCGATCGTCAGGTCCTGGTCCTCGGCGAGCGTGTCCTCGGGATAGCCGCCGACGGCATCCAGCGCCTCGCGCCGCCAGGCGCCGACCGCGCCCGGAACCACGGTGATCGCCTTGAGCGCGTCCAGCGCCCGCCGCTCGACATTCTGCGCGGTCACATATTCGATGGCCTGCCAGCGCGTGACGAGATTGATCTTGTTGCCGACCCGCGCATTGCCGGCGACCGCGCCCACGCGCGGATTGGCGAACCAGCGCACCAGCTTGGCGATGGTATCGGGTAGGAATTGCGTGTCGGCATCGAGCGCGATGATGATCGAGCCACTCGCATGCTGCAGTGCCCGATTGAGGGCGCTTGCCTTGCCGCCGTTGACAAGCGTCATCAGCCGTACGCGCGGATCGTTGCCGTAATGCTGCGCAACGAGCGCGCTGGTTGCGTCCTTGGAGCCGTCATCGGCCACGATCACTTCCATGGCGGGATAGTTGCTCGCCAGCACGCGCGCCACCGAGGCGACGATCACGGTCTCCTCATTATAAGCCGGAATGATCACCGAGACGGGCGGTTGCGGTGCGTCCGTGGGTGCATCTTCGCTTGCGCGGCGGTCGATGAGCGCCAGCGCCGTCATGAAGATGGCGCGTGCAATGCCGAGCGCGATCGCGAAGAAGAACAGCCAGCGCAGCGCGTAGCCCAACATTGCAATGGCGATGAAGAAGCCGACATCGGCGCGCACGGCAAGGAGGTCTGAGCCCTTGACCGGTGGCATGACCGTGTCGCGGTTGAGGCCGGCCAAGGCCGATACGGTGACGAAGTGGTAGCCGCGGGCGCGCAGTTGGTCGATGATCTGGGGCAGGGCGGCAATGGTCTGATCGCGCCGGCCGCCGCCGTCATGCAGCAGGATGATATTGCCGCTGCGCTGTGGTGAGGCCGCAAGCACCTCGTTCACGGCGTCGTGAACGATGTGCTGGACGCCGGGCGTCTTCCAGTCGTCCGGATCGACGTGCAGACCCACGATCGTATAGCCTTTGTCCTGCGCCAACGCTGCCGGCTGCAGTTCATCGGCGGTCGTCGGCTCGGCGTCGCCGAAATAGGGCGCGCGGAACAGCCGCGTCGAACGTCCGGTATAGGCCTCGATCAACCGCTGCGTCGCATTGAGCTCCAGCTTGACGCCGAGGTCAGATTCTTCCGCAAGATTGGGGTGGGTGTAGCTGTGATTGCCGACCTCATTGCCTTCCTCCACGAGCCGGCGAAGGATTTCCGGATGTTCCAGCGCGTTTTCACCGATCACGAAGAAGGTGCCGGGCACGCCCTTGCTCTTGAGAATGTCGAGAATGCGCGGCGTCCAGTCGGGATCGGGGCCGTCGTCGAAGGTGATCGCGAGCTTCTTGGGGTCCGCGGCGCCGGTCCGCTGGACGACATAGGGCGACGGGAGCGATGAAATGCGCTGGTCGACGACGGTGCCGTCCTTGCCGAAGTCGACGGTGCGACGGCCACCTTTCGGGCGCGCTGCGATACGCAATATTTCGCCGGAGCCGTCAATGTCGGTTCCGGGCGACGGCGCAATCACGTCCAGGCGCGGCATGCGGCGGGCCTGCCAGGCCGCGACGGCTTCCCAATAGCCCGGATCCTCGCTGCCGAGGCGCCAGAGCGCGATGCCGGCAATACCCCCGCGCAAGAGGGCGAGCTGGTTCCAGCTGGTCGCTGCGTCCATCATCCAGATGGTGTGCTTGTGGCCATCCTCGTCATAGGCGAAGCCACTGTTGCTGCTGGACGGATCGAATGCGGGCTTGGCGCCGCTGTCGTGCGCGGCGAGCCACGCCTCGTTGACGGTGAGCGCGTCGGCAATGCCGTCGTGCCAGTCATAGCCGTAGTTGCCGAGCGCGATGATCAGCTTCGCAGGCGGGATCTTGCTGCGGGCATCGGCGAGCATCGACGCGAACCAGTCCTGCGCCGCGATCGGTCCGGATTCGCCGCCTTGCCAATGCTGGTCATAGTCCATGAAAATGACATGATCGACCGCGTCGGCGAAGCGCTTCAAATTCCATGCCGGCTCGCCGGCGGGCACCGTCACGCTCATCAGCAGGCCCGCTTTTGTGAAGCGGGGATGGGCGCGAGCCAGAAAGTCCCGATAAGCCGGGAGAGACTCGTTCGGCATGTTTTCGATATCGAAGACGACGCCCTGCCAGCGCACCCGTTTGGCGGCGGCGATCAGGCCGTCGATCAGTGCGTCGCTCTTGGCCGGATCATGGAAGAGCCGGTTCATTTCCGGGCCGAACCAGACGCGGTCATCGACGTTCTGGACCATCAGAAACAGCTTGGGGCGATGGATCCGGCTGCGGATCAGCGCCCGCAGCGGCGTGTCGATATGGACCTCAAGGCCAAGCGTCTTGCGGTCGAGCGACGCGTTGCTGGCGATCACCCAGTCGAGCCGGTCATAATGCTCGCGAAGCGCCGAGACGCTCTCGGGATCCCACGGCACATAGAATGCCGCGTTGATCGGGCGCTCGCTTCGGCCCAGATTTGCCCATTGCGGGATGCGGTGGCGCCAATGGGCCAGGTGAGTCTTGAAGGGCAGGGGCTGCTGCCGCTCGTGCGAGAAGTCGAGCGCGGAGGTCGTCGGCACTTCGACGATGGTCGTGGCGAAGGCGATGGCGGACGCTAGGACAAGCGTCAGCAATACCGCGATCAGGCGGCCGACGAGCCGCCGCCTTTTGCCCGTACTGTCGAAAAAGACCGGTGAGGTCATGGCATCCCCTTGCCCGTGCGACCCCCCTGAGTCGGCGCGATGCTGGCGCGGGCGGTTAAGCCTAGCACGCTTTCGCGCGCATGAACGGATGGTGTTGGCGGCCGGGCCGTGAACCGCCCGAGGTTGACCATGGGCGCTCGAAACCCTAAGTCGCGCCTCTCGACATCATCGCAGGCCCAAAACCACTCATGCTGTTTACCTTCCTCCTCGTCGTCCAGGCCGTGATCGCCGCAGCGCTGGTCACTGTCATCCTGATGCAGCGTTCGGAAGGCGGCGGTCTTGGCATGGGCGGTAGCCCGTCGGGCCTCATGTCGGCGCGCGGCGCTGCAGATTTTCTGACGCGGGCGACGACGGTGCTGGCCACCGGTTTCGTGCTGCTGAGCATTGTCCTGGCAGTGCTGGCTGCGACGCAGCATCGCGGGCAGGGCGTCGATACCTCGCTGGTTGGTTCGACATCGACAGCGCAGCAACAGCCGGATCAGGCTCCCGCCCAGCCGGCCCCGAACGCAGCGGCGCCTGCACAGGGTGCACCCGGCGGCAATCAGTCCGTTCCGCTCCAGTAAGCGGCGTTTCACAAATTTATTTAACGCCAGGCGGATTCGTCCGCTTGCCCATTCACGCGAAAACAGCTTAGGCCTTTCCTCCCATGGCGCGGTTCATTTTTATCACCGGCGGCGTGGTCTCATCGCTCGGCAAAGGCCTCATGGCGGCGTCGCTCGGTGCGCTGCTGCAGGCGCGCGGCTATAAGGTCCGCACACGCAAGTTCGACCCTTATCTGAACGTCGATCCGGGTACGATGTCGCCCTATCAGCATGGCGAAGTCTATGTGACGGACGATGGCGCGGAGACCGATCTCGATCTCGGCCATTATGAGCGCTTCACGGGCGTCTCCAGCCGCCAGGCCGACAACGTCACGCAGGGCCGCATCTATCAGACGATCATCCAGCGCGAGCGGCGTGGCGATTATCTCGGCGCAACGGTGCAGGTCATCCCGCACGTCACCGACGAGATCAAGAAGTTCGCCCTCGCCGAGACGGACGATGTCGATTTCGTGCTGTGCGAGATCGGCGGCACAGTCGGCGACATCGAGAGCCTGCCGTTCATGGAGGCCATTCGCCAGCTCCACAACGAGCTGGGCCGCAACCAGTCCATCTTCATTCATGTGACGCTGGTGCCGTACATCGCGGCTGCCGGCGAGCTGAAGACCAAGCCGACGCAGCACAGCGTGCGCGAGCTGACCTCGCTCGGTATCCAGCCCGACATCCTGCTCTGCCGCTGCGAGCATCCGCTGCCTGAAAGCGAGCGGGCGAAGATCGCGCTCTTCTGCAATGTCCGCAAGGAAGCCGTGATCCAGGCGCTCGACGCCCCCAACATCTATTCCGTGCCCGCGCAATATCATGCGGAAGGGCTGGACGAGGAGGTGCTGCGCGCCTTCGGTATCGAGACCCAGGGGTTGCCGGACCTCACGCGCTGGTTCGACATCATGGACCGCTACGACAATCCCGAGGGCGAAGTGACCATCGGCGTCGTGGGCAAATATGTCGGGCTTCAGGATGCCTACAAGTCGCTCAACGAAGCGCTGATCCACGGCGGTCTTGCCAATCGCGTCAAGGTCAACATCCACTGGATCGACGCGGAGCTGTTCGAGCAACCGGATAGCGACATCGCGGCTCGTCTCGAGCCCATGCACGCCATTCTCGTGCCCGGTGCCTTCGGATCGCGGGGTGCGGAAGGAAAGATCGCCTCCATCCGGTTCGCGCGCGAGCGGCGCGTGCCTTATTTCGGCATCTGCTTCGGCATGCAGATGGCCTGCGTCGAGGGCATGCGGAACCTTGTGGGCGTTCCGGACGCCAGCTCGACCGAATTCGGCCCGACGCCCGAACCCGTGGTCGGCCTCATCACCGAGTGGATGAGCACCGAGGGTCTGCAGAAGCGTGAAGCCGGCGGCGATCTGGGCGGCACGATGCGTCTGGGCGCCTATGAGGCGAAGCTCTCGCCAAACAGCCATGTCGCGCAAATCTACGGCTCGAACACGCTCAGCGAGCGCCACCGGCATCGCTGGGAAGTCAACATGGGCTACAAGGACCGGCTGGAGAATACCGGCCTGATCTTCTCGGGCATGTCGCCGGACGGCACGCTCCCCGAGATCGTCGAGCGGCCCGACCATCCCTGGTTCGTCGGCGTGCAGTTCCATCCCGAGCTCAAGTCCAAGCCCTTCGAGCCGCACCCGCTCTTCGCGAGCTTCATCGAGGCGGCGGTCAAGCAGAGCCGGCTGGTCTAGGCTCGTTACTGCTCAACTCTTCAAATTGAGGCGCTTGGCTGCGCGTTTTTCCTCGTCGGTCAGCATCCTGGCGATGGCGATATCGTAGTAGGATTTGACCGGAGCGCCCGAGGCCGCTCTGGCCGGTTTGAATCGTCCATTCTGTATGAGCAGCTCGCACGCAATTTCGAATGCCCGTCCTGAGCTGATCTCCTGCTCGAGGTTGATGCATTTCTCGATCTTGCCTGTGTCGTCGATAATGGCTCGAGCGCTGATCATGTAGGTTACGTCTTGGTGCACGCTTTGCTCCCAGCGCGTCGTCCAACTCCAGACCGGCATGGTCGGCTCCGGTCGCGAGAGCACGTTGCTCAGATCAATGCCTTCAAGGCCTATTTCCGCCATCAGACCTTCATCACATTTATCGAGCGCAGCCTTGAGCGCCTTCATCCGTTGAAGATTGAATGCGAACTGTTGTCCATCCATTCGCAGCTTGAGTACGGTGGCCGTGTTGTCGATGAAGCGGCGGTGTAATCTGTCCCACAGCTCCATTGGAAACTGCCCTTGCAGATTCAAACGTCCCTGAGCCTGGCTTATGGGCCAGACATTGGCCGCGATCCAACTGTCGTCGCCACCGAATTGGGCTTCCAATCTCTTCTTGCGGTCGGGCATTTTTGAGGTGGCGGGCAGATTGACCGCGAGCACGAACTCCGAAAGCGGTCCGCTACGTTGAAGCTGGACGTTTGCGTTGCCGTTTCCTGCGCTAAATTGACGGAAGAGGGTACAGGTTCCCTCTCCAAAGTCCACGCGCCATGGTGAACTGGGCTCCAACACAGGAGCCTCCGGTGATGGGGCCGCGGCTTCCGACGCGGCTCCCCACAGGAGCAATACCAGCAACCCTTTTCGCACCGCGCGCTCCTCTGATTTTTAAGATCATGTGCGCGAGGTAGGCTCAAATCAAGCGCTTCCAAAAGAGAGGGCGCCCGGTTTCCCGGACGCCCTTGTCGTTATCGATCATCAATAGCCGGTTCTAGAAGCTGTACTTCAGCGATGCCGAAACCGTGCGGCCGTTGATGGCACGGCCCCAGGCGATGCCGTTCGTCGGTACCGTGCTCTGCGAGATCTCGAAGAAGCCGATCGTGTTGAACAGGTTGCTCGCGTTGACGCTCAGCTGCACCCCGTCGACCGGCCGCGCTTGGAGGAATGCCGCGACTGTCGTGAAGCCGGGCATCTTGAGCAGGTTTGTATCCTGCGCATAGCTGCTGGTGATCGTCACCACGTTGGCGCCGACCGTGAAGAGCTTCGTCTCATATTGCGGCGTGACCGAGAAGGTCCATGCCGGCTGGTGACGGGGTTCCTTGCCGTTCAGCGTCGGATCGAGCTTGTCTTCGGTGATCTTGGCCTTGGTATAGGTCGCACCCGCCGTGATGCTGAACGCGCCTGAGCGAAAGCTGCTCTCCAGCTCGAGGCCATAGGCGCTGTAGCTCCGGTTGGTCCGTGTTGCCGAGCCGTTGAGCACATTATGATCGTCCGCCATTGCCCGGAAGGCCGTGGCATTCAGCGTGAAGTTGGGCTTGCGGAACTTGAAGCCGCCCTCGAGCTGCCGGACCTCGTCATATTTGTCGTTTGCGTTGGCGACACTGCCGTCCGTGGTGCTTACGACCGGCGTGAACAGGATCTTGTCGGCATTGGCGCGTGCGCCGCGGCTGTAGCGCGCAAAGACCGAGAAAGGCTCGGCGACGCGATAGTTGATGCCGGCCGAATAGCTGAGATAGCCGTAATTGTAGTTGACCGGCGCCGGCTGGGTGAGCGGCAGCGACGCCACATACTGCTCGGGCACGGAAATCGAGCCATTGCCGTTGATGTCGTAGCTGCCAAGACCGACGCGGCCGCCGCCCAGGTCGGCGCCATAGAGCAAACCGCGGACGCTGCCGATATCGTAGCGAAGGCTGCCGCCGATGGCGATCTTGCCGAAATGATAGTTCACCGAGCCATAGGGCGCCGTGACGTCATACTGCACGTTGAAGATGCGGCGGAAATTGCTGCTACGGCCGCGGCCATAGCCATAATAGCCGCCCTGCGTCTGCGCGACGCCGGTCGAGCTGGCGATGTTGACCATCGCGGTCTGTCCGTCGCCGACCACATCGGTGTCGATCGCCGAGTGCAGCCACTCGGAGTTGAGCGTCTGGATCGCCTTGTAGACGCCCGCCGTCATGGTGAGATTGCCGTTCCCGACGTCCCACACCTTGGCGGCACGCAGGTCGTTGGTGAAGTTCTTGAGCGAGCGTGCCCGCGTCTCCGCCATGTAGAAAAGAGCGAGCAGGCCGTTGCCGTTGATGTTGCCGGTGATCGCCTGCCCGGCGTTCGGGCCGCTGGCATAGCTCGCCGTCGCACCGGTGCCGCCCTGAGAGGCCGCGAAGGCCGAGACGGTATTGGCCGTGTTCGGGAAGACGCGCAGGAAGTCGCCCGACTGGAGTGAGAATCGCGCGCGCTCGCTGATCGTCCAGCCGCCCCAATCGAACTGTGCTTCCACGCCGACCGACTTGGCGACGGGGTGCATGCCGTCTGCGACCGAGAAGTTGGCGAGCTTGTTCTCGCCATCCAGGGTCACAACGGGGCCGATATAGGGCGAAAGCACCGCATCCTTGCGGATGTCGAAATTCGGCAGGTTTGCGATGACCGGCTTGTCGTTGGTGCCGGTGAGCTGGAAGAAATAGGGCGCGAACGTCGGCGACCGGTCGTTCAGATATTTCGCGTACAGGCGGATATAGCCGTTGGCGAACTGTCGGGTGATGTTGAGCTTGATCTGGCCACCTTTGTAGCCGTCGAAGCCGATGTTGCGCGGACCTTCACCCCAGCGATAGAAGCCGCCGACATGGAAGCGCAGGTTCTCGCTGAGCTTGCCGCCATAGTCGGCATCGAGGCGATTCTCGCCATAGTCGAGGCCCCGCGTGACCTGGATCGCGCCGCCCTCGCTCTCGCCGGTCTTCGAGATCATGTTGATGACGCCGCCGGGCGAGTTGGAGGCAAAGGTCGACGCCGAGCCGCCACGGATCGATTCGATCTGCGAGAGATTGAAGTCGGGGCGCAGGAATACATCGCCGGCGAAATTGAACAGGTCGCCGAACTCCACCGCAGGAAGGCCGTCTTCCTGCAACTGCATATATTTGGAGCCACCGGCTGCGAGCGGGAGGCCGCGCACGGTATAGTTGGCATTGCCTTCGCCGATCCCGGACTCGACGCGAATGCCGGGCATGGTGCGCAGGATGTCGCCGAGAGGCCGGGTTCCGAACTTTTCGGACTCGCTGGCTTTGAGGGCGCTGGTCGAGGTCGCGCTGTCGAGGCGGTCGCGCCCTTTCGCGACGCCGGTCGAGAACACTTCCTTCTGCGGTTCTGCGGGCTTGGTGGCGTCCCGCGAATCAGCCGGCGCGGCTTGCGCCAGAACCGGAGCGGCGACAAGCAGTTGTGCTCCTGCGAGCAGGTAAGTCATTCTAATCATGGCGACCCTTTCGACTGAACTTTTCGCCGATCGTTGCCGGCGTTTTCTGGTTCCTTGGGACGCCTTTTTTCCAGCTAGTGATTGAGATAGGATTAAAGGTGATTAACGCTTTGATAAGCGTAACTTAGCGCTTCGGACGCGGCGCGAGCACCGGTTTAGGCCGCCTTGCGATCGTGAACGGAAAAGGGCGCCCGGTTTCCCGGACGCCCTTCGCTTGCTACCTCAGGTCAGTGGGGGGAGACGACTGTGAGGCAGCGGTAATGTCTTGCATCAGGCGGCGTTCTTGTCGCCCAAGTCGATGACTTCGCCCTTGCCGTTGATGGCAATCTTGCGCGGCTTCATCGCATCGGGAACCTCACGAACCAGTTCGACGACGAGCAGGCCGTCGGCCAGCGAAGCGTTCTCGACGCGCACAAAGTCGGCCAGTTCGAAGCGGCGCTCGAAATTGCGGTTGGCAATGCCCAGGTGCAGGAACTTGGCGCGATCTTCGGTCGCCGTTTCATCCTTGCGGCCCGTGACCTGCAGCAGGTTCTGCTGAGCGGTAATGTCGATCTCGTCCGCCTTGAAACCGGCGACGGCAAGCGTGACACGATAACGGTCGTCGCTCACGCGCTCGATGTTGAACGGCGGATAATTGTCGCTCTGCTGGAGACGCGCATTGTTCTCGATGAGGTCGAACAGGCGGTCGAAGCCAACAGTGGAGCGGCGGTAGGGGGTCAAATCGAAAGGTGTACGCATGGTTCAAATCCTCTGTTGAGCGTGTTTGACGTGCGCTCCCGGACCCGAAAACTCGGCGCCCGAGGCATCTCCGGCCCCATGTGGCGACCGGATGAGCGATAGATGTGCGCTGAAAATGGGGTTTCAAGAGGGTGGCAAATCAAGACGGATTTTTTCGCCGCCTGGGCCCCAAAAGACTAAGCGCCCAGGTCGTTGCCGACCCAGGCGCCCGTGGACGATAGTTCGTCTCCCCCTTGGCGCCGACTTCACTCACCCTCTCGGCCCCCTCAAGCTAGAGGGTGGGGAAGTCGGCATCCCTGAACCACGGCCCTGCTATGAAAAGCCAGTGTTTCAGGAGTAGAGCTATTAGAGCGTCTTGCCGGAGTCACGGGTCAAAGTGGACCAACCTTTCAATTGCCTGAACGGCTGTGCTGATTCCGCAACATTTGCTTGACGTGCACGTAAAGGTTTCCACTGCCGCCGATGCGGTCAGCCCCCTTGCCAGCCTGTGGGCAGGCCCATAGAGGTGCGCTCTCCCTCCGGAGGCGAACCAGAGCGCCCATGACTCTCGCAACATGATCCTCGCCCGTTACGAACAGATGATTGCCCGGCGCTACCTGTTGCCGGGGAAGGGGGAGGGCTTCATTTTCCTCGTCGCGTCGATCAGCCTCGTCGCCGTGATGCTCGGCGTGGCGGCTCTCATCACCGTGATGAGCGTGATGAACGGCTTCCGTGCCGAACTCTTCGACAAGATCGTGGGCTTGAATGGCCACGCCGTGATCCAGGGATATGGCGGCCGCCTCGCCAACTGGCAGCAGATCGCCGCGGATGCGCGCGCGACGCCCGGCGTCACCAGCGCGACTCCGCTGATCGAGCAGCCGCAGCTCGTCATCTTCAATGGCCGGCCCGAGGCCGCCGTGGTCCGCGGCATGACGGAAGCCGATATCCGGACCAATCCGTCGATCAAGGCCAAGATCGTCGCCGGCTCGCTCGCCGACATCCGTGCCGGCAGTGGCAAGGTGGCAATCGGCTCGCGGCTTGCCGAAAATCTCGGCGTCACGCTTGGCCAGACGATCAGCATCGTCAATCCCGCGGGGCGGTCGACGCCGTTCGGCACGGTGCCGCGGCAGATCGCCTATGATGTGGGCGCGATTTTTGAGATCGGCATTTACGATTTCGACGACAAGTTCATCATCATGCCGATGCAGGATGCCCAGACTTTGCTCCTGCTCGGCGATCAGGTGCAGATGGTCGAGGTCCAGACGACCGACCCGGACAAGGTCGGGACGATTCTCAAGCCGATCGCCGAGAAGGTGAAGGACCGGGCCAATGTCGTCGACTGGCGGCAGATGAATTCCAGCCTGTTCGAAGCTCTGCAGATCGACCGCATCGTCTCCTTCATCGTGCTGTCGCTGATCATCCTCGTCGCGGTGTTCAACATCCTCTCGTCGCTGATCATGCTCGCCCGCGCCAAGACGCGCGATATCGCGATCCTGCGCACCATGGGTGCGACGCGGCGCAGTCTTCTGCGCATCTTCGTGACGGTCGGCCTCGCGATCGGAACGACAGGAACGCTCGCCGGCGCCGCCCTCGGTTTCCTTATCCTCTATTTCCGCCA
The DNA here is from genome assembly GCA_017745115.1 of Sphingobium sp. The sequence goes on along the minus strand of JAGIAA010000004.1, from coordinate 77,688 downwards.
GAACCTGCTCAATTTCGCCCAATATGCCACCGGCCAGCAGATCTGGGATCCGTCGATCCGCTTCCTGAGCGACCTGCCGTCCAAGCCCGATACGTTCGAGATTGTCAGCATCTGCCTCATGTCGATCGGCTTCTCCTTCCTCGCGACGCTCTATCCCGCTCTCAAGGCCGCGAGCACCGACCCGGTCGAGGTGCTGCGCTATGAGTGACGCGGCAAACCAGGTGCTGGCGGTCACGGGCCTCACCCGCAGCTTCTCGCAAGGCGATGTCACCATCGAGGTGTTGCGCGGCGTCGACCTCAGCATCGCGTCGGGTGAGATCGTGGCGCTGCTGGGACCATCCGGCTCGGGCAAATCCACCCTGCTTCAGGCAGTCGGTCTGCTCGAGGGCGGCTATGGCGGTTCGATCCGGCTGACCGGGGTCGAGGCGGCGAAGGAAGGCAATGACGGGCGCACGCGCCTGCGCCGCGAAAAGCTGGGCTTCGTCTACCAGTTTCATCACCTGCTGCCGGATTTCACGGCGCTCGAGAATGTCGTGCTGCCGCAGCTCATCTGGGGCGCAAGCGAGGCCGAGGCACGTGAACGTGCAACCGCGCTGCTCAGCGACCTTGGTCTTGCGCAGCGTCTCGATCACAAGCCCAGCAAGCTGTCGGGCGGCGAGCAGCAGCGTGTCGCGGTCGCGCGCGCACTCGCCAACAAGCCGGCCCTGGTGCTGGCCGATGAGCCGACCGGCAATCTCGATGAGCGCACCGCCGATATCGTGCTCGACGAGTTCGTGAGGCTCGTCCGCGAACAGGGCTCGGCCGCGCTCATCGCCACGCACAATGAACGCCTGGCTGCGCGCATGGACCGCATGGTGCGCCTGCATGACGGCAGGGTCGAACAGTAGGAGAGAAGCGATGCGCGCTTGCATGATGCTGGTAGCCTTGATCGCGCCGGCGCTGGCCTGTGGTGCGTCGGTTTCAGCGCAGACCACGCCGTCGCAACCCGCCCCATCACCCGCCGCGCCGCCGAGGCCGCCGGCCTGCACCGATGCCGCGCATCGCCAGTTCGATTTCTGGCTGGGCGGATGGGATGTCTATCCTGCGGGGTCGGACAAACCGGTCGCGCGCAGCGTGATCGAATCCGTCTATGGCGGCTGCGGCGTTCGCGAGAATTGGTTGCCCCTGAACGGCGCCGGCGGCGGCAGCCTCAACAATTACGATACGCCCTCGGGCAAGTGGCATCAGAGCTGGATCGATTCGTCGGGTACTCGCGTTGAGTTCGAGGGCGGCCTCGTCGACGGCAAGATGGTGCTGACCGGCACGCACAAAAGCGGACCGAATGCCGGCAAGGGCCTGCTCGTGCGCATGACCTTCACGCCGCTGCCGAGCGGCTGGGTCCGCCAGTTCGGCGAGCAGTCGAGCGATAATGGCGCGACCTGGCAGGCGCAGTACGACTTCACCTACAAGCCGGCCTTATAGGAGAGAGCGATGGCGACAATCCTGATTACCGGCGCGAACCGTGGCATCGGCCTCGAGCTTGCCCGGCAATATGCCGCCGCTGGAGAAACCGTCATTCGCGCCATGCGCGGGCATGACAAGGCAGGCGAGACTGTTGGCGAAAGCCTGCCGCTCGACGTGACGAGCGATGCGTCGGTTGCCGGGCTGGCGGAAATGCTCAAGGGTCGCCCGGTCGATCTGCTCATCAACAATGCCGGCGTCATCGGCCCAGAAGCGGCCCGTCAGACAAGCACGGACATGGATTTTGCCGGCTTCCTCGGCGCGCTCGATGCCAATGTCCTGGGGCCGCTCCGCGTCACCCAGGCGCTGCTGCCGAACCTGCGCGCTGCGAGCGCGGCCAAGGTGGCCGTCGTCTCCAGCCAGATGGGCCAATTGTCGTCGAAGCAGTCCGGCTTCGTCGCCTATCGCGCGTCCAAGGCTGCGGTGAACAAGGTCTTCCAATGCCTCGCGGTCGATCTGGCGGGCGAGGGGATTTCCGTCGCCATGCTGCACCCGGGTTGGGTGCGCACCGACATGGGCGGCGCGGGCGCCGACCTCGATGTTTCGGAAAGCGCGTCAGGCATCCGCAGCGTTCTCGCGCATCTCGACGTTGCCTCGACTGGCCGGTTCACGGCCTGGGACGGTCGCCCTCTCGACTGGTAATCAGGCTTACTTCGCTTCCAGCGCCTTCAGCTTGGCTGGGTCGACACTGGCCGCCGCGCGCTTGAGGTCGTCGAAGCTGTTGGCCTCGCCCTTGGCCTCGATCAGGAAGCGCTTGTCGACGATGGTCGTGTAGCTGCCTTCGTCGTCGTCATTGTCCCATTTTTCGGCGACGAACGTACCGTCCTTGTTCGAGATGTGCTCGAAGCCGTCTTCGTCCTGCTTGTTCTTTTCGATGCGGATGAAATTGCGCATCTGCGCGAAGGCACCGAAGCCGGCCAGGTCCACGACCTTGAGCGTGAACTCCTGGCGGCCGTCCTCATAGGTGGCCTCGGCGTTGCCGCCGCCGGGGCCGCCGCTGGAGCTCTCGATGCCGGTCCGCTGGAAGCTGCCGAGCTTGGCCGGAAGCAGCGCCTGCAGATCGGATCCCAGGACCGTCTTCCCGTCGCCTTTGCGGGAGGCATCGCGCAGTTCGCGCAAAAATCCGCGGCTGTCGAAGCCGACGTCGTCGCCATTGACGCGGAATGACTGCCGCGTCTGGAAGTCTGGCCTGCCGCCCAGCATCCAGGCCGGCCCGCTGGAAATGGCCCCTGCCACGAGATTCAAGCCGATTGCGCACGCGATGGTCGCGAACCCGAAGCGCCTCTTGTCCACCTCGGGCACCTTCATCATCGGGCCGACGCCCGTGAAGAAGAGATAGAGCGAATAGAAGCTGGCCAGTCCGACGAATCCGAAGCCAGGGACCATCGCCACTGCCGAGGCGATCCACATCGGCGTGGAGGAATAGACGATCAGCTTGAAGGCATCGCGCGGGCTTCCTTCGCCACCGAAGCGCGGTGCGAGCTTGGAGGCGATGATGCTCATCACCAGCAGGCTGCCCAGCGACAGACCATAGCCGATGACGGCGGTGAACAGCTGGCCGATGAAATGGCCGGAAAAGGGATTCCAGCCGATACGGCCGGTCAGGAAGCCCACGACAGGTGCGAGCGCCGCGAGGGGCGCGGCAACGCGCGTGAACAGGTCGCCGCTCGGCGTCATGTCGCGGTCGATCTCGGGCCAGGCTTCTTTCGGGCGTGTCCACAGCGCCTTGACGCGCTCGACGAGAGAGGCCGTCCAGCCGTGTGACTTCTCTATGGCCATGACTATCTATTCGCTCCCGCCTCACTCGATATCTCTAAGATATATCTTTTGATGGGGTGGCATCAAGCAGAACCGAGTAAAAAGGCTGCGCTGTTGTTGCGCTGCAATTGATCCCCCCAGTGCTAATCGCATTTCATGAGGCAAAAGGCGCGCAGACCATGCAATTGAGAGAGTGGGCGCGCACACTCAAGCGCGAGGTCGTGGCCTTGCGGCTCGCGGCGCGTGATCCACGCGTTCCGCTGGCCGCCAAGATCCTCGCGGGTTTCGTCGCGGCCTACGCGCTCAGTCCCATTGACCTCATTCCGGACTTCATTCCGGTTCTCGGATATCTCGACGATCTGCTCATCGTGCCGCTCGGCATCTGGCTGGCATTGCGCATGATCCCGTCCGATCTGATGGCGGAGTTCCGAGCAGCCGCCACCGATAGAGCGAGGCCCACGAGCTATTGGGCTGCGAGCGCCGTGGTGGTGCTTTGGTTCCTCCTAGCGGCGATCGTCGCCTGGCGGGCCAAAAGCCTGTGGACAAGTTGATCCGAGCTGGTGCGTCCGCTTGCGTTAGGCGCCTGCGCGGCCACATAAGCAGGGCCATGGCTCATGCCCCTTATGTCCCGCTGCGCAATCTGTCGGCTTATTCGCTGCTCGAAGGCGCCATCGCGCCCAAGCAGATGGCGGCGCGCGCCAAGGACCAGGGCTTCCCCGCTGTTGCGCTGACTGACCGCAATGGGCTGTATGCGGCCATGGCTTTCTCGGAAGCCGCGGCAAAGTCGGGCGTGCAGCCGATCATCGGCGCAACGCTGGCGATTGCCCGTCCGGACCGCCCCGACAATGCGCCGCTGGTGCTCGATTGGCTGGTTCTGCTCGCACAGGATGACGAGGGCTATGGCAATCTCTGCGCGCTGGTCAGCCAGGCCCATGTCGCGCGGCCGATGGAGGATGATGCCCATGTCACCTTCGACCAGCTGGAGGCGCACGCACAGGGGCTGATCTGCCTGACCGCGAGCGGCGATGGCGCATTGGCGCGGCTGATCGCCGACGGGCTGCCCGAAGCGGCCGGCGCCTATCTCGGGCGCCTGCACGTCCTGTTCGGTGACCGGCTGTATATCGAGCTCTCGCGCACCGGCGATCCGGTCATGGATCAGGCGGAAGGCACGCTGATCGATCTCGCTTACGCGCGGAACCTGCCGCTCCTTGCCACGAACCCCGCCTGTTACGCCGATCCCGGTTTCCACGCCGCCCATGACGTGCTGCTCTGCATCGCGACCGGCAGCTATGTCGAAAGCGCCGACCGGCGGCGCAGTTCGCCCGAAAGCTGGATGAAGCCGGCCGCGGACATGACCGCCCTGTTCGAGGATCTTCCCGAAGCCATCGCCAACACGCTGGTGGTGGCGCAGCGCTGCGCGGTCATGGCCCCCAAGCGCAAGCCGATCCTGCCTAGCCTTGCGGGCGACAGGGCCGGCGAGGAAACACAGTTGCGCGCCGATGCGACTGCCGGTTTGATTGAACGTCTTAAGATTCTCCATCGTCATGCCCGCGAAGTCGAAGACGGGCCTCAGGCCCAACGCCGGAACGACGATGTGAATGAGGGCGAACTCAGGGAACATTACCCCGCCTATTTCGAGCGCCTCGATTTCGAGCTGGACGTCATCATCCAGATGGGGTTTCCGGGCTACTTCCTCATCGTTGCCGACTTCATCAAATGGGCGAAGTCGCACGACATTCCCGTCGGCCCGGGCCGCGGCTCGGGCGCCGGCTCGGTGGTCGCTTGGTCGCTGACTATCACCGACCTCGATCCGCTGCAGCTGGGCCTGCTGTTCGAGCGCTTCCTCAACCCCGAGCGCGTCTCGATGCCCGACTTCGACATCGACTTCTGCGAAACGCGGCGCGGCGAGGTCATCAAGTACGTCCAGGACAAATATGGCAGCGACCATGTCGCGCAGATCATCACCTTCGGTACGCTGAAGGCGCGCGCTGCCCTCAAGGATACCGGCCGCGTCCTGCAGATGGGCTATAATCAGGTCGATCGGCTCGCCAAGCTTATCCCCAATCACCCGACCGACCCTTGGACGCTCGAGCGGACCATGAACGGCTCCGCCGAGTTCGTCGCGGAGTACAAGGCGGACCGCAACATCGCGCGGCTCGTCGATCAGGCGATGCAGATCGAAGGCCTGCCGCGCAACAGCTCGACGCACGCCGCCGGCGTCGTTATCGGCGACCGGCCGCTCAGCGAACTGGTGCCGCTCTACCGCGATCCGAAGTCCGACATGCCGGTCACCCAGTTCGACCTCAAATATGTCGAGACGGCGGGGTTGGTGAAGTTCGACTTCCTCGGCCTCAAGACCTTATCTGTGCTTCAGCGTGCCGTGCAGATGCTGGCCGCGCGCGGCGTCGAGATCGACCTGTCGGCGCTGCGCTGGGACGACGAGGAAACCTACAAGCTGCTCCAGCGGGGCGACACGGTCGGCGTGTTCCAGGTGGAATCGGAAGGCATGCGCAAGACGCTGGCCGCCGTGAAACCGACGGTCTTCGAGGACATCATCGCCCTCGGCGCGCTCTACCGTCCCGGCCCGATGGATAACATTCCGATGTTTGGCCGTCGCAAGAACGGCCAGGAAGAGATTGAATATCCTCATGCTCTTCTCGAAGGCATCCTGAAAGAGACCTACGGGATCTTCGTCTATCAGGAGCAGGTGATGCAGGCCGCGCAGATCCTCGCGGGTTATTCGCTCGGCGGCGCCGACTTGCTCCGCCGCGCCATGGGCAAGAAGGTCAAGGCCGAGATGGACGCCCAGCGCGCCACCTTCGTCGAAGGCTGCAAGTCCCATCACGACATCGACAAGAAGAAGGCCAATGAGCTGTTCGACTTGATCGACAAGTTCGCCGGCTACGGCTTCAACAAGAGCCATGCCGCGGCCTACGCGCTGCTCACCTATCAGACCGCCTATTTGAAAGCCCATTATCCGGCGGAATTCTACGCCGCGTCCATGGCCTACGATATCCACCAGACCGACAAGCTCTGCGTGTTCGTGGACGACATGCGCCGCATGGGCCTCACGTGCCTTGGACCTGACATCAATGTCAGCCAGGCCGATTTCTCGGTCGAACCCGATCCCAACGACCCGACCCGTCACGCGGTTCGCTATGCGCTGGGCGGCCTCAAGGGCGTGGGCGAGAAGGCGATGGAGACGCTGGTCGAGGAACGCGCGCGCAGCGGTCCGTTCCGCGATCTCGACGATCTGGCCGACCGCATCGAGCCGCGCCTGCTCAATCGCCGCCAGCTCGAGAGCCTCGCCGCGGGCGGCGCCTTCGACAGCATGGAGCTCGATCGCGCGGTCGCCCATGCCGTGGCCGAGACATTGCTGTCCGTAGCCGCCAAGGCCGCCGAGACGCGCGAGAGCGGGCAACATGGCCTGTTCGGTGGCGGCGAGGTCGCGCATGCCGACGTCCCGCTGCCGGTCGGGGTCAAATGGGCGGCATCCGAACGCATGGCACAGGAGAAGGAGGCATTCGGCTTCTATTTCTCGGCGCACCCCGTTGACCGCTATCGCCAGTTCGCCCGCGCCAAGGGCGTGCGCAGCTATGCCGAACTCTGCGGCTCGTCCGATGGCCTGCGGGACGGCGAGCGCAACGGCGCGATGATGGCGGGCCTCGTCGAGGAACTGCGCTGGCGCGATACCAAGCGCGGCGCGCGCTTCGTGTCGGCGACCTTCTCGGATTCCAGCGGCCAGTTTCAGGCAAGCTGCTTCGAGGAGGAGGGCTGCAAGCTGCTCGCCCGGCTCCATGAGGATGGGCAGTGCGCGCTGCTGACCGTCGAACTCGACCGCCAGCCCGGCGAGGAAACGCCGCGCGTCACCGTGCGCGGAGTCCAGTCCTTCGAGCAGATGGCCGGCAACGCCCGCATGCGCATGGTCATCGCGGTCGACGCGCCCGAGGCGGTCTCGCAGCTTCAGCCGATGCTGGCCGATCGCCATGGCGGCCGCTCGCGCGTCGAGATCGCCGCCCTGATGCCGGACGGCGGCCGCGCGCACGTCATCCTCGGCGATCATTTCCAGCTCGACGAAGAACTCGGCGAACGCATCGAGAGCGTGCGCGGCGTCAGCGGCGTCGCGCTCGGTCCGCTGGGACCGCCCGACCTGAAGATGGTGGCCTCAAGATAATCCCTGAAAATTCATCGTCATGCTGAACTTGTTTCAGCATCCATCTCATGCAATGCTCAAGCCCTCGCGATGAAACTTGGTGATGATAGGGCCTTCAAAACAGCCGCCCCTGGTCGCTGGGCGCCACGAACAGATCCTTGCGCAGATCGATCCGGCCGCCATCCAGTCCGAAGCGCTTCTTCGCCTTCTCGAACCGCGTGCGGAGCAACTGCGCGAAGGCGCCTTGTCCGCGCATGCGGCTGCCGAAGTTCGGATCATTGTCCGCCCCGCCGCGGATGTCGCGGATCTGGCTCATCACCTTGGCCGCGCGATCAGGATAATGTTCGTTCAGCCACTCCCGGAACAACGGCGCGACCTCGTAGGGCAGGCGCACCGGGATATGCGACACCGATCTCGCCCCTGCCGCAGCCGCCGCTTCGACCAGCGCTTCGATCTCATGATCGTTGATCGCCGGGATCATCGGCGAGAGCGATGCATGGACGTAGATACCGGCCTCGCTCAGTGCCTTGATCGCAGCGAGCCGTTTGGCCGGGCGTGTCGCGCGGGGTTCGAGCTTGCGGTGCGTGACCGGATCGAGAGTCGTGACCGAAAGCGCGATGGCGACGAGACCTTGCGCGGCCATCGGCGCCAGAAGGTCGATGTCGCGCACGACCCGGTCCGACTTGGTCGTGATCATCATCGGATGCCGGCACTCAGCCAGCACGGCGATGATCTGCCGCGTGATCTCCCAATGCTCCTCGATCGGCTGATAGGGGTCGGTATTGGTCCCCATCGCGATGGTCTTCACGAGGTAGCCCGGCTTGGCCAATTCCTTGCGCAGTAGCTTCGCGGCCTCGGGTTTCACGAACAGCTTGCTCTCGAAGTCGAGGCCCGGCGAAAGATCGAGCCGGGCATGGGTGGGCCGCGCAAAGCAGTAGATGCAGCCATGCTCGCATCCCCGATAGGCGTTGATCGACTGGTCGAAGCCGATATCGGGAGATGTGTTGCGCGTGATGATCGTCCGCGCCTTTTCCTGCGTCACGGTCGTGCGGAGCGGCGGCGGGGCGTCTTCCTCCTCGGCCAGCACATGATCCAGCCATTCACCGTCGGCCTGGCGTTCGGGCAGGCTGAAGCGACTCGGTCGGGCGTTGGAGGGGGCGCCGCGCCCCTTGATGGCGGACATTGAAGGATAAGAACATAAAGAGAACATTCTTGCAATGCTTCAAGCGCTCATCGAGCGAGAAATGAACGGCTTGGAGGAATGGAACAAAAAATGAACATCGGTTAGAATTTTGCTTCCAATGCCGTTCGAGAAGCGTATTCTGGCGTCGGTCCCTCGCGGGGCTCCTTCAAGGGGAGAATCGCCATGACGTAGCGTCGAACCAATCTTTCGCGTCCCAGCGATAAGGAACACTGCGCATTGGCTTTTAGGTTACCCGCGGAAGCGAGATTTCTCTGATCCGTGAATTCCTTACACAATTTGCGCCCTACGACTCCGAAGCTGGGTGAGATCACCATTATTCAGGGAGGTCACTATGATCTCTATCTCGACCCGCATGGTGGGTGGAGGGCTTTGGCGTTGGTTTCTGGCTGACGGCTTTGGCAATCCCTTGCTCATGTCGGCTAGCAGCTTTTCTACGAGAGAAGGTGCCGAGTTGGATTTCTCGCTAGTGCTGCCGATCATTCGGAAGCTGTTGTTTTAATTTCTATACCGCGAGGGATGCGGGCGGCTTCGGCCGCCCGTTTCTCCTTGGAGGATCATATGGACTTCGAGATTTTTACGATCGCGTTGATTTGCGTTGCGATTGGAGCGGCGATCGGCTGGCTGCTGCGCCAGCGTATTGCGGCGCCCGTTGAAGCGGAGCGCAAGGAACTCGCCGAACGCGTCGCGACGGCGGAAGAGATGCGCAACGCCGCCCTGCGCGACCTCGCCGTGGCCACCGAGCGGGCGGGTCAGGCCGACGATCTGCGCGCCAAGCTCGAAGCCGCCGAGATGGCCCGGGCCGCCAACGATCGCGAGCTCGCTGCCCACAAGGCCGAGACCGCTGCCCGCGCCGAGGGCTATGAGGCGCAGATCCGCACGATCAACGAAGCGCGCGAAACGCTGGCGCTGCAGTTCAGCAGCACGGCCAACAAGCTGCTTGCCGAAGCCGAGAAGCGCCTGGCCGAGCAGTCGGGCGTGCAGATGAAGCAAGCTCAGGAAAAGAGCGAAGCGAGCCTCAAGGCTTTGCTTCAGCCGGTCGAGAGCACGCTCAAGCGTTATGAGGACGGCCTCAAGCATGTCGAACAGCAGCGTGTCGATAGCTATGCCGCCCTGCGCGAGGCCGTCGACCAGGTCCGCACGGGGCAGGGGCAAGTGCGCGACGAGACCGCGCGGCTGGTCAATGCCCTGCGCGCCAACGCGAAGACGCGCGGCCGCTGGGGCGAGCAGTCGCTTTATAACGTGCTGGAGCAGGCGGGCCTGTCCCAGCATATCGACTATCACAAGGAGGTGTCGGTCGAGACGGAAGAAGGCCGCCTGCGGCCCGATGTGATCGTGAAGCTGCCTGGCGGACGCGAACTCATTATCGATGCCAAATGTTCGCTCAACGCCTATCTGGAGGCCAGCGAGGCGGTCGAGGACGACATCCGCACCGGCCACCTGCGCGCCCATGCCCAGTCGATGCGCCTCCATGCCCAGCAGCTTGGTGCCAAAGATTATTGGACCCGCTTCGGCAAGGCGGCGGACTATGTCGTCATGTACATTCCCGGCGAGCATTTCCTCTCGGCGGCGCTGGAGCAGGATGGCGAGCTTTGGGAATGGGCGTTCGAGCGCCGCGTGCTGCTCGCGACGCCGACCAATCTCGTCGCCATCGCCCGCACCGTCGCCAGTGTCTGGCGGCAGGAGAAGCTGGCGGAAGAAGCGCAGCTGGTCGCGACACTCGGTAAGGAAATGTACGAGCGCCTGTCGGTCGCTGCGAGCCATCTTTCCGGCCTTGGGCGCAGCCTCAACAGCTCCGTGTCCAGCTACAACAAGTTCGTCTCCAGCTTCGAGAATCGCGTGCTGGTGACCGGCCGCCGCTTCAAGGAGCTGAATGTCGAGACCGGCAGCCGCGATATGGAAGCCCCGGGACCGGTCGAGACGCTGGCGCGGCTGCCCGATCCGGCGAACAGCGCATCAGACGCCGACCAGCCGGGACTTTCACTGCCCGATCCTGCGCAGGCCGCAGAATAGGATCAGATTCCGCTGTCCTACATTCGCTCGCTCATGCCATGGTCTCCGCATGAGCGAGACTCCGATCAGTCCCCGCATATGGCCGCCTTCGCGACCGAATGGGATCGGGAGATTTTCAGTTCTATAGGCGCAACCTTCGCAACCTTCGGAAGAGCGTCTTTCCGCAGGACGGAAGTGCAGGGGCGATGAAAAGGGCCAGGGATATGACATTCAAACGACTACTCGCCTTGGCGCTGGCCGGCTCCGCACTGGGCGCTTCGGTTCCCACCATGGGTGCCACCCCGGTCGACAAGGCGGTCGATGCCGCCATCGACGCCCAAATGCCGGCCCTCATGGACCTCTACCGCGATCTTCATGAACATCCCGAGCTCAGCTTCCAGGAGGTGAACAGCTCGGCGAAGCTCGCTGCCATCGCGCGCAAGCTCGGTTTCGACGTGACCGAGAAGGTCGGCCAGACCGGTGTCGTCGCCGTCATGAAGAACGGCCCCGGTCCGGTGCTGCTCATTCGCGCCGACATGGACGCGCTGCCGGTCGAGGAGAAAACCGGGCTTCCCTATGCTTCGAAGATCCACGCGAAGACCCGTGAAGGCATTGACAGCCCGGTCATGCACGCCTGCGGCCACGACACGCATATGACCGGCTGGATCGGCGCCGCGACGGCCCTGGCCGGCATGAAGGACAAATGGTCGGGCACGCTCGTCATGATCCTGCAGCCGGCCGAGGAAATCGGCCTGGGCGCCAAGGCCATGCTCGACGACGGGTTGTTCACGCGTTTCCCGCACCCCACGCATGCCATCGCCTTTCACGACATGCCCGATGCGCCCAGCGGCGTCATCGCCTTGGCCTCGCCCTGGGCGCTGGCCAATGTCGATAGCATCGATCTCACTGTGCGCGGCGTCGGCGGCCATGGCGCCTATCCCAACAAGACCATCGACCCGATCGTACTCGCAAGCCGGATCGTGACGACGCTCCAGACGCTCGTCAGCCGGGAGAACGATCCCCAGGCGCCGGCGGTGGTCACCGTCGGCAGTTTCGTCGCCGGGACGAAGCACAACATCATTCCGGACGAAGCCAAGCTGCTGATCACCGTTCGCAGCTATTCGGATGAAGTGCGGGCGAGGCTGCTCGCGGGCATCCAACGCATTGCGCGCGGCGAGGCGATTGCCGCGGGCGTGCCCGACGATCTCATGCCCATCTACAAGGCCGAGCCCAACTTTACGCCGTCGACCTACAACGTCCCTGAGTTCGGCGATTATCTCTCCGGGCTCTATCGCGCGCATTTCGGCGCAGACCGGGTCGTGAAGGCAAGCCCAACCATGGCTGGCGAGGATTTCAGCCAGTATTGGCGCACCGACAACAAGATCAAGAGCTTCATCCTGTTCATCGGCGCGGTTCCGGCCGACAAGCTCGCGCAGATCAATGCCGGCAGCCTGCCCGCCGTTCCGCTGCACAGCCCGTTCTGGGCGCCGGACGCGCCGGCTGTCATCAATACCGGTGCGAAGGCCATGACGGTCGCCGCGCTCGATATCCTGAAGAAGAAGTAGCGTGGCATGAGAATGGACGCGGATCATTGCGTCCGGCGTCGCGCAGGGCCATATCGCGCCTCGCAATTCTGAGGAGGTGAGGGGAATATGAAAGTCAACGCGCTCGACCATGTGAATATCATCACCGGCGATCTCGACGGCACCTCGCGCTTCTATGCGGAGCTGTTCAATCTCGAACGCCGCGACGCGCCTCCGCCGCTCACGCCGACCACGGCGCAATGGATGTATGACGACGCCAATCGCGCCATCTTCCATATCAACAGCCTCGATTGCTACCGCACGTACGAGCGGGAAGTGCATGTCGGCCCGACCGGCTCAATCCATCACATCGCGCTCAATTGTGCCGGTTTCGACGATATGATCGCGCGGCTCGACGCGCGCGGCATGGCGTATCAGCTCAACACCGTGCACGCGATTGGCCTTCGGCAGATTTTTACCCAGGATCCCAACGAGGTTCTGCTCGAGTTGAACTTCTTCGGCGACTGAGCCGCTTGTTGCGAACCGTTATCAAATAGATCGATCAATAGGCGCGCATTCATCGATTTCCCCGATCAAGCTCATCAGGACAATCCGCTGTCCCGCCTTGGCCGGGAGGGGTAGGAGTTGAACGGGGCAAATACGCTTTGCCGCACAGATTTCGCTCGCAAGGAGAGACACGATGGAACTCAAGGGCTCGAACACCGAGAACAATCTCAAGGCTGCGTTCGCCGGCGAAAGCCAGGCCAATCGCCGCTATCTCTATTTCGCGCAGCAGGCCGACATCGAAGGCTTCAACGACGTCGCCGCCGTTTTCCGTTCGACCGCCGAGGGCGAGACCGGCCACGCGCACGGCCATCTCGAATTCCTCCAGTCGGGCGGCGGCGATCCGGCGACCGACATGCCGATCGGCGACACCGTCTCCAATCTGAAGTCGGCCATCGCGGGCGAGACCCACGAATATACCGACATGTATCCCGGCATGGCCAAGACCGCCCGCGAGGAGGGCTTCGAGGAAATCGCCGAGTGGTTCGAGACCCTCGCCAAGGCTGAGAAGAGCCACGCCGGCAAGTTCCAGAAGACGCTGGACTCGGTGCTCGCCGACGCTTGAGGCTCTGTCTCACTGAAATGAGGATGGCCGCCTGACCCGGCATTGGTCCGGCGGCCATTTCCATGTCCACGATAGCGGGTTTTGAAGGGAATCGCGGGTGAAGGAAGGCAGTCTCGAGGCGCCGATGCGCCATCCCATCGCGTGGGAAGACGAGAGCTTCTACGATGAGGCTGCGCTCGACCACGAGCTGCGCCGCGTTTTCGACATCTGCCATGGCTGCCGGCGCTGCTTCAATCTCTGCAACAGCTTTCCCCGCCTGTTCGACCTCGTCGACGAGAGCCCGAACGAGTCGGTCGAGGATCTGACGGCGAGCGATCTCAAGGCGGTCGTCGACGATTGCACGCTCTGCGACATGTGCTTCATGGTGAAATGCCCTTACGTGCCGCCGCACGAGTTCGACCTCGATTTCCCGCATCTGATGCTGCGCTATCGCGCGGTCGAGCACCGCAAGGGTCAGACCAGCTTCGCCGACGAAACGCTCGCCGACACCGACCGCAACGGCAAGATGGGCGCAGTCCTGTCCGGTGCCGCCAATTTCGCGACCAAGGAAGGCGGCATCCTTCGGGGCGCGATGCAGGCAACGCTCGGCATCGACAAGCGCGCGCACTTGCCGGCCTATGAGGACGTGCCGCTGGTCAACAAGCAGGCGCTGGTGCCGCCACCCAATCCGGACGGGCCTGCGTTCGGCCGCAAGGTCGCGATCTATGCGACCTGCTTCGCCAATTTCAACGACCAGACGCCTGGCGAGGCGGCGATCAAGGTGCTGACCCACAACGGCGTCGCCGTGCAGATCCACTATCCCGAATGCTGCGGCATGCCCAGGTTCGAGAATGGCGATCTGGGCGCCGTCGCCGGGGCTGCGGAGCGCGTTGCCGCCTATTTCGCGCCGCTGATCGACGAGGGCTTCGAGATCGTTCCGCTAACGACGTCCTGCTCGCTCATGCTCAAGTTCGAGTGGCCTCTGCTGCAACCGGGACATACACAAATTCAGCGACTTGCCGAAAACACCTACGATCTCTCGCAATATGTCGTGCTGCTTGCCAAGGAGACGGGGCTCATGCCGATTTCCGAGATGCAGGCCAAGATCGGCGTCCATTTCGCCTGCCATGCCCGTGCCCAAAACATGGGGCCCAAGGCGATGGAATTGCTGAAGCTCATCCCGGGCGCCGACCCCAAGCTCACCGACCGCTGCTCGGGCCATGGCGGCAAATGGGGCATTTTCGCTGAGCATTTCGATACGGCGGTCAAGGTCGGCAAGCCGGCCGCGCGCCAGCTCGCCAAGGACAAGCCCGACCTCATGGTGAGCGAATGCCCGCTCGCCGGTCCGCATCTCAAGCAGGTGCTGGAATCGGTCGGCACCCCGCCGCCGGAGCGCATCGGTCACCCGATCGAGGTGCTGGCGCGCGCTTACGGTTTCTGACGCAGGAGAAGGCGACAATGCCCCGCGACACCCACAGCATCACGCGCGAGGACATCATGGACCTCGGCACCTATGAAACGATCCGTCCGGAAAAGCGCGAGGAAGCGATCCTGCGCAAGCGGTTCCGGCGTGTCTCGGTCGGTCCGCACGTCACCGTCACGTTCGAGAATTGGGACAGCATGTGGCTGCAGGTGCAGGAAATGCTGCGCATCGAGAAGGGCGGCGACGAGCAGTTGGCCGATGAGCTGGCGGCCTATAATCCCATGATTCCCGATGGGCGGGAGCTGACCTGCACGCTCATGTTCGAGATCGACGACCCGGCGCTGCGCGCACGCGTCCTGGGCAGTCTCGGCGGCGTCGAGGATCATATCCATCTGACTGTGGCTGGCGAGCGAATTGCTGGCCAGCCCGAGGACGACGTCGAGCGCAGCCGTGCGGACGGCAAGGCATCAAGCGTTCACTTCCTGCATTTCCAGTTCACGGATGCGCAGGTTGCCGCCTGGCGGTCAGGCGAGGGCCAAGTGATGTTCGGGATCGACCATCCAAATTATGGACATATGGCGTTGATCGGCGAGGACGTGCGGCGCGAATTGGCGCGCGATTTCGCCTGACCGCCGACGCCGCGGCGCTTCGAATTATTGCTGCACGTCGCTCATCGCGCGCTGATCTTCCGCCGACAAGATGCCGGGGCCTTGGCCGTTCTGGCCCGGCGCGGAGACATCGGAGGCTGCAACTGAGACCGGCGTCGGGTCAACGCCAGCCAAGGTCGTGCCGGTAGGATCGAGCGTCGCGACCGGCGTGTAGTTGCCGCCCGCCTGCGGACCGCTCTGGCCGGGCTGGCTCGACGGCGGCTCAGGCTGTGCCGGCGGCAGTCCGGCGGCGGGATCCGGCGCAGGCTGCATATATTCGGGTGCTTGCGGCTTCGGCTGCGCCGGTGCGATCTGCTGGAGGCCGGGCAACAGGCTGCTGGTGAGCAGGCTCACGAGCAATGGCGCACCGATGAGCAGGAACAGCGCGAACAGCTGATAATGTCTTTTGGTCAATGGGCTGCTCCGCTGCGCGTCCGACGTTTCGGATTCTCACGTTTCTATGAGCAACAGGGTTAGCGAAGCGTAAAGCGCGCCACGCTTCCCGAAAGGGAAGGGCAGGGCCGCAAGCCTCCATGTTCAGCATATCTTTGCGATTTTCCGGCAGGGTTTGCGGCGGATCAAGCGGCGCCATGGCGCCCGCGGGAGTATATTGTGCCGCTTTTCTGGACGACGATCGGGAGCATGGGTCATGCCATTGCGGCGGTGCTGTTCGTCAGCCTCGCCATCCTGACCTCGCGCACAGCCGAAAAGCGGCTCGATCAGCAACTGCTCGTCATTGCCCTCGCGCTGACCGGTCTCTGGTCGCTAAGGCACGCTCTGGGCGGTGCCCTGACGGGCGAGACATTGTCGGACGGGATCAGCGAAACCATGCGCAACGGCGCCTGGCTGGCGGTAGTCTGGGCGCATCTGCGTCGCTCGCCGGGCGGCCGGGCGCTGCGCATCGGTCGTCCGCTCGTCGTGGGTGCCCTCGCCCTGCTGTTGGTGACGCAAGTGGGCTTCGACATGCTGGTCGGGGAAGGCGGGCAGGTCAGCCATTCGCTGGTGCCCTATCAGGAGGGAAGCTGGCTGCTGCGCTGCATATTCGCGCTGGGCGGCCTCGTTCTCCTGAACGGACTTTCGACGCGCCGCGATCATCCCAAGGAAGCGGGCACGGAAGTCTGGATTGCGTCGGCCCTGGCTTTCATGTGGGCCTATGACTTCAATCACTACATTCTCAGCTACTGGACCAATAACGCCGATGTCGTGACCGGTCCCATGCGGGGCTTCGTCGTTGCTCTGCTGGCTGCACCGCTGGGCATTGCAATGCGCGGCAACGGCGAACGTCGCTTCGCCATGTCTCGGTCCGTCGCGCTACGGCTACTCTCGGCCGGCATCCTGTTGGTCTATCTGTTGTCAGTGCTTCTTCTGGTCACGATGACCGGTGATCTCACTGCGCCATTCGGGCGCGTCGTCCAGCTAGGACTTCTGTTTGGTCTAGCCGTTGCTGCACTCGCTCTCATGCCATCGGCGACATTGCGCTCCTGGCTCAAGGTCGAGATCAGCAAACACTTCTTTGCGCACCGCTATGATTATCGGGCGGTCTGGCTGGGCTTCGCCACGGCGGTCGGCCGGGACGGCGCGGCACTCGGGCCGCTGGATGCGCGACTGACGCGCGCCATTGCGGAGGTGATGCAGGCCCAGGGCGCCATCCTCTATCTGCGCGATCCGGACGGCGCTTTGGTTCATGCCCATGACTGGCAATGGCCGGCCGACGCGGAGCCCGTGGAAAGCCTGCCTGCAGCGCTTGCCGACCGGCTGGAGCCGACCGGCTGGATCGTCGACATCGCCACCGACTGGGCTCGTCATGGCGACTTGCTGCCGCGCTGGATGGAGAAGGATCCGCGCGCGTGGGTGCTTGCCCCCTTGATCCATGAAAAGCGCCTGGTTGGTGCGATCCTGTTGTCGAGCCCGGACATCCGGCGCCGGATCGACTGGGAGGATCTCGATGTGCTGCGCGTGGTCTGCGGCCAGGCCGCTGCGCTGATCAGCGAAGCGCGAACCCGCGAGGCGCTCGCCGAGGCTCAGCGCTTCGAGGAGTTCAACCGCCGCTTCGCCTTCATCTTGCACGACATCAAGAATCTGGTGAGCCAGATGTCGCTGCTCGCCAGCAATGCCGAGCGTCATGCCGACAATCCCGCGTTCCGCGCCGACATGGTGCTGACGTTGAAGGAGACGGTGGCACGGATGACGGATCTCCTCGACAGGCTGGGACGTCCGGGGACTGGACGGCGTGGCGGCGTTGAGGAAATTCGGCTCGGCGGTCTGTTGCGCGCGGTCTTGCCGCGCTGGACTAACGGCCTTGGTCCTGTCGAACTGGAAGGCGATCTGGCTCGGCCTGTTCGTGCCGATCGCGATGCACTTGAGCGGGCGCTCGGCCATCTCGTCAAAAATGGTCTCGAAGCCAGCCCGCCAGGCGCCGGCGTCCGGATTTCGGTTGGCACCGACGGTTACCAGGCGGTCATCAGCGTGACCGACCAGGGCTGCGGCATGACAGACGACTTCATCCGCGAAGAATTGTTCCGCCCGTTCAGCTCTACCAAGGCCGGCGGCTTCGGCCTGGGCGTGCATGAAGTTCGTCTCCTGGTCGCCGCCATGGGCGGCACGCTCACCGTCGAAAGTACGCGCGGTAAAGGAACATGCTTCACCATTTGTCTGCCTTTTGCCGCTAGCGATTCGGTCGAGGTGGAAACGGACAACCGTGTCCAGAGGATTGCCTGATGCCCGATATTCGTCCCAAATTGCTGATCATTGAGGATGATCCCGGCCTGCAGCGTCAGCTGCGCTGGGCCTATGACGGCTATCAGCTGTTCATTGCGGGCGACCGAGAGGAGGCGCTTGAGCTGTTGCGCGCCGAGGAGCCGCCAGTGATCACGCTCGATCTTGGACTGCCGCCCGATCCGGACGGCATCAGCGAGGGCATGGCGGTGCTCGCAGCGATCCTCGCCGAGCGCCCGGCAACGAAGGTCATCGTCGCGTCCGGCCATGGCGATCGCGCGAGTGCCCGGGGCGCAATCGCGGCCGGCGCCTGGGACTTCTACCAGAAGCCGATCGACATCGAATCCCTCGGGCACATCGTTGGCCGGGCCTTTCACGTGCATGCGCTGGAGATGGAGAACCGTCGCCTTGCGGAGACGGTACCGGAGGACCGCCAGGTGCTCGGCCGGATGATCGCCGCGGCGCCGGAGATGCTCAAGGTCGCCCGCATGATCGAACGCGTTGCCAATGCCAATGTGACGGTGATGCTGCTCGGCGCAAGCGGTACGGGCAAGGAACTGCTCGCCCGGGGCTTGCACGACACCAGTGATCGCAAGGACAAGCCCTTCGTCGCGATCAACTGCGCCGCCATTCCGGAAACGCTCCTCGAAAGCGAACTGTTCGGCCATGAAAAGGGCGCCTTCACCGGCGCGGTGAAAACCACGCCCGGCAAGATCGAGCTGGCCGACGGCGGTACGTTGTTCCTCGATGAGGTCGGAGACATTCCGCTGCCGTTGCAGGTGAAGTTGCTGCGCTTCCTGCAGGAGCGGGTTGTCGAGCGCATCGGCGGACGTGACGCGATCCCGGTCAACACCCGGATCGTCTGCGCCACGCATCAGAATCTCGAGACGATGATCACGGACGGCCGCTTTCGCGAGGATCTTTTCTATCGTCTGGCCGAGATCGTTGTGCGCATCCCGGGTCTGTCCGAGCGGCCGGGCGATGCTGTGCTGCTCGCGCGCCATTTCGTCACGCGCTATGCGACCGAGCTCAATCCCCAGGTCAAGGGCCTCGCACCCGACGCCGCTGCGGCCATCGACGCCTGGCCTTGGCCGGGCAATGTCCGCGAACTCGAGAATCGCGTAAAGCGGGCCGTCATCCTCGCCGACGGCAAGCTGATCGGTGCTGGGGACCTCGATCTCAATTCATCGGAAGACATCGACGACAATGTCGTGAACCTGCGCAGCGCGCGAGAAGCGGCAGAAAGCCAAGCTGTGCGTCGCGCCATCGCCCGCTCGGACGGCAATATCTCGACCGCCGCGAAGATGCTCGGCGTGAGCCGCCCGACGCTCTATGACCTCATGAAGGGTTATAACATCCAGGGTTAGGTGTTCCTCCACACCGAACGCTATACCCTAAAGCAAGGAACCAATCCGTTCCCCGGCGCAGGCCGGGCCCAGTCTCGACGCGAAGCGTCGCATACATGCCATCGCACGCGCGTGCCCGTTTTCGGCTAGGGCCCGGTTGCCCCCGGGAACGGCTACCTGTTCGAACGGGATAAACGCCGATCAAATCCGGGGTGACGCACTATTCATCCATTCCCTCATTTTCTTCGGCCGCCTGTCGCACGTGCCTTGCCACACCCCCCAGCCCGGCTATGGAACGCTCGTGACCTCCTCGATCGTGATCGGGACCGATTCCTCAGGCGGATCGGTTTCCATGGACATGGAAGAATTGCTGGCCACTCGCTTGCTTGTCCAGGGCAATAGCGGGTCCGGCAAGTCGCATCTTCTGCGCCGGATGCTCGAGGAGAGCGCGACTATGGTCCAGCAGGTGGTGATCGATCCCGAGGGGGATTTCGTGACGCTGGCCGAGCCCTTCGGTCATATCGTGATTGACGGCGCTGAGCATGACGTGCGCCAGATCGAGCAGCTGGCAGCCAAGGTCCGCGCGCGCCGGGCGTCGGTGGTGCTGGCGCTGGATGGGCTTGAGCTTGAGGCGCAGATGCGCTGCGCCGCGCAGTTCCTTGCCGGCCTGTTCGATGCGCCGCGGGAGCATTGGTATCCGGTGCTGGTGGTCGTGGACGAGGCGCAGATGTTTGCGCCCGCTGCGGCGGGCGATGTGACGGACGAGACGCGACGGTTGTCGCTTGCCGCCATGACCAACCTCATGTGTCGGGGCCGCAAGCGGGGGCTCGCGGGCGTGATCGCCACCCAGCGGCTGGCGAAGCTTGCCAAGAATGTCGCGGCAGAGGCCTCCAATTTCCTCATGGGCCGCACCTTCCTCGACATCGACATGGCGCGCGCCGCTGATCTGCTCGGCATGGAGCGCCGTCAGGCGGAGCAGATCAGGGATCTCGAACGCGGGCGTTTCCTGGCGCTGGGCCCGGCGGTCTCGCGGCGCCCGGTGTCTGTGAAGATCGGTGCCGTCCGCACTGGCGCGCGCACGGTTTCGCATGGTTTGATCCCGCTGCCCGAGGCCGGGCCGCTCGACATGGAGGCGCTGCTGGTCGCTGACGAAACGGACGAGCAACCCAGCCTGCTCCTCGCGCCCGGCGCGCCTGTAAGTCTCGACAGCGCTGCCCGTCTCGACCTTCCGGAAGATGCGCCGCTGGCGCGCACGCCGAGTGTGCAGGCGCCGCTGCCGGATGCGGTCGAAGCGCAGCTTGTCGCGAGGCCCGCAGCGGATGATCTCGATGCGATCGTGCAGACGATCCTCGCCGATATGGCGAAGGAAGAGGACTGCACTTACCGGCCCGTCCCGGCGCTCTATCAGGACTTCTGCGTGCGGTGTCGCATGCATCGGCTGCTGAAGCCGGCGATGGATATGAACGCCTTCAGGCGGGCGCTGGCGCGCGCAGTGGTCGGTGCGCCGGAAGCCGCCGACGATCCGCTCTGGCTGGCCGCCCTGCATCTCTCCGAGCGCGTGCCGGACGATCTGCTCGCGCCCTTCCTCGCGATGGCCCGCGCGGCGCTGGACGATGCGCCCTGCCCGGATGATAGCGAACTGGCGCGCCTGTACGGCACACGCTCGCCGGGCCGCATCCGCCGGCTCCTCGAATATCTGGAGAAACTGGAGCTGATCGTCGTGCGCACCGATTTCGGCGGGCGCCGGTCAATCGGCCTGCCGGACCTCGGCGTCTCGACCCGGCCGGCCGAATCCTGACCGGGCGGAGGCGGCGTTGTCAGTCGCCGTCGATCAGATTGCCCAGGCCGCCCAGCAGCGAGCCCTCACCCCGGCTCTGGCCACCGCGTGAACCCGAGGCTGCCAGCATCCGACCGGCTAGCCGCGCGAAAGGCAGCGACTGGATCCACACCGAGCCCGGGCCGCGCAACCGCGCTAAGAACATGCCTTCGCCGCCGAACAACGCGCTCTTCACGCCGCCGACGGTCATGATGTCATAGTCGACGTCGGCGGTCATCGCGGCGAGACAGCCCGTGTCGACATGCAGTTCCTCGCCGGGCGCGAGCTTTCGTTCAACGATGGTGCCGCCCATCTGCACGAACACCCAGCCGTCGCCGTCGAGCTTCTGCATGATGAAGCCTTCACCGCCGAACAGGCCGGTCATGATCCGCTTCTGGAAGGCGATACCGATCGAGACGCCCTTGGCCGCCGCCAGGAAGGCATCCTTCTGGCAGATCAACGTGCCGCCATATTGGTCGAGCTTGATGGGAAGGATCGCGCCGGGGACGGGCGCGGCGAAAGCGACGCGCGCCTTTCCGCTGCCCTGGTGCGTGAAGACGGTGGTGAACAGGCTCTCGCCCGTCACCAGCCTTTTGCCCGCGCCCAGCAGCTTGCCCATGAAGCCGCCTTCGCTGCCGCCCGATCCGTCGCCGAACACCGTCGTCATGCCGACGCTTGCATCTTTCCAGACCATGGCGCCCGCCTCGGCAACCGCGCTTTCGCCTGGGTCCAGCTCGATCTCGACAAACTGCAGCTCCTGGCCCTTGATCTCGAAATCGATATCGTCGGCAATGCCGGCGCTGCGCATATGTGACCAGGGGCTGTTGCTCATCGGTATTATCCTTTCAGGGTGAGGGGGCGCAGTCAGCTCATACTTAGCGATCAAACACCGTTTGTCCTGAGCTTGTCGAAGGGCCGCATTTTTCTTCGGACCAGTTGTCGGGAAGAGCTATCCTTCGACAAGCTCAAGACGAACGTGGATTTGGAACGGAGGACCTGGTCTCAGCTGTCGGCGCGTGCCGCGAGATCGTCGAAACTGATCCCGATACGCTGCATCTGTTCTGCCACTGGCGGCCAGACGCTCGAGAAGAAGCGGTCACGCTCCATCGCCTTGAGCTTGCGAGACGCGCCCGGCGCCACGAACATGCCCACACCCCGGCGGACCGTGACGAGACCGTCGTCCTGGAAACTCTGATAGGCCTTGGCGACGGTCAGCGGATTGGCGCCCTGCTGTACCGCGAAAGCGCGGACCGATGGGAGCATGTCGCCATCGCCAAATTGGCCGTCGAGAATGGCTGCGGCAATGATGTCGCGCAGGCGAAGGTAGACCGGCCGGCTGTCGTCACTCATGCTGCATCAGTGGCATAATACAGCCACTCGGTCAAGGACTGGGGAGGGAAAATGCCTTCCTATGTCGCGCAAGCGACAAGCCGCCCTCAATGAGCGCCGCTCAGCCCTTCCAGACCGAGAGGATATCCGACAGCTCGGGGCGCGGCCGCTCTTCCAGTTCGCGCGATGGCGTCCCGATGAAGATGAAACCGGCGATGCGCTCGTGCGCCCCCCCGAACGCATTGCGGACATCGTCATTGAACGCCGGCCAGGTCGTCAGCCAGCCGCCCACGAAACCCATGGCGTGGGCTGCGTGAAGCAAGTTCATGCACACCGCGCCGGCAGATAGTTCCTGCTCCCAGAGCGGGATCTTGCTCCCCTTGGGCGTAGACATGACCACGATCAGCGCCGGCGCCTGCGTGGCGAACTGCACCTGCGCTTCGATCTCCAGCCGCCCCGCGTCCGGCTTCTCGGTGAGATAGGCGGTGGTGATGACGTCGGAGAGAAGCTGGCGCTTGTCGTCGGGCACGATGATGAAGCGCCAGGGTGCGAGCTTGCCGTGATCGGGCGTGCGCGCAGCGATACTGACCATTTCGGTCAACTGGTCCATGCTGGGGCCGGGCGCTGCGAGATCGCGGGGCTTGCCCGAACGACGCGAGGCCAGATAAGCGGGGACGGAACTGAGGTCGTTGAAGGTCATGTCGGCGCGCTACCCAAAAGCACCGCCCGCGCCAAGTCCCAAAGCCGCACAGAGCCCGCTCCCGCTTCCGTCAACAAAGTCCCTTCACAGCGCCGAGATTCTCTCTAGTCTCGACACATTATTGCGCGCGCGCTCCGAGGGCTTCGGAGCGCTGCTGCTGAGAGGATCACCACATCAATGGCAAATCACATGGAAGACGCATCGCTGCAGCCGGGCGCGACGCCAGCTGACGTTGCGCACGGGGGCACCTGGTTCGGCCATCCGCGCCAACTCGCCCGCCTGTTCACCACGGAAATGTGGGAGCGCTTCGGCTATTATGGCATGCGGGCGCTGCTCACGCTCTATCTCGCCAACTATTTCCTGTTCTCCGACCGCACGACCAACGGCCTCTATGGCGGTTTCACGGCCCTGGTGTACCTCACGCCTCTGGTGGGTGGTCTGCTCGCGGACCGGTATCTCGGTTCGAAGCGATCGGTAAAGTTCGGCGCGATCGTCATGGCGATCGGCTATCTCACGCTCAGCCTTGGCGCAGCATTTGGCGAGGAGGCCAAGCCCTTCGCCACGATCGACGGCCAGCGCTACGACGTGACCGTCGACAAGGCGAGTGCCGACAAGCAGCAATATATCACGATCGGTGCAGACAAGCTGGCGATCAAGGGCCAGGAAGACGGCAGTGTCAATCTCGTCGCTGCCGACGGTACGGTCGCAAAGACCGTCGCCAAGGGCGGCTTCGAGCCCGGTGGCGATCGCTCGCCCTTCTTCACGCTCGTGCTGATCGCGGGTCTTTCGATCGTCACCATGGGCAACGGCTTCTTCAAGCCCAACATCTCGACCATGGTCGGCGAGCTCTATCCCAAGGGAGACAAGCGCCGCGATGCGGGCTTCACCATCTTCTACATGGGCATCAATCTCGGCTCTCTGCTGTCGCAGGCGCTGTGTCCGTTCCTTGCCTCGGCCGTCGGCTGGTGGGCGGGCTTCGGCCTCGCCGCGGCGGGCATGCTCTTCTCCTGGACGCTCATCCAGTTCGATGGCGGCCGGCTCGGCGGCTATGGCGAACCGCCGAAGGACGCACCCGACCGCTCGATGATCATCTTCATCTGCGCGCTGGTCGCCGTTCCTGTGATCTACTTCCTCTTCACCAATCTGATGGCCGCGCCCAAGCCGGTCGAAGGCTCCGGCTTCGTCGGCTACCTCATTTCGCTGCCGTTGATGGGCAAGCTGCTGTTCGGTACTTTCCTGCTCGGCATTCCGGCGATCCTGATCTGGTCGTGGAAGGTCGGCAGCAAGGTCGAGCTGCAGATGATGCTCGCCGCGATGGTACTGATCGTGTTCAACGTCGTGTTCTGGACCCTGTTCGAGCAGGCTGGCTCGTCGTTGACGCTGTTCGCGGACCGCAACACCGATCTGTCGATCTTCGGGCTCTTCACGATCACGGCTGGCCAGACGCAGACCTTCAACGCGCTGTTCATCGTTCTGCTTGCGCCAGTGATGAGCATCCTGTGGACCAGCCTCTCCCGGAAGGGGCTTGAGCCGCCGATCCCGATCAAATTCTCGATCGCACTGGTTGGCGTGGGCCTTGGTTTCCTCTTCCTGGTCTGGGGTGCGAGCTTCGTCGGACCGGACTTCAAGGTCGGCATCTGGTGGCTTGCGGGTCTCTATTTCATTCACTCGGTTGCCGAGCTGTGCATCTCGCCGGTTGGCCTGTCGATGATTACCAAGCTCTCCATCGCCCGCATCGTCGGCATGATGATGGGCGTCTGGTTCCTGTCGATCAGCTGCGCGCAATATGTTGCCGGTGTGGTTGCGCAGTTTGCGAGCGTCGAGACCGTTGGCGGGCAGGTGACCAACGCCAAGGTCGCGCTCGACACCTATGTCGGCGTGTTCACCCAGATCGCGATCGTCGCGATCATCGCCGGCATTTTGTTGTTCCTGCTGTCCTTCCCGCTCAAGCGCTGGATGCACGGGGTCACGTGAGGATATTTGGACTTTAAGCCAGGTCTCAGATTTAAATGCGTTCGTCCTGAGCTTGTCGAAGGACCGCCCTTTTCTCTAGAAGAAGAACAGGGCTCGACAGGCTCAGGCCGAACGGGTTTTGGATACGGGAAATGCCATGAGCAGGCGCTATTTCGGCACGGACGGCATTCGCGGCCGCACCAACCAGACTCCCATGACCGCCGAGATGGCGATGCGCGTCGGCATGGCTGCCGGCCGTCATTTCTTGCGTGGGGATCATCGCCATCGCGTCGTGATCGGCAAGGACACGCGCCTCTCGGGCTACATGATCGAGAATGCGCTGGTCGCCGGCTTCACCAGCGTCGGCATGGACGTCATCCAGTTCGGCCCGATCCCGACGCCCGCCGTGGCCATGCTGGCCGCGTCCATGCGCGCCGACCTCGGCGTCATGATTTCGGCGAGCCACAATCCCTATTTCGACAATGGCATCAAGCTGTTTGGCCCCGACGGCTACAAGCTTTCCGATGCCGATGAAGCGAAGATTGAGGCACTTATCGAGAATGGCGAGATCGCTCTCGCCGATTCGGCGCATATCGGCCGCGCCCGCCGCGTCGAGGATGGCCGCGGGCGTTACATCCACGCCGTCAAGTCGACCTTCCCCGAGCATCTGCGCCTCGATGGACTCAAGGTCGTGGTCGATTGCGCCAATGGTGCGGCGTATCAGACGGCGCCGGCCGCCTTCTGGGAGCTGGGCGCGGAATTGGTCCAGCTTGGCGTCTCTCCCAACGGCACCAACATCAACGACGGCTGCGGCTCGACCGCGCCGGGCCTGCTGCAGGAAACCGTCGTCGCCTCCGGCGCGGATATCGGTATCGCGCTCGACGGTGATGCCGACCGTCTCATCGTGGTCGACGAGACCGGCAAGATCATCGACGGCGACCAGATCATGGCGCTCATCGGCACGAGCTGGGCGAAGGCCGGGACGCTGCGTGGCGGCGGCGTCGTTGCAACCGTCATGTCCAATCTCGGCCTCGAACGGCTGCTCAAGGGACAGGGGATAGACCTCATCCGCACGAAGGTCGGCGACCGCTATGTGCTGGAGGAGATGAAGGCGCGCGGCGCCAATGTCGGCGGCGAGCAGTCCGGCCATATGATCCTCAGCGATTATGCCACGACTGGCGACGGCACCATCGCGGCGCTGCAGGTGCTGGCCGCACTGGTCGAGAGCGGCAAGCGCGCGAGCGACCTCCTTCAGCAGTTCGATCCGGTTCCGCAGCTCCTCAAGAACGTCCGCTTCGCTGGTGGCAAGCCGCTCGAAGCCGAAAGCGTCAAGGCCGTCATTGCGGACGCGGAGGCCGAGCTCAACGGCTCAGGCCGCCTCGTCATCCGCCCCTCGGGAACCGAGCCGGTCATCCGGGTCATGGCCGAGGGCGATGATGCTGCCCAGGTCAAAGCCGTGGTCGAGCGTATCTGCGAGGCTGTTTCGAGCGCCGCGGCGGCGCATGCTTGATTTTGCCCTTTCCGTTCGTGTCGAGCGAAGTCGAGACACGCATTGCGCCGATGGTTCTCGACTTCGCTCGAACCGAACGGTTGTTGGAATTTGGTATGCTTGAGATGCGCCCCGATTGCGAACGCTGCGGCGTCGACTTGCCGGCAGACGAGGGTGGCGCGTTCATCTGCTCCTTCGAATGCACCTTCTGCGCCGAATGCACGGACGATCTCGACGAGATCTGCCCCAATTGCGGCGGGGAACTGCTCGATCGCCCGGCTCGCGTCGGCGACAAGCTCAAGAACAATCCGGCCTCCACCGTCAGGCGCTATCGCGCAAACTGAATCCCGGCTCGTGTTTGCGCTTTGCAGAAGCAGCTTTCGGCCATATCCTGCCTTCAAAATAGACAGGGGAGGGTGCCATGGCATCGATGTTCAGGACTTCGCTGGCCGGGGCTGTCTTGTCTCTGCCGCTCGTGCTTTTCAATCCCGGGGTCGCGGTTGCCCAAGCCGCGAAGGCCAAGCCGGCGGCCGCAAAGCCCGCGAAAGCCTGGACTGTGCCCAAGACGTCCTGGGGCGATCCCGACCTGCGTGGCCAGTGGCCGATCGACTATCTCGCCGGCACGCCCCGCGAACGCCCTGCATCCTATGGCGATCGCGCCCAGCTCAGTGACGACGAATATGAGGCGGCCCTCGCCCAGGCGGCGCGTGGCGCGAACCTTTACGAACGCGAAGAGAAGGCCGGCAAGCTCGGCATGGGCCACTGGACCGAGCGCGGCAAGCCGCTGCGCCAGACGTCGCTGACCGTCGAGCCGGCCAATGGCCGCATGCCGCCCGCCACCGAGGAGGGCAAGAAGCGCGCCGAAACGATGAAGAGCAGCTGGACCGAGAAATACTGGGAGTGGGTCGACGACTTCAACACGTTCGACCGTTGCATCACGCGCGGCATGCCGTCGTCGATGCTGCCTGGCGCCTACAATATGGGCATCGCCATCTACCAGTCGCCCGGCTACGTCGCGATCCAGCTGGAGATGATCCATGAGACCCGGATCATTCCGCTCGACGGCCGCGGCAAGCCTGCTGCTCCCGTGAAGAACTGGCTCGGCTATTCGCGCGGCCATTGGGAAGGCAATACGCTTGTCATCGAGACGACCAATTTCCATCCTGGCTCACCGCTCGGCAATTCCGGCGGTCCGCGCCCGGTGCCGAACAGCGATCAGATGACCATGACGGAACGTCTGACTCCGATCGATCATGATACAATCCGCTACGAGGCCTGGATCAAGGATCCGGTCACGCTGACCGCGCCCTTCAAGCTCGACTTCCCGTGGCGCCGCAACGACAAATATGTGATCTACGAATATGCCTGCCACGAGGGCAATATCCAGATGCGCGGCTTCATTGCGGGGACGAGCCCCAGGCTGGCGGCCAACCGCAAGAACACCTGGGCCGCGCAGGGCATCACCGATCACAAGGAGGGCGGGACCGAGGAATTTCCGCAGATCGGCGTGACGCGGTAGGGCTCGCCTCACGTTGAGGTCGTCATTGCAAGGGTGGAGCCCGAAGCAATCCAGAAGCGAAACACCAAACACTGGATTGCTTCGCTCCGCTCGCAATGACGGATAATCGCTATCCACACGGCATCAAGGATTGACCAAAGCGGCTCAGCGCCGCCCGTGCCGTTGCTCCCGCTTTTCTGATCGCTAAGCTCGTCGGCACAAGCCGGTGGCCGCTGCCTGATGCGGGTCGCCGCAACAGGAGAGTGCCCATGACGCGCCCTTTCGCTTCGGTTTGCGCAGCGCTGGCTTTGTCGGCCGCTTTGCCCGGCCCAGCCCTTGCCGATCCTGCACTCGACAGTTTCGCCCGTGACCTCGACCGCACCGAGAGCGTCCGCGCCGTCAAGAAGCTCCAATATCTTTATGCTCAATATGCCCAATACGGCTTGTGGAACCAGGTCGGCGCGCTGTTCACGCCGAACGGCAACCTGGTGTTCGACGGCCTCGTCAAACAGGCGCAGACGTCGCAGGGCCCGGCAGCCATCGCAGCCTTCCTCCGCACGCGTTATGGCGGTGGTCACGAGGGCCTCAAGGCCGGCGATCTCTCCACGATGATGATCGATGCGCCGGTCGTGAACCTCTCGCGCGACGGCAACAGTGCCAACGTCCGTTGGGAAGCGATGATCTTTCATGGCCACGACGGCAAGGCGCGCGTCGAGGGCGGCATGTTCGAGAATGAATATGTCCGCGTCGGCGGCGTCTGGAAGATCGCGACCGCGCATTATTTTCCCGAATATGATGGCGCCTATGAGGATGGCTGGACCAACTGGGGTGGCGGCGAGATCCCGGTGGCGCCGCGTCACTACACGCCCGACACCGCAGGTGTTCCCATCCCGACGCCCAGCGGTCCAGCGCCTGTCGCCAAGGCTTCGCTGGCATCGCTCGCAGCCCGCGTCGCCCGTCTCAACGATGAGAACCGCATCCGCAATCTCCAGTCCGCCTTCGGTTTCTATGAGGATCGGAAGATGTGGGACGATGTGGTCGACATGTTCGCCGCGAATGGCGCCGTCGAGGTGGGCGGGCAGGGCATCTGGCGCGGCCCGGCGAGCATTCGCCGCTGGCTCGAGACGCGCGGGCCCGCAGGCCTCAAGCATGGCCAGCTCAACGATCGCGTCCATTTCGACACCACGGTGACGATCCTGCCGGGCGGCAACGAGGCCGAGGCGCGGGGGATCGAGCTCGGCATGCTCGGCGAAGCTGACGAGGAAAAGGGCTGGTGGGAGGTCGCGGTCTTCAAGAACCGCTTCGTCAAGGAAGATGGCGTCTGGAAGATCCGCGAAATGCGCCGCTTCCCGATGATGAAGGCCGATGTCTTCCAGGGCTGGGGCAAGAGCCGCATCGTCGAGGGCGCGCCTTCAGGCGCGGGCAAGCCGGATGCACCGATCCCCACCGCCGATGCTGCTGCCCCCGGTCTCGCCTTGCCGGCATTCCTGGAGCGGCATCCGGTCACCGGCAAGGCCGTGGCGCCGGTCGGTGCCGCGAAGACCGTTGCCGCCGCGAAACTCACTGGCACCATCGCCTCGGGCAAATCGTCGCCCGTCACGCTCGACGAGGCGAAGAAGCGGCTCGCCCGCTCCGCCGCCTGGGACGGCGCGATGAACGTCGCGGTCGCTTACGGCCATTTCATCGACGACGAGGAGCCGCGCGGCTTCATGGGCGTGCTTGCGGAGAAGGGCTATAAGGAGACGCCCTTCTCGGGCTTCTATGTCGGCCGCGCGAAGAACATCGCCTCGCGCGTACGTGGCCCGGCACCCACGAAGCGGCAGGGCATTTCATACCACTGGCTGCTGCAGCCGGTCCTGACGATTTCCGAGGACGGGCGTTCGGGCACGGGCCGCGCCCGTCTCTTCCAGCCGCGCACCGGCAAGACGGTCGGCAAGGCGGGCGACTTCTTCGGCGCGTCCTTCTGGGGCGGCATGTATCATGACCGCTATGTGCTGGAGAACGGCGTCTGGCGCGTCTGGGAGCTGACACTCGACGAGCCCTATATCACGCCGGTCGCCTTCAAGGACGGCATCTGGGCCAAGTCCAAAGACCCGCCGCCGCCCGATCCCAACGCACCGCCCCGTCGAACCGTTGCCGCCGGGCCCACCAACTTCACACCCGACGTGCTTCTGCGCGACATCGGCAAGCGCGAGGAAGGCTTCTCGGGCGGTCCGGGCAAGGCGCTGCAATGGCCGAGCATCATGCCGATGTGGTTCAGCTACAAGAACCCGGTGAGCGGCCGCGTGCCCGAGCTATATCATCCGGACTGCGTGCCCTGTACGGTCCGGCCGGACTTGCGGCTGACCGCCAACGGCTGGCAGGAACCACCCGACGCGGCGGACTTCAACAAGACGCCGTGAAAGCAGCTCGGTCTGGAGTTCTGGGTGAACGACCGACGCCGGGTGGTGAGCAGCCGCTCAAAAGGCTTTGCGGAAATTGCTGCCGATCGCACCGACTTCCTGATGCCAGGCCGTGGATCCGTCGCGGCGGGTGGGGCAAACACCGTATTGCTCCGGGCGATGCCAAGGCCGATCCAGCCGCTCGGAGATTCACATTCATGACGACCCTCGTGCAAAGCTTGCTTCTCGCATCGGCTGCCATAGCCTCAGGATCTATGGCGCAACCATCGCAATCCCCCGCTACAGTTCCTGCGGAAAAGTCCGGGCAAGTGTCGTCATTCGTTCCAGCGGATTTCAATATTCCGACATTGGTCGAAACAACGGATTTCAAACTTGTGCCGCTCGGCCCCGCAGTGGTTCAGGTCGATTTCGATGCTTACATGTCATCGATCGAACATCTGCAGACGTCTTTCAGCCGCAGCACCCAATGGCCCCGGCTGGGCATCACCCATGCTGATGCCATGCAGGACATGGAAAATGAGCGAGCGAGATTTGAGAGCAGAAAATCTTTCGCTTTTGCCGTGCTCACGCCCGACGGCACCCGCGAGCGTGGCTCCGTCTACGTCTCCCCAAGTCCAGTCGGGGGATATGATGCAGTGGTCAAGATGTGGGTGACCAAGGCGGAATATGACGCCGGCTTCGATGCCAAGCTTTACAAGTGGGTGACCGGCTGGATCCAGAAGGATTGGCCTTTCCAGAAAGTAGCCTATCCCGGACGGTCCATAGACTGGAAAAGCTGGGACTCCATGGTCGCTGCAAACGCACCCGGGAAGGCCGGCCGCGAGAAACCAACCCCGAAGTCCTGACATATTTCCCGATCTGGCGCTTTCCTTCCCCGCGGACGCTCTCGGCGGGTGTCATTCATCTCATCGGCCTTGATGCTTCCACGACCGATCTCGTCACGCCTTCCGCATCATCCGGCCCATCGTCTTGAAGCTGGGACGGCCGCTGCCGCTCAGGATCGCGGCGCGGAAAACCCGACCGAGCATCACGAACTCGAGCCCGATGAAGGCGAGCAGCACGATGCCCGATCCGACTATCTCATAGGTCGGAATGCCGGTCCCTAGCCGAGCCAGCACGGCGAAGGGTGTGAACAGCGGAATCCAGGTGAGGACATGTATGAAGATGCTGTCCGATCCGCTGATGACGGCCTGCATCAGCACGATGACCGGCATCATGAGGATGAGGATCACCGGCACCAGGAAGCCCTGTGCATCCTGCATGCTGTCGCTCATAGCGCCAATAACAAGGAAGATGAGCGCGACCATCACATAGCCGGTGAGGAAGAAATAGAGGATCGCGGCGACGCTACCGAACGATTGCAGCGGCTCGAGCGCGGGCCGGATGAAGTCGGCGATGACGCCTTGCGTCGCAAAGGCGGCGAACAGGCCGCAGGCCACCCAGGTTGCGACCATGACCAGGCCGATCGCGATGGTGCCGATAAGCTTGCCACGCATGAACTCGTCGGGGCTGGCGCAGGCCAGCACCGCTTCGATGAGCTTGCTGGAGCGTTCCTCGATCGTGCTCTGCAGCATCCACTGGCCCGACATGACGAGCGACATGAGCAGGATGTATGTCATGGCGACGGGGAGGACGGATTGCACGAGCAGCTTCTCGCGACCGCCGACTTCCTTGGGCCGGTTGATCGCGATGGCCGGCTCAAGGCGGTTGGCGATCTGAGCGACCGGCGGCGCGACGCCCTGGTTCTCGAGGAAGCCGGCGCGCAGGGTTCGGGTCAGCTCGCCCTGCAGCATGGTCATAAACTGCCCGCGCGGCTGGCCGGTCATCCACAGGCGCACCACGGGTTGCGCGCCGAAGTCCGCTGGAATCTCCAGTGCATAGTCGGCGGCTTTGCGCCCCGAATCCTTGGGCGGCCGCAAATAGGGTGTCAGTGCCTTGTCGAGCGCGGCCGGCTGGAGCTCCACGAGGCCCTCGGGCGTCGGGACGATCCTGTAAGCGGGGTTGGGCAGAGTCAGGGTCTCGGCCAGCTTCGGCGACTTCTCCCGGATCGCCTTGAGCGCCGGTTGCGCGCCGCCCTCCGCCATGAATTTGGCGACAACGGCGTCGGGATACCAGTCGAGCTTCTGCCCCCAGGCGGCATTGCCGGCGATGGCCTTGAGATCGTTATCCTTCGCGAAGTCGGCAAGCGTGCTCAGGTTCGCGCGCTGCGCGTCGAGCTCGATCCGCGCGGCGATGGCCTTGCCCGCGCCCGTTTTCGAATGGTCGATCAGGATGACGCTTTGCTGGAGGTCGGGCCGGACCATCTTTGTGATCAGCGGCATCAGAGTGAAGGTGATCGGCAGGATCAGCAGCGTGAGCCAGAAGCTCTTCGTGCGGGCGATCTGACGGAACTCGCGGATCGCGATGAGGAGCGTGTTGCTATTCATTTCACGTCCTCTGCGCCGCCGACAATATGGACGAAGACGTCGTGCAGGCTGGCGCGATGCTGCTCGAAGCGGCGGAGCGCAAAGCCCTGGCTCGTGCAATGCTCGAGCAGGTCGCCGGCGTTGCGGCCGGGCTCCAGCTCGACGTCCCAATCCTGCCAGCCGTCATTCGCTTTGCCCACTGCGGTTGCGCCGACCACGCCCGGCAGTTGGGCCGGCGCAATGCGAGAGGTAACCGTCAGCCGTAACGGCATGGTGGCACGCGCCTCGTCCTGCGTGCCCTCGAAGCGCTTCACGCCGCGCGCCAGCAGGAGCAGCCGGTCGCAGAGGCGCTCGGCATGCTGCATGACGTGGGTCGAGAAGATGACCGTCGCGCCGCCGCGCGCGGCACCGACGATCTCATCTTCCAGCAGGCCCTGGTTGAGCGGATCGAGGCCGGAAAAAGGCTCGTCGAGGATGAGCAGGCGCGGCTTGTTGACCAGCGCCGTGGCGAGCTGCACCTTTTGCGACATGCCCTTGGACAGCTGGTCGATGCGGCTCTTCGCTTGAGCGCCGAGGCCGAAGCGGTCGAGCAGCGTCAGGCCTTCCCGCCGCGCATCGGCCGTCTTGAGGCCCTTCAATCGCCCGAAATAGACGATGGTGTCGATCGCCGTCATGGCGCGGTAAAGGCCGCGCTCTTCCGGGAGGAAGCCGATATCGCCCGCATTGCCGCGGCCCGGTTCCTTGCCGAGGATCGAGATACTGCCGGCGTCTGGCCGCAAGATGTCGAGGGCCATGCGCAATGTCGTTGTCTTGCCGGCGCCGTTGCCACCGAGGAAGCCGAAGACCTCGCCGGGTCGGACCGAGAAGCTCAGATTGTTGACGGCCGTGAAGTCGCCGAAGCGTTTGACGACGCCTTTGACGTCCAGAGCATCCATGATCAACGTCTCTCCCGTATCGGGAGTGTTCTAGTGGACTAAAGCAGTTGGAGCAACCCGACGGGCTTTGAAATGCTGCACTATTCTCCCGAGCGCCAGCGCCAGGCTCCGGCGAGACCGACAACGGTGGCGCCCACGATCAAAGTCGTGAGCATGACTGCGCCGAACCCCATGCTGCCAACCCATTCGAACGGCGTCATGAGGGTCTTCCAGACGATCGACGGGAATTTCGGGGAGAGGCCGCCCAGCCAATCCCAAGACGGCCAGTGGTTCGTGAGCCATTGCGAGAGCTTGTCCGCTCCCGCGTCGATCAGGCGTTTCAGGAGGATAGCGAGCCAGGAGGTGGCAGTGACCAGAACCGCGCCGAGGAGGATCACCCAGAAGATCGTCAGCAAGACGCGCCGATAGGGCTTGCCATAATGCTTGCCGACATCGGCAAACGCGGCGGTGAGCCTCGGCGGCGCGTTGTTACCCGGAAAGAGAACCTCGACCAGCGCGCGCGTCTCGGGCCTGTCGGTCTTGTGGGGAGTCGGCGCCCCGAAGTAGCGAATG
Source organism: Sphingobium sp. (assembly GCA_017745115.1). The sequence goes on along the minus strand of JAGIAA010000004.1, from coordinate 43,243 downwards.
TGGGAGAGGAGGAAGAACGCCGAGGCCCTCACGCGGACGTTGAACGGCGATTGTGCGGCTGGTGTCCCCTTTCGCCAGCCTTGCTCGAATGCGCCCACCTGCGCGCCAACCGGATCCGTCGCGTCGGAGAGGTTTACCCAGTCTGCTTTGGCATCGAAGACATCGCGCTGCTTGTTGATGGGGACGATGCGCGGCCAGAGCGCGGCAAACTTGTCGAGCGGCGAGCCATAGGTGATCATGCCATTGAAAGTCTTGAACAGCGCCTTGCGTGAAATGCGTTCGGTCGGGCCCAGCCAGACGGGCCGGCGGGGCATCATCACATGGAGATTGGGCTGCGGTTCACCGGCGGCAGGCGGCGTGGTCACCCACAGCCCATTGGCCGTCGCGCTGGCCCTTAGGCGATCGGTCTGTGCCGGATCCAGATAGTTGGGCAGGTTCCATTCGGGCTCCTGGACGCCGTTGAACGCGACGATACTGCCCAGACTATGACCCAGGACATACCAGCGGTCATAGTCGCGCTCGGCCATGGCGATGAGTTCGCTGATCATCCTGCGCCGGATCGTGGTGCGCCACGGCTGGCCCAGATCCGTCAGGTTGCCGCCGCCCTTGCCGGGCGCCTGCGTATAGATGCGCACATCTCCGACATAGGCTGTCAGAATGGAGGGCGATCCCGCGCTGTCCGAAAGCCATGAAAAGACCCGTTTCACCGCTTCCCACGAAAAGAGCGTGAACAGTGCGTAGAGTCCCGACAGAAACAGCAGGAAGCGTGCGATGGGCCGTGCCTGAGTCTTGTCCTTGGACTTGTTCCTGGCCTTGCCCTTCGCGTTGAGTTCCGCACGAAACTTGGTCGGCGGCGTCATCAGCAGCTCGGTATTGCTCGGCTTGTTGGGATCATGCTTCGACCAGATGACCAGCGCGCACCATTGGCCGAGGCCCCAGAGCCAGAAGCGGACCTGCTCGGAAAAGGAGGAGGGCGCACCCAGATCGGACCACCAGACCTCATGGACATGGAGGTGGGTCGTGCGCTTGCCGGCTGCGTCTTCGCAAGCGATCGTGAACGGGCCGCTCGAGCGGTCGATATGCGGGCAGTTTATCGGGATTTCGGTCGGATTGGCCGTGCGATCCACGAGCGAATAGCGGCTGCCATCGTCTCTGGCGCCGAGGCCGGCGAGGATGGATTGGACCAATTGGCGCGTGGTTTCGAAGCGTTTTTGCTCGCCGATGCCATGAACAACGAGAAGTCCTGCATGCTCCTGCATCGCCGACACCTTTCCCCGAGATGTTGGAAAACCAGATCGCTGCTTGAAAACTGCCTTCGAAACGGAACTTGGTCAAGAAAGCGGGTAATAGAAATCGGGAAAGCTTTGCCGAAAGCATGATTTTCGATGCATTTTATTTCGAGGAATGGCGTTTGCGACAGATGGAGCATTGGGCGCTCGACTTGCCCGGGCGCCATGGGCAAAAGCGCCCTATGGCGACTCCCCGCATCCTCATCATTGCCGGCTCGGATTCGGGCGGTGGCGCCGGCATCCAGGCCGACATCAAGACCGTGACCATGCTGGGCGGACACGCCATGACGGCGATCACGGCCGTCACCGCGCAGAACACGCTCGGTGTGCAGGGCGTGCACCAGGTTCCCACCGATATGGTTCTCGCGCAGATCGACAGCGTGGTGAGCGACATCGGGGTCGACGCCATCAAGATCGGGATGATCGGTTCGGCCGAAACGGCGCGCGCGGTGGCGGCGCGGCTGGAGAGCATCAACGCGCCGGTCGTGCTCGATCCGGTGATGGTAGCGACCAGCGGCGGCATACTGGCCGACGGGGAGACGATCGCGGCGATGGAAGACCTCATGGGCTGGGCCTATGTCTCGACGCCCAACCTGCCAGAGCTGGAGGCACTCGGCGGCGAGGCGGAACTGACCGCCCGTGGAGAAATCCTGCTCATTAAGGGCGGCCACGCGCCGGGCGATATGATCGTCGACCGCCTCGTCGGCCCCGAGGGCGAGATCGCGCGCTGGGAGGATGCACGCATCGACACCCAGGACACCCATGGTACCGGCTGCACGCTGGCGAGCGCCATCGCGGTCGGTCTGGGCGAGGGCCTCGACCTCCCCGAAGCCGTCGATCGTGCCCGCAAGTTCGTCCGTGCCGCCTTGTTGGCCGCGCCCGAACTCGGGCAGGGCCATGGCCCGATGGGGCATCAGGCCGTGGACGTCGGCACATTATGATCGCGGGCGTCGACGAAGCGGGCAGGGGCCCACTGGCAGGACCTGTAGTGGCCGCGGCGGTCATCCTGTGCAAGCCGCGTCCATCAGGCCTCGACGACAGCAAAAAACTTACCGCCCCGCGTCGCGCCGAGCTTGAAGCGACGATCAAGCGCCGCTGTCAGTGGGCCGTTGGCGTGGTCGAGGTCGAGGACATCGACCGGCTCAACATCTTCGGCGCCACCATGCTGGCGATGACGCTCGCGGTTGAGGCATTGTGCGCAAAGATCGGCTGCGATCCGCTGGAAGTACTGATCGACGGCAATCTGACGCCACATGGCCGCCGCCCCGAGTGGCGCTGGCCCGCGCGGCCCATTATCGGTGGCGACGCCATCGAGCCTTGCATTTCCGCCGCCTCGATCATCGCCAAGGAGCATCGCGACGCCTTGATGCGCGATTATCATCTCGCGCATCCCCAATATAATTGGGTCAGCAACAAGGGCTATGGCACACCTGACCATCTCGAAGCCCTGCGGACGCACGGCCCCACACCACTGCATCGGCGCAGCTTTGCGCCGGTCGCGCAGGCGGCGTTGCTTTAGGCGGCGACTGCCCCGCCGAACACCTTTCCCCCTCCTGTTGGAATAGATACCGTATCATGGAAGGCGGCGTCTGCGCGGCTTTCTTGCATGCTTGCCGTGGCCGCATCCCTGCGCTAGAGGCCGCGCGTCCCTTGGGGAGTAGCCAGCCGCTCGTTGAGCGGGCTCGCGCGTCAACATACTTGGCCGAGAGGCCATGGCGCGGAGGAGTGCAGCAGCATTCAGGCGAGACCAATGGCACAATGCTTCCGTTCCGGGCCGGGCGGGGAGCCTTGTGTCATTGCGTGCGCTGTCCTGGCCCCGGAGTTCCGTTCATGGAAGCTTTGCTGACTTCGACCGGCATCGTCGCTCTCGCCGAAATGGGCGACAAGACGCAACTGCTCGCAATCCTGCTCGCGACCCGTTTCTCGCGCCCGCTGCCCATCATCGCCGGCATCTTCGCCGCGACCATCGTCAACCACGCACTGGCCGCGCTGGTCGGCTCGCAGGCCGCTTTCCTGCTCGATAGCGACTGGTTCCGCGTCTTGGTGGCGCTCTCATTCCTCGCCATGGCCGCTTGGACGCTGATCCCGGACAAGGTCGACGATCTCAAGGAAGGGGCAGGCCGGTACGGCGCCTTCGTCACGACCACGATCGCCTTCTTCCTTGTCGAGATGGGCGACAAGACGCAGGTGGCGACCATCGCGCTGGGCGCCCGCTTCCACGACGTGTTCGCCGTAGCGACCGGCACCACGCTCGGCATGATGATCGCCAATGTCCCGGCCATCTTCCTCGGCAACGAGCTCCTGCGCCGTGTGCCACTTCGCATCGTACGTTTCGTGACCGCCGGACTGTTCGCGATCATCGGCCTCTGGCTGCTTCTGGCGACGCTCCGCTCGGTCTGAGTGGAAAAATATCCACAAGATGGCCGGCTGAGTCTTTGCCGCCACACCACAAGATATGGAGTCTTGGCTTCGGGCCGAGACTCCGTCCCTTGTGGCAGACTCCTTTCGTTCTCCCTCAATGTGTCGCTGTAACACATTGTTAACCATGAAGAGCGAGCTTGACGCGGGAGTCGCGGGGACTCATGCCTAGGGCGTCAACAGGGGAATTTGACGACAATGGGTGTTATCGAGCGGGTTGGAAACCGTCCGGCTGGGGCGAAGACGAGGGGCGCTGCGCCGGCGTCCGTGCGTTCGGCCGCGCTGCCGCTCGACCACATTCTGCAGGGCGATTGCATTGCCATGCTGCGCACGCTGCCGACGGCCAGCGTCGACATGGTGTTCGCCGATCCGCCTTATAATCTCCAGCTCGGTGGCGACCTGTTTCGGCCCGAGGGCGGCCGTGTCGACGCCGTCGACGATCATTGGGACCAGTTCGACAGCTATGGCGCCTACGATGCCTTCTGCCGCGAGTGGCTGACCGAGTGCCGCCGCATCCTGAAGCCCGACGGCACCATCTGGGTGATCGGCAGCTATCACAACATCTTCCGCGTCGGCGCGCTGATGCAGGACCAGGGCTTCTGGATCCTCAACGACATCGTCTGGCGCAAGGCCAATCCCATGCCCAATTTCAAGGGCACGCGCTTCACCAATGCGCACGAAACGATGATCTGGGCGAGCCAGGGCGAGAAGGCCAAGTACACCTTCAACTATCGCGCGATGAAGACGCTCAACGACGAACTGCAGATGCGCTCGGACTGGGTCCTGCCGATCTGCGCGGGCCCCGAGCGGATCAAGAAGGGCGGCACCAAGGCACATCCGACGCAGAAGCCCGAAGCGCTGCTCTATCGCGTGCTGCTTTCATGCACGAAGCCCGGCGACGTCGTGGTCGATCCTTTCTTCGGCACCGGCACGACGGGTGCGGTTGCCAAGCGCCTTGGCCGCCACTGGATCGGTATCGAGCGCGAAGACGCCTATGTCGAAGTTGCCCGCGAACGCATTGCCTCGGCCCTGCCGCTCGATGAGAGCGCGCTTGCCATCATGCAGTCGCCTAAATCGCAGCCGCGCGTCGCTTTCGGCACGTTGGTCGAGACGGGCATGATTGCCCCCGGCGCGACGATTTCCGATTCCAAGGGTCGCTGGACGGCGCATGTCCGCGCCGACGGCAGCCTCGAATGCAGCGGCGAGACCGGCTCCATCCATGGCCTCGGCGCAAAGCTCCAAGGTGCGCCCAGCTGCAACGGCTGGACCTTCTGGCAAATCGAACATGAGGGGAAGGTCAAATCCCTCGACGCTCTCCGGCAGCTCTATCTTCTGGCGACAGAGCCCTGAATGGAGGAATGACCGGATAGATCCCACAGCCGGCTCCCGGGTCCGATGCAAACTACCTAGGGCCGGTGCCCAGGGTGGCAACTCCCACAGCCACCCTGGGCTCTTTTTTGGGTTTGGCGTCAGGGCGCGATGGCGTCCGGCGTGAGCGCGAGCAGAGTCTGCAGCTTCTCCGGCGACAGGGGCTTGTGCAGCAGGGCGAGCCCGTGATTGTCCGCCCGCGCAATGAGGCCGGCATCCATGTCGCCCGTGATCAAAAACAGACGATGAGGAGGCAGTCCGCTCACGTCGCGCAGTGCCAGCAGCAGATCGATGCCGTCATGAGGCCCGGGCAGCCGATAGTCGCACAGCACGTGGCTGAACGTTTCGCCTTGCTGGAGCGCTGCCAGAGCCTGCTCGCCAGTAGACATGATCTGGGCTTGCACGTTCCAACCATCGAACAGCAGGTCGAGAGACCGCTGGACGGCCTCGTCGTCGTCGATGACCAGAATGTGCCGCTCGGCACAGTCCGGTTTTGCCCGCGCAGGAGGTGGAGCGGGCACCGGCGCCACTGCTTTCGCCGCAACGGGCTGGCTCAGCCAGAAGACCGAGCCGTGGCCTGGCCGCGACGCGACGCCGATGGTCGTTCCGAGCAATTCTGCTGAACGCTGTGCAATCGCGAGACCCAGTCCCATGCCGCGGCGGCGGTCGCGCTCGACATTGCCGAGTTGCACGAACGCTTCGAAAATGCGGTCGAGTTCGCTTGCTGCAATGCCCCGGCCAGTGTCCCAGACTTCGAGCCTTACCGTTCCGCCACGCCGCCGCGCAGCGCAGAGCACGGCTCCGCGTTCGGTGTTGTGGATCGCATTTGCGGCCAGGTTGAGCATGATCTGCTCGATAAGAACGGGATCGCTATGCATGATCGCGCCGTCCGAGCGGAAGCGCAGGTCGATGCCGCGCTCAAGACTGGTAGCTTTCAGGAAATGATTGAGCCGGTCGAACAATTCATCGCTCGGCAGCGGTTCGCTCGCGACCTGCACCACGCCGGCTTCGAGCCTCGCAAGGTCGAGCAGACCGTTGAACAGGCCTTCCATGGCATGGATGTTGGCGCGCATTTCCGTGACGACGCGCTGTGTGGCGTCGGTCTGGACGAGCGAGCGCAAAGATCCGGCGAGCAGGCCCAGAGCGTGGAGCGGCTGGCGTAGGTCATGGCTTGCTGCAGCAAGGAACTGGGATTTGGTGAGGCTGGCCTGTTCGGCTTCGGCACGAGCTTGTTCCGCCGCTTCGCGTTGCTGCGTGAGGGCTTCGAGCAATGCCTGGTTCTCGAATCGGATGCGGAAGCTGTTGAGGATGGTGCGCGCCTGGACCTTGCAGAACAGGATGAGGATTGCTGCGAAGGCCGCCGAAGCGATGCCGAGCACGATGTAGACAGCCTCGCGCTGGCGCGTGAGCTCCACGAGCACGCAACCGAAGATCGTCACCACGAAGGCGTAGACACCAGACGGATTATAGGCGTTGCCGGGCACGCTGCCGGCTGAAATTCCGTACAGGCCGCATAGCGTCAGGGCGATCGTGATCGGCTGTTCGGCGTGCATGTAGAGAAAGGAGGATGCTCCCCACAGCGCCCCCGCGAGCGCCATGTAAAGGGTGTAGGCGAGTGCCCAGCGTTCAAGCGCCTCGTCTTTTGGCTGGCGTCGGTGAAAAAGAGCGACCAGGGCGAGCCGTGCGAGCTGGGCCAGCGTCTGGAGTCCGAGCCAGCTCAGGATGACCTGATGGTCGCTATAGTCCCAGGCTGCCACGACCATGTACGCCGTAACGACAAGGGCGGCGATGGCCGAATTGCGGGCCTGGACGAAGAGCGTCCGGATCGCTTCGGCCCGGACAGCGTCCATCAGTCGATCAGCCCCAGTTCGCGAGCCTTGAGCAGCGCCTGCATGCGCGAGGATACGCCCAGCAGTCCGAACAGGTCGGTGAGATGGGCCCGCACCGTCCGTTCGGCGATGCCGAGGCGATGGCGTATTTCCTTGTTGGCATGGCCTTGCGCGAGCAGCGCGAGCACTTCGCCTTGCCGGGCCGACAGCGACGGTGCCGTCATGGCCGAACGCTTGTCCTGATCGAACGGACGTTGTCCCGAGAGGACGTTGTCCAGTGTCGCCAGCATGTCCTCTGCCGCGTCGGTCTTGCCGATGAACGCGCTGGCGCCGCATGCGATGGCGCGCACCCTCGCGGCACTGTCCTCACGGCCGGAAATGACGATGCAGCGTAATGTCGGCGCAATGGCCAGCATCCGCGTAATTGCCGCAAAACCATCCCCGTCCGACAACTGAATGTCAACGATCGCCAACTCGATGTCGTTGTCGGCGGTGAGCTGTGCGCACCCTTCCGACGCGGAGCCTGCCAGGTTCAGGACCCAATCCGAGCGGAACTGGCCCAGCATCGCGGCGAAGCCGTTCCGGAACAGCGGATGGTCGTCAATCAGCAGCAGCCGTCTCGTCATACCCCCGGTAACCCCACGCGCTCATGCCTCTGTCGGCATCAAGCCCCGCTTCCCACTGTGAGACAACCTGCCTCTTTAGGCAATTGAGCCTGTAGCGATCTCTCAGGCAACAGAGCCTCACATTCAAATGTGGGGACAATTCGATGAAAACTGCCTTGAGCGCGATCGCCATACTGGCGGCTGCCACCCTTCCGGCGGCAGCAAATGCCGACATTATCAACATCAACGGCGCCATAACCGGCTGCACCACCTGCAACGGTGTCCATCCTGTGGCCGGCGATACGGTCGGCGATTTCATCAGCCCGGTGCTCGTCACCTTTGGGCCGGGCACCTATACCGTCACCAACGGAGTGGGCCAGCAGGGTGCGGCCTATGATGTCTGGAATTTCAATACCGGCAACCCGTACAACTGGATTTGGTCGTTTATCATTGCCGACGCGGCCACCCATAAGGTCGTATTGGACAGCTTGCCGGATCCGAATGCGTTCACCGGCCTTCACGACGATGTCGCCAATGCCGCCTATGCCCTGAACTACAGCGGCACCTTCACTCTAGCGAGCACGACGCAATTGGCCTTTTTTACCGAGGATTATTATCCGCCCGACAATGCCGGCGGTGTCTCGCTCAATGTCTCTTTGAAGAGCGTCAATGGCGCGGTGCCCGAGCCGGCCAGCTGGGCGCTGATGATCTGCGGTCTGGGCTTCGCAGGAGCTGCAATGCGCGCCAGTGGGAGCAAGCGCGCGCTGCGCATCGTCTGACGAGCGGCCGCAATTGGGGGAAGGGCGTCGGAAGTGGACTTCCGGCGCTCTTTTCACACCATCGGGATGACGTCGGCGATGGAATCGAGAATGCGGCTGGGCCGGAAGGGGAAGCGTGCGACCTGGTCCGCCTTGGTCGATCCCGTGAGCACCAGGATGGTCTCCAGCCCGGCCTCGATACCGGCGACGACGTCGGTGTCCATGCGGTCGCCGATCATGACCGTGCTCTCGGAGCGCGCGTCGATGCGGTTCATCGCGCTGCGGAACATCATCGGGTTGGGCTTGCCGACATAATAGGGCTGGGCGCCCGTCGCCTTGGCGATCATCCCGGCAACGGATCCGGTGGCGGGCAGGGGACCTTCCGGTGAGGGTGAGGTGACGTCCGGATTGGTGGCGATGAAGCGCGCGCCCTTGCCGATCAGGCGGATGGCCTTGGTGATCGTCTCGAAACTGAGCGTGCGTGTCTCGCCGAGCACGACATAGTCCGCGTCGCGGTCCGTCAGCGTATAGCCGACTTCGTGCAGCGCGGTGGTCAGGCCTGCCTCGCCGATCACGAAGGCCGAGCCCTTCGGCTTCTGCAGTCGAAGGAAGTCCGCCGTCGCGAGCGCCGACGTCCAGATCGCGCTCTCGGGCACGTGCAGGCCGGCGCGGACCAGCCGCGCGGCCAGGTCGCGCGGCGTGAAGATCGAATTGTTGGTGAGGACGAGAAAGCGCCGCTGCTTCTCGATCAGCCGCGCAATGAAGTCGGTCGCGCCGGGCAGCGCATGTTCCTCATGGACGAGCACGCCGTCCATGTCGGTGAGCCAGCATTCTGGCGCTTTGCGTTCGATGGTCATGGGCGAGAGATGGCGTTTGCGAATGCCATTGTCGAGTTGCTTCTAACGCGACGGCGGCACCACGGCTTCGGCCTCGATTTCGGCTTTCCACTCGGGCCGGTAGAGGGCGGAAATGGCGACGAGCGTGCCGGTCGGGCGCGCGATCTTCATGTGGCGCGAGAAGGAAGCGCTGACCGCATCGGCATAAGCGATGTCGGTGACGAACATGCGGATGCGCACGACATCCTCCGCGCGGCCGCCCAGTTCCTCGATATGGCGGATGATTTCAGCGAAGATGAGGTCCGCCTGGTCACCGGCGTCGTCCGGCACCGTGCCGTCCGGCAGGTTGGCGGTCGTGCCGGAAACGAGGATGCGGTCGCCCACGCGAATGGCGCGCGTGAAGCCGATCTCTTCCTCGAATTTGGAAAGGGGCGCTATGCGGCTGCGGTCGGTCATCTCGTCTCCTCGTTCTATTTTGCCGGTGAGGTAGGGCTTTCCTGCCGTCATGCGCAAGCCGAACGGCAGTTTCCTCCAGGCTGTGCTTGGTCTAGGTGCGCTTCATGACCGATTTTCCCGTCCTGCCGCCTGCCGGCGCTCGCCTCTATCTCCGCCCCATCTGGTTCGCCGATACGCCTGTGGGTCTACCGGACGGTGCGGCGCTGCGGCTGGCGGGCGGGCTCATCTGGTTTCAAGGCGTCGAGGCATTGTGGATCGGCGTGGACGGCGTGCGCGGTAAGGCATCTGTACCGGTCTCGCTCCTTGCCGACTGGCAGGCGCGCTTGCCCGATGCGTTGTCGGAGCGTACGGCAAGGCTTGTCGGCGGCCTGACGGCTGTCCGCCCGCCGCTCGAACTGGGCGAGCGCGTTCTGCGCTTCGATGCCCCGCTTGTCATGGGCATCCTCAACATGACGCCGGACAGCTTCTCCGATGGCGGCAAGCTGATCGGCGACCCCGACAAGGCGGCGGACGCGGGTTTCGCGATGCAGCTGGCGGGCGTCTCGATCGTCGACGTTGGCGGCGAATCCACGCGGCCTGGCGCGCAGCCGGTCTGGGAAGGCGACGAGATCGCGCGCGTCGTGCCGGTTGTCGAACGCCTCGCCAAGAGCGGCGTCATCGTGTCGGCAGATACGCGCAAAGCGGCCGTCATGGAGGCAGCGCTGGCCGCCGGTGCGCATATCGTCAACGACGTCACCGGCCTCACCCATGATCCGCGCGCGCTCGAAGTGGTGGCCGCGGCCGGTTGCCCGGTCATCCTCATGCACACGCCGTCGGCCGGCGAAGACCCACATGGCGGCGCCGTCACCTACAAGGGCGATGCCGTCGGCGGCCCGACGATCGATGCGGTCGTGTTCGATTGGCTCGAGGCGCGGATCGCCGTTTGTCTCGCGGCGGGCATTTCCCGGTCCAAGATCATCGTCGATCCGGGCATCGGCTTCGGCAAGGCGCTCGCGGACGACACGCGCATCCTCAACAATCTGGCGCTGTTCCAGGGCCTCGGCGTTCCGCTGCTGTTTGGCGCGAGCCGCAAGCGCATGGTCGGCGCGCTCTCAAACGCCGCGCCGGTCGAGGAGCGTCTCGGCGGATCGTTGGCGCTGGCCATGCGGGCGTTCGACAACGCTGCGCAGATCGTGCGCGTGCACGACGTGCCCGAGACCGTACAGGCCGCGCGGGTGTGGCGGGGCCTGCGCGACGCTGCCCTGGTGGCCGGCTGAGAAGAAAAGTTTTTGATCCGGAACGCTGCACGGCTCGGCGGCAGAATCGCTATCAAATAACTGATTTAACAGCACTTATGACGGATGGCACCGCCCAGTGCCGCCGTGCGTTACCCATTTGTGGCCAATCGTTTCGGGCCTGAAACAAATTGCAATACAACTATTAGAAAGCTCACATAATGGGGGATCAGCCGACAAGGCTTTAGGCCCCCATTGGAGATTCATCATGATCAAGCTTCCCCTCATCGCCGCTCTGGCTTTCGTCGCCGCTGCGCCCGCCGTTGCTGCTCCCGCCGCGGAACGCCAGAGCTTCACGCAGGACGGCGTGACCTATTTCTACACCCAGACCAAGGTCGGCGACTCGCTCGTCATCAAGGGTCACGCTGTGGACGGCCCGGACTTCTATTATGTCGTTCGCAACGGCCAGGTGGTCGGCAAGACCGACGATAATTCGGTCAGCTTCAGCGTCGCGGACGCCATGGCGAACCGCGGTTCGGTCGAGGTGGCCTCGGCCCGCTAATCCCGGCGTTCCAGCACAACTCCCCCGCCGGCCGGCCGCATGTCCCTCGCATGCGTGCCGGCCGGTTCCATTTCGGATGCTGCGCGGCTTTACGTGTATCACTCGATGCGCCAGAGTTCCCGCGTCTCGGACCGGGGGGAACGCGGGCGTGAATGCAAAGCGATTGCTTGTCGTCCTCGGGACGCGGCCGGAGGCGATAAAGCTCTTTCCGGTCATTCGCTCCTTGCGCGAGCAGCCCGCGCTGGAAACGTTGGTTTGCGTGACCGGCCAGCACCGCGCGCTGCTCGATCAGGTTCTCGATCTTGCCGATATCCGGCCCGATATCGATCTTGACCTGATGACGCCGGGTCAGTCGCTCGATGCGCTGACGGGCCGCCTGCTCGCCGGCATCGGGGCTGTGCTCGACACCGAGCGGCCGGATCGCGTCATCGTTCAGGGCGACACCGCGAGCGCCAAATGCGCCGCGCTCTCCGCTTATTATCGCCGTATCCCGGTCGTCCATGTCGAGGCGGGCCTACGCAGCGGCAATCTCCACCACCCCTGGCCGGAAGAAGGCAATCGCCGCATCATCGCGACGCTCGCCGATCTTCATTTCGCGCCGACGGAGAATGCCGCGACGGCGTTGCGGAACGAAGGCGTCGATGCCTCGCGCATCCACATGACCGGGAACAGCGGAATCGACGCTCTTCTTCACGTGCGCGACCTGTTGCGCGACAAGACTTTGCGCGCGCAGGTGATGGAGGATCTTGCCAAGCGGTTCGCCGGGCGACGGATCGTCGCCGTCACCTGTCACCGGCGCGAAAATTTGAGCGAACTCGCCTCGATCGCGGACGCTCTCGGTGCCCTCGCCGCCCGCGACGACGTGGCCATCGTCATGCCGCTGCATCCCAATCCCGAGGTCGGCGCGGTCTTCCGCGCAGCGCTTGACGGTCTGCCCAATGTCGCACTGACCGATCCGCTCGAGTATCCCGACTTCGTTGCGCTGCTCGATGCCTGCTACGTCGTCCTCACAGATAGCGGCGGTGTCCAGGAGGAGGCGCCTGCGCTCGGCAAGCCCGTGCTGGTCATGCGCGAGACGACGGAGCGGCCCGAAGGCATCGCGGCGGGAACAGCGCGGCTCGTCGGCACAGATGCGGCATGCATCGCCGAGGCGTTGACCCACCTGCTCGATGTTCCCGCGGCTTACGCCGCCATGGCTCGTGCGCACAGTCCATATGGTGATGGCCAGGCCTCGGGGCGGATCGTGGCGGTCTTGCGACAAGAATCCCGTTGACGCTCGCCGCAGGGCTCGCTTACTCGCCCGGCAATGACTGCGAGACCTGCGCCGTCCAAGGAAGTGGCGCGCCTGCGCCTTTATATCCTCTCCATCCTCATCGATCTTGCGATGCTGGGGATCGCTTTTGCCTTGGCCAACGTCGTGGTGCTGGGTTCGCTCTTCGGCGAGCCCGGAAAGCCCCATGGCCTCGTGATGTTCGCGATGATCGCGCCGGTCTATGCGCTGATCGCGATCAACGGCGGCGCATACGGCATTCGCATGATCGGCAATCGACAGGCGAGTGCGGTGAAGGCCGTGTGGAGCCTGACGCAGGCCGCGCTGCTGACGCTTATCATCATCTATTTCGGCAAGATCGGCGAGCAGCTCTCGCGCCTCACCTTCCTCGTCGGCCTGCTGGTGGGGGGCGCGGGTTTGTATGTCGCGCGGCTCCTCATGGAACGGATCGCGCTCGCGTTGCTCGGGGAAGTACCGCATTTCACGGTGCTGCTCGTGGACGGCGTCGACGTGATCGCGCCGCGAGAGGCGCATCTCATTTTCGCCAAGGACCTCGGTTTCGATCCGACGAAACGCACCGCAAAGATGGCTGAAAAGCTGGCGCGGGGCGTCGGCGGGGCCGAGCGCATCGTCGTGGCCTGCACGGCGGAGCGGATGGAGGCCTGGCGCGTGGCATTGACTGCGCTCTCGGCGAAGGGCGAGATATTGGTGCCGGAAATGAGCCAGTTCGCACCGGCCAAGGTCAGCCAGTTCGACGATCATCCGACGCTGGTGGTTGCGGGCGGGCCGCTGCTCTTCCGGGATCGGCTGTTGAAGCGCTTGCTCGATGTCGTGGTCAGTTTCTGTGCGATCCTGGTGCTGTCGCCTGTGCTGATCGCTGCCGCCATCGCCGTGCGCCTGTCCGGACCCGGGCCGGTCCTCTTTCGACAGGCACGCATGGGCAAGGACGCGCATCCGTTCATGATCCTCAAGTTCCGCACCATGCATATGGCGCAGACTGATCAGGCTGCCGAGAAGCTGACCGAAAAGGACGATCCGCGTGTGACGCGCGTGGGTGCTTTCCTGCGCAAGACGAGCATCGATGAGCTTCCGCAGCTCTTCAATGTGCTGCGCGGGGACATGAGCGTTGTCGGGCCCCGCCCTCATGCAGCCGCCGCCAAGGCCGCCGACAGCCTCTACTGGGAAGTGGACGAGCGCTATTGGGCGCGCCACTGCATCAAGCCGGGTATGACAGGGCTTGCCCAGGTCCGCGGCCATCGTGGGCCGACCGACAGCCACGAGGACCTCGTCAACCGGCTCCAGTCGGACCTCGAATATGTGACCAACTGGTCGATCTGGCGCGACCTGAGGATCATTGTCGCGACGCTCGGTGTGCTGGCGCATGACAACGCGTACTAAGGCCAACTCAGTGCTCCTGCGAAGGCAGGAGCCTAGGGCGCATGGGCGGTGTTTTGTCGCCCTAGGCTCCTGCCTTCGCAGGAGCATGGGGACGCCCAGATGATCGATCTCCTCCTCATCGCCGTCGTGATCCTCAGCATCATTCTGCTGCTCTGGCCGTTCGTCTTCTATCCGCTGATCCTGCGGCTGCTGCCGACGCGTCCGCTCGCACCCGATCCGGCTGCGCCGCTTCCATCTGCGTCCCTACTCTTCTGCGCCTATAACGAAGCCGTCTCGCTGCCCGGCAAGATCGGGAACCTGCGCCTCCTCAAGGGCCGGCATCCCGGTCTCGAGGTTCTTGCCTATGACGACGGCTCGAGCGACGGCACGGGCGAACTGCTCGCGGGCGCCGGCGATCTGCTGACCCTCGTGCAGGGGCCCGGGCGCACCGGCAAGGCCTACGGCATGAAGCAGCTTGCTGCACGGGCAACGGGCGATATCCTCATCTTTACCGACGCCAATGTCGTGCTTGAGGACGATGCCATCGAGAAGCTGCTGCAGCGTTATGCTGATCCGCAAGTCGGCGGCGTGCTCGGCTCGCTGCATTATGGGGGCACCGAGAAGAGCGCGACCGCCAATGTCGGCGGCCTCTATTGGCGGATCGAGGAAGCGCTCAAGGACGCAGAATCCCGCACCGGCAACGTGATGGGCGCCGACGGCTCCATCTTCTCCATTCGCCGCCCGCTTTATCCCGAGTTTCCTGACGATGTGCTGGACGATCTGACCGTCTCGATGGCCGTGGTCTTCGCCGGCAAGCGGCTTATCAAGGCAAAGGACGTCGTCGCGTACGAAGCCCTGGTTGCGCAGCGCGCCGACGAATATCGCCGCAAGATCCGCATCTCGGCGCGCGCATGGCATACGCATCGCCACCTGCGCCCCCAACTCGCCACGATGGCGGCGCTCGACCGCTTCAAATATACTTCGCGCAAGCTCGTGCGGTGGTTCGGCGCTGCCTGGATGGCCATGGGTGGGTTTGCGGCGCTGGCACTCGCATGGCGGATGTCGCCCATTGCAGCCATTGCCCTGATCGCTGCGGCCATCGTCGTTCTGATGCTGGGTCTGCAGATGCGGCGGGGACCTCTCGCGGCAGTTGTCGACCTGCTGCTCGCCTATGTCGCGACGCTGCGGGGCGTCTTGCTTGCGATGGGGGGCAAAACCTTCACCACCTGGACGCCGGCCAAGTCACGGGATTGAAGTCTCTCTCGCGAAATGCTCTCCTATAAGAAAAGAACCCATTCGTCCTGAGCTTGTCGAAGGGCGTTCCTTTTTCTGACCTAGGCTGTGCAAGAGGCAAAAAGATGTCCTTCGACAAGCTCAGGACGAACGGTATTTGAGGGAGGCGCCCTCTCGCAATCCGACGTTACATATGTATAGCCAGCAGCCATGATCACGATCCAGCGCGTCACCAAGGCCGTCGGCAAGCATCTTTCGCGCCTTGCCCTCGCGCTTCGCTATCGGGCGGGCGCAAAGCGCAGCCGCCATTGTCCCGCCTGCCATCATGACGTCGTCGGCTGGTATCGCTACGGCGATGAGCGCGAATGGGGTTGCCCGCATTGCAATGCCTCACCTCGCGAGCGCCTGATGCATGCCCTGCTCGATCTCGATGTCATCGCGATCCCGAAGGAGGCGGCGATCCTGCATTGCGCCCCTAATGAGGCGAGCCTCGTTCATCGCTTTCGCGCCGGTGCGGAAGACTATGTGCCCGCCGATTTCGATCCGTCGCGCTATCCGCTGCCCGATATTCAGCAGCTCGACCTGATGGCGCTCGATGACGAGGGGCGCTTCGACATCATCTATGCAAGCCATGTCATGGAGCACGTACCGGATGACGCGCAGGTGCTGCGTAACATCCATCGGGCGTTGAAGCCCGGCGGTGAGGCATGGCTCATCGTGCCGCTGTGGCAAAAGCCGAGTGAGGACGGTCCTGCCGGTCTGTCGCCCCGTGAGCGCGAGCGCCGCTTCGGACAATGGGATCACGTACGCCAATATGGCCGCGATTTTGCCGACCGCATTCGCGCGGCCGGTCTCGCCGTCGATCTCATCGATACGAGCGGCATTCCCGCCGAAATGGTGCATCACATGGCGCTTGGCGACACGCTCTTCCGCGCGCGGCGCACTGCCTGACATGGGGCCCGGGGTGGGGCAGGGCGGCGGATTGCTGGCACTGGCCGCGCGGCTGGAGCGGCGCCGCAGCCTGCTGGGCCTCGCCAAGCTCGCCAATGTCGGCCTCGCCATGATCTGGGGCTTCGCCGTCACTTTCGTGTTCGTACGGTTGCTCCCTTTCAACGAGTTCCGCACTTTCTTGCTGCTCGTCGCCTTCGCCAACTTCACCATCTCTGCGGAACTCGGCTTTTCGACCGTGATCTACAGCCGCATGCGCCGCGCGAGGTTGGCTGCCGATGCCGAGTTCCGCAGCGAAGAGCTGGGCGTGCTGCTGCTCTTCATGCTCGGCATCGTGGCACTGGGCGCGGTCCTCATTATGGCTGGCCTGCTGGCCGGTGGCATCCGGACTGCGCATCCCGCATTGTTCCTGGCCTTCTACGCCACCGCCGCGCTCAACCTGGTGACGCTTCTCGCCCGCCGCGCGTTGGCCGCGCTCGATCATAATCTCTGGTGGGAGGCGCTCGATTTCGTGCGGCGCGTGGCCAGCCTTGCCTTGCTGCTTGCGGCGCTGATCGGCTTCCCGATCCTCATCTCCGTCCTGTTGCAGCTTGCACTGACAGTCATGGTCGTTCTGCTCGGCCTCGGCACCGTGCAGCGAGAGCTCGCCATGCCCGCTGGGCACTGGCTGTCGTTCGGCAGGGGCTGGGGTCATGTCCGTACCAATTATCTTGGCGATATCGGGCGGACGGGCGCGCTTACCCTCTCGGATATCGCGGCATACAACGCGCCATATTTCACCATCGTTGCGGCAACACAGGATCCGCGCCCGTTGTTGCTTTTCGACTTCGTCTTCAAGATGTCGCGGGCGCTGTCGGCGCTGGTTCGCGCGCTTGTGGAAACGATGCTGCCCGACCTGACGCGGCATTTTCACGCGGGCGAGATGACGAACTTCCGCTCGCAGTTGCGCCGTTGCCTCGCGTTGTCGGTTTGCACCGCTCTGGCGCTCGGCCTGTTCCTGCTCGCGGTCGGTCCGGTCGTGTCGTCGGTGATGTTCGACAAGAGGATCATGCTCGATCACACTGAACTTGCAGTCATTCTTGTGCTGCTCGTCGGGCTCTCGCTGATCTGCGTTTCGGTCTATCTGCAGAATGGCCTGGGGCGCTTTGCTGCACTTGTTGCGCCGTCCCTCGCATTCTTGTGCGGCAGCCTGATCAGTGTACCGGTGGCCGGCTGGCTTGGCTCGGTTGTCGACGCGCCTTTCGCTTTGCGCTTCGCCATGAGCTACGCGCTGGTCCATGTCGTGATAGCGGCGGTTCATGGCCGCATGCTCTCCAGGCTTGGAAAAGTCGCGCCCGCATGAAGGTGGCGATGCTCGATCCGTCGCTCTTCACCGGGCGCTATGACGACAGTCTGTGCGCGGCATTGGCGCAGCGCGGTCATGATGTGCGCCTTCTGGGCCGTCCGATGCGTGCAACCGACGCGATCATGCCGCACGGCTATGCTTATGTTCCGCGCTTTTTCGGTTTCGGCGAGGGCGCGCGGACGCTGTTGGGCGACGGGCTGCTCGGCAAGGCCGTCAAGGCTTGCGAATATAGTCTCGACGCCATCGCCGGGCCGCTCAGCGCGCTCGACGGCGATGTGGTGCATGCGCAGTGGCTCCCGTTCGCTTGGGCCGATGCCAGGCTGCTCAGCCGCCTCTGGCGTCGCGCGGCGCTCGTCCATACCGTCCACAACGCCCAGGCTTTCCATGGCGACGCCACCGCCGCCGTCCAGGGCCGGGGCTATATCGGGCTGCTGCCGCGTTTCGACGCGCTCATCGTCCATGGCGAAGCGACCCGCGTCGCGCTAGAGGGGCAGGGGGTCGACACGGATCGCGTGCATCTGGTGCCGCATCCGCCCATGAAATTGGCGGTTGCGACGCCGGACGACCTCGCTCTCGTGCCGGCGAAAACGCAAAATGTGCCGCGAATTCTCTTTTTCGGGACGATTCGGCCCTACAAGGGCCTCGATCTGCTGGTCGATGCTGCCATTAACCTATGGAAAGACGGTCATAATTTCGAGTTGGCCATCGCCGGAAAGCCCTTCATGCTTGTTGAGGCTCTTTTCGGCCGCATCCGCGGCGCCGGCTTTGCCCATCGCCTCATCACGGATCTCGGTTTTCTGCCGGAAAGTCGGCTGGACGCGCACCTCAGCCGCGCCGACATCATTGCATTTCCTTACCGTGCGATCGATTCCAGCGGTGCCTTCCTGTCCGCGCTCAGCTATGGCGCCGCCATGGTGACGAGCGATGCAGGCATGTTCGGCGAGCTGGGCGCGGGCGAGGTTGCGCAATTCCCCGTGGGGGATAGTGCCGCGCTCGCAAATGCATTGAGCCCGCTAATTGACGATGCGACCCTACGTTTGAAACTCGCCAAGGCTGCGAAGACGCTCGACGCCCGTCTCGGAGGTTGGGACCAGGCTGCTGCGGGAACCGAACGCGCCTACGAGGCAGCGCTTTCGCACTTCGCTGCCCGAAAGGCACGCGCGTGAGTATCGGTCGTTATCGCCGTGAATTGCGCGATCGCTGGCTCGCCACGCGCCTGGGTCTCGTCGGCCGTCAGCACCAATATGGCGAGATCGTCGCATTGCGGCGTTTCATTGGCCATTTCGGCATCGACTGCGTCATCGATGTGGGCGCCAATGCCGGCCAATATGCACGCCAGCTGCGCAAGGATGTCGGCTACCGGGGCACGATCCTGAGTTTCGAGCCCAATCCCGATGTCTTCGTGAAACTCGAACGGACGGCGCGGGGAGACTCGCATTGGCATGTTCATAACCTCGCGCTGAGCGATGCCGACGGACAGGTCGAGTTCAACATCATGGCCGCCGATCAGTTCAGTTCGATCCAAAAGCCGGGCACCAATCTCGAACCGATCTTTGCCAGTCGTAACAAGGTGACGCGGACCGCGCATATTCCCTGCGCGCGGCTCGAGACCTTGCTCCCCGAGCTTGCGGGGGCACGTGACGCGCGTGCGATCCTGCTCAAAATGGATACGCAGGGCCATGATGCTGCCGTTGTCGCCGGTGCGGGTGGTGCTCTCGAACAGATGGTCGGCATTCAAAGCGAACTCGCGGTGCGCCCGCTTTACGAAGGTGCAACCGACTGGCGCGAGATGATCGCGAGCTTGGAAGCCGCCGGCTTCGTGCCCAATGCTCTTTTTGCCAATAACAAGGGCCACTTCCCGCTCCTGGTGGAGATGGATGGGCTCTTCCTGCGCGCGGACCTGGCATCTGACGGCAATGTCCCCATCGTTTGAACGCGCACGAGCGCAGACGCGGCCGCGCCTGCTGGCGCTCGCTTTGCTTTTGGGCGCCGCACTCATCGGCGGCTTGAGCTACGCGACATGGCTTTGGCATATCGCCGGGAAGGCCTATCGCGCGCTCGCGCCCTATTTCTTCGCGCGGCAGGATATGTGGGTGCTCGACGGTTACGCCGTCGCACTCATTCTGATGGCGATTTGGGCCTGGAATCTAAAAAATTCTGGGGGCACGCGAAGATCCGGGGGCGGACGGGCATTCTTTATTCTGCTCGGCATCGTTGCGGTCGTGCTGGCAGCCCGGATTGGGCGCGACCTCATCTTTCACGGTTATAGCCCATCACGCGATGAACTGATGGTGGAAATGGCCGGCGGCTATCTGTCGCAGGGCCGCATCGGCTGGCCGATCCCGCCCGACTGGCTCGACTACAAGCGCGCGCTTCAGCCGGAATTCTACAGCCCCTATGGCGCGGACACGCACTGGACA
This sequence comes from Sphingobium sp., assembly GCA_017745115.1. The sequence goes on along the minus strand of JAGIAA010000004.1, from coordinate 23,315 downwards.
GCGATTTATCTCCCCGTTCATGCCGCAATCCGCGCGCTCTTCGTTCGCTTTGGAGATGCGGCAATCGCGGCGCCCGTCACGCTGGGTGTCGGCCTGCTCGCGCTCTGGCAAATTGCCCGTCAGCTGCTGCCCAACCGTCCGGACGCGCAGGCGGTCGTCATGGTCATGGCGTTCTCGTCGGTTCAGCTCATCGCGACCGCGATGACGCCATATGCGATGACCAGTCATTTCGCGTTCGACATGATCTGGCTGATGCTGGTGCTGCGTGGGGGCAAGCTCGGTCATGGGCTGGCGGCGATCGTCGCATTGCTCGCTGCGGGGCTGCATCAGTGGCATTTTCCGCTGCTTTTCATGGGACCGTTCATTCTCTGGTTGCTGGCGAGCCGGAACTGGCGGGCGGCGCTGTTTCATGGAGCCGTCTGCCTTGCGATGATGGTGGTTTGGGCGCGGCTGTGGCCGATGCTCCTTGTGCACGAAGTCGGGCCGGCGCCGCTGACGGACGCGCATCGGACGAACGGCATATTGGACAAGATCGAGAGCCTGTTCGGGCGGCTGGACACTTGGCAGCCGGGCCTCAACAACGCGCGGTTGATTTCGTGGAACAATATCATGTTGTTACCGCTCGCTTTGCTGGCGGTTCTTGCTCCTAGCTGGCGCCGTGTGTTCAAGGAGCCCAGCATCGTCCTGCCGCTGCTGCTGGTAGCGGGGGCGGGCATGGGTTTCGCGCTGTACCAGGGCTATGGCTGGGGCTTCCGCTACATGCATGGCGGCATCGGCGCGCTGGCGCTGCTGGCCGGTTTCGGCTGGACCGCCGTCGTGCGTCCCGGAGACCGAAAAGCGGGCCAGTTGCTCGCTTTTGCCACGATCGTGTCGCTTATTGCCGCGGTTTGGCTCCTTTTTGACACCGAACGCTACGTGCGCGGCTATGCGCGGAGCATGGCGGCGATCCGCGCGGCCAAGGCCGACGTCGTCCTCGTCGACATTCGCGGCGGTTACTACATGACCGACCTGGTGCGCTTCAACGAAGGGCGGCTCGGCCATCCCGCCGTCATGGCCCTGCAGATGTTGAGCTACGATCAGATCGACAAGCTCTGTGCGACGCGTCGGGTTGCAATTGCCGACCGCAACCTGTTCTGGCCGCTCGGCGTGCATCAGGTTTCGCCGGTGTTCCAGGGCAGCGAATATGTGCAGGCCCGGCGCGACTATCTCGCCCAGATCGGCTGCGGAAAAGTGATTCAGCCCTAGAGGCGGATCCGGCAGTCCTGAATCGTCATTGCGAGCCTGGTGGACGCCAGGCGAAGCAATACAGGGCGTTCAGCACAGGCCTGGATTGCCGCGCGACTTCGTCGCTCGCAATGACGAACTCGACGACCTCTAGGCCGCCGGCCAGCTCAGGACCAGAGTTGCACCGTCGACCTCGACGACCGTCAGCCGCGTGCCGATGGGCGCATCGGGTCCCGTTACGCGCCAACTGCTGTCGTCGACCCTCACGCGGCCCTCGCCGTGGACGATGGCTTCCGAGACGGTGACGGACCGTCCGATCAGCCGCGCCGCCTTGTCGCTGAGCAGCGGATCCACGGACGTTGCCGGCCGGGCGAGATACCAGAGCCGGCCGGCGCTGACGGACAGGGCGCTCAGCACCGCGAAAACGAGCAGCTGAAAAGCGCCACCCATCGGAATGAACAGTTCGACGATCGCCGTGACGGCGGCGGCGATGGCCAGGAAGATCAGGAAGACACCAGGCACGACGAGCTCGGCGGCTGCCAAGATCAGCGCCAGCGTGCCCCAAAGCAGGGCTGGGCTCGTGCTTTGGATGAACGTCTGGATCATGCGTCCGATGCTTTCGTCCTCGGCAACGTCGGCGATGCCTTGGGCACCGTGACCTCACCCAGCGCTTCCTTGGCCAACTGGCCGATGCCGCCCAAGGTCCCGATGAGCTGTGTCGCCTCGACAGGGAACAGGATGGTCTTGGCATTGGGCGACGACGCGAACTGGCCCACCGCCTCGACATATTTCTGGGCGATGAAATAGTTGATCGCCTGCGCATTGCCTCCGGAGATGGCGTCGCTGACCAGGGTCGTCGCCTTCGCCTCGGCTTCGGCGCCGCGTTCACGGGCCTCGGCGTCGCGGAAGGCGGCTTCGCGGCGGCCCTCGGCCTCGAGGATCTGGGCCGCTTTCTCGCCCTCCGCCTTTAGCACGGCGGCGCTCTTGAGACCCTCGGCTTCGAGAATGTTGGCGCGCTTCTCGCGCTCGGCTTTCATCTGCCGGGCCATGGAATTGACGATATCCTGTGGCGGCCGGATATCCTTGATCTCGACGCGCGTGATCTTGACGCCCCAGCTGTTGGTCGCGTGATCGACGACGGACAGCAGCCGCGCATTGATCTCGTCGCGCTTCGACAGGGTCTCGTCGAGGTCCATCGAGCCCATCACGGTGCGCAGGTTGGTGGTCGAGAGCTGCAGCAGGGCGACACCGAGATTGCTGACCTCATAGGCGGCCTTGGCGGCATCGAGCACCTGGAAGAAGACGACGCCATCGACCGACACCATGGCATTGTCCTTGGTGATGATCTCCTGGCTCGGCACGTCGATGACCTGCTCCATCATGTTGATGCGGCGGCCGACGCGATAGATGAAGGCGGGATAGAGGTTGAAGCCGGGCTCCGCGACCTGCGTGAACTGGCCGAAGCGCTCGATCGTGTAGCGATAGCCCTGGCGCACGATCTTCACGCTCGCGAACAGATAGAAAATGACGAGCACGACCGCAAAAACCGCGAAGGTGAACAGTTCCATAGCCGGTGGCCTCCCCCTGCCTTTGACGCTACACTCGCGCCGGGGAACATTATGCCGTGCCGGTTCTTGGGGTCAAAGCGGAATCGGCGCGGTGGTAACAGGGGAGGGACGACCCATGGCCAGACCATTTTTTGCCAAACCGAGGGCCGAAAGCGGCCGCGACCGCCTGCCGCTGCAGCTGGTGCGTACCATGCTGTTCGTGCCGGCCTCGCGGGCGCGCGCGATCGAGAAGGCGCGCGAACTCGACTGCGATTTCGTGATCCTCGACCTTGAGGACAGCGTGGTTGCGGCAGACCGGGATTCAGCGCGAGCGGCGGCGATCGAGGCGGTGCGCGCCGGGTTCAACGGCAAGCCGGTCGCGATCCGCATCAACGCCGAGGATCGCCCCGAACATGGTCCGGACATGGTGGCTGTGCGGGCCGCCGATCCCGACTATGTCATCGTGCCCAAGGTCATCGATGCGCGCCAGGCGCACGACGCCCATCTGGTCACCAAGCTGCCGGTCATCCCGATGATCGAAAGCCCGGCCGGGATCGTGAACGCGCAGCGGATCGCCCGCGAGCCCGGCGTATCGGCACTGCTTGCCGGCACCAATGATCTGCGGCGTGGCCTGCACGTGCCCCCCGACGCGCCGCGCTCGGCCATTTCCTTCGCACTCCAGTCGATCGTGCTCGCGGCCCGCTCCGCCGGCATCGCCTGCTTCGACGGCGTCTACAATCATCTCGAGGACCAGGTCGGCCTCGCGCGTGAATGCGAGGAAGGCCGCCAGATGGGCTTCAACGGCAAGTCGATCATCCACCCCAGCCATATCGCGATCACCAACGGCGCCTTCTCCCCCAAGGAGCAGATGGTGGAGCGGGCCCGTGCGCTGATCGAAGCCTATACCGGCGGCGCCCAGCGCTATGACGGACGCATGATCGAAGCGATGCATGTCGCTGAAGCCAAGGCGATCGTCGATCGCTTCGAGCGGTTGCGGGGCTAGGTCAGGTAAAGGTCACCGGAGTTGGCTATCCTTGCTTCCGCGGCGGTTGAATGCGGAAAAGGCCGGCCTTCTGTCCCGGAGAGATTGGCACTTCACGCATGTTCGGACGCCCGGAAGGGCCTCGCGTCGGCCACGTGGAATTTTCTCTCCGCAATCCTCGCATTCTTCGAGGCTTTGGCCTGTCGGAATGTGGGCGCGTGCCGCCGCGACCGCATCAGCAATGCTGTCTTCTATCTGATCCTGTACTGCGCTGTCGGGCGCCCAACCGTTGGCCATAGTGCACCTATCGATTTCCTGCTCGATAAACGCATATGCAGAGGCCCGGTTGCACTTATCGAACAGCCGAGGGCGAGTGCGTGAAGCGGATCCAGTTTTGCTTGGACGGTTAGGGGATAAGGGGGGCGAGCAGTAGCCGCTGCAGCGAAGGTTGCGTACTCCCACCTCTCCGTCTGGTGCCGCCCGGGACCGTTTCGCTGTTCCCACCGTTGCGCGAACGATCCGGCTGAGAGCACGGTTCGTCTATTTTGTGCCCCGATTCTGCGCCGAATTGCGTCATCGCGGGCTTGTCTCCCTGTCAAAGTCTGCAACGGTTCGTCGCACCACGCGTTCGAATTGACGGTACAACAATCCACTCTTGCGGGCTGTTCATCGGGTAGCAAGGTAGGCCTGAAAAGGCTCGGACGGTGGGTTAAATTGAAGGAGTAGCTAAATGCCTGCCATCTCAAAAAGGGCACGGAATTTCGTCCTGCTTGCTGCGCTCACGCTGCCTGTCCCCGGCACTGTGCTCGCGCAGTCGCAGAGCACCCCCGATAACAATATCAACGTCATTGGCTCGCGGACGGAGGGTCCCGAGGTCAAGGGCATCATCACCGCGCGCAAGGGCGATCTGCTGCAGGTGACGACTGCCGACGGAAACAAGACGAGCATCGGCGTCAATGAAGCCACCAAGATCAAGGCCAGCAGCGGCCTCTTCGGCAGCCGTGCCAAGCTCGGCACGGCCGACCTGCTCAACGGCCTGCCGGTGACCGTCAAGACATATCAGATGTCCGACGGCAGTCTGGTCGCCAACCAGGTCAATCTCAAGAACAGCGATTACAAGACTGCGGCCATGATCCGCAATGGCACCGATCAGCGCTTCGGCGAGCATGATCAGCACTTTGCGATGAACGATGCGGACATCGCCAAGAATGCAGCGGCGACCGAGGCGCTGCGTGGCCGCGTTGGCGACATCGACAATTACCTCATCAAGGCCACCACGAACGTCAACTTCGACACGGGCAAGGCCGAACTGTCGCCCGAGGCGAAGAATAATCTCTGCCAGGCGGCGCAGCAGGCGGAGACCACCAACAACGCCCTGCTGCTGGTCGTCGGCTACACGGATTCGACCGGTAGCGAGGAAATCAACCAGGCGCTCAGCGAGAAGCGCGCCACGAAGGTGATCAACTATCTGCAGCAGCAGTGCCACTGGAAGCCCTATCGCATGCTGACCCCCACCGGCATGGCGACCGCGGATCCGCTGGCCGACAACAGCACGCCAGAAGGCCGCGCACAGAATCGCCGCGTTGCGGTGAACGTGCTGGTCAGCAAGGCCGTCGAGGGCATCGAAGCCTCGGGTTCGGGCTCGTAAAATCAGGCGGGGGCGGGCCTGGCTCGCCCCCGTTTTTCTTTTTTGGCCGGACGCTCTGGCCCGAAACGCTTCCTGCGGACAGCTGGAACAGCGTCTGCCCTTCGGTTCGCGAAGCCCGCAAATAATGGCTGGTCCGCTGTAAACCGCCCAAATCTCCCGATCTGCGGCTTGCGCACGCTGGAAGGCAGCCGCATAGTTCACCCACGTCTTCAGGTGGGGAACGTTGCTTTTGGACACACAAGTCGATGTCGTCGTTGTCGGCGCGGGCCCGGTCGGGTTGTTGCTTGCGATCGAGCTTACCATCGGTGGCGCCGACGTGCTGGTGTTGGAGCGGCTCGCCGCGCCAGGCGCCGCCATCAAGGGAACGTCCGTAGGGCCGCTCGGGGCGGAAACGCTTCAGCGCCGGAGCATGGGCCCCGCACTTGCGGAGGCTGAAGATCGTGCCTTTGCCGCAAGGGGGCCTGCGGGCGCGGGGATGCGGGCGCAAGCACTGAAATCGCGTGGGCATTTTGCCGCGCTGCCCCTGCCATCCCATTCGGAGCGCGAGATCGAACGGCGCATGGTCTGGGTCGACCAGCAGGGGCTCGAGACGATTTTGGGCGAACGCGCGGCTGCGCTCGGCATCGATGTGCAGCGCGGATGCGAGGTCACCGGTTTCGAGCAGGACGATGCGGGCGTCTTGGTCCGCTGGACGTCGCCGGATGGGTCGGGTGCTATCCAATGCGGCTGGCTGGCCGGTTGCGACGGCGGACGCAGCTTCATCCGCAAGGCGGCGGGCTTCGATTTCCCGGGAACGCCCGCCAGCGTCACCATGTACCAGGCGGTTCTGGATCTCGATCATCCCGAGCGCTTGCCGCGCGGCCCGACGCGCAAGCAGGAAGGCGTGGTCATGAACGGACCGCGACCGCGCTGGCTGGCGATGCATGATTACAGCGGTCCGCCCGCCGACCGCGAGGCGCCTGTCACAAGGGAGGAGATCGAAGCGGTGCTGCGGCGGATCAGCGGCGCGGATGTGCGCGTGGCGGCGATCGAGCAGGCAAACCGCTTTTCGGACAGCGCGCGGGTCGTCGATCACTACCGGCAAGGCCGTGTCCTGCTCGCGGGCGATGCGGCGCATATCCATTCGCCGCTCGGCGGTCAGGGACTGAGTCTCGGGCTGGTTGACGCGGCCAATCTCGGCTGGAAGCTTGCCGCGGTCATTCGGGAAGACGGGCCCGAGAGTTTGCTCGACAGCTATGAAGCGGAGCGGCGGCCGGTGGCGCAGGCGGTGCTGGCCAACACGCTCGCCCAGGTCGCGCTGTCGCGGCAGGATCCGCAGTCGCTCGCCTTGCGGGAGATTTTCGGAAGCCTGCTGGGGTTCGAGGCGGTGGCGGACCATATCGAGGGGCTCACGAGCGGTCTGGCGACACGCTACGATCTCGGATCGGATCGGGATGCGATCGGGCGGTTGATCGGCGATCGGGCGATTGGCGATGGGATGTCGCTCTTCACGGAGATGGAAGGCGGGGAGGGCATCTTGCTCGACGCGTCCGCGGGCGGGGATGCGGCGGCATTGGCGGCGGGTTTTGCGGGGGTGCTCTGTCTGCGGGCGGCGGAAGGGCCGTCGATGCTGATCCGGCCCGATGGGTGTGTCGCCTGGGCCGGTGACGGCGATCAAATCGCGGGATTGGCGGAGGCGCTCGAGCGCTGGTTTGCACGGCGATAGAGCGTCCGCGAAAGATTTCGCTAACCAAATTCTGCGAGGGTGCGGGCATGGACCTGCCCGCCGCCTATGTCGCCACGACCGAGAGCCTGCTCGCCGCGCTCTCCATGTCGCACCAGCTCGGCCATTTGAATGCGGGGCTCTTCATCTATCTCGGCGTGCAATATGCGCTCGGCGCCCGGCGCACGAATGTGCTGCCGCTGCTCGCGGTGTTCCTGGCCGAGTTCGGCAACGAAACCATCCAGGCGGCTTATTATGGCAGCTGGCGGACGGCGGACACGATCGCCGATATCGGGTGGACCGTGTTCTGGCCGTGCATGCTGTTCGCGCTGGCGCGCTATCGGCAGGCCACGAGAACGCGCCGCCGCACCCCGGTTTTTGCCCGCGCCTGACGCCGATTTCGGCCTCGCGGAATTGAGTTCCGCCACCCCCTAGCCCTGCCAGCCCTAAATGGTTACATGGGCCGCCACTGATTCCCCGGCGGGACTCGGCAAGAGATAAGGTGGCACCCCATGGACATCCGGCTTGGCCTCACATTCGACGACGTGCTTCTCCAGCCCGGCGAATCCGATGTGCTGCCCAGCCAGGCCGACGTTTCGACCCGGGTGAGCCGCGACATCTCGCTCAATATCCCGATCCTCTCCTCGGCCATGGACACCGTGACCGAGGCGGACATGGCGATCGTCATGGCGCAACTGGGCGGCATCGGCGTGCTGCACCGCAATCTGTCCGTCGAAGAGCAGGTCGCCGCGGTCCGCGCGGTCAAGCGCTTCGAGAGCGGCATGGTGGTCAACCCCATCACCATGGGGCCGGACCAGACGCTGGGCGACGCGCAGGCGCTGATGATCCGCCACAAGATCAGCGGTATCCCCATCGTCGAGGTGTCGGGCAAGCTGGTCGGCATCCTCACCAACCGCGACGTGCGCTTCGCCGAGAATCCGAACCAGCCCGTGCGTGAGCTGATGACGCACGAGAATCTCGCGACGGTCCGCGCCGGCGTCGCGCAGGAAGAGGCCCGCCGCCTGCTGCACCAGCGCCGCATCGAGAAGCTGCTGGTGGTGGACGACGCCTATCGCTGCGTCGGCCTGATCACGGTCAAGGACATCGAGAAGGCGGTCAATTATCCGCAGGCCACCAAGGATCCCACCGGCCGCCTGCGCGTCGCCGCCGCGACGACCGTGGGCGACAAGGGGCTCGAGCGCACCGAGGCGCTGATGGACGCGGAATGCGACCTGATCGTGGTCGATACCGCCCACGGCCATAGCAAGATGGTCGCGGAGAGCGTGGCCCGCATCCGCAAGATGTCCAACAGCGTCCAGATCGTCGCCGGCAACGTCGCGACGGCGGAAGCAACGCGAGCGCTGATCGACGCGGGCGCGGATGGCGTCAAGGTCGGCATCGGCCCCGGTTCGATCTGTACCACGCGCGTCGTGGCCGGTGTAGGCGTGCCGCAGCTGACGGCCATCATGGACGCAGCCGAGGAAGCGGCGAAGAGCGGCGTGCCCGTGATCGCCGACGGCGGCATCCGCACCTCCGGCGACGTCGCCAAGGCGCTGGCAGCGGGCGGATCGGCGGTCATGATCGGATCGCTGCTGGCGGGCACGGAGGAGGCACCGGGCGAGACGTTCCTGTACCAGGGCCGCGCCTACAAGTCGTATCGCGGCATGGGGTCCGTCGGGGCGATGGCGCGTGGATCGGCCGACCGCTATTTCCAGCAGGACATCAAGGACCAGATGAAGCTGGTTCCCGAAGGTATTGAGGGCCAGGTGCCCTACAAGGGCTCGGCAAAGGACGTGATCCATCAGCTCGTCGGCGGCATCAAGGCGGCGATGGGCTATACCGGAAGTGCCACGCTGCCCGATCTCAAGAAGCGGGCGCGCTTTGTCCAGATCACCAATGCGGGCCTTTCCGAAAGCCATGTCCACGACGTCACCATCACGCGCGAGGCGCCCAATTATCCGACGCGGTGAACGAGATTTAGCCCCTCCCTTTCAAGGGAGGGGTAGGGGGTGGGTGCTGAGCGAAGCGAAGTCTTTGGACGCACTTCCCCACCCCAACCCCTCCCCTGAAGGGGAGGGGCTGAGTGGTGCTCCATGACCCCCTCAGCCCGCGTCCAGGCGGCCATCGAGCTGCTCGACCAGGTGATCGCCGCCGCGCACGCAGACGGTGCGGCGGCCGACACGCTGATCGCGCGCTATTTTGCCGAGCGGCGCTATGCCGGCTCCAAGGACCGGCGGGCGGTGCGCGAGCTGGTCTATCGCGCCATCCGCAGCTTCGGTGAGGCGCCGGCAAACGGCCGTGCGGCGATGGTCGCGCTGGCGCGGGGCGACGATGCGCTCGCGGCGTTGTTCGACGGCGCGCACCACGCGCCGGCCCCGCTTGGGGACGGTGAGGCTGCCGCAATGCCTTCGCTGCTGCCGGCCTGGATCATGCCGTTGCTGGGCACCCCGGTGGACGAGAACGAGCGCCAGGCTCTGCTCGCCCGCGCGCCGCTGCACGTTCGCGCCAATGCCCTGAGGACGACCCGTGAAGCACTTCTCGCGCTCTGGCTGGAGGCACAGCCGATCGATGACCTCGAATATGGCCTGTCATTGCCCGAGGGTACCAACGTCGAGGCGGACGGACTCGCCGAGGTGCAGGATGCCGGCAGCCAGATGATCTCGGCGGCGTGCGAAGCCGAGCCTGGCATGACGGTGCTTGACCTGTGCGCGGGTGCGGGCGGCAAGACGCTGGCGCTCGCGGCCGATATGGGCGGCCCCGGAAACGGGGAGGGACGCCTGATTGCCGCCGATACGGTTCGCGACCGTCTTGCACGACTGACGCCTCGCGCCGAACGCGCCGGAGCGATCGTCGAGACCCGGCTGCTCGATCCCGGTAAGGAGGCTGCTGCGCTCGCCGACCTGACGGGCGCCTGCGATGTCGTGCTGGTTGACGCGCCGTGCAGTGGATCAGGCACGTGGCGCCGCAATCCCGAAGCGCGCTGGCGCCTGACGCCCGAGCGGCTCGACCGCATCGTTGCGCTGCAATCGCGCATTCTCGATGTCGCCGCGCCGCTGGTGAAACCGGGCGGACGGCTCGTCTTTGCGGTGTGCTCGTTGATCGACCGTGAGGGGCGCGATCAGGCCGAAACCTTCCTTGCGCGCCATCCGGGATGGACAGCCATTTCGCCGCGACGAGCCGCCCAGGCACACGGCCCAGGCACATTGCTGTTGCCGCGGCGTGACGGTACGGACGGGTTTTTCTTCGCTACCCTTGCAAATAACTAATTCTCAGGCAGATTATGCCACTTATTGCGGAAGCCACCTCGACCTGGGAGACCATCATGCGGTTTACACCCGCCGCCGCTCTACTCGCGGGCGCCCTCGCGCTTTCCTCGAGCAGCAGTATTGGCCGGATCGGTCCACAAGGTCCGTCCACGATTCACGATACATCGCCCGAGGCCGCGGCCTGGTCCGAGCAGGGCTCTGCCGCACTGGACTCCGGGGATCTGACGGCCGCGCGCAGCAACTACGAGACCGCTCTGCTGCTCGCGCCCGGTGACCCCAGCATCTATTTCGCGCTCGGCAAGATCGCTCGCGCCGAGAAGATGCCGGGCCGCGCGATCAAATATTTCGACGATGCGATTCGCCTCGATCCCAAGAACCAGACCGCCGTGCTCGAGGAAGGGCTGGCGATGATGGACAAGGGCGCGATCGAAAGCGCGCGCCAGACGCTCGCCCAGCTCAAGACGCTGTGCGCCAAGAACTGCGCGATCGCGGAGCCGCTGGCTGCTGCCATTGCCGCCGGTCCGCCCAAGGTGATGACTGCCGACGCCGGCAAGGCGCCGGTCGCGCCGCCGCTGGCGAAGTAGGCGCTCCAGTACCGGCAATCCAAACCGTTCGTGCTGAGCTAGTCGAAGCACGGCCCCTTTCTTTTGGGTTGCGAAGAGAAGAGAGCGTCCTTCGACAGGCTCAGGACGAACGGGATCTATTGGATTGAGGTGGCGCGTTCACCGAGCGCCCTTGCCAGTGCCACGAAATCATCCACTGACAGCGTCTCCGCGCGCCGGCTCTCGTCGATGCCGAGCGCGGCGAGCGCTTCGACCGCGCCGGGCACGGCCTTGAGGCTCTGCCGCAGCATCTTGCGGCGCTGGCCGAAAGCGGCGGCAGTGATGCGGCCCAGCAGCTTCACGTCCACGCCCGCCGGCGCTTCGCCAGGGACGACATGGACGACGGCCGACATGACCTTGGGCGGCGGCGTGAAAGCCGAGCGATGCACTTTCATCGCGACCTTTGCGCTGCATCGCCATTGGGCGAGCACGGCGAGGCGGCCAAAGTGGTCAGTGCCGGGCTGCGCGACGATGCGGTCGGCCACCTCGGCCTGGAACATGAGCGTCGCCGACTTCCACCAGGGCGGCCAGACGTCGCTTTCCAGCCACCCGACCAGCAGAGCCGTCCCGACATTATAGGGCAAGTTTGCGACGATATGGGCCGGACCGCCGCATTCGGCCTGCGGGTCGATCTTGAGCGCATCGCCTTCGATCACGCGAAGCTGGCCCGGAAAGGCCTCGCCGAGCTCCGCCAGCGCGGGGAGGCAGCGCCGATCGCGCTCGACCGCCGTCACCAGCGCGCCGGCGCGGAGCAGGGCGCGCGTCAGTCCGCCCGGGCCGGGGCCGACCTCGAAGACGCGCTCGCCCTTGAGGGAGCCGGGGATCGCGGCGATCCGGTCGAGCAGTTGCTCATCGAGCAGGAAATTCTGTCCGAGCGCCTTGGACGCCTGAAGGCCGTGAGCCGCGATGACCTCGCGGAGGGGCGGCAATTGGGATGGTGGCAGCGGCGGCATGTCAGGCCGCTTCGATGCGGCTGCGCCGGCAGATCTCCGCGTCGCGCGCCATCTTGATTGCGGCGACCATGGCGCCGGGATGGGCATGGCCCTGGCCGGCAATGTCGAACGCCGTGCCGTGATCGGGCGAGGTGCGCACGATCGGCAGGCCGAGCGTCATGTTGACGCCCTCGTCGAAGTACAGCGTCTTGATCGGGATCAGGGCCTGGTCATGATAGCAGCAGAGCGCGGCATCATAGCCGGTACGGGCGCGGGGACTAAACATGGCGTCGGCGGAATGCGGCCCGCTGATGTCGAGCCCTTCGGCGCGCAATGTCTCGATCACGGGAATGATCAGATCGATTTCCTCGCGGCCGAGCAGGCCATCCTCCCCGGCGTGGGGATTGAGTCCGGCCATAGCGAGACGCGGCTGCTCGATGCCGAACAGGCGGCGAAGACCCCGTGCGGTGGCATGGGCGCGCGCCTTGATGAGCGGGGGCGTGAGCGCGGCCGGCACTTCGGCGAAGGGAATGTGGATGGTGATCGGCACGACCCGCAGGCCCGGCCCGGCGAGCATCATCACGATGTTGCTGCGCGAGACGCCGCAGCGCTCGGCGACGAATTCGGTCTGGCCGGGATATGAAAAGCCGACCTGGGCGAGCTGCGTCTTGGAGACCGGAGCGGTGACCAGTGCGCTCGCACTTTCCGCGCGGACGAGGCCGGTTGCGACTTCCAGGCTCTGGAAGGCGCAACGCGCCCCGTCGAGGGTCGGCTGGCCGGGGACCGTTTCGCTTTCGTCGGGCACATGGATGCAGGGGAGGGCGGACTCGAAGACGGCGACTGCGTCCGCCGGGTCGGAAATCCGCTTCACGGGGCCGGCCCAGACCGCCTCGATCGCAGCAATATCGCCCACCGCGAAGAAACGCGGCAGACTCTCGGTCTCGCGCAGGTCCCAGGCCTTGGCGGTGATTTCCGGTCCGATCCCGGCCGGGTCGCCGAGCGCGATAGCGAGTGGCCGAAGCTGGCCCTGCGCTGAGGCGCCCGCGTGGGTCAGGTCAGTTATAGTCGATCACCGCGTCGCGCCGCAGGTCGCGCAGATAGGTCCGGGCGCGCTTGTTGACGCGGTCGTCCTCGATCTGGCTCTGGATCTGCTCGAACTTGGGCTGGGTGTCGCTCGCCTGATCGTCACGGCCGCACAGGACGAAGATGCGCACACCTTCCTGCGCCAGGCCGAAGACCGGCGTGGATTCACCGATCGACAGGGCCAGGACGAGTTGCTGCAGCTGGGGCGGGAGATCGCGCGCCGGGATGCCGTCATTCTCCACGACGTCGGCCTTGAGGCGCGCCGCGAGGTCGTTGACCGCACCGCAACCCTTCAACTCCTTGGAGGCGGCGTTGAGCTCGTTCGCTCGCGCCTGCTTCTGAGCATCCGTCATACCCGGCGCGAATTCGATGCTGACCTGCTTGAGGCTGAGCAACGCGTTGCGCGGATCCGCGGTGAGCACCTGGCGCTTGTCCTGGAGGAAAATGATGTCGAAGCCGCCGGGCACCTGCACCGGGCCGGCAATCTGGCCAATCTGCATGGTCTGGACGATGCTGACCAGTTCGGTGGGCAGCAAGGCAGGGCGAACCCAGCCAAGATCGCCGCCGACGGCCGCCGTCGACGCTTCCGAATATTGACGCGCAAAGGCCGGGAACGAGCCGCCCTTCTTGATCTCGTCCATGATCTGCTGGGTGCGTGCCGAGACCTGGTCGAGCTTGTCGGGCGCGGCCGAGAGATAGATCTCGCTGATCCGGTATTCGTCCGTGCCCTTGGCCGCCTTGAGGCGATCGATCACGGCCTTCACTTCATCGTCCGAGACGTTGACGAAGGGCTGCACTTCGCGGCGAAGGACGCGCTGCCAGGCGAGCTCGCCCTGGATCTGGCGCTTGATGCTGGCCGCCGAGGAGCCTTGTGAGGCCAGATATTTGGCGAAGCCGTCAGGCGAATATTTGAAATTGGCGGCAACGCGGCCGAAGTTCTGGTTGAGCTCGTCGGGCGAGACCTCGATCTTCTTCGACCTGGCTTCCTGGATCTGCAGCGTTTCGTCGATGAGGTTGCGCAGCACCTGCAGGCGCAGACGCTCCCGCTCTTCGTCGCTCACCTTGCCGCTATTGGCCAGGATCACGAGCGCGAGGCGCTGGTCGACATCGGTTGCGGTGATGACCTCGCCATTGACGATCGCGGTGGCCTTGCGGACATTGGGGTCCGCCTTGCCCATGAGCGTGATCGACTGGGGCAATTCGAGCGCGCCGACCGACGAACCGAAATCCTCTTCCGACGGCTGCGCCGAGACGCTGCCACCGATGACCAGCACGCAGGGCAGCACTCCGGCCAGCAAGCGGGCGGTCGTCGACTTCAAAACGTTCAAATCTCTCTCCATTCATGGATCCGCGTGGCAACGGCACACTCGCCCTCATGCACCGGGCTCTCTGAACCCCGGCTGAGCGTATGGCGGCTGTCGGCTGACCCCAATGCGATCACGAGCGCTCGTCTTACAGACCAAGATTCTTAAATACCAGCCGGAGCTGGAAGGAATTGCCGCGCCGCGCGTCGCCCGTCGTCTGATAGTCGCGCCGCCAGGTGAAGCCGAGCTGGACGCAATCATCCTCATAGGCGATGCCGAGACGGTGCCGGACCGGCTCGAAGCCCGACAGCGTGCTCGCCGGATCGTCCTTCGGGCCGGTGAGGTCGATGTTGGTGGAGCCGAAGATCGACCAATATTTGGCGATCGCCACGCGGCCGCCCAGCCGCACTTCCTCGATATCCCGGAGGTCCTCGACGCCGGCCGTGACATTGCGGTTGAGGCGAAGATAGCCGACCTCGACGTAGGTGCGCTTGCTGCCGATGGTGGCGTCGATCTCGTTGCGGCGGACGGCAAGATTGTCCTTGTCGACGCGGAACCGGTGCGTGATCGCCAGGAAGTTCTTGTAGCGCAGCTGCACGCGCCCGACGATGTCGGACAGGCGATCCGAGAGGCCGGTGCCGTTCGGCAGGATGCTGGCGCGGTTGCTCAGGCGGTAGCTCTGGCCGACGGTGGCATCGAGCGCGAAATCGGGCAGGTCGAGGCGGTAGTCGAAGCCGTAGGTGATCCGGGTGGAGTCCTCGATGCGGTCGTAGCCGGGGAAGCGGTTGATCGCGAACAGGTTCGAATCCTCGAGATCGACGGATCGGCTGTCCTCATTGGGGATGCTGAGATTGGCGACTTCGGGCTGGATGACCACCTGGACGCGCGGGACGAGCTGCTGCGTGCCGCCGAACGCCGCTCCGGCAAAGGGCCAGCGCATGTCGAGGGCCAGCGCCGCCGTACCGCGCGCCTGCCAGCCCGGATCGCCGCGATAGATGATCGTGGGCGAAAGGTTGTTCTCGGCGCTGTGATAGGCGTCGCCGCGGGCGAGGCCGGTGATGCTGAACTCCTGCCCGAGGCCGGTCAGCATGCTGCGCGTCCACTGCACTGCCACGAATGCGCGCTGGGTGTCCTGACCCTCGGTGCGCAGGATGGCGAGACTGTTCGCCTGAAACTGGATGGTACCGCCGAGCAAATGTTCCGGAACGCGCAGGCGGTAGTCGATGGCCGGCAGCGCGATCGGTGACTGGCCGGACGGATCGGCGGCACGGAGCGACTGGAAGTCCCAGCCGGCAACGGAGAAATAGGAGCTGTCGTCCCGCCGTGCGAGCTCGAGCGTCGAACGCAGGCGGTCCTCGCGGCTGATGTCGTAGCGGTTGAGGAAGGTGCGGTCGGTCACGTAGCGGAGCGATCCGGTGAGCGACCAGTTGGGATCGAACTGGAACTTGCCGCTCGCGGAGAAATAGCCGCGGAGTGCGTTGGCACTGGTCACCAGGTCGGGATCGTCGATCGCGGTGCGGCCGCTGAGCGTCGCATAGCCTTGGATCTGATAGGCGCCCTTGGTCAGCAACGCGCGATAGTCGGCCTCGATCATCGGCAGCACGTTGCTGTAGATGTGCGGGGTAATCGTGATGTCGCGATTGTCGGCCAGGCGGAAATAATAGGGAATCTTGGCCTCGAAACCGTTGCGGCGGTCATAGCCGACGTCCGGCACGAGCAGGCCCGAGGCGCCCTCGTCACCGATCGAATGCTGCAGGCCGGGCAGGGGAATGATCGCGACGCCGAACAGCCGCACCTTGGCGTTGGTATAGCGCACGCGCTTGCGCGCGCTGTCGTAGACGACCCGGTCGGCCTGGATCTGCCAGGTCGGTTCCTTGGGACAACCATCGTCGTCCTCGACCCGGCACGGCGAGTAGGCGGCATGATCGAGCACATAGATGGCGCCGTCGCGGCGGCCCTTCTCGGCGGCGAGACGGCTGCCGTCCTGCGTCACCAGCAGCAGGTTCTCGACGATGCCGTCGCGCAGGTTCTCGCTGACGTCGACCTCGTCGACATAGGCCTGGTCGCCGCCGGTCCCGGAAATGACGACATTGCCCTTTGCGGTGACGCGGCCGGACTTGCGGTCCCAGCGGACCTCGTCGGCGAGCAGCTTGTCGCCATTGCGGCTGACATGGACATTTCCGCGCGCCGTGACGACGTCGGCATCCTGCTCATATTCGAGGCTGTCGGCTTCGAATGCGATGTCCTGTGCGGCGACGGGTTGTCCGGGCGGCGCGACATCGGCGCGCGCAGGCGCCTGCGCAGCGGCCCGGTCGGCGCTCGTCAGCCATGAGCCCGCCAGCAGCAGCGCCAGCAGCCAATGACCCGCGGCGCCCGGCAGGCGGCGGCTTACTCCTCTGGTCCGATGCGGACGGCGGCCGGCAGAAACCGGGGCGGTCGCCAAAATTCGTGTCTCCCTCAAGCTGCCCAGGCGGCCGGGCGAGCAACATAGGTGGCCTATTGCACCGCGCACCGCGGATCGCAATCGTCTTACCGCCGCTTTGCCGCTGGATACGCACCGATTGCCATGGCGTTCCGGCACTCCTAACTCTATGGCCACGCCATCACGGCCTTCAGGCCCTTCGTCCAATACCAGCAGGAGCCCCCGTTCGATGCGGATCCTTTCCAGCGCCACGCGCCCCGCCGACGCGCAATGCCTCGTCTTCCTCTTCGCCAAGGACGCAGCGGTCACGCCGCCCGTCGCCCAGCAGGCCCTGGTGCGGGACGCCGCCGCTTCGGCGCGATTCGCCGGCGAGGCGGGCGCGGTGCTCGATCTCTATGTGACCGAAGGCGAAAAGCTGGTGCAGCTGTTGCTGGTCGGGACGGGCGGCAAGAGCTCGACCGACATGGAGAAGGCCGGCGCGGCAATCACCGCGCGTCTGCTGACCTCGGGCGTGACGCATGTCGCCGTCGACGGCGAAGGCTATGATGCGGAAGCGCTCTCCCACCTGGCTCTGGCGGCGCAGCTGCGCAGCTGGCGCATCGACACCTATCGCACCAAGCTGACCGAGAAGCAGAAGCCGAGCCTCGCATCACTGACGCTGGTGAGCGGCGATGCGGGCCTGCCCGACCTGCTCGCGGAGAAGGACGCGCTCGCGCAGGGCATCATGTTCACCCGTGAGCTGGTCGCCGAGCCGGGCAACATCATCTATCCCGAGAGCTTCGTGGCGCGCTGTCAGAGCCTTGCTGACATCGGAATCGAAGTCTCGGTGCTGGACGAGAAGGACATGGCGGCGCTTGGCATGGGCGCTTTGCTCGGCGTCGCACAGGGCTCCGTCCGCCAGCCGCGCCTGCTTGCCTTGCGCTGGGACGGCACCGGCGGGGCGCAGCTCAAGCCGCTCTGCTTCGTCGGCAAGGGCGTCACCTTCGACACGGGCGGCATCTCGCTCAAGCCCGGGCCCGGCATGGAAGACATGAAGTGGGATATGGGCGGCGCCGGCGCGGTCGTCGGCGTTATGAAGGCGCTCGCGCTGCGCAAGGCCAACGCACATGTGGTCGGCATTTGCGGCTTGGTCGAGAACATGCCGGACGGTAATGCACAGCGCCCCGGCGACATCGTCACGACCATGTCCGGCCAGACGGTCGAGGTGCTCAACACGGACGCGGAAGGCCGCCTGGTCCTGTGCGACGCGGTGTGGTGGGCGCAGCAGACCTACCAGCCCGATACGCTCATCGATCTCGCGACGCTCACCGGCGCCATGATCATCAGCCTCGGCCACGAGCATGGCGGCCTGTTCTCGAACGATGACGAGCTGGCGGACCGGCTGCTCGAAGCGGGCAAGGCGAGCGGCGACAAGCTGTGGCGCTTCCCGGTCTCGGATGCCTATGACAAGCTCATCGACAGCCCGATCGCCGACATGAAGAACATCGGCCCGCGTTTCGCCGGATCGATCACCGCGGCCCAGTTCATCAAGCGCTACATCAAGGATGGCGTCAAATGGGCGCATCTCGACATTGCCGGCATGGTCTGGGCCGACAAGCCCGGCCTCACCTGGGACAAGGGCGCGACCGGCTTCGGCGTGCGCGTGCTCGATGAGCTGGTGCGCCGGCATTATGAGGCGGGGTAAGAACGAAACTCTTCTTCCGTTCGCCCTGAGCTTGTCGAAGGGCTCTGCTTTTCTTCAAAAAGAAGGACAGGGCTTCGACAAGCTCAGCCCGAACGGAGAAAAAGTAAAGCAGGCGGGCTAGAAATGCAGGTCGACTTCTACCAGCTGTCACGCGATCCGGCCGAAGCCGTGCTTCCGGCCATCGCGAAGAAGGTGCTGGAGGATGGTGGGCGGCTGCTCGTGGTGTCGGACGATCCGAGCCAGCTCGAGCGCATTTCACGCGGCCTGTGGGAGGCCGGACCGGAAAGCTATCTGGCGCATGACCGCGCCGAGGGGCCGATGCCGGATGTCCAGCCTATCCTGCTTGGCGCGAGCTGCCATGCCGCGAACGGCGCGCGCATGATCGCCCTGGCGGACGGCCAGTGGCGCGACGACGCTCTGACGTTCGACCGCGCCTTCTATTTCTTCGACGACGCCACCATCGACGGCGCACGCGCAAGCTGGCGCGCGCTCAGCAAGGCGGACGGCGTGACCCCACGCTTCTGGAAGCAGGATGGCGGGAAGTGGCGTCAGGGGCCCTGAGCACCCGAGCGTTGCCCGTCATTTCTGGTCCAGAAAGGCCCTGACAACTTTCACCGTTGCAGCAGGCTGCTCTTCCATCAGCCAGTGACCCGCATTGGGAATGACGGCGCCTTGCACATTCGACGCGGCGAATTCCGCCACCGTGGCCATCATCGTGCCAAAGGATTTCTCGCCGCCGAGGGCCAACACGGGCATCGATAGCTTGCCGCCCGCGAGGAATCCCCTATCGTCGATCGCGTCCTGATCGAAGGCTGCAAACTGAGCAAAGCCGGAATGCATGGCGCCGGGCAAGGCATAGAGTGCGGCATAGTGTTGGCGCGATGCTTCGTCGAAATGCTTCGGATCGGCCGAGAATTCGTTCCAGAAGCGATCGAGATAGATGCGTTCGCGACCGGCAACGAGACGCTCCATATCCGGCCCGCCGAAGCGGAAGTGCCAGAGAAGCGGGTTCTTCAATATGTCTTCCCACGGGCCGACGCCCGGCAGAGGCGCGTCCATCAGCACGAGCTTGGTCACACGCGCGCGGTTCTGCGCAACAAAGGCGTAGGCCACCATATTGCCGATGTCGTGACCGACGACGTCGACCTTGCCGACGTTCAATGCGTCGAGCAGCGCGGCGACGTCGACGGCCTGGGTCTTCTTGTCATAGCCGGCGGCCGGGCGCTGCGAGAGGCCCATGCCACGCAGGTCGGGCACGATGACCATATGATCGCGCGCCAGTTCGGCGGCGAGCGGCGCCCACATGTCGCCGGTTTCGCCATAGCCGTGGATCAGCACGACCGCCGGGCCCGAGCCGCCGATGCGGACATGCAACGTCGTGCCGTTCGCTGGGATGTCCCTGAGCTGGAAGCTGGCCGGATAGGGCGGGACCTGCGTGAGGGCAGGGGCCGACCAGGCCAGCGTGACGGCGGCGAGAAGCGAACGAATCATCGGAGAATTCCCCAAGACGCCGCGACAGGACAGCGCCTTGCCTAGGAATATCGCATCTTCTCGCCCAGTTGGAAAGCAATCGCGACTGTGCCCTTAATCCGGCGGCGGAACGATACTCGGCACGTCGGGCTCCGGATTGTCATAGTCCGGATGCGGCGGCTCGATGCCGGGCGGTTCGCTGAACGGCGTTTCCGCCGGTCCCGGCTCGGGCGGCATTTCCGGCGGAGCGCCGGGCGTGATCGTGTCGGGCGGGACGGGGTGGGTGGCCATGAGGTCTCTCGCGGGGAAGGGGTATCGTCCTAACGTTTCCCGGCACGCTGCGTTCCGTGCACCCCTTGATCCCGCCACGCTTCGCCGCTAGAGGGCGCGCGACTTTCATTCAGCGATACGTTTGGAGCTTTTCCCATGGCGGTGACCCGCACCTTTTCGATCATCAAGCCCGACGCCACGCGCCGCAACCTGACCGGCGCCGTCACCAAGATGCTGGAAGAGGCCGGCCTGCGCGTCGTCGCGTCCAAGCGCATCCACATGACCAAGGAGCAGGCCGAGGGCTTCTACGCGGTCCACAAAGAGCGTCCCTTCTTCGGCGAGCTGGTCAGCTTCATGATCTCCGGCCCGGTCGTCGTGCAGGTGCTCGAGGGCGAAGACGCCATGCAGCGCAACCGCGACATCATGGGCGCCACCAACCCCGCCAACGCCGCGCCGGGCACGATCCGCAAGGAACTGGCCGAGAGCATCGAGGCGAACACGGTGCATGGTTCGGATAGCGACGAGAATGCCGCGATCGAGATCGCCTATTTCTTCAAGCCGGAGGAAATCGTCGGCTGAACTAAAGCATGACGTCATCCCGGCGAAGGCCGGGATCCACGGCATCGCCGAAAGGTGGACCCCGGCCTTCGCCGGGGTGACGGAGAAAAAGGGGGCTGCCATTGATCTGGCGGCCTTTTTCTTTGATGCTTGCCGCGCGGGTATGAGACAAATCCTCGGACTATTGCTGTCGCTTTTCTGTGCCTCGGCCGCTGCTGCCGAGACATGGCATGTCGATTCCGAGCGCGGCGACGACATGCGCAGCGGCCTTTCGCCGAAAGAGGCGTGGCGGACGCTCGCGAAGGTCCAGCAGGCGGAGCTCAAGCCCGGCGACACCATCCTGCTCATGTCCGGATCGGTCTGGCGCGAGCCGCTGGTGATCGCGCGTTCGGGCAGCGCGGCTGCGCCGATCACCGTGGGGCGAGGTGGGAAAGGGGCGTGGCCGCGGATCGACGCGGGCGGCGTCGCCGAAAATGCGGTCGAGATCCGCAATGCCGACAATATCACGCTGAGCGGAATCGAGATCACCAACAAGGGGCCGGGCGCAACGCTGCGGCGGGGCGTCTTCGTCGACGAGGTGGATTTCGGCGTCGCCAGCAACATCGTGCTGCGCGATCTCTACGTTCACGACGTGACCGGCACCGATGCCCGCAAGGACAATGGCGGCATCGTCTTCTCGGCGCTCGGCCCTAAGGTTCCGACGCGCTTCGAAGGCGTCACGATCGAGCGCAACATCGTCTGGCGGGTCGACCGTTCGGGCATTGCCGGGATCAGTGACCAGGTCACTGTGGCGCGCTGGTTTCCGAGCCGCTTCGTCGTGATCCGCGACAATGTGCTGGAGGATATCGGCGGCGACGGTATCGTCCCGCGCGGTACGGACGGCGCGCTCATCGAGCATAATATCGTCCGCCATGCGGCCGCGCGCGCGGGCGATTACAGTGCGGGCGTCTGGCAGTGGAGCACGGACAACAGCCTGATCCAGCTGAACGAGGCGGCGTTCACGCACGGCATCCTCGATGGGCAGGGCTTCGATTCCGACTATAATTCGCGCGGTACGACGTTCCTCTACAATTTCAGCCACGATAATGAGGGCGGCTTCCTGCTGCTGTGCACGCCGGTCAAGCGCGACGCGGCGGACAATATCGGCAATGACGGAACCTCGGTGCGGCTCAATGTGAGCTACAATGACCGTGAGCGCATCTTCCAGATCGCCGGCGGGTCAAAGGCACTGATCGAGCGCAATGTCGTTCACGCGCCCGAAGGCGAGGTGCAGATGGTCGCGGCGACCTGGTGGGACGGCTGGTCGCAGGGCGTCGAATTCCGCAACAACTGGCTGGGGACACGCGGCACGGCGCGCTACGGCTATGAGACGAGCCGCTCGAACGGTCATTATATCCTTGGCGACGGCTTTCCGCCGCCTTTGAGTCTGCGCTTTTCCGGCAATATCTATGCAGGCGGCCACCTCAATGTCCCGCCGGACGACCAGCCGAAGCTGCAGGACGAACGCGTGACACGAGAAAGAGGCTGGGATGTGCCGGTCTTCGATCCGGGCAAGCCCGATGAGCTGCCGGACTTTCTTGCACGCCATCGGAGCTGGATGATGAACATGCTCTGGCGGGAAATTGGCCACAAGCCCGAGCTGGAGCAGCCGAAGCTGACGATGCCGGACGAGTGGCGGCGGCGCTGAGCGTTGCTGCCGGGCAGGAAAAAGGGCCGTCGGAGTGATCCGGCGGCCCTAGTTTTTGTGCGGGAGAGTGTCGATTGCCGTGTGGAGGCTCGGTTCATCGCCGGGTCGCGCGGGAGAGAGGGGCGCGCGACCCGACGGGATGTTACGCAACAAGGTCCTGGCTCGCTGCGGCGGGCGCGACGTTGATCGCGGGGCCGACGGCGGAGAGCAGGAAGGTGGTGCTGAAAGCGATCGCGAAGAAAGCTGCCATCAGGCTGTTCGTCAGGGTCTTGGTCGTCATGGTCATCACTTGGGTCCTTGGCCTTACTTGGTTGACCGCCACCAGGGCGGGTTGCCAAGACTATCGCACGGACCGTGCCAATTTCAGGATTTGGCGGAATACTGCGATATTTTCAGAAAAGACGCGGAAAATTTCCGCTACGGCATGCCTGCCGTTTGGCGACTTTCACCAACTATTGGGTGCAGAAGTGGTCTTTTTTCCGAAGGGCGCCCTTAGCGCATCCGCTCGTGATGGCGGATCACTTCGTCGATGATGAAGCGCAGGAACTTCTCAGTGAAATCCGGATCGAGCTTCGCGTCCGTGGCGAGTTGGCGCAGCCGGGCGATCTGGCGCTCCTCGCGGCCGGGATCGGCCGCGGGCAGAGCGTGGCTCGCCTTATGTTCGCCCACGGCCTGCGTGATCTTGAAGCGCTCGGCCAGCATGAAGACGAGGGCCGCGTCGATATTGTCGATGCTCTCACGATATCTGGCGAGCGTGTCGTCCATGCGGGCCCCTTTTTCCTGACCGCTGCGCTTCTTGCCGCACTGGTGAAACATGGCAAGCCAAATTGCTTGCCAAAGCTGCATCCGCCCGCCAAGGCACCGGGGACATGACCGCCACGATCCACCGCATGCCGCGCACCGGCGCGACGAGCGGAATTGATATCGATAAGGA
>JAGIAA010000049.1 GCA_017745115.1 Sphingobium sp. | reverse complement strand
GCTGGTGCCCGATCCGGAGAGCAAGCTCGAGGAGCCCTTGGTCGTCCGCCCGACCTCCGAGACGGTGATCGGCAAGGCGATGGCGCGCTGGGTGCAGAGCTGGCGCGACTTGCCGCTGCTGGTCAACCAGTGGGCCAATGTCGTGCGCTGGGAAATGCGCACGCGCATGTTCCTGCGCACGAGCGAGTTTCTCTGGCAAGAGGGGCACACTGCCCATGCCGACGAGGCGGACGCGCGCAAGGAGACGATGCGCGCCCTCGAAATGTATCGCGACTTCGCCGAGACCGAGCTTGCCATGCCGGTGGTTGCCGGCGAGAAGCCGGAGAATGAGCGCTTCCCCGGCGCCGTCGCGACCTACTCGATCGAGGCGATGATGCAGGACGGAAAGGCCCTGCAGGCGGGCACCTCCCACTATCTCGGGACCGGCTTCGCCGAGGCGGCCGGGATCAAATATCAGGACCAGGAAGGCCAGCAGGCGTTCGCCCACACCACCAGCTGGGGCGTCTCGACGCGCATGATCGGCGGCGTCATCATGGTCCATGGCGACGACGATGGGCTCAAATGTCCGCCGATGATCGCGCCCCACCAGATCGTCATTGTGCCGATGCTGCGCGATACCGACGAGGACGCGGCCGTGCTCGACTATTGCGAGGTCTTGGCGAAGGAACTGGCCGCGCTCGACGCGTTCCGCGAACCGGTACGCGTGCTGCTCGACCGCAAGCCGATCAAGGCGTCCAACAAGCGCTGGTCCTGGGTCAAGAAAGGCGCGCCGATCGTGATCGAGGTCGGCGGACGCGACGTCGCGGGCGGCAACGTCTCCGTCCTGCGCCGCGACAAGCTCTACAATGAGGCGGGCAAGACCGCGAGCATCGTCATGCCGCGCGAAACGTTCGTCGGTGAGGCCGTGAGCACGTTGCGCGACATTCAGGCGTCGCTCTACGAGGATGCGAAGATCCGCCTCGATGCCAATATCCGCGATGGCGCCAGCGGCCTTGCCGACCTGAGCAAGGCCTTCGACAGCGACAAGCCCGGCTGGGTGCTGGTCGAGTGGGCGAGCCCCACCGGCGCGGCGCTTGAAAAGGTCGAGCAGTGGCTGAAGGGTGAGAAGCTGACGCTGCGCAACGCGCCGCTCGATCAGGAGCCCGCGACAGGCAGCTGCATCTTCACCGGCGAAAAGGCGGTTGAACGAGTGCTGGTGGGCCGCGCATACTGATCCAAACTCGCAAGAGGGGGAGCGGATGTTCGGTGCGATCAAATATAACCTGTCGAACCTGGTCAATTTCAGTGGTCGCGATGCGCGTTCGACCTTCTGGTATTATGTCCTTTTCGTCGTGATCCTGCGGTTTGCCGGGGGCATTGCCATCTCGCTGCCGATGACCGTGCGCGCGACTGCCGCCGCGATGGAGGCGGCGCAGGCCCGTGCGGATGTTGCCACGATCAATGCCAAGATGATGACCCTCGTGGCCGAGACCATGCCGATGGTCGTCTGGCTCGGCGTCGCGCTTGCGCTGGTCACGGCCTTGCTGCTCGCAGCCAGCATCGTGCGGCGGCTGCATGACATCGGCATGAGCGGATGGCTGGTGTTGATTCCCGCCGGACTCCAGGGCGTGGTCCTCGCGCAGGCGCCCGCGGCGATCGCCAGGGTCAAGGAAGCACTTGCTCGTTTCGACGGCAGCACGGCGCCCGATCCGGCCACGATGATGCAGGGTCAAAGCACGATGGTGCTGCTGGGCTGGCTCCCGGCGCTTTTCATCATTGTGGTCGGCCTCATCAAGTCGAACGACGGCCCCAATCGCTTCGGCGAGGCGCCCGTCCGGTTTTGACGTTCAGCTGGCGGCACCGTTACTTTTCGAGCAGGCGCGGCATCAACTCGACGAAGTTGCAGGGCTGGAAGCGGCTGTCGAGCTGGTGGACGAGGATCTTGTCCCAGCCGTCTTTCACGGCGCCCGTCGAGCCGGGAAGCGCGAAGATATAAGTGCCGCGAGCCACGCAGGCGCAGGCGCGCGACTGAATGGTCGAGGTGCCGATGCTCTCGAAGCTGATCCAGCGAAACAATTCGCCAAAGCCTGGGATGGGTTTGTCCTGGACCTGTTCGATCGCCTCGGGCGTGATGTCGCGTCCCGTGACACCAGTGCCGCCGGTGGTGAGGACGACATCGATGTCGCCATCCTCGATCCAGGCGTGGAGATGGCTGACGATCTCTTCCCGGCTGTCCTTGCAGATGGCGCGCTCCTTGAGGACATGGCCAGCCGCTTCGATGCGCGCGGCGAGCGTGTCGCCCGACCGGTCGTCGGAAAATGTGCGGGTGTCGGAAACGGTCAGCAGCGCGATATTGACCGGGACGAAGGTCCGCGCCTCGTCAATCGGCACGGGCGACCTTCCCTGCCGCCGGCACGCGCACCGTCTCGGTCTTCTGGCCGTCGGGGAAGCGCGTCCACATGCCCTGCGACATGGCCTTGAGGACCGGCGAGGAGCCCTGCTGCTCCATCTGGTAGACGAAATAATTGCGCAGAACCGCGTTCAGATAGGCGCGGGTCTCATAATAAGGGACGGACTCGATGAAGAGCAGCGGATCGCCGTCGTCGCGGACTTGCGTATTCCAGCGGTCGACAGGCGCCGGGCCGGCATTATAGGCCGCGACCACCTTGACCAGCAGGCCTTGCGTGGCGGGCATGGCGGCGAGCTTCTTCATGTAGAGCTGACCCAAGGCGAGATTGTAAGTCGGGTCGTAGAGCTGCTCGACCGTGAAGTTCATGCCTGCCTGGCCGGCAAGCTCACGCCCAGTGCCGGGCACGACCTGAAGCACGCCGCGCGCGTCGGCGGTGCTGCGCGCATCGGTCTGAAAGCGCGTTTCCTGCAGCGCGTGGGCGTAGACGAGCGCCTTGTCGACCAGCCAGCCATTGGCCGGCGTCCAGTTGGGCGAGGGGAAGCGCGCATAGGCGGCGACTTTCTGACCGTTGGTCGACCGCTGGGCGAGCCAGAGCTGTGTCGTCGGCAGCGAAAGTTCGCTCGCGAGATGGACGAGCGCAGCGTAATTGCTGTCGCCGCTCAGCTCGGCCTCGCGGCGTAGCACCTGGTCTGCATCGCCTGAACGGCCGATGCTGCGCATGATGACGGCATTGCGTGCGTTGGGCAGTGTCTTGAGCTGTGCCCAGTCGGCGGACGTCACGGCGTCGCGGTGCAGCGTCTCCTGGACCGACATGCCCAGCTGTTCGCGGGCGAGCATGCCGTAGAAAGTTTCGGTTTCGCGGGCCGCCGCCTTGAGCAGCGCATTGACGCGCTCGGGATGATGATCGGCCATGACCGCGCGCGCCGACCAGAAATAGCCGCCGCTCTTCATGTCGCCGTCGCTGGCTTCGCTCGCGGCCTTGTAGAAGGCGGAAGCGGCCGTGGTCCAATCCTTGTCGCGCCAGGCCGAAAGACCGATGGTCCACCAGGCGGAGGGCACCCAGTCGCCGGCGCCGCCTTCGAGCGCGCGCGCGGCCATGCGGCGGGCGTTCTTGGTGTCGCCCATGATGTAGTATGACCAGCCGATACGGTGCTGCAGCTCGGTATAGCCGGCTGCCGTCAGCGCGAACTCGGCGCCCGTGAGCTGGGCTTCGGCGCCGACGGGATCGTTGGCGACGATGCGGGCCGTAACCTGACCACGAATGGCGTCGGCGACGCTGTCATTCTTGACCGCACCCAGCGTGCGGCGCTGCGGCGAACCGCCGGTCCAGACAAGCTTGCGCGTCGCCGAGGCGTCGGGGAGACCCTGTGCGCCGCGCTTTGCCGCGAGCTTCGAGAGCTGATCGGCCTGCGGCAGATACGGCGCCTTGTTGATGAGATCGAGCAGGTCGAACAACTCGACGCGGGGTGAGTCCTTCGCGAGATAGAGCCGGGCCAGCAGATAGGGCCGCATGCTGTCGCTCTCGTCGAGCGCGATGATGCCGATCTTGGCGTCGAGCCATTTCTTGCCGTCGATCTGGTCGAAGATGGCGCGGTAGCGGGAGGCGGAATCGTCGTCGAGCGTGGCGATGGCCGAAACGCCGAGCAGGGCGTCGCCAGCCGCGGCATGGGCAGCCGGCGTCAGCCCGGCCAGCGCCAGTGCGGCAGTCAGCAAATATACGGTCCGGCACTTCATCCGTTCAACATCCCATGCAACAGGCGCAGCGTCTGCCAGCTCGCTGCCTTGGCGAGCGGTCGGCGCATCAACAGGTCCGGTCCGGCAAGCGCTGCGACCAGCAGCGTGCCGCCATCGTGGTTAATTTCGGGCAAATTTGCAGAATTCGCCGTGGTTTGTGCCGCAAGCAGGGCACGGCTCGTCTTGTCGCCGAGAATGAGCGCCGCCTGCGGGCGGGCAAGGGCCAGATATTGGCGCATGCGCTGGGCAAGGCTGCGAGCAATCTCGTTGTCGAGGAGCCCGCCGGGCGCTCGCCGCATCGCAAGTGGTGCGAAAGCGACATGTTCGAGCTTGAGACCGATAGCGTTTAGCATCGCCCCGACAAAACGGGCGGTTGGCGCTGCGAAAGGCACTGCATCGGACTGAGCGCCCTCGTCAGGCATGTCGCAGATCACCAGCAGCCGAGCGTTCATGGCTTCGGAAGGCAGGAAAAGCGGCCCACTCCACAGCGCTTCGGGCTGCGGCTGTTCCTGCAGCCAGGCACGGAAATCCGCGAGGCTGGACGGTGTGACGTGCGCATTCGCGGCACGGATCGGCGTGACGGGCGCGGGCTCGGCCACCCGCTGGCGGGGCGGTGCCGCAACCTCCGCTGGGCCGGCCTCGGCAGCGGGTTCTGCGAGCCAGCCATGGGGCTCGAGCGACGTCTCACTATGGAGTCCCGCCTCGCGCCACCAAAGCGCGTAGGAATCCGCGACATCCTGTGCCGTCCATGTTCTTGCTTGTGCGACCCGCATGGGGGCAACAAGAGTCAGAGGTTGACTGGACTGTCAACCTTGCCGCACTGCGTGGGCCGCCAGTCGGTGCAGATTTGCGGCGACTGGACGCGTGATGGACCGGCAAGAGGAGCACGAGATGTCCGAGCGGGAGTCCATGCCTTATGACGTCGTGATCGTGGGCGGCGGCCCCGCGGGGCTTTCTGCTGCGATCCGCCTGAAACAGCGCGCGAACGAGGCGGGGCGCGAGATCAGCGTCTGCATCCTCGAAAAAGGCTCCGAGATCGGCGCGCATATCCTGTCCGGCGCGGTGGTCGACCCCAAGGCGCTCGATGAATTGCTGCCGGACTGGCGCACGAGCGGCTGTCCGATCGCCGAGGTGCCGGTGAGCGACAACCAGCACTGGTGGCTGACGGCGGGTGGCAAGATGGCGATGCCGCATATGATGCTGCCGCCGTTCATGAACAACAAGGGTTGCTACACCGGATCGCTGGGGTCGCTCTGCCGCTGGCTCGCCGAGCAGGCCGAGGCGCTCGGCGTCGAGATCTTTCCCGGCTTCCCGGCCGCCGAGATCATCTACAATGACGACGGGTCTGTGAAAGGCGTCGCGACGGGCGACATGGGCGTCGCCAGAGACGGGCATCACAAGGGCGACTATCAGCCCGGGCTCGAGCTGCACGCCCGCTACACGCTATTTGCCGAGGGCGCGCGCGGCCATCTCACCAAGCGCCTGAAAGCCAAATTCAATCTCGAAGCCAATTGCGATCCCCAGACCTATGGTCTCGGTATCAAGGAACTGTGGGACATCGATCCGTCGAAGCATGTCCCCGGTCGTGTCATCCATACCCAGGGCTGGCCGCTGACCGATGCCTATGGCGGCGGTTTCCTCTATCATCAGGCCGGCGGACAGGTGGCGCTCGGCTTCGTGGTCGGCTTGGGCTACCGCAATCCCTATCTCTCGCCTTACGAGGAATTCCAGCGCTGGAAGCATCATCCGGCGATCAAGGCGGTTCTGGAGGGCGGCAAGCGCGTCGCTTACGGCGCTCGCGTCATCAACGAGGGCGGCTATCAGTCGATTCCCGAGCTCGTCATGCCCGGCGCGGCGCTGATCGGCTGCACGGCGGGCTTCGTCAACGTGCCGCGCATCAAGGGCACGCACACCGCCATGAAGTCGGCGATGCTCGCGGCCGACGCGGCCTTCGATGCCGTCGCGGCGGATCGCTCGGGCGACGAGCTCGCGGCATATTCCGAAGCACTAGGTAAGAGCTGGATCGTCGACGAGCTGTGGAAGGTCCGCAATGCCGGCCCGGCGCTCGGCAAGTTCGGCAATCTCTGGGGCACGCTGGTCGCCGGCATCGACATGTGGATGCGCCAGCTGGGCATCGGTTTGCCGTTCACGCTCCGCAACAAGGCGGATCACACCAAGCTCTGGCCCAAGGAAGAGTGTGACCCCATCGCCTATCCCAAGCCCGATGGCGTGCTGAGCTTCGACCGGCTGTCCTCGGTCTTCCTCTCCGGCACCAACCATGAGGAAGACCAGCCCTGCCACCTTCACCTGAAGGACCCGGATGTTCCGATCGACTATAATCTGCCGCTCTACGACGAGCCGGCGCGGCTTTATTGCCCGGCGGGCGTGTACGAGGTTCTGACGGACGAGAAGGGCAAGCCGCGCTTCCAGATCAACGCGCAGAACTGCGTCCACTGCAAGACCTGCGACATCAAGGATCCGACGCAGAATATCGACTGGGTGGCACCCGAGGGCGGTGGCGGACCGACTTATCCGAACATGTGAGCGGCATGTCCTGATTTGGGACGGTTGTTAACGCGTTGTTTTCTGTAACCAAAGAGTCTCAGGCCACCCCTAACCGTTCGGCCTCTAACCAATGTTAGGGGGACCTCAAGATGAAGAAATCGATCGCGCTCGCCGCGCTTCTCGCCACGGCGGGCGTGGCTAACGCCGCCACCTATGTCGGCACGCGCACCGTCGGCGGCATGACCGCCGAGCTGTCGATCACGACCGACGACACGATCGGTGTGATCAAGACCGCGAACATCGTCGACTGGACGATCAAGATCACCGGCTACGCGCGCACCGCCACGCTCGAGGGCTATTTCGGTTCCGAGAATTCCAAGGTCGATATTCTCGGCACGTCGCTCACGGCTACCGCGACCGACCTGCTGTTCGATTTCTCGGGAAGCGCCAAGGCGCATCTGATGTTCCAGCTGACGGATTCGAGCGACATTTCGACGTTCCGCTCGCTCTACTGCGTCCAGACCTGGGATTGCTACGACCAGAATCACGGCGAAGAGATCATCGGGATCGGCTTCCTGGATCAGGTGCACGACATCGCGGCGCGGACGGGCGTTCAGTCGATCGCGTCCACCGGTAGGGCGGCCGTTCCCGAGCCCGCTGCCTGGGCCATGATGATCGCGGGTTTCGGCATTGCCGGTGCTGCCCTTCGTCGCCGCAAGATGGCTGTAGCGTTCGCCTGATCCGTCATAAAAACAGACGCGCGCCGCCGATCCATTGGTCGGCGGCGTCTCGTTTCCGGCGTCGGCGCTAAAGCGACCGGCGGCCCGTCATCAACTGGAACACGAACACGATGCCTGCGATCAGCAGCAGCAGGTGAATGAGCCCGCCGCCGACATGGGCGAGAAAGCCGATGAGCCAAAGTACGATCAGGACGACGACGATTGTGTAGAGCATGTCAGGCTTTCTAGGTCTGGTCTGGTGGACCCCTTAAAAGCGTCCATCGCGCGGGAAAGTTCCCCGTCAGGGTGCGCGCATTTCGCCGCGCGCGATCTTGTCGGCGTCCGAACCAGGCGGCGCCTTGGGCAGGGCCGAAACGTCGATGTAATAGGGCTTCTTGGGACATTTCTGAAGGAAGCAGATCCCGATGGTTACGCTTGGCGGGCGCGGCGGAATGGGCGGAGAACCCAAGGCCGTTGTTTTGGCGTCGGGACGTCCCGCTGTCGTATCCCGTTCGGGCGGATCGATGCGCGGCGAGGCCTTTCGTTTGCCGCAGACGGTGATCGCGCCATCCACTGCCGAAGGCGGGCAATCCAGGTCCGCGCTGGTGATCCCCAGATATTGTTTTGCGTTCGTCACGGCCGAGACATCGGCGTTGTCGGGATCGGCGGCAAAGCCAGGAGCAGCTGAGGCGAGCCAGCCGAGACAAAGCGTTCGGATCATCCTTGGACGCATCGCTGCCCTCGTTCCCCTGGCCGCTTCCCGACATTGAATGACGAGCTTTGGATGAGCGCCGCGTGAATGCCGGCTCGAAGGCGTTGCAATTCTCGAGACGTTGCGATCTAGCCATGCGGCGATGCTTAGCGAAACCGCCTATGCCAAGGTCAACCTTGCTCTCCATGTCCGCGCGCGGCGTCCGGACGGCTATCACGAGCTTGAGAGTCTGTTTGCCTTCTGCGCGGATGGCGATGGGCTGCGCGGATCGGCTCGCGACGATGGCGAGATCGTGCTGACCATCGAAGGGGACTTCGCCGACGGCCTGAGTGCCGGGGAGGACAATCTCGTCATGCGTGCCGCGCGGGCGCTGCAGGCGGCGAGCAGTACGCAATTCGGTGCGGATCTCATCCTCGCCAAGCAGCTGCCGATCGCGTCAGGCATCGGTGGGGGCTCGGCAGATGCGGCGGCTGCGCTGCGGTTGTTGGTGAAGCTTTGGGATATCCGCCCGATGGAGCTCGACTTTCCGGCCATCGCCGCATCGCTCGGCGCCGATGTGCCGGCATGCCTGGGCTCGCAAACCGTGTTCGGAAAAGGGGTGGGCGAGAGATTGGAAACAGTCGATCTCGATCTGGAAGGCATGCCGATCTTGCTGGTCAATCCGCTGGTCGAATGCCCGACCGGTCCCGTGTTCAAGGAGTGGGACGGCATCGACCGTGGCCCGCTCGACCCTGCCGATTGGCGGCGCGGCCGCAATGATCTGGCAGCGCCGGCCATTGCCCTGGTGCCGGAGATCGACGAGGTGCTGGCCGTTCTGCGCGCGCAGCTGCCGAGCCTTGCGCGCATGTCCGGATCGGGCGCGACCTGCTTCGCCTTGTTTGAGAGCGAGGACGAGCGCGATGCGGCAGCCGAGCGGATCGAGGACGATCACCCGGACTGGTGGGTGATGGCGAGCGAACTGCGCTGACCGAATTTTCCTCTGTCCTACAAGCCGTCCGCCATGCCATGCCGGCGCCGGCTCAGTCTCAAATTGAATAGGAACCGTCTCGACACCCCCTTGCGAGGGAGAGAAGAATCTCGCTTCTATGGGTGTGACTTTCATGACTTTCGAAAGCGGGGTGGCAGCGCCCTTCCGGGTCGCATCAGGACGTTCTAAGGAGGGTTCATGACTGCTGCCTTCCAAATCCTCGGCGATCCCGCCGCGCCCATCCTCATCGTCGCCGATCACGCGTCCAATCATGTGCCTGACGGCATCGATCTCGGCCTGCCGCCCGAGGTGATGCGCGAGCATGTCGCGCTTGACATCGGCGTCGCCGAAGTGGCGGCGCTGCTTGTCGAAACTGGCCAGTGCAGCGCGATCCTGGGCGGCGTTTCGCGCCTCGTCATCGACTATAACCGTGAGCCCGACGCTGCCGGCCTCGTCCCGGTGCAGAGCGACGGGCATCATATCGAGGGCAATAGCGTCGCCGAAGTCGCCGAGCGGCTGGCGCTCTATTACGATCCTTATCATGCCGAAGTCGCGCGGCTGGCGGCGTTGCCGCACAAGCCGTTCATCCTGTCGCTGCACAGCTTCACGCCCAGCCTGCGCACGCGGCCGGAAGAGACGCGGCCCTGGGAAATCGGCATTCTCTGGAACGAGGATGAGCGTGCCCCGCGCATCGCCATTCCGCTGCTGGAGGCGGCCGGGCTCGTGGTCGGCGCCAACGAACCCTATTCGGGCAAAGTGCTGAACGCGACCATGAACCGCCATGCCGAGGCGCATGGTCGGCCCTATCTGGGGGTCGAGATGCGGCAGGATACTGCGAAGGATATTGCCGGGCAGAGGCGATTTTCGGAAATTTTAATTCCTGTCCTTATGGAATGTCGGAATAAAATTACATGAAAATTGCCGCTGAGGCCTTGATTTGGTCGCGGCTTTGGTGGAAAGGGGCCGCGCACAGAAAGGCCTGACGATGACCCAGTTCGACAAGTCCAAGCTTCCCAGCCGCTACGTTTCCGTCGGTGTAGAGAGCGCGCCCCACCGCAGCTATTATTATGCGATGGGCTGGAAG
Organism: Sphingobium sp.; assembly: GCA_017745115.1. The sequence goes on along the minus strand of JAGIAA010000049.1, from coordinate 6,138 downwards.
GAAGAGGATATTGCCAACCCCTTCGTGGCCTTGGCCTCGGCTGGTAATGACTCAGCGCCCTGCAACACTACGCTTGATCAGCAGGCCGACTGGGCCCGTGACGGCGTGATGGCGGCGGGTGGCACGCCGTTCCGTTTCAACACGATCACCGTGACCGACGGCATCGCCATGGGCCACCAGGGCATGAAGTCCTCGCTGGCGAGCCGCGAGGTCATCGCGGACTCCGTCGAGCTGTCGATGCGTGGCCATTGCTATGATGCCCTCGTCGCCTTCGCCGGCTGCGACAAGTCGCTGCCCGGCATGATGATGGCGATGCTGCGCCTCAACGTGCCGTCCATCTTCGTCTATGGCGGATCGATCCTGCCGGGCCGTTACAAGGAGCGCGACGATCTCACCGTCATCGACGTGTTCGAGGCCGTCGGTCGTTTCGCTGCCGGCAAATGCCCGCTCTCCGAGGTGATCGCCATCGAGAAGGCGGCCTGCCCGGGTCATGGCGCGTGCGGCGGCCAGTATACGGCGAACACGATGGCCTGCGTCGGCGAGGCGATCGGCCTCTCGCTGCCCAACAGCAACATGGTCCCGGCACCCTACAAGTCTCGCGAGGAAATCGCCGTCGCAGCGGGCAAGCAGGTGATGAAGCTGCTGGAGCTCAACCTGCGCCCGCGGGATATCTGCACCAAGGAAGCCTTCGAGAATGCCGCGCGCATCGTGGCCGCGACCGGCGGCTCGACCAATGGCGCGCTGCATCTGCCGGCCATGGCGCATGAAGTGGGTATCGAATTCGACCTGTTCGACGTCGCCGAGATTTTCAAGACGACGCCCTACATGGCGGATCTCAAGCCCGGCGGAAAATATGTCGCCAAGGACATGCACGAGGCCGGTGGTATCTACATGCTGATGAAGTCCCTCGCGCAGACAGGCCTGCTGCATCTCGACTGCATGACGGTGACCGGCAAGACGCTGGGCGAGAATATCGATGAGGTCACCTGGAACCCCGACCAGAAGGTCATCTACGACGCCAGGACGCCGATCACGCCGACGGGTGGCGTTGTGGGCCTCAAGGGCAGCCTCGCTCCGGAAGGCGCGATCGTGAAGGTTGCAGGCATGAAGCGCCTACAGTTCACCGGCACCGCCAAGGTGTTCGAGCGCGAGGAGGATGCCTTTGCGGCGGTCGAGCGGCAGGAGATCGTCGAGGGTGATGTCGTCGTCATCCGCTATGAAGGCCCCAAGGGCGGGCCTGGCATGCGCGAAATGCTCTCCACCACGGCGGCGCTCTATGGCCAAGGCCTTGGCGAGAAGGTTGCGCTCATCACCGACGGCCGCTTCTCTGGCGGCACGCGCGGCTTCTGCATTGGCCATGTCGGCCCCGAGGCGGCGGACGGCGGCCCGATCGCGCTCGTCGAAAATGGCGACCAGATCAGCATCGATGCGGAAAGCGGGACGATCGACCTGCTGGTCGACGAGGCGGTGCTGGCCGAGCGCCGCAAAGCCTGGGCGCCGCGCAAGAACAATTACCAGTCCGGCGCGCTCTGGAAATATGCACAGCTGGTCGGTCCCGCAGCGAAGGGAGCGGTAACGCATCCCGGCGCCAAAGCGGAGACGCATGTCTTCGCCGATATTTGACCCCCTAAACCCCTCCCCTTCAGGGGAGGGGCAAGGGGTGGGGGCGATGCGCAGCATCGCTCGCGCAGCAATTGTGCGACAGATCCACACCCATCCCAACCCTCGATCAGAGTCCAGCGCCTCTGATCGACTTGAAAGGGAGGGGCTTGAATGAAGGATGGCGCGCCCATCCTTTCGGTGGCGCAGATGCGCGCGGCCGAGCAGGCGCTGTTCGACGGCGGCACCGATCCTTATGCGCTGATGCGGCGCGCCGGCGAGGGTGCGGCCGAAATCATCTGGCGCGCCGGCGTGAAGCGCGAGACGCTGGTGCTGTGCGGGCCGGGCAACAATGGCGGCGACGGTTATGTGATCGCGCGGCAGCTGCACGAATTCGGCGTGCCGGTCCGCGTCGCGGCATTGGGTGAACCCAAAACGGACAGCGCAATCCAGGCGCGGGCGGACTGGAACGGCCCGGTCGAGGACATCATGATGGCGGCGCCCGCTGCGCAAGTTGTCGACGCTCTGTTCGGCATCGGCCTGACCCGTGGGCTGGATGCGGCATTGGCGGGGCGGCTGGCTCAACTCATCGAGGGTGCGGGCCATAGCTACGCTCTCGATGTGCCGAGCGGTGTCGAAAGCGACGCCGGGATCGCGCTCTCGCCAGTGCCTCGCTTCACGCACTGCATTGCCCTTGGCGCATGGAAGCCGGCCCATGTGCTGATGCCCGGACGCGGCTTCGCCGAGCAGCATGTGCTTGTCGGCATCGGCATCGAAGGGCCCGCGCATGCGGCACAAATGCTGTCCGTCCCGCATCTCGAAGCGCCTGCCGCAGAGGCCCATAAATATACGCGTGGGCTCGTCGTGGTCGTAGCCGGCGGCATGCCGGGCGCCGCAGCACTCTGCGCCGAAGCGGCGGTGCGCGGCGGTGCGGGCTATGTGCGCCTGCTGGCGGAAGAGCCCACGCTGCCGATCAGTCATGCGATCGTGTGCAGCACGTCGCTGGATTTCGAGCGCGCGAAGGCCGTTCTGGTCGGGCCAGGCCTGGGGCGCAATGCCGAGGCGCGGAACCGCCTGACGCTGGCGCTGCGCTCGGGCGTGCCTGTTGTGGCGGATGCGGACGCCTTGCATCATTTAAGTGGGGAAGGCGGGCGGGGGCTTCCGGCTCCGGCGATCGTCACGCCGCATGCAGGCGAGTTCACGCGGTTGTTCGGGGATTTGCCCGGCAACAAGATCGATCGCACGCGCGCTGCGGCTGCCAGCATTGGCTGCGTCGTGGTCCACAAAGGGACGGATACGGTGATTGCTTCGCCGGATGGGCGCTGCATCGTCGCGCGCCCGGCTTCGCCTTGGCTTTCGACGGCTGGAACGGGCGATGTGCTGGCCGGCCTCTGCGCCTCGCGGCTGGCCGTCACCGGCGATCCGTTTCGCGCCGCTTGCGAGGCCGTATGGCTGCATGGGGATGCCGCCCGGCGGACGGGCGTCGCCTTTGTTGCGGATGAGCTTGTGCACAACATCCCGGCAGCATATGCGAGCGCGCTTGGACGACGCTGACCTCATATTGCGCATTGCCGCGCGCGGCGACGGCGTCACCGGCGATGGACGCCACGTGCCCGGTAGCGCGCCGGGCGACCGGCTGTTGCCCAATGGCGGCTTGGCCAAGGGACCCAATCATATCGCGCCCGTCTGCCTCCATTTCCCGGAATGCGGGGGCTGCCAGCTCCAGCAATTGTCGGACCTGGCCTATGCCCACTATGTGCGAGATCGCGTCGCCGGTGCACTGACGGGGCAGGGGATCGGCGCGGATGACATCGCCGAGGCCCATGTTTCGCCGCCCCGCACGCGCCGCCGGGCATCGCTGCGTGTGTTGCGGCTGGGCAAGAGCATCCAGATCGGCTTTTCGACCCAGGGCAGCCACCGCATCATCGACATGCATGAATGCCATGTGCTGGAGCCGCGCCTGTTTGCGCTCGTGGCGCCTCTCCGCGCGTTGTTCGGCGCCATGCTCGGCAAGGAGAAAGCGGGCACGATCGATCTGACGCTGGCCGATCAGGGCGTGGACGTCGTCCTGTCCGGCATCAGCCCCAAGGGCCTCGAACAGACGGAAGCGATGCTCGATTTTGCCCGCGACAATGCGCTCGCCCGGCTGATGCTCGATGGCGACGACGGGCCGATGACGCTGTGGGAGCCCGATCCGGTCACTGTCACCTTCGGTACCCTGTCGGTTGCCTTTCCGCCCCGCGCCTTCCTACAGGCAACGGCCGATGGCGAGGCCGCGCTGCTCGCCGAGGTGCGCAAGGGGCTGGGCGAGGCGAAGATGGTCGCGGACCTGTTCGCGGGCTTGGGCACGTTCGCGCTTTCGGTGGCGGACGATGTACCGGGACGGAAAATCTACGCTGCCGAGGCCGCGCGAACGCATGTCCTCGCGCTGCAGGGCGGCGGCAATCGTCTGCCGGGCCGCATCTTCCCCGAGCATCGCGACCTGTTTCGCCGTCCGCTCGTGCCCAAAGAGCTGGACCGCTTCGATGCGATCCTGCTCGATCCGCCGCGTGCCGGCGCCGAGGAGCAGGTGAAGGAGCTCGCGGCGTCGACGGCAGCGCGTATCGTCTATGTCTCGTGCAATCCGCCGAGCTTTGCGCGCGATGCGAAACTGCTCGTCGAGGGCGGCTACCGGCTCGACCGCGTCAAGCCGGTGGGGCAGTTCCGCTGGTCGACTCACGTCGAGTTGGTCGGGATTTTTTCGCGGGTCTAGAAACCGAGCGTCGCGCGCAGCGCATTCACTGCGAGCATGCCGAGCGCTATTGTCGAGAGCGCGAAGAGGCCGAGGCGGACGTCGACCGTGTTTACGAGTGACTGCCACAGGCTGTGCAGGATGCGCAGGATCACATAGCCCCAAGCCAGCTTCACGTTGAAACCCGAGCCCTGGCCGATGACCGCGAGGATCAGCACGACAGCATAGAAGATGGTCGGCTGCTCCATCAGATGGTTGTAATTGTGGGCCTTCCACTGCGTTTCGCGAGGCAGGACCTTGTCGAGGTCACTGCCGCGGCCGCCGATGCTCTGCTCGGACGGGATTTTCAGTTTCATGATCGCTGGGATACGTGTCCCAAGCATCCAGAGCAGCATGATGACGGACCACAGGATCAGGACCGCGGCAGGCGCGAGGATAGGCATGGGCATCAGACGGCTCCCCTCATCTGTTGATGCAGGGAGCGTGCCCGGACAGAAAAAAGTTGTCAATTGAAACTAATGGGAGACGTCGCCCCTGACCTGAGCCCGGGGCGTGCCAAGCTCAGCGGCTGAGCTGGATGACGTTCGACTTGCGCGGAAGCGGGGCTTCCTCGCGGTACAGGCTCGCCATCGGCTCGTCAGCCACTTCGCAGATGCTGGTTGCGCCGAAGCCGTTGAACTCGGTCCGCATCGCGCAGCCATAAGCACCGAGCATGCCGATCTCGACATAGTCGCCCGCCTTGATGTCCTTTGGGAGCATGAAGGGGCCAGCCATGTGATCCATGTCGTCGCAGGTCGGGCCATAGAAGCTGAAGGCCTCCATGTCCGTCTCATTGGCTTCGGGACGCAGCAGCTGCACCGGGAAACGCCAGCCGAGATGGGCAGCGTCGAACAGCGCGCCATAGGCGCCGTCGTTGATGAAGAGCTCGTTCCCGCGGCGCTTCTCGACGCGCACGAGCAGAGAGCTATATTCAGCCGAGAGCGCACGGCCCGGTTCGCACCAGAGCTCGGCCGAATAGGAAATCGGCAGGCTTTCGAAGGCACGATTGATGGCGTGGAAATAGGCCTCCAGCGGCGGAGGCTCCATGCCTGGATAGCTCGAGGGGAAGCCGCCACCGACATCGACGATGTCGACCGTCACGGATGCGTCGACAATCGCGGCGCGGACGCGCTCGATCGCCTGGGTGTAAGCATGCGGCGTCATCGCCTGGCTGCCGACATGGAAGCAGATGCCGAGCGCATCGGCGACCTGACGGGTCGCTTGCAGCAGTTCCTTGGCTTCGCTCAGCTCGACGCCGAACTTGGACGCGAGGCTCAGCTTGCTGTGCTCGGACGAGACGCGAAGGCGGACGCACAGCTCAAGATCGGTCGCGCTGTCGGTGGCCTGAACGATCTTGCCCAGCTCCTCCAGGCTGTCGAGGCTGAATGTACGCACGCCGTGCTGGAAATAGGCTTCGCGGATCGCTTCCTCGGCCTTGACCGGATGCATGAAGCAGAGCTTGGCGCGCGGCAGCGTCTTGGCGACCAGACGCACCTCGGCAATGGAGGCCACGTCATAGTGGCTGATGCCCGCACCCCAGAGCGTCTTGAGAAGCTCGGGGGTGGGATTGGCCTTCACCGCATATAGCGACTTACCCGGAAACTTCTGCGAGAAGAATCGGGCGGCGCGGGCTGCGGCCTGCGGGCGAATAAGCGTTACCGGTGCTGCCGGTTTGAGGGAAAGAGCTACCCCCAGCGCGCTATGGTGCTTGTACAACTCAAGGGACCTCCAGTGGATTCAGCCAATTGAGCTGCCTTGCGGTGGAAGTC
>JAGIAA010000048.1 GCA_017745115.1 Sphingobium sp. | reverse complement strand
AGGAGCAAGGTGGTCGGGCAGATGAGCGCGACCTGCGCGCCGCCCATCGCTGCGACGAACGCCGCGCGTAGAGCCACTTCGGTCTTGCCGAAGCCCACGTCGCCACAGACGAGGCGGTCCATCGGCTTGCCGGCCGCGAGATCCTCCAGCACCTCGGAAATGGCACGATCCTGGTCGTCGGTTTCCTCATAGGGGAAGCGGTCGACGAAGGCGGGGAAGCCCGCGCTGTCGGGCTCATAGGCCGGCGCCTCGCGCAGGGCGCGCAAGGCCGCGACGCCAAGCAACTCGCCCGCGATTTCGCGGATGCGCTCCTTCATCCGCGCCTTGCGGCGCTGCCAGGCTTCGCCGCCAAGGCGATCCAGGGCGACCGCGTCCTCGCCGGAGCCGTAACGCGAGAGCACGTCGATATTCTCGACCGGGACGTAGAGCTTGTCGCCGCCCGCATAGCTCAAAGCCACGCAGTCGTGCGGCTCCTTGCCGACCGGAATGCTGGTCAGCCCCTCATAGCGGCCGATGCCATGCTCGATATGGACGACGAGGTCGCCGGGCGTGAGCGTGGCGAGTTCGGCAAGGAAAGCATCGGCGCTCTTGCGCTTCTTGGCGCGGCGCACGAGCCGGTCGCCGAGCATGTCCTGCTCGGCAAGCAGCTCGAGATCGGACGTGGTAAAGCCATGGTCGAGCGGGAGGACGGCGAGCGCGACGGCGCCCTTGGCCGCTTCGCCCTGCGCCTGCTGCCATGTCGCGGCGAGCGTAAGGCCCTTGACCCCGTGATCGGCGAGCAGACCGGACAAACGTTCGCGCGCACCGGCGGAATAGCTGGCGATGATCCGCTTCTTGCCGAGCCTTTGCGACTGGGCGAGGTGCTTCGCCACGGCCTCATAGACGTTGGCGTTCTGCGCGCGCTCGGGCGCGAAGTCGCGGGCGCCGTCGACGCCGAAGTCGAGGACGGTGGCGCTTTCGGGCTCATGAAATTGGGAGGTCGTGTGAACGGGAAGGCTGGCGCTCGCTTCCGCCCACTGCTCGCTGGCTAGGTAAAGCTGGTCGGGCGCGAGCGGACGATAGGCGCCGGGCGAAGCTGCAGCCGCCTGCACGCGGTTGGCGTGATAATCCTTGATCGCCTCGAAGCGGGATTCAGCCGCCGCCGCGACGCCGCTGTCGCGAACCCAGATCGTGCCTTCGGGCAGATGATCGGCGAGGGGAACGAGCCGCTCCTCGAACAAGGGCAGCCAATGTTCCATGCCGGCGAGGCGGCGGCCGTCGCTGACAGCCTGATAGAGCGGATCGCCGGTCGCGGTGGCGCCGAAGATCTCGCGATAGCGGCCGCGGAAGCGCTTGATGCTGTCCTCGTCGAGCAGGGCTTCGGAGGCCGGCAGCAGCATGAAGTGATCGACCCCGCCGGTGGTCCGCTGGGTGGACGCGTCGAAGCGGCGCAGCGTCTCGATCTCGTCGCCGAAGAAATCGAGGCGCAGCGGGTTCTCATGACCGGACGGGAAGAGATCGACGATGCCGCCGCGCACGGCATATTCGCCGGCATCGTGAACGGTGTCCGTGCGAACATAGCCGTTCGACTGGAGCAGGTTCACGAGGCGGTTGATGGCGATGCGTTCACCGGGCGCGAGGCGCGCGACCATCTGGCGGATGCGGAAGGGCGTTAGCGTCTTCTGAGTGACGGCGTTGATGGTGGTGAGGACAAGTTGTGGACCCTTGGGCGTGCCCTGCAGCGCATGCAGACCGGCAAGGCGCTCGGATGCGGCGCGGAGCGAGGGCGAGGCGCGGTCATAAGGCAGGCAATCCCAGGCCGGGATCGTCACCGTCTCCAGCTCCGGCGCGAAATAGCGAACGCTCTGCTCGATGGCGTCCATGAGCTGCGCATCGGGCGCGATGAAGCAGACGCGGGCCCCCGAATGTCCGGCGGCAGCGGCGCGCGTGAGGTCGGCGAGCAGCACGGGCGTGAAGCCCGCGGGCACGCCGGACAGGGTGAGCGGCTTCTTGGCTGAAAGGATGCGCTGGATATCGGTCATAAAACGATCTGAAAATAAATCCGTTCGGTTCGAGCGAAGTCGAGAACCGTTTGCGCCACCCGTGTCTCGACTTCGCTCGACACGAACGGTGAGCAGGAGGTGTGAATTTGGGTTCTCACTTGGCGATCGGGATGTAGTCGAGTTTGCGCAGCGTCTGCATCATGTCGCCCTCGTAACGCGCGGGCGGCGCGGCGGTGCCGATGGCCCAGGCCATGATGTCGACATCCTGCTCCTCGATCAGCGTCTCGAACCAGACAGCCTGCTCCTCGGACCAGGTCCGGCCATAAGTGTCGAAAAAGCCGCCGATCAGCAGGTCGGCTTCCTTGGTGCCGCGATGCCAGGCGCGGAAATGGAGCCGGCGCAGGCGGCTTTCCTCGATCATCTCCGGCTCCTTTCGGCGCAACCTGCGCAATGACAATTGGCCGGCGGGCAAAATCGGGCCCGTCGGCTGACAAAATGAGCCCGCCATTTCCTGCAGACACCGTGCTCCTGCGCGGGCAGGAGCCCAGGGTGATGTCAGGCTGCGGCCGCCCTGTGTTCCTGCCTTCGCAGGAACACAAAAAAGGCGATTTCCGTGGAAGCGGACAGGCTCTAGACCGCACATAGTCATGCGGCCCGATATTCTCAATCCGCTCTTCACGGAAAGCTCCGCGCTGAAAGGCGTCGGCGCGGCGCTGGCCAAGCCGTTGGCGCGGCTCGACCTCGATCGTGCCATCGATCTCGCCTTCCACCTGCCGGTGGCGTGGATCGAGCGGCAGAAGGTGCGGCGACTATCCGAGGCCGAGACCGGGCGGATGATCGGCGTGATGCTGACTGCGCACGACTATCGCGCGTCGGGCTCCACTCGTGCGCCGTTCCGGGTGCGGGCGGTCGACGAGGCCGGCGATCCGATCAGCATCGTCTATTTCGGCAAGAACAGCGGCTGGCCGCGCAAGCTGTTCCCGCTCGGTGAGCCGCGCTTCGTCTCGGGGCGGCTCGATCGCTTCGGTGACGATTTGCAGATGGTGCATCCCGACCATGTGGTCGAGTTGGGCGAGGCGGGCACGATCCCGGACCGCGAACCGGTCTACGGTCTGTCCGAAGGGATCACTAACGGGCGGATGCGCGAGCTGGTCGCCCAGGGTGTGAGCCGGGCACCAGCCCTGCCCGAATGGATCGAGCCGGGGCTCAAATCCACGCGTGGCTGGCCCGACTGGCGCGAGGCGCTGGCCAGCGCGCATGAGGATCCGGGCGCCAAAACGGCGCGCGAACGGCTGGCCTATGACGAGGTGTTCGCGAGCCAGCTGGCGCTGATGCTGCTGCGCGCGCAGACCCGCCGCCGGCGCGGGACGCCGATCCAGGGCGACGGGCGCTTGCGCGATGCGTTGACGCTGCCGTTCGCGCCCACGGGCGCCCAGCGGCGTGCCTTCGGCGAGATCGAGGGCGACATGGCGCAGCCGATTCCCATGCTGCGGCTGCTGCAGGGCGATGTCGGCTCGGGCAAGACGCTGGTCGCGCTGATGGCGCTCCTCAATGCAGTCGAGGCGGGCGGGCAGGGGGCGTTCCTGGCGCCGACCGAAATCCTCGCGCGCCAGCATCATGCGAGCTTGCAGACCCTGCTCGGCGGTCTGCCGGTCAATGTCGCGATCCTTACCGGCCGCGAGAAGGGCAAGGTCCGCGAGAGCATCTTGATGGGCCTGGCGGACGGCAGCATCCACATCCTCGTCGGCACGCATGCGATCTTCCAGGAAGCGGTGAGCTACAGGAACCTGGCTCTGGCGGTGATCGACGAGCAGCATCGCTTCGGCGTGCACCAGCGGCTGATGCTGACCAACAAGGCCGAGAAGACGCCGCATCTCCTGGTCATGACCGCGACGCCGATCCCGCGCACGCTGACGCTCACCCAATATGGCGACATGGACGTCTCCAAGCTCGACGAGATGCCGCCGGGCCGCCAGCCGATCGACACGCGCGTTGTCGCCGGGGCACGGATGGAAGAGATGGTCGAGGGGCTGGGGCGGCATATCGCGTCCGGGCGCCAAGCTTATTGGGTCTGTCCGCTGGTCGAGCAGAGCGAGGATGGCGACGAGCGGGCTGCAGAGGCGCGAGCGGCGATCCTGCGCAATCGTTTCGGCGCCGATCAGGTCGGGCTGGTCCATGGCCGCATGGCCGGGCCCGAGAAGGACGCGGTCATGGAGGCCTTCGCCAGCGGGCGGCTCAAGCTGCTCGTGGCGACGACCGTGATTGAGGTCGGGGTCGACGTGCCCAATGCGACGCTGATGATCGTCGAAGGCGCAGAGCGCTTCGGCTTGGCCCAGCTGCACCAGCTGCGCGGCCGGGTGGGTCGCGGCGACCAGCGCTCTTTCTGCATGCTGCTCCATGGTGACAATCTGAGCGAAACGGCGCGCTCGCGGCTGGCGCTGCTGCGTGAGACCAATGACGGCTTCCGGATTGCCGAGGAGGACCTGCGGCTGCGGGGAGCGGGCGAGCTGCTCGGCACGCGCCAGTCCGGCGAGCAGCGCTATCGGCTGGCGACGCCTGAGCAGATCCAGGCGCTGGCGGATGCGGCCAATGCCGATGCGCGGTTGCTCATCGACCGGGATGGCGGCTTAAAATCGGAACGGGGCGAGGCGGCGCGGACCTGCCTCTATCTCTTCGAACGCGATGCAGCCATCGCGCTGTTGTCGAGCGGCTAGCGCGGCACTTAGGCGGTGGGGTCGTTCAGGCCCGGATGCGCGCCCTGAAGCTGCGGGAGCAGCTGGGCGTAGAGATCGGAATCGACCGGCTGGGCAAACTTGCAGCCGAAAATACCCCTGAGGCCCCACATCGCCTCGCCTTCCACTTCGCCGAGACCCGGAAGCAGCACCCAGATGCGCTCGCCGCGCTCAAGGACGCGGCTGTAGGCGCGGACCTGGCAGCCATAAGGCGAGATATCCATGAGACGGGCGTCGAATGCGCCATTGCCCTCGACCGCGACCACGGTGTGGAAGTCGATGATATCGCGTGCAACCGCGCGGCGCGCCATCTCGCGCAGGTCAGGCTGCGCGGGCTCGGCGCGTTCTGATGCAGCCGAGGCCCGTTTCGAGGAAAATCTGCCGAAAAACATGAGTGAAAGAGACCAGTTCTTGTTATTGGATTGTTGTTGTCCGGCGGTCAGTAGATGCCCATTTCATCGCCCGGCCGATGCAGCTTCGGCAGCATGGCGAGATAAGGAGTGGCATCGATTTCCTCATGAAATTCGAGACCGATCCGGGCACCCATCACCCAGACGACCCGTGCGTTGATGCGCCCGGCAAGTGGCAGGTCGAAGTGCAGCTCTGCACCGGACTCCAGCGGCTGCGAGCAGCGCAGCAGGCAACCGAGCGGCGATATGTTGACGATGAGCGCGCTGGCCGATTCCAGACTGGGACCTGCGATCTCGATACGGAAGCAGACCTCTTCGCGCTGGAAGCGGCGCATGTCCTTCGGCTTGTGAGCAAGGGGCATCGTTTGGCGAACTCCGACCGTCTTTTTAGGGACGATGCCGGTTTCGAATGAATTCAGGGTCAAGTCTCGTGGTTAATGCGGCTAGAACCAAATCATCCGAAAGGATGACGCGATTTCCCCTAACTGACGAGAAGTGCGTGCCTTTTCTTGCCCAGGCTCAGCTTCACCGGCGCGTCCCCAACTGCGACCATATGGGTTGCATCCTTGATCGGCGCGTCGTCGATTCGAACCGCCCCTTCGGCGATCTTGCGCTTCGCCTCGCCACCCGAAGCCGCCAGGCCCGATTGGGTCAGCGCAGCGACGAGGCTGATCTCGCCGCCGGCGACAGTGACGGTCGGCAGGTCGGCATCGGCAGCGGCGCCTTCCTCGAAGGTGAGGCGCGCCGTTTCGGCGGCTGCATCGGCAGCGTCGCGGCCGCGGCAGAGCGCCGTCGCTTCGTTGGCGAGGATCTTCTTGGCCTCGTTGATCTCCGAGCCGCCCAGCGCTTCGAGCCGGGCGATCTCGTCGAGCGGCACGTCGGTGAACAGGCGCAGGAACTTCCCGACATCGCGGTCGTCCGTGTTCCGCCAGAACTGCCAATAGTCGAAGTGCGGCAGCTGGTCCTCGTTGAGCCAGATCGCGCCCGAGACGGACTTGCCCATCTTCGAACCGTCCGCCTTGGTGATGAGCGGGGTCGTGACGCCATAAAGCTCGGTGCCGTCGATCCGGCGGCCCAGCTCGATGCCGTTGACGATGTTGCCCCACTGATCCGATCCGCCCATCTGCACGCGGCAGCCGTGACGGCGCGACAGCTCCAGGAAGTCGTAGGCCTGGAGGATCATGTAGTTGAATTCGAGGAAGGTCAGCGGCTGCTCGCGATCGAGTCGAAGCTTGACGGAATCGAACGTCAGCATGCGGTTGATCGTGAAATGCGGGCCGACGTCGCGCAGCAGCTCGATATAGCCGAGCTGCGAGAGCCAATCGTCATTGTTGACCATGATGGCGTCGGTTGGCCCGTCACCGAAGTGGAGCAGGCGCGAGAAGGCCTTGAGGATCGAGGCGATATTCGCCTTGATGCCGTCCTCGGTCAGCATCTTGCGGACTTCGTCCTTGCCCGACGGATCGCCGACCTTGGTCGTGCCGCCGCCCATGATGACGATGGGCTTGTGCCCGGCCTGCTGGACGCGGCGCAGCAGCATGATCGACACGAGATTGCCGACATGCAGCGAGGGCGCGGTGGCGTCGAAGCCGATGTAGACGGGCACGACCTGTCGTGCAGCAAGCGCGTCGAGGCCGCTTGCGTCGGTGATCTGGTGGATATAGCCCCGCTCGTCGAGCAGGTTCAGCAGGTCTGACTTGTACTGGCTCATGGTGCTACACATCTGGGAAAAGTGGCGCGCGCTTAGCATGGGAATCCAGCCATGAGTAGTATTTTGGCCCGCAGCCCGCTCGTCTGTCATCGCAAGACGCCGTGCGCGCCGATTGCAGCCGTGGGCGCACAGATCGAGACGGCGAGCGACGGCGGCTGGACCGTCGAGTTCGTCGCGGTCGGCAGGCCCGCCGAACTCAGCCTGCCGGCACCGGCGCCGACCGTCCATACCGACGGCCTCTGGCAGACCACCTGCTTCGAGCTGTTCTTCGCGCAGCCGGGCGATGCCTATGTCGAACTCAACCTGTCGCCGTCCGGCGCCTTCGCCGCCTATCACTTCGATCACTATCGCACCGGCATGCGCGCCATCGACATGCCGAGGCCGGACATCGCGCTGGAGGAAGGTCATGAGCGGCTGACCATGAGGGTGCGCCTCGACGAGGATGACCTGCCCTGGGACCGCACCGGGCGGATCGGCATCAGTGCTGTCATCGCGGACAAGGCCGGCGCTGTGAGCTATTGGGCGCTCGCCCATCCGCCCGGCCGGCCCGACTTCCATCATCGCGATTGCTTCGCGCTCAAGCTTCCGCCATCCAGCAGGGCATGAGCTTCAAGACCGGGCTGGACCGCCTCATTGCCGATCCCGAATTGCGCAGGCCGCTTGCGGGCAAGCGCGTCTGCCTGCTCGCGCATCCTGCATCGGTCACGGCGGACTTGACGCACGCCCTCGATGCGCTCTCCGGCCTCGACGGCATTCGCCTGAGCGCGGCAATGGGACCGCAGCACGGTCTGCGCGGCGACAAGCAGGACAATATGATGGAATCGCCGGATTTCACCGATCCGGTCCATGGCGTTCCGGTGTTCAGCCTGTATGGCGACGTGCGCCGCCCCACCGGCCAGATGATGAGCGCGGCCGACGGGTTTCTCGTCGATCTTCAGGATCTTGGCTGCCGTATCTACACCTTCGTCACAACCCTGCTCTATCTGCTCGAAGCGGCTTCGGGCACGGGCAAGACGGTCTGGGTGCTGGACCGGCCCAATCCCGCAGGCCGGCCGGTCGAAGGGCTGACACTGCGCGACGGCTGGGAGAGCTTCGTCGGCGCCGGGCCGATCCCCATGCGTCATGGGCTGACGCTCGGCGAACTCGGCCACTGGTTCATCGATCATTTCAAGCTGGACGTGGATTATCGCGTGATCGCGATGGAGGGCTATGACCCCGCAGCCGGCCCCGGCTTCGGCTGGCCCGAGCGGCGCGTGTGGGTCAATCCCAGCCCCAACGCGCCCAATCTCAACATGGCGCGCTGTTATGCCGGCACGGTGATGCTGGAAGGCGCAACGCTCTCGGAGGCGCGTGGTACGACGCGGCCGCTGGAGCTGTTCGGCGCCCCGGACATCGACGCGCGGGCGATCATTGCCGAGATGAAGGCGCTGGCACCGCACTGGCTCGAGGGCTGCACGCTGCGCGACTGCTGGTTCGAGCCGACCTTCCATAAGCATCAGAAGACGCTGTGCGCCGGGGTGCACATTCACGCCGATGGCCCGAATTACGACCATGAGGCGTTCAAGCCGTGGCGGCTGCAAGCGCTCGCCTTCAAGGCGATCCGGCGGCTGTGGCCCGACTATCCGCTCTGGCGCGGCAAGGACTTCAAATATGAATATACCGACGACGTCCTTGCCATCGACGTCATCAACGGCTCGCCGCTGCTGCGCGAATGGGTGGATGATGCCGGCGCAACGCCCGGCGATCTCGATGCGCTGACGGTGCCCGACGAGGCCAGTTGGGCCGAGGAGCGGACGCCTTATCTGCTCTATTAGAGGCTGATCCGCCGAAGTTGAAACGCTCGTCATTGCGAGGCCGCCCGATGCCGGGCGAAGCAATCCAGGGCAGTTAAGGACAGGCCTGGATTGCCGCGCGACTTTGTCGCTCGCAATGACGACGGGTCTGCCGGATCAGATTTAGTGCGTGGTCGCGCGCTCCGGCAGTGTGTCGATGATCTGGTCGAGCCGGCGTAGCGTCATGGCGAGTTCGAAACGCAACTCCTGAAGCTGCATCAGCGCCGGCTCGGGCGCCGGGACATTGCGTCGGCCGCGCCAGGGGATGAGCCGCATCAGCCAGCTGCGCTTCGCCGGAACAAGGGCGCGGTTGCGCGGGAGCGGCATCGTCATCTGCTCGATGGCGATCTCGCCAATCAGCTCCGCCGGAGCCGGCTCGTCAACCGGATGGGCTGTTGCTCCCAAGGAGGCCTCATGCCGGCGCGGCAGCGGCAAAGGCGCCACGTCGGGATGCGCCTCGGCTTCTTGGACGGCCTCTTCCAGCGCGGCCTCGTAGGTGGGGAGGACGAGCGGCCCGGTGGCCGAGATCATCTCGGCGATCGTTTCGAGCGGGACGGGCTCCTCGCTGATCTCGTCATCCGCCACGTCGTCCCCATCGACGGCGGGCGTCGGGGAGCACGCCATGACGAGCGTGTCGCCCTCGGCCAATTCGACATCCGCGGCCGATGGTTCAACGACGATCTCTTCGGGCATGGCGGCGACGGAAAATTGACCGGCCGCCTCGCTCAACGATGGCGCACCCACGAGAAACCGTTCGGTCGCAGTACGGCGGGCGGCCTTTCTCTCCGCCCGCATCGCCTTGCGGCGCGCCTGGCGGCTGATGCGCGGCGGCGCTTCGAAGATATTCTTGTGGGCGAGGAGTTCGGCATCGAGCACGTCGTCGTCGGGAATACTCATGGCATGGGGTGCGGTACCCCTGTCCCTACTATCTCCGGCAGCTGTCTGGCGCGGCGGCGTGTAGGGCGGCAACTGGTTGGGTAGGCAGATCACGGATGAGTCGGCATGTCGTCGGCCGGTACGGCGCGCGCTGTGATGCTTCATGATGTCCCCCTTGGTGCGACTGCGAATGGCTCCTTTTTGTGTTCCGGTCAGGCATCCTCTTTTGAGGAGATTGGCTACCATAGAAGCGGAATCCCCTGAATCCCGGGGCGTCTCTCTTTGCGACGAGCCGAATCAGGATCGGGACCAGTTGAGTCGAAAAGGTGCGTTTCGTCGACCGAAAGCCCCGGTTCGTCTTGAACTGATGCTCGCGGGACGGACGGTGCAGGCAGAAAATCCTTATTTCTGTTTGTCAGGGCTGTCGCCCGCGGGGTCGGCTCCATGGAGCAACGACACCAGCACGACACTGATGATCATCAGCAGATACCAGGCGCCCAGCTTGGTGATGGAAACCATGTGCCAGCCGTCGCGCTGGCTCGGATAGTTCCAGGCATGGGCGAAGGTGCCGATATTCTCGGCCAGCCAGATGAACAGCGCGACGAGAAAGAAGCCGAGCAGCACTGGCATCCAGCGCTCCTGGCGAAACGGCGTGAAATGGAAGCGGGCGCGCCAGAAGAGCAGGGCGGTCGCCACGAAAAGTCCGATGCGCATGTCGGGCAGCCAGTGATGCGCGAAAAAGTTCACATAGATAGCGGCGGCGAGGACCGCCGTGGTCCAGAGCGGCGGATAGGGGTCGAGCCGGATACGGAAGATACGCCAGATCCGGGCGATGTAGCTGCCGACCGCGGCATACATGAAGCCGGAGAAAAGCGGGACCGCGCCGATGTGCAGCACGCCCCCTTCGGGATATTCCCATGAGCCGGCGTTGGTTTTGAACAGCTCCATGACGGTGCCGACGAGGTGGAAGACGGCAATCACGCAGGCTTCGCGCCAGGTTTCGAGCCGGAAGATCAGCATGCCGGCCTGGATGGCGATGGCAGCGAGCGTCAGAAAGTCGTAGCGGGCGAGCGGCGCGTCCTTCGGATAGAAGAAATGCGTGCCGAGCAGGAGCGCCAGCATGAGCGCACCGAACAGGCAGGCCCAGCCCTGCTTGAAGCCAAAGAGCAGGAATTCGTACAGCCAGCTTTGCGGCCCCGGTCGAGGTTCGAAGGCTTCGAGCCGGGCACGGATGCGCGCGAAACGCGTCGCGCCCGCCGTGGCCGGATCTCGCCGATCAGGTGCGCCGGAGTCCGGTTGAGACATGAGGTGCGGCGCTCTCCTGTACGGTCGTCGAGAGGCTAGGGCGCATCCCGCGAGGCGGCAAGTGGCCAATCTGACTCACTTTGCCGCCCCTCAACATCGTGAATCTGATTTTTTCGTTTGCAATTTTACCCAGTTCCAACTCTTTTGTGCGAAGCAGCATTATCTATGCTGCGAGCGCGAGGGGGCGGGGTGACAAGATTGGATCGGATCAGTGAATCCGCCAATGGGTATGAGGGCGATCACGCCCTGGCCGATCTCGGTGAGCGCAGCGGCGACATGGCGCTGCAGTGCAGTGATGCCGCCGGCTTCATCAGCAGCCTGAACCAGCGTATCCAGCGCGGCGCGGCGCGGCTTGTGGAACTTCAGGATTCGATGGCCCTGCTCGCCGCCAATCAGGCCAAGAGCAACGCCGCAGACAGTGCGCTGCAGAGCACCGCGGCCCAGGCCCAATATGTCATTGCGCAGGGCAATGAGATCATGGCGGCCAGCCTCGACGATTTCTCGGCGCTGGTCTCCCATGTGACGGGGCTTGAGGAAAAGCTGCACGTCTTCCTCGACATCATCGGCACAGTCGGCACCATTTCCGAGGAACTGGGCGCCATTGCCCGGCAGACCCGCATGCTGGGGATCAATGCCGCCGTGGAAGCCGCGCGGGGCGGGGAAGCGACCAGGGGCTTCAAGGTGGTCGCGGACGAGATCCGCCACCTCGCCAATCGCGCCACGGACTCGACTGCATCCGTCTCGGAGCAGCTGGGCGAGCTCGACATGAGTGCGCGCGAGCTGATTTCCGGCGTCGCGTCGAGCATCAGCATGGGCCGCGAGACCGGCGGCCATATCGACAAGCTGCGCGATGCCATCGGTCAGGTTTCGGTGCTGGTCACCGAGTTCCAGCGCTGCTCGGCCGCCATGGCCGAGTGCAATGACGAGAGCGGGCGCAAGGTCGCCTTGCTCGACGAGGGCTTCGCGCAATTCTGCACGGACGCGAGCAAGAACGCCCGCGAAGCCCAGACCGCGCACGACCGGCTGGACCGGCTCGAGACCCAGGCGAACGGCATGCTGAACAGCATCGCCCATCAGGCCGTGGCGACGCGCAACACGCCCTTTATCGGCATGGCGCTAAAAGGCGCGGCAGAGGTTGCCGCGCGCATCGCCGAAGCGCTCAAGGAAGGGGAACTGACGCAGGCCGACCTGTTCGACACCGACTACCAGCCGATCAAGGGCACCGATCCCACGCAATATATGACGCGTTTCGTGCCCTTTGCCGACGCGCGGCTGCGGCCGATGTTCGACGTGCACAGCGCCTGGGCCGACGCGATCGTGGGCTGCTGCCTGGTCGACATGAACGGTTTCCTGCCGACGCACATCAGCGAGCGTAGCCAGTTGCCGCAGGCGGGCAAGCGCGACTGGAACGCCGAATTTTGCCGCAATCGGCAGATCTTCATGGATGGGCAGACCCGCCACGCGCTCGACAATGACGGCGACTATTTCCTCTACACCTACCGCCAGGACCTAGGCGACGGCCGCTATCGGGCGCTGCGCAGCGTGCTCGTGCCGATGCACTTCGCGGGACGGCGCTGGGGCCTGTACGAACTGGGCTATCTCATCTGAGGTGCAGCCGTCCCGACGAGGACGGGGCTCAGAGGACGGGGCTCAATAGCTGCGACGGATTTCCGCGCGGGCTTCGAGCAGGTCCCACATGCCGTTGTGCTGGCCGAGCAACTGGCCCGCGCCGAAGCCCATGGCGCGCGCGATACGGTCCTGCTCGGGCAGGGCATCCAGCAATTTGAGCGTCTCGGTCTTGGTCGGCAGACGGCAGACCGGCGGCTCAATGCCGAGGCGCAGCGCGCCGGCATCGAGGACCGACCGAATCGCATCCCACTCGAGGACCATCGCGACGGCAGTGCCGAGCGCGCAGCCGCGGCGATCGGACAGGGCGAGCATCTCGACCGCGTGACGCTGCTGGGCGATGATCGTGCTCGTCTCGTGATGGCCGCTGGTGCTGGGCAGCGGCCCGACGGCGACGCAGAGCTTGCCGAGATATTCGCGCTCGACCGCAAAGGCCTCGAGCGACTGGAGCAGCCAGGCGCGCGCCGAGACCTCGACCGTGCGCGAGGCAGCATGATCGATGAGGCCCGGAATCTGCCCGTGCAGCAAGGTCACGAGATGGACGAAGTCGGCAAAGTCGACGAGGTCGCGCACGAAGGACTGGCGGTCGCCATGGACGACCGGCCCGCAATAAGGATGCACGGCGGTGCCTTCGTTGCCGAGCAGTTCGACAAAGAGATTAGCGACGTCCGACGACGCAGATGAGCGGGACAATCTGTCCATTGCGAACCTTCAAACTTCTCCGCCCGTTGCTGAGCGAAGTCGTCCCCGTCGCCGGGATATCGCGCGGGCGGTTAAGAAGGCATTGATGCAACTGCGAGCGAAGGCCTGGATTTCCGCGAAAATCTGACCGATTTTGGGACATCGGGACGAAGCGTTTCGGGTGTGCGCCAGATCGATCGGATTTCAGCTCAGACCGTGTGGTTACGCTTGGACAGGAACCAGGCCAATCCACCTTCGATCGTGATGAGGGCGACCACGGCGATCAGCGTCGCGACGAGCGGATCCCAGCCGAGGACATGAAGGCCGTAGCCCATGGCGGTGAAAAGACCGACCCAGAGCGAGCTGCCAATGAGGACAGCTAGTGCGAACGTGGCGAGCGGCAAGGCGAGGATACCTGCGGGCAGGGAGAGGTAGCAGCGCACGACGGGGATTGTCTGGCCCATGAAGGTCGCGATGAAAGCATTGCGGGTGTAGCGCCCGGCGAGCGAGAGATAGACGGATTCCTTGAGGCCGACGTAGCGGCCATAGCGCTTTACAAGGGCATGCGTGCGCTCTTCGCCGAGCGCATGGCCAATGCCATACCAGCAGATGGCGCTCAGCGTCGACGCGATGGTCGTCACCAGGATCAGCGGCACGAGGTCCAGCGGCTGGCCTACGAGTGCGCTGCCGAGAAAAATGAAGAGGCCGTAGGACGGGACGACGGGGATGAGCCGCTCGAGCAGGGCGAGCACGAAGGCCCCGGCAAGGCCATAAGACGCCAGATGCGCGATCGGGACAATGCTGCTGACGGCGTGCGGCACCGACATTCAGGCGCGGTCCTTGGAATCAAGAGCCTGGCGCGCGAGGAAGATGGCGCCAAGGAGGCAGGCACCGAAGAGCGCGCCTTCGGTTGCGGCGGTGACGGCCTGGCTGACGGGGCCAAAGCCGGTTTCGCCGAACATGGCGCCCACGGAATCGAGCCGGAAACCGGCATCCGGAAATTGCTGCAACAGCAGGTCAAGGCTTCCGCCCAGCAGCCTGCCGCCCAGCACGGGCACGAGGAGGCCGGCGATGCCCGCCGCCAGGCCGCCCCGGATCATGCTGCGACCGAGCGTCGCCGTTTGATGGCGCGCCAGCCACGTAGCCAGGCCGATGGCGGCGCCGAGCAAGGCGCCTTCCAGGGCACCGGTCATGCTGGCCGGCGGATGCCCGAGAAACAGGCGAAACGCGTCCAGGCCGATCAGCTTGGCCGCTGCACCGATCGCAAACCCGCCGGCGGCCCCGCCGATCATGCTCCAGTGCCAGCGTTGGGGGAGGGCAAGTTCCGAGATGGCGAGCCCGAAACCGACGCCTGCGCCTCCAGCCAGGCCAACCAGCAGGTTGATCGCCAGGAGGACGAACAGGACGGAGGCCGACCCCATCGCGGGCTGCATGGTCTGTGCGTTCACGCCGAAGCCATAGAGCAGGCCACCCAATATGCCGGCAATCCCGCCGCCGATTATGCCTGCGCCGCCGATGAAGAGCAGGCGCGGCAGCCAGTCGTTATACGATGCGGCGGGCACGGGGGTCGGGGCCCTACCCAGGAGTCGGACGGCGCCCACGAAGCGATAGCCGTGCTTGGGCACGGTCTCGATGAAACGCGGCCGCGCCGCATCGTCGCCGAGCTGGCGGCGCAGCGTCCGGATGCATTGCGTGAGTGCTTCGTCGGTCACCGGCACGCCCTGCCAGATCTCGTCCATGAAGCGATCCTTGGAGACCAGCTTCCCGGGCTCACCGAGCAGGAGCAGCAGGGCGTCGAAATAGCGGCTGCCAAGTTCCACGGGATGGCCGGCGCGCAGCAACCGCCGGTCGACGGCGTCGAGCGTGAAGTCCCCGAACTGGAAGCGGTCGGCGCCCATTTTCAGCAAAATCTCACAGCTTGCTCATGCCGCTCATGCGGCTGGGCGGTAGCGTAAAGCCTCAAATCCGAATGGAGGCAAGAGCATGACGGCAGACGCGGCAATGGGATGGAACCGGTGGCGGATTGCGCGCTGGGCAGCGGCGGGCGTGTTGCTGACGATCCCGGCGATCATGATGCAGATCAGCGACGAGTGGAACTGGCGGCCGGAATCCTTCGTGATGTTCGGCACGGTCATCGGCAGCCTGCTGCTCATCTATGAATTCGCGGCGAGGCGATCGGCGAGCGCGACCTATCGTATCGGGACCGCGCTTGCGCTGGTCGCGTCCTTCCTGCTGGTCTGGATCAACCTGGCGGTCGGCATCGTCGGCGAGGACAATCCCGTGAATCTCAGTTTCTTCGGGATCGTGATCACGGCGATCGTCAGCGTCTTTGCCGCACGCGCCCGGGCCGACGGCCTATGGCGCGCGATGCTCGGCGTTGGCCTTACCCAGTTACTGCTGGGCGTCGTCATTGCGACTGCGCCATCGACGGCGCTGGCGCCGAGGGGTGCACTCGGCGTACTGGTGCTGAGCGGCTTCTTCGGCGCGATCTGGCTGATCTCGGCAGCGTGCTTCTGGTCGGCGAGCCGAAGCGAGCAGTCCTAGCCGACAATCTTTCTGCGAGCACAAGCAAAAGCCCCGGCGCCATACGGCGTCGGGGCCCCTGATGACATCTTCGAACTCTCGAAGACTGTCTCATCGCCAGAGATTTTCATCATCTGGAGAAGCGATAACGCGCGGCCTTCCAAACGGTTCCGGAGGGGCGCGAAAAAAATCACTGGTCGAGGAAACTCCGCATTTTGCGGCTGCGCGACGGGTGCTTGAGCTTGCGCAGTGCCTTGGCCTCGATCTGGCGGATACGCTCGCGCGTCACCGAGAATTGCTGGCCGACTTCCTCGAGCGTGTGGTCGGTGTTCATGCCGATGCCGAAGCGCATGCGCAGCACGCGCTCCTCGCGGGGGGTGAGGCTGGCGAGAACGCGGGTGACCGTCTCCTTAAGATTGGCCTGGATGGCCGCATCCACGGGGATGATCGCGTTCTTGTCCTCGATGAAATCGCCCAGGTGGCTGTCTTCCTCGTCGCCGATCGGCGTTTCGAGGGAGATCGGCTCCTTGGCGATCTTCATCACCTTGCGCACCTTCTCGAGCAGGCGCGGCATCAACTCGACGAAGTTGCAGGGCTGGAAGCGGCTGTCGA
>JAGIAA010000047.1 GCA_017745115.1 Sphingobium sp. | reverse complement strand
ACCTTCATCGCCTCGACGATGAGTAGCGTCTGGCCGGCCTTCACGCTGTCGCCGACCTTCACGAAGGTTGGCGCCTCGGGTTCGGGCGACAGATAGCAGGTGCCGACCATCGGCGACTTGACGGCATTGGCATGATCCGGCGCCGGCGCGGCTTCTGCCGCCGGAGCGGCGGGCCCGGGTGCAGCGGCCGGCGCTGCGACCGCAGCGGGCGCGGACGCGGCGGGGGCGGCAAAGGTCGCATTCTGGGCAGCGGGCTTGCGAGCCACGCGAATGCGCCGTTCGCCGTCGGCCACTTCGATTTCGGTGAGATTCGTCGCATCGAGCATTTTGGCGAGCTCGCGCACGAGCTTCACGTCCACCTGCATCGATCCATTTTCCGACTTTTCGGTCATCAGCTTCCCTTGGAAAGGTCTTTTTCTCTTTTCGATAAGGGGAGGGGCCTATTGCCCTTCGTCCCAGAAGGCAACAGGCCTTAGGTGCTTCGGGGACGGTTCCCTCAGTCGAATTCGAGCGCCGCTTCGAGCGCCAGCATGTAGCTCATCGGCCCGAATCCCGCGATCGAGCCTTTGGCCGCCATGCCGACATAGCTGTGGTGGCGATAGGCCTCGCGCGCCGCCGGATTGGAGATATGCACCTCGATCACGGGTACCTTGATCGAGCGGATAGCATCGTAGAGCGCGAGGCTCGTGTGGGTCAGCGCGCCGGCATTGAGGATCACCGCCTGCGCGCCTTCGGCATTCGCCTCATGGAGCCAGTCGATGAGATGGCCCTCATGGTTGGATTGGCGAAAATCGATCTCGACGCTTGCCCGCTGTGCCTCGTCTTCCATCCGCGAAGCAATGTCGTCGAGCGTGTCATAGCCATAGATTTCCGGCTCGCGGGTTCCGAGCAGGTTGATATTGGGACCGTTCAAGACGAAGATCTTGCGCTGCGCCGCCATCCGCTGTCCTTTTGGTTGCGAGGACTCAAAGCTGGAGCATTTCCGGGCAAAAAACCGGTATCCACTTTTTCTGGAAATGCTCTACGTGCGCTCCCTATATGGCGGCTCTTACCGCTCTCAAAGCGAAAGGTGAAAAAGCGCACCATGGGCGTCGACGGCACGATCGAGATCTTCGTCAATGGCGAGCATCGCCGGATCCGTCAGGGTCTGACGTTGGCGCAACTCGCCAACGAGCTGGGCCTTGATCCGCACAAGGTCGCGGTCGAACGCAATCTCGCAGTGGTGCCGCGCTCGACGCTCGGCGATGTCTTGGTCGAGGATGGCGATGAACTCGAGATCGTCCATTTCGTCGGCGGCGGCGACGGTACGGCCAACTTGGCCGACGATAGCTGGAGCGTTGCCGGCCAGACCTTTCGCTCGCGGCTGATCGTCGGCACCGGCAAGTATAAGGACTTCGCCCAGAATGCCGCGGCCGTGGAAGCCGCTGGCGCCGAGATCGTCACCGTTGCCGTGCGCCGGGTCAATGTATCCGATCCCAAGGCGCCGATGCTGACCGATTTCATCGATCCCAAGAAGATCACCTATCTTCCCAACACGGCAGGCTGTTTCACCGCCGAAGACGCGATCCGCACTCTGCGCCTGGCGCGTGAGGCTGGGGGCTGGGACCTGGTGAAGCTCGAAGTACTTGGGGAGGCACGCACGCTCTATCCCGACATGGTCGAGACGATCCGTGCGACAGAAATCCTCGCCAAGGAAGGCTTCAAGCCGATGGTCTACTGCGTCGATGATCCCATTGCCGCGAAACGTCTTGAGGACGCGGGCGCCGTTGCGATCATGCCCTTGGGCGCGCCGATCGGCTCGGGCCTTGGGATCCAGAACAAGGTGACGATCCGCCTGATCGTCGAGGGCACACAACTCCCCGTCCTGGTCGACGCGGGCGTGGGCACGGCGTCGGATGCCGCGCTTGCCATGGAACTGGGCTGCACCGGCGTGCTGATGAACACGGCTATTGCAGAAGCCAGGAACCCGGTGCTCATGGCTGCATCGATGAAGGCCGCCGTCGAGGCAGGACGTATGGCCTATCTCGCCGGCCGCATGGGCCGGCGTATGTATGCCGATCCGTCGAGTCCTTTGGCAGGGCTGATCTAGACCTTCGGAAGCCGAGGCTCAGTCGGCTTTGACGGTCTCCGTCGTCTTGCGCGTGCGGAGTGAGCGAACGCGCATCATGGTGCCGGCCAGACCGAAACCAAAGATCATCATGGCCCAGGTGCCGGGCTCCGGGACAGGCGGAACGGTAGGCACGGCCAAGGCCGGCGCCGCCATGAGTGCGCCGCCGAGGATCAGCGAACGGGACAATGTCTTGGAAAGATCGATTTTCATGGAAAATCCCCCAACTCTTGCGACTCGGAACCCCTTCCGCACCGCAGCACGATCATGCCGCGCAACGCATCAAAGTAAACATATATAGAGAATTTGCGTCGCGACCGAATGGGCGCCACTGGTGCCTCTGGAACTGAGGCAATGGGTCAGCCGTTGTTTCTATCGAAGGGTCGGATTTCCCGGTCTTGAAATTCGATGGAGATTCAGATGGGTGAGATGATCGACAAGGTCAAAGGCGCTGCCAACGAGGCCGCCGGCAAGGCCAAGCAGGCTTGGGGCGACGTAACCGACAATGCTGCCACGAAGGCGGAGGGCATGGGCCAGGAACTGAAGGGCAAGGCCCAGAAGCTCAAGGGCGACGCCAAATCGGCGGTCAACAAGCTGTAAGCCAGAGTTTGTCCGGGCCAGTTGGCCGGTCAAGAAGGGCCGTCCCACCGGGGCGGCCCTTTTCATTGCGTCCGTTTCCCGGCATGAATCGGGTCGAGGGAGCGGCGATGGTCTCGAAGACGCGCATGAACGAGTTGGTTCGGGCCCACGACTGGGCCGCGGTCAAAGCGGCCGTCGAAACCGATCCCGCCATTCTTGCCTTTCGCGACGAACGCGGCCGCAATTGGCTCCATATCTGCTGCATGGCCAAACCCAAGGCACCGATCGCGGACAGCATTCGAACCGCGGACGTCCTGCTTGATCATCTCGATATCGACGATGCCGCATTCACTGAAGGTGAATGGCGCGCCACGCCGGTCTGGCATTGCACAGCCAATTCCAACACCGCGCTTGCAAAGCACCTGCTGGAGCGCGGCGCCTCGCCGGACCATTCGCTCTTCGCAGCCTGCTACAACAATGATCTCGAGATGATCCGCCTGCTCGTGAAGCATGGGGCGGCACTGGAGGAGGTAGCGGAGGATTCCAACCCCGTTCTCGATGCAGTGAAGTTCAGCCGTTTTCTCGGCGCGGAGGAACTACTCAAGGCGGGTTGCAACCCCGATTATCGGGACTCGAAAGGAAACACGGCCCTGCACGTCATGCTGAAGAAAGGCACGCCCGCCGAGTATTTCGAGATGTTCGTGACGGCGGGTGCAAGAGGCGACATTCCCAACCGCGACGGCCAGACCGCGATCGACATCCTGCGCCGCAAGCGCGACCCCGTTTGGCGTGGCATAGCGGAGCGGCTGAAACACGCCTGATTGACCAGAGCGGCTACAAGTTCATCCTTCGAGATCGAATGAAAACTGCGGGTTTGACGGGTGCAGGCGTGCGCCATATGGGCAGTGCGAATCCACAGTCATATTCCGCGCAGGGAGTCGTCCGTGAAGAAGCTTTATCCCGATGCAAAGTCCGCGCTCGATGGCTTGTTGTTCGATGGCATGCATATTTGCGCTGGCGGCTTCGGCCTGTGCGGCATTCCCGAGCGCCTGATCGATGCGATCCGGGACTCGGGCGTTAAGGACCTGACGATTGCTTCCAACAACGCCGGTGTCGACGGCGAGGGTCTGGGCAAGCTCCTGCGCACGAAGCAGGTCAAGAAGATGATCAGCTCCTATGTCGGCGAGAACAAGGAGTTCGAGCGGCAATATCTTGCGGGCGAGCTCGAGGTCGAATTTTGCCCGCAGGGCACATTGGCCGAACGCTGCCGCGCCGGCGGCGCGGGCATTCCCGGCTTCTACACCAAGACCGGCGTCGGCACGCTGATCGCCGAGGGCAAGGAAGTGAAGAATTTCGACGGCCAGGATTATGTCCTGGAGCGCGGCATCTTCGCCGACATTGCGATCATCAAGGGGTGGAAGGCCGACGAGAGCGGCAATCTCATTTTCCGGAAGACCGCGCGCAACTTCAATGCGCCCATGGCGACTGCCGCCAAGATCTGCGTGGCGGAAGTCGAAGAGGTCGTGCCGGTGGGCAGCCTCGATCCCGACGCCATCCATGTGCCGGGCATCTATGTGAAGCGCATGATCGTCGGCGCCCCTTACGACAAGAAGATCGAATTCCGCACGACCAGGCCTCACGAGGCAGCGTGATCATGCGCAGTTCGTCTGCATCGCTGCTGGCTTTCGCGGCTCTCGGCGCATGCGTGCCTCAGGCGTCGCCGCCGCAAGCCGCTGTGCCAGCCCCCGCGACCGTACCGGCGCCACCGCCTCCAGTCATCATGCCGCCGCCACCGGCCCTGCCGACGGCACCGCCGGCGACCATGCAATATCTCTACGGCTCGGGCGAAGCGGCCGCTCTGTCCATTGCGGCTTACCGCTCGCTCACAGATTTCGCACAAACGCAGGTGACGAAGCGGCCCGCCGACAGCGTCGTTCTGGCCGAGGGTTCCACCCTCGATGCCCCGCGCTTCGAAGCTTGCGGTGACAAGCCGCTGGCGGCTGTCTTCGATGTCGACGAAACCATGATCCTCAATCTCGGCGAGGAATGGCACGAGGCCTCGTCCGGCCGACCCTATGATGGCAAGGTCTGGGACAAGTGGGAAAAGACGGGCGCCGACAAGGTCGCCCCGGTCCCCGGTGCCGTGTCCGCAGTCAATGCGTTGCGCCGCATGGGCGTCACCGTGATCTTCAACACCAACCGCCTGGCCGAGAACGCCGCGCAGACCGCCGCCGCGATCAAGTTCGCTGGGCTGGGGGACGCCGTCCACAAGGAAACGCTGTTCCTGAAGGGCGACGACACTATGGGCAGCGCGAAGGATGGCCGCCGAACCACGATTGCCGCCAAATATTGCGTCATTGCCATGGGCGGCGACCAGCTCGGCGACTTCACGGACCTGTTCAATCAGCAGGGCATGGGCGTGAAAGGCCGCCGCGACGAGGTGTCGAGCGGCTGGGCTTCGCGACTCTGGGGCGCGGGCTGGTTCCTGCTGCCCAATCCCGTTTACGGAAGCGGTCTCAAGGGCGGCTTCGACGATGTTTTCCCAATGGATAGAAGGTGGAGCGTTCCGCCCGAGGAGACGAAATAATGCCCTGGTCCCGCGATGAAATGGCCGCGCGTGCCGCGAAGGAGCTGCAGGACGGCTTCTACGTCAATCTCGGCATCGGCATTCCGACACTGGTCGCGAACCACATTCCGGCCGGCATGGAAGTGACGCTGCAGAGCGAGAACGGCATGCTCGGCATCGGGCCGTTTCCCTATGACGAGGACGTCGATCCCGATCTGATCAATGCGGGCAAGCAGACCATCAGCGAGTTGCCCAGTTCGGTCTATTTCTCCTCGTCGGACAGCTTTGCGATGATCCGCGGTGGCCACATCGACCTCACCGTGCTCGGCGCGATGGAGATTTCCGAAGGCGGCGACATCGCCAACTGGATGATCCCCGGCAAGATGATCAAGGGCATGGGCGGCGCCATGGACCTGGTCGCGGGCGTCAAGAAGATCATCGTCGTCATGGAGCATACCGCCAAGACCGGCGATCCCAAGTTCATCCCGGCTTGCACCTTGCCGCTGACGGGCCGCAACGTGGTCGATATGATCATCACGGACCTCTGCGTCTTCCAGCGCGTGGATCACAATTCGCCGTTCCGCCTTGTCGAGCTGGCGCCGGGCGTCACGGCCGACGAAGTCGCCGAGAAGACGACAGCTAAATATGAGGTCGCGCTGGCGACGGCTTGAACCGCACGGCCGCTCGCACGTACTTACGCATGCCGTGGCGCCACCTCATGGTGTCGCCCATTGTGAGTGCGCGTCGGGAGGCGTATTTCAGTCCCATGTTCGCCGCCTATGCCCGCCGCTATCTCGATGTTTTGGCGTCGATTTACATCTATAACGAGCATCGCGGCTATACGAGTCTCGACCGCGTGCTGGAGGCAGTGCGGGCGCGGTGCCCTGACGATACCGCCTTCATCGCGGAGGTGGAGAAGCACCGGGCCGACGAGCATAAGCACTATCAGATGTTCAAGCGCTACTTCGAGCTGGAAGGGCGCATGCCGATCGCGGTCGACCGGACCTTCGGTCATATCGATCACTTCATTTCGATCATGTTCGGCCGTTCGATCGAAGAGCTCGACACCGCAGAAATCGTCGCCAACGAAGCGCTGTTCGAGAAGCTTTGCCGCGTCATCATGCTGACCGAGCAACGTGGCATGCGGCAGGTCGAGACGTTGCTGCGCAATCCGCATGTGCGGGCCGACGGCAAGCTCCGGAAGATATTCGAGATCATCGAACGGGACGAGCCAAGCCACTGGATGCCTTATGAAGACTGGCTCGAGCGCAACGGCCGACGGCAGCCGCGCTGGTGGGAGAAGCTGGTGGACCTGCGCATCCACGGGGAACTGATGCTGATCCGCATCCCCGCGATCTTCATCAACTGGCGGGCCGGTCGCCGCAAGGCCTGGCCCGATGCTGCCGAGCCCGCCCGAACCGGCTTGCCAGTGTAGCGAGGCTGAGCGACAAGACTCCCGGAGAAGAAACAATATCGGGAGGGGGCATGCTCTGGGCGAAGGAGCGTCCGCGTCTGGCGCTCGCACTGCTGACGGCGATCGGGACCGTTGGCTTCATCGACCGCATCATCATGAATGTGCTGGTCCAGCCGCTCAAGGCAGAGTTCCAGCTGACCGACACGCAGGTCGGCCTGCTCAACGGGCTCGCATTTGCCGCGCTCAATGTACTGCTCGGGATCGCCGTTGCGCGCCTGGCCGAGCGCCGTCATCGCATCAGCCTGATCGCGCTGGGCACGTTGCTCTGGTCGATCGCGACCGCGACCTGCGGCCTTGCCGGATCGATGGTGCAACTCCTGCTCGCGCGGATCGGCGTGGGCGTGGGCGAGGCGGTGGGGCTGCCGGCAACATCTTCGGTCATCTCCGACTATTTCCCGCGCGAGAAGCGGACGACGGTCATCTCGATCCTGGGCCTCGCGACGCCGATCGGGGCCTTCCTTGGAGCGACCGGCGGTGCGCTCATCGCGCAGCTCTATGGTTGGCGGCATGCCTTCATCATTGCTGCCATCCCCGGCGTCATCCTGTCGGTCGCATTGATCCTGCTGATCGCCGAGCCCATGCGGGGCGGGCAGGATAAGCAGGTGAATGCCGGCGAAGTGCCGCCGCTCATGACGGTCCTGCGCCGCTACTGGGCCTGGCCGACCATGCGTCACATGCTGATCGGCTCGACGGTCGCCGGCGCGATCGGCTTCGGCCTGAACAGCTTCCTTGCGGCTTATCTCACGCGGCGTTTCGGCTTCACGCTGGTCCAGGCCGGTACGGTCGCCGGGCTCCTTGCCAGCCTGCCCGCGGCGATCAGCATGACGGGTGCGGGCTGGATTTCGGATCGCCTTGCCGCCCGAGGCAATATGCGCGGATATGCCTTGTTTCCCGCCGTGAGCATGCTGATCACTGCGCCGCTCTACGTGTTTGCAATCACGCGCGACAATCCCACGCTGCTGGTGTCGCTCGTGGCGGTCTGCGCGCTCATTCAATTCACCTATCTGGGCCCGACCGCCGGCACCTTCCAGAACATGCTCGCGCCGCGCATGCGGGCCACGGGCACTGCCTTCACGGGCATGATCTACACGCTCATCTCCGGCGGCTTCGGGCCCCTCGTCCTCGGCGCGATCAGCGACCGTTACGCAGCATCGGGCATCGATCCGGGCGTGGCGCTCGGCTTTGCCATGGCCACCGTAGCTGCTTTCTACGCCTGGGCCGCCATCCATTATCTCCTGGCAGCACGTACGATCGAGGCTGATCTCGCCAGGCCTATCGATCATGGTTGATTCAAGGTTAACGTTATTTCCTTCCAATCCAATGGAGAGCTAAGGTCGCGGCTGGTTGTCGTGGGGCATCCAGGGGCAAGGGGGCGATCGATGCGTTGGGTGAGGCGTGGCATCACGACTCTCGTCGGCTTGACCGCGCTTGGCTTCGCGATCCTCTATGGCGGCTCGGCGCTGCTTATGCAGCGCGACGTCGATGCCGTGCTTCCAGCCATCAGGGCCGCCACTGATCCAGCCAGCATATTGGAAGGCGGCCGTCTTGCCGCCGTGACCGGCTGCGTGCGCTGTCATGGCGACAACGGGCAGGGGCGCGTACTCGATGGTGTTCCGTTCTTAGGTCATATTGTCGCGCCTTCGCTGTCGCGCGTGGCCGCGGAAAGCACGGACAGTCAGATCGCGCGCGCTATTCGCAATGGCGTCGGCGTCGATGCACGTCCGCTGTTCATCATGCCCGGTCATGCGTTCAATGGGCTCAGCGACGACGACACGTCGCGGCTTGTCGGCTGGATTCGCACCCTGCCGACCTCCGCATTCGACGTCATTGGCGGCACGACGGTGGGCGTGCAGGGCCGGTTCGCGATGCTGACGAACAGCTTGCCGGATTCCGTGGACCTCACCGGCGGTCAGCCACGTCATCGCCCAGCCGATCTTGGCCGTTATTTCGCGCAAATTTCCTGCATGCAATGCCATGGCCTCAACCGCGACGAGACGACGGGAGCCGGAATGCGGTCGGCACCGGCTTTGATCCGGGCGGTCCGGGCCTATGATGTCGGGGGTCTTCGGGCGTTATTGCGGAGCGGGACAGGGCGGGGGGGCCGCGCCCTGACGGGCATGACCGAAGCAAGCCGGGCGGGCCTGGACCAGCTCAGCGACGTGGAGATCGACGCGATCCGCGGCTATCTCGCGGCGGCAGGGTCGCAACCCTCGGGAAAATGACCGAATAGGGGTTGCGAAGCGGCGCAATTGGCCTATTTCCGCGCTGCCATGACCGCTGCACCCAAAACACTTTACGAGAAGATCTGGGACGCCCACGTGATCGAGACGCGGTCGGACGGGACGAGCCTCATCTATATCGATCGCCACCTCGTCCACGAGGTCACCAGCCCCCAGGCCTTCGAGGCGCTTCGCCTCGCCGGCCGCGAGGTGCGCCGGCCGGACCTGACGCTGGCGGTCCCCGATCACAACCTGCCAACGACGCCGCGCTTGGACGCGAAGGGACTGCGCATTCCCATAGCCGATCCGGAGAGCGCGCAGCAGCTTGCCGCCCTGGAAGCGAATGCGCCCGCTTTCGGCGTTAAATATTTCAGCGCCGTCGCGCCCGAGCAAGGCATCGTTCACGTCGTGGGTCCCGAACAGGGCTTCACACTGCCTGGCACGACGCTGGTCTGCGGCGACAGCCACACCGCAGCGCATGGTGCGCTAGGCTCGCTGGCCTTCGGCATCGGCACCAGCGAGGTCGAGCATGTGCTGGCCACGCAGACGCTGCTTTTGAAGCGCTCCAAGACGCTTGCGATCGAGGTCGACGGCGTCCTGGGTTACGGCGTCACGCCCAAGGACCTGATCCTCGCGATCATCGGCAAGATCGGCACCGCCGGCGGTACCGGCTATGTCATGGAATTCCGCGGCTCGACCTTCAGCGACATGAGCATCGAAGGGCGCCTTACTGTCGCCAACATGGCGATCGAGGGGGGCGCGCGCTCGGGCCTGTTCGCGCCGGACGAGAAGACCTTCGCCTATCTGAAGGGCCGTCCCATGGCGCCCTCCGGCGAGGCGTGGGACGCGGCGGTCGAATATTGGAAGACGCTCGTGACCGACGAGGGTGCGGTTTTCGATAAGGTCGTGCGCCTCAACGCCAGCGACATCGCGCCGAACGTGACATGGGGTACCAGTCCCGAGGACGTCGTTTCCATCACCGATGTCGTGCCCGACCCCGAGAGCTTCGAGGATCCCGCCAAGCGCGCCGCTGCGGCCAAATCGCTGGACTATATGGGCCTGCAGGCCGGGCAACGGATGGAAGACGTCTCGGTCGAGCACATTTTCATCGGCAGTTGCACCAACAGCCGCATTGAGGATTTGCGCGCCGCCGCGGCCGTGCTCAAGGGCCGCCACACGGCGTCCAACATCAAGCAGGCGCTCATCGTGCCGGGTTCGGGGCTGGTGAAGCGCCAGGCGGAGGCCGAAGGTTTGGATCGTATCTTCCTCGAGGCGGGGTTCGAATGGCGCGAGCCGGGCTGCTCGGCCTGCCTCGGCATGAATCCGGACCGCGTGCCGAGCGGCGAGCGGTCCGCTTCGACCAGCAATCGCAACTTCATGGGGCGGCAGGGTCCGGGCGCGCGCACGCATCTGGTCTCGCCGGCCATGGCAGCCGCGGCCGCGATTAACGGTCGACTTACCGATGTCCGCGACCTAATGGTTAAGGATCAGGAGCAAGGTAGCTGAATGAAAAAGATTTTCTGGATCCTGGCCCTCGGAGCCCTGGCGAGCGCAAGCGTTGCCTTCGCTCTCGGACGTGCCGCCGACGATAACGCCGCCAAGCAGTCGCACTGACCGCATGGAGCCCGTCAATCACGTCGAGGGCCGGGCGTATCCGTTTGGCATGAAGAATGTCGACACGGACATCATCATCCCGGCCAAATGGCTGAAGACGATCAGCCGGTCCGGTCTCGGTAAAGGCGCTTTCGAGGGCCTGCGCAAGGAACCCGGCAACATCTTCGACGATCCGCGCTATGCTGGCGCGTCGATCATCGTCGCGGGCGACAATTTCGGCTGCGGATCGAGCCGCGAACATGCGGCATGGGCGCTGATCGACATGGGCGTCACCGCCGTCATCGCGCCGAGCTTTTCGGACATTTTCTCCGGCAACGCGTTCAAGAACGGCATTTTGACGGTGGTCCTGCCGCAGGCGGCGATCGATCGCCTCGTCGAGGTCGCAAAGACCGACCCGATCAGCATCGATCTTGAGCATCAGACGGTCACCACACCGTTTCAGGACCGCTTCACATTCGAGATCGATCCGTTTCGCAAGGCATGCCTGATGGGAGGGCTCGACGAGGTCGGTCTCACCATGGAGCGTCGCGATGCGATTTCGGCATTCGAGGCAAAGGATGCGCAGCGCCGGCCCTGGCTGGTGCCGGCGGCCGCCTGAAAGAACTGTTCGCGCGTTGCCTTGCGCGAAGCAGCTTCCTAAGTAACAATAGATTTGCACCGATTTTGGGGGCTTGGCCATGACCACTTTTGACGACCGCGAGAAAGCATTCGAGGCCAAATTCGCCCGCGACGAGGAGCTTGCCTTCCGCATTACCGCGCGGCGCAATCGCTTGGTGGGCGAATGGGCGGCCGCCTTGATGAGCCTCACCAAGGAAGAAACGGAAGCCTATGCCAAGGCGGTCGTGCAGGCCGATTTCGAGGAATCGGGCGACGAGGACGTGATCGGCAAGGTGCTTGGCGACCTGGTTTCGGCTGGCGTCGACATGGACGAGGGCCGAGTGCGCGCCGCGCTTGGCGAGAAGGCGGCCGAAGCGCGCCGCCAGTTCATGCAGCAGAGCTGAGGCGGGCGCTTCCCCATGGCGATGCAGGCCAACGAGATCGAGGCACTCATCCGCGCAGCCATTCCCGATGCCCTGGTCGAGATTACGGACCTTGCCGGCGATGGCGATCATTATGCAGCGCGGGTGACATCGGAGACTTTTCGGGGCATGAGTCGGCTTGCGCAGCAGCGCACCGTCTATGCAGCGCTGGGCGAGCGCATGGGCGGCGTGCTCCATGCCTTGCAACTGACCACGGCGGTCCCCAATTGAACATTTGAGATTGATTGGGCCGCGCCGAAGAGGGGCCGGTCCCGCTGCCCAGGAGCTTATTCGATGACTGATCCCGTTCACGCCCGCATCGACGGCATCGTCAATGGCGCCGACGTCGTGCTGTTCATGAAGGGCACGCCGCTCTTCCCGCAATGCGGCTTCTCGAGCCGGGCCTGCGCCATTCTGGACCGTCTTGGCGTCGCCTTCGACAGCGTCGATGTCTTGCAGGATCAGGATATCCGCCAGGGCATCAAGGGCTATTCCGACTGGCCGACCATTCCCCAGCTCTATGTGAAGGGCGAGTTCGTCGGCGGCTCCGACATCATGATGGAAATGTACGAAGCCGGAGAGCTGCAGCAGCTCATGGCCGACCAGGGTGTCGCCGGCGCCTGAGCGTCGCGGCACGCCGTCAAAACACCACGGTCTGAATGACGTCATGACGCCGCGGCTTTATGCCGCAACGCGTTGTTTTCTTTATCTTCGGGAGACCGAAGTGGGGGATGGGCGTGGAGACCGGGAGCCACATCCCCCTGGGCATCGGGTGTACCTTCACTCTCGCAATCGCCGTGCCAGTTTCGGCAATTGACGGTCATCTGCCGATGATGGTGGTGAAGCATTTCTTAGCCATGCCGCCATGTGTAAAATCCGCCGACAGTCTCTGTCGCCGTGGCAAAGCTACATGTCGATAATCCGCGTCTGCGGATGATGACGGTCGAGATGCTTGCGGATGATCTTGAGGTTACGGCTGTTCGACCGGAAGGCGAGATCGAAGACATCGCCGACCAACGGCACGGCACCGATCAGGGTGTCGATACCGACATTGGCCGACATACGTGCGATCTGCCAGCGTGACATGCCGAGGTTTTTCGCTTCCCAGACGATCCACGCGCCCATGGCCGCGGTGATGACGTCGCCGAGGACTGGGATCAGGCCGACAATAGCGTCGAGGCCGATGCGCCTGTTGAGACCGGGCAAAACGAACGCCCGCTCGAGCACCAGTTCCATCATTTCGACGCGTTGACGGATCGATTGCGGGTCGCGGCCCAGGCCGGGCATCTGGGCCGCCATCTGGTCGAAACGTGCGGCAAAGGCGTCGTTGTCGGGGCGGAAACCGGGCATGATCGTCAAAGAACTCCTGTGTCTGGAGCGCTCTAATTGGGAGCGGCCAGCAGGCTGTTCAATGGGTGGGTGGCGCGCGGTGACGGCGCGAAGCCCGTGAGGCGACGGCTGACCAGCGACCAGCGGATCGGCACGCCGAGGGAAATATAGCCGGCATTCGCCACGATCAGCCGCTCGGCCTCGCTCAGCATCGCCGACTGCTGGGTCGGGTTTTCGGCGCTGCGGGCCCGGTCGAGATAGGAAGATGCGTTGGGGTCGCAGGCGACGCCCATCGGACAATCCAGTCGCGCCAGATACCAGAGCGCGCTATCGAAGCCCGCGACCTCATCGATCAGTCTGAGGTCCGCCGGCTCTTCAGCGCCGACACGATCGACGCGCAGGCCGAGCGCGCCATAGTCGGCGGCAAGCCGATGGAAGAGCAGGGTCGCTCCCGATCCCGCGGGGAGGGCGACGCGCAGGACCGGTGGGGCGCCGTGGACGGCTTTCCAGGCATTGATTGCGGCTCGGGCGGAAGCGAAGCGCTCATCCATGGACGCGCTGGCCCAATCGGGCGTTGTTGGAGCTTGTGCCAGGTCAAGCTGTGCGGGAACAGGCGTGACGGCGGTCGTCCACCCCTGAAGGTTGAGGGCGGCCGCGAGCTCCGCGCGATCGACTGCCCGCGAGAGCGCATCCCGTACGGTCCTGTCGGCCAGGAACGGCGACGTGCCGACAATGGCAAAGCCGAACAGGCCGGGCGCGGGGTCCGCATGAACGTCGGTGGTGCTCAGCCGGGTCGCCGGAATCAGCGGCAGGTCCTGAAAACGTCCGCCGAGCACGAGGTCACTCTGGCCATCCTGGAAACGGGCCATGGCAAGTGCCGGCCGCCCGGTCTGCAGGGTGCGCCGCTCGATCGGTAGGATTTCGTGCACCCCGTCGCCATTTGCCGCATTCTGTGCCTGGGGGGCGGGTTCGAGATAGAGCCGTCGTTGCAGCATCTTGCCGACATAGGGGCCGGTGCCGCCTTCCCTGGCACGAATTGCCAGCCGAGGCTGCGCCAGCAGCTGGATGAAGGCGGGGAGGGCCGTGTCGAGCCGGATCTCGATCACTCGATCGGTCATGGCGCGGACTTGCGGCTTGAGCCCTGCCATCATGTCCGGGCAGGCGCGCATGCGCTGCTCCAGGAGGTGTGCGACCACGTCCGCCTTCACAGGTTCGCCATTGGCCCATTTGGCGCGCCGCAGCCTGAAGATGTAGCTTTGGCCGCCGTCCGAGACGATCCAGCTTTCCGCCAGCGCGCCGGTCACCTCGCCTTGCGCATCAAAAGCGACCAGACCTTGCGCGGTCGCTGCCAGAACGGTCTTGGCGGCAATGACGCGCTCATAGCGGATCGGATCGGCCAGCTCGGCCGAGCGCCCGAACATGTCGACGACGACCGGCCGTTCGGAATCACTGCCGCCGCAGGCCGAGAGCGCGAACAGGACCGTCAAGGAGCCGGCGCAAATTGCCGCGAATGCCGCCCTTCGTGCCACGTGCGCCTGACCTTCTTGCCGGTAACCGTCGCAACCCTAGCCCGGCCAGTGGTGCGGGCCAACAAGGGATTGGTGCGGACGGCGGGACTCGAACCCGCACTCTCAGTGAGAAACAGATTTTAAGTCTGCTGCGTCTACCGGTTTCGCCACGTCCGCGTGGATGCTGTGTCCATGCCATGACGCACGGACCACCGCTAGCCCGCAGGCCCGCTCAATTCGAAAACTGGTTTGGTGCCGGCTGCTACGAAGCGCGGCCGGTCAGGCGTTGAGCCTGACGCGCATTTCCTTGCCGGGTTTGAAGTGCGGCACGCGCTTTGCCGGCACTGTGACGGAGACGCCCGTGCGCGGATTGCGGCCGGTCCGGCCGTCGCGTGCGCGCGTCGTGAATGCGCCGAAACCGCGTAGCTCGACGCGGCCACCGGTTGCCAATCGCTCGCCGATAGAATCGAAAATCAGGCTGACGATCTTGTCGATCTCCTGAAGATTGAGCTCGGGATTCTGGATGGCGAGTTTCTGAACGAGCTGCGAACGAATCATACCGATATCTTTCTATTTGCCGAGCCGGCCATTCGGCGTCTCCCCTACAAGAGCGTCAAGCCGTTTTCATGACCGCTCCGTGACAAAATGGTGTGCCAATGTTTGTCGGCAAATCAAGCGGATTTGCAGCTTTTGCGCCCCTCTGCATGTAACATTAAAGAGGCCGGCCGATCTTGGATCGGCCGGCCTCTCTATCGGAGCCGTCTCAACGGCCCTGATGTCGTAGCGTCAATTGATCAATTCTTCGCCTTGAGCGCTTCGCCCAGGATGTCACCGAGCGACGCGCCGGAATCCGAAGAACCATATTGCGCGACAGCCTGCTTTTCTTCAGCGATCTGAAGCGCCTTGACCGAGAAGTTGGGCTTCTTCGAGCGATCGAAGCCGGTGACCATGGCATCGAACTTCTGGCCGACCTGGAAGCGGTCGGGACGCTGTTCGTCGCGGTCGCGGCCAAGGTCGCTGCGCTTGATGAAGCCGGTCGGGCCGTCTTCGCCGACCTGGACTTCGAGGCCGCCGTCGCGCACTTCGAGAACGATGACGGTGACCGTCTCGTTCTTGGCAAGGCCGTGAGCGGACGAACCGCCGCCGGCAGGGGCGCCCTTTTCGAGCTGCTTCATGCCCAGGCTGATGCGCTCCTTCTCGACATCGACGTCGAGCACGATGGCCGTGACGGCCTCGCCTTTGCGATGCAGGTTGAGCGCGTCCTCGCCCGAGAGACCCCAGGCGATGTCGGACATGTGGACCATGCCGTCGACGTCGCCGTCGAGACCGATGAACAGGCCGAATTCAGTGGCGTTCTTGACTTCACCTTCGACAGTCGAGCCGACCGGGTGCTTCTCGGCGAAGGCTTCCCACGGATTCTGCTGGGCCTGCTTGAGGCCGAGGCTGATGCGGCGCTTGTCGACATCGACCTCGAGCACGATGACTTCCACTTCCTGCGAGGTGGAGACGATCTTGCCGGGGTGGACGTTCTTCTTCGTCCAGCTCATCTCGGAGACGTGGACCAGGCCCTCGATGCCGGCTTCCAGCTCGACGAACGCACCATATTCGGTGATGTTCGTGACGCGGCCCGACAGCTTGGCGCCGATCGGATACTTGGCCGCCGCGCCTTCCCACGGATCGCTTTCGAGTTGTTTCATGCCGAGGCTGATGCGCTGCGTGTCGCGATTGATGCGGATGATCTGGACGCGGACGACGTCGCCGATGTTGATCATCTCGCTCGGGTGGTTGATGCGCTTGTAGCTCAGGTCGGTGACGTGGAGCAGGCCATCGATGCCGCCGAGATCAACGAACGCGCCGTAATCGGTGATGTTCTTGA
Source organism: Sphingobium sp. (assembly GCA_017745115.1). Next base: position 629 of record JAGIAA010000047.1, on the reverse strand, counting down.
CCGTGCCCTCGATGATCTGGCCCTCGGCCAGCGTCTGGATGAGGCCGCTGCGCTGTTCGGCGCGGGTCTCTTCGAGGATGGCGCGGCGCGACACGACGATATTTCCGCGGCGACGGTCCATCTTGAGGATCTGGAACGGCTGCGGGATGTCCATGAGCGGGCTGACATCGCGCACCGGGCGGATGTCGACCTGCGAGCCGGGGAGGAAGGCGACGGCGCCGTCGAGGTCGACGGTGAAGCCACCCTTGACGCGGCCGAAGATGACGCCCTCGACGCGGCTGTTCTCGGCGAACTCGGACTCGAGCTTGTCCCATGCGGCTTCGCGGCGGGCGCGGTCGCGCGACAGCATGGCTTCACCATTGCTGTTTTCGACGCGGTCGACATAGACCTCGACCTCGTCGCCGGGCTTCAGATCGGCCTTCTGGCCGGGCGCGGCGAATTCGCGCAGGGCGACGCGGCCCTCGCTCTTCAAGCCGACGTCGATGACGGCCATGTCGTTTTCGATGGCGGTGACGGTGCCCTTGACCACGCGGCCTTCGAAGCCGCCGTCGGCGCCACCAAGAGAATCGTTGAGAAGCGCGGCAAAATCATCGCGCGAGGGGAATGCCGTAGAGGCCATGATGTAGTTC
>JAGIAA010000046.1:4678-22193 GCA_017745115.1 Sphingobium sp. | reverse complement strand
GGTCAGTCTCGCGCATCTCGGCGTGCTGTTCCTCGACGAACTGCCCGAGTTCCAGCGCGCCGTGCTCGACAGCCTGCGCCAGCCGCTCGAAACCGGCGAGGTCAGCGTGGCGCGCGCCAATGCGCATGTCACCTTTCCGGCGCGCGTCCAGCTGGTGGCCGCGATGAATCCCTGCCGTTGCGGCCATCTCGACGACGCCACGCTCGCCTGCTCGCGCGCACCGCGCTGTGCTGCGGACTACCAGGCCAAGGTTTCCGGGCCTTTGCTGGACCGCATCGACCTCCATGTCGAGGTCGCTGCCGTGACGGCCGCCGACCTCGTTTTGCCGCCACCCGCCGAGGGCTCGGCGGAGGTGGCCGCTCGTGTCGCCACGGCACGTGCGACCCAGACAGGCCGCTCGGAACGCTGCGGCGGCGCGCGCACCAATGCCGAGCTCGAAGGCAAGGCGCTCGAGGAGGTCGCAACCCCCGACGAGGCCGGCCGCGCCCTGCTCGCGCAAGCCGCCGCCGCGATGAAACTCTCCGCGCGCGGCTACACGCGCGTGCTCCGCGTCGCCCGCACCATTGCCGATCTCGCCGGCGCGGAGCATGTAAGCCGCGTCCATGTCGCCGAAGCGCTGAGCTACCGGCGGCGGGCGCCGGTGAATTGAGGGAGTAACGCCATGACCGATCTCACCATGACCCCCTTCATCATGTTCCAGGGCGAGGGGCGCCAGGCGCTCGATTTCTATGCCGCGACCTTTCCCGGCGCGACGGTCGAGGGTCTCGAGATCTACGGTCCGGGCGAGCAGAGTCCGGAAGGCACGGTGAAGAGCGCCATCCTTACCGTCGGTGGCCAGCGCCTGCGCGTGTTCGACAGCCCGCCGGTCCACGCCTTCACCTTCACGCCCGCCATTTCCTTCTTCATCGACTGCGAATCCGAGACGCAACTGCGCGATCTCGCGGCGGCGTTGGGCGAGGGCGGCGGCTTCATGATGCCGACCGGCAATTACGGCTTCTCGCAGCTCTTCTGCTGGCTGGCCGATCGCTTCGGCGTGAGCTGGCAGCTCAATCTCGCCTGACTTCGGCGACCGCGCCATTGCGCTCCCATGGCGGCGCTTATATCTCCCCGCCAACGGATGAGGAGAGATGGCAATGGGCGACACAATCGAGACGATCGGCGTGACAGGGGCCACGGGAGCACTGGGCCGGATCGTCGTGCAGCTCCTGCGCGAGCGTCATCCGAATATCAGGACCGTCGCGCTCGTTCGTGACCCGGCCAAAGCTGCCGACCTGGCCGCGCTCGGCGCCGAAGTGCGCGCATTCGACTATGATCGTCCAGAGACGCTGCGGCCGGCGCTGGCCGGCATCGGCAAGCTGCTGCTCATCTCCGGCAATGCGGTTGGTGAGCGGGAGCGCCAGCACCGCGCCGTGATCGAGGCGGCGCGCGATGCCGGCGTCGGCCTCATCGCCTATACGAGCGTGCTGCGCGCCGGCGAGACGACGCTCGCCATCGCCGCCGAGCACAAGGCAACCGAAGCCGTGCTGCGCGAGGTTGGCGTGCCGTTCGTGCTGCTGCGCCATGGCTGGTATTGCGAGAATTACCTGTTCCGCGTGCAGGCCGCCGTGGCGAGCGGCACGCTTCCCCATCATAGCGGCGAGGGCCGCATCTCCGCCGCGCCGCGTGCCGACTTCGCCGAGGCGGCCGTCGCGGTCCTCACCGCCCCGGAGCCCCAGGCCGGCAAGGCCTATGAACTGGCTGGCAGCATGAGTTTCGACTTTGCCGATCTTGCCGCCATGGCGACGCGCATCAGCGGAAAACCCGTCGAAGCGGTCCATCTCCCCAAACCGGAATTCGAGGCGGCGATCGTGGCGATGGGCATGCCCGCCTTCGTCGCCGGCCTCATCGCCAAGTCGGATCATGGCGCCAGCGAAGGCGGCCTGCTCGAGGAGAGCCGAACGATGGAGCGCCTGATCGGCCGCCCGACCGTGCCGATGGAGGATGTGCTGGCGGCTGCGCTCGACGCCTGAACCAGCTGAGCTCTCAATCCCGCAGCTGCACCCAGACCGGCGCATGGTCGCTGGCCTTCTCGCGGCCGCGATGATCCTTGTCCACCTGCGCATCGACCAGCCGGTCGGCGGCGGCGGGTGACAGCAGCAGGTGATCGATGCGGAATCCCGCATTCCGCGGCCAGGCGTTCATCTGATAGTCCCAATAGGTCCAGACGCCGCCGTCGGGGTGCACGGTCGCCAGCGCGTCGGTCCACCCGTCGCTCAGCATGCTCTTGTAGGCCGCGCGGCTTTCCGGCTGCATCAGCGCATCGCTTGCCATCGCTTCGGGTTTCCAGACGTCCCGGTCGAACGGGATGACATTATAGTCGCCTGCCAGGACCGCCGGCACTTCCTCCGCCCAGATCTGCGCGGCGCGCTTTCTTAGCCTGGCCATCCAGCGCAGCTTGTAGTCGAACTTGGGGCCGGGCACCGGATTGCCGTTGGGCAGGTAGATGGTCGCGATCCGCACGCCGTTCACCTCGGCCTCGAGATAGCGGCTATGCTCGTCCTCCGGCTCGCCTTCCAGTCCGCGCGTCACTTCGACCGGCGTCGCGCCGCGCGTCAGGATCGCGACGCCGTTGAAGCCCTTCTGCCCGTGCCAGATCGCCCCATAGCCGGCCTCCTCGATGTCCTTGATCGGGAAGCCGTCGTCCTGTGTCTTGATTTCCTGGAGGCAGGCGACGTCCGGCTGCGTCTCGGTCAGCCATTCGACGAGCCGCGGCAGGCGTGCGCGGATGCCGTTGATATTGAAGGTAGCGATCTTCACCGGAACAATTTCCCCGTTCGCCCTGTTTGAACGAGGCGAGTGACTCGTTCAAATGTCGAAGGGCTTTCTCTTCTAACCTTTAGAAAAAGGGACCGTGCTTCGACAAGCTCAGCACGAACGGAAAAGAAAAGTCGGTTCAAACCGAGAAGCTGGTCCCGCAGCCGCAGCCGGCCGTGGCATTCGGGTTCTCGACCTTGAAGGACGACCCGCCGAGATTGTCGACGAAGTCCACGGTGCAACCGCGCACCAGATCGAGGCTCATCGAATCCACCACCAGACGAACGCCATCGGTCTCGACGATCGTGTCATCATCCTCCGGGGCATCGGCGAGGCCGAAGCGGTACTGAAAGCCCGAGCAGCCCCCCCCTTCCACGGCAAGGCGCAGGATCGCAGGCTTCTGCTGGCGCTCGGCGATCCAGGCCACACGGCTCGCGGCCGAAGGAGAGAGGGCAATGTCCATGACGCTAAGATAGGCGCGGCCGGGCGGACCGGCAAGAAGCGCAAACACTCACCGTCATTGCGAGGGCTGGGGGCTGATCCATCGATATTGAATCGCTCGTCATTGCGAGCCCAGCGAATGCCGGGCGAAGCAATCCAGGGGTGCTCGAGACCGGCCTGGATTGCCGCGCGACTTCGTCACTCGCAATGACGATTGGATGGGAGACGAGCGGCTCGTGGCTCCAAACGAAAAAGGGAGCCGAAGCTCCCTCGTTCCTCCATGCTGCGCCTGGCCTCAGCGGTGGCGGCGAGCCTTCTTGGCCACGACCTTGTGCTTGACCGACTTGGCGGCGGCAGCCTTGAAGACCTTCTTCTTGGCCACAGGCGCGCGGTCGTCGTCGCCGAAGTCGCTGCTCTTCTTGGCTTCCGGACCACCCATCGCGACCTCGTCAACATCGTCCATGTCGACATGCGACTTGGCGTCGGCAAGCGCGATTTCGTAGTTGGTGCCGTCGATATAGGGCAGCGGGTTGACCGCGTTGCCGTCGATGCGGACTTCATAATGGAGGTGGCTGCCGGTCGAACGGCCGGTCGAGCCCATCAGGCCGATCAGCTGGCCGCGGCGAACGAATTCGTTGGGCTGAGCGATGAGGCGCGAAAGATGGCCGTAGCGGGTCTGCAGGCCGTTGCCATGGTCGATCTCGACCAGGTTGCCGTAACCGCCATTATTATATTCGGCGACCGCGACGACGCCGTCGGCGGTGGCATAGACCGGCGTGCCGAGCGGGCCGGCAATGTCGACGCCCTGGTGCATGCGCTTGTGGCCGTTGAAGGGGTCGTTGCGCGAACCGAAGTTCGAGCTCAGCCGGTCGATGGTGTCGACGGGCTCGCGCGACGGGATCGAAGCGCGCGTCGAAGCGTTATCCTCGGTGCCGCCGTTGTTCATCTTCACCCAGGTGGAGAACAGCGACGAGAACTGCGCGTCGTTCGCTGCAGCGTCCTCCGCCATGGCGGGGCTGGCGGCGGCGGTCATCAACCCGATCAGGGCGATGAACACACCACGGACAAGGCCGCGCGAGTGTGCGGTGAAAACGTTGAACATGAAAGACGCGACCCCGTAAGAAAATTGGTCCTTGAGGGACCGCTATTCTTGCGGCCCGGGTGGACCGTGACCCCTTTCGAGCGAAATAAAAGTTAACCGGCAAGGGGTTCGTAGAAATCGCGCGTTAAACCGGCCTGACTCCGCGTTGAGTCGTTGAACGGCGCTTTGAGTCGTCCCCTGAAATGCCGTTTCACGAGCATTTGGTAGCTTTCCTGCGGGTTTGCGCCCATTCGATTCATCGTCCACCGAAACCATTTCATCCCCGCCCGGACGTGAAAGACCTCATCGGACATGATTCGTGTTAAGCATCGGGCGGTCTTGAGGTCCCCGAACGCGGTGAAGCGCTCGATCGTTTGGGGCGTGATGTCGAGGGCCCGGGCCTCCAGCACCAGCGGCACGATGGCGAGCCGCGCGCCGGCGTCGTGCGCCGTCTCCGATGCCGCTTCCCACAATCCGTCATGCGCCGGCAGCGCGCCGTAGCAGCTGCCCAGTTCCTTGAGACGCCGGTCGAGCAGCGCGAAATGCATCGCCTCGTCCGCCCCCACGCGCAGCCAGTCGCTGGCGAACGCGGGCGGATAGTCTGCGCCGAAGCGCGCGACGAGATCGAAGGCGAGGTCGATGGCGACGAATTCGATATGGGCGAGGGCATGGATCAAGGCGATCTGCGACCGCTCCGATCCGCCCTTGCCGCGCTTGGGCATGCGGTTGGGCGGCAACAGCTCCGGCCGGTCGGGACGGGCTGGGCGGTCCGGCGGCATCGCATTGAATAGATGAGAGATACGGCCCAGCCGCCAGTCGCGCGCGACCTTGCGCGCGGCCATCGCCTTGGCATGCGGGTCGGCCGTTTCCAGCACCGCGATGCACGCCTCGGCCAGGGTGGTTTCGGGCATCACCATGCCTGCGCCGCCTTGACCAGATAGAGCGCGCCCACGGCCGTCACGATCCAGGCCGTCCAGCGCTTGAAATTGACGTCGCTGATGCGGTCGAGCACCCATCCGCCGCACACCGTTCCGAGCATGGACAGCGGCACGGCGAAGGCGAAGACCCAGAGCGGCGGCATGCCCTTCGCGCGGGTGGCGATGAGCGGCGCGCCATAGACGGCGACCTTGGCGAGATGGCTGAACACCTGTGTTGTGGCCTTGGTCGCCACGATCTGGTGGCGGGTCAGTTCGGTGCGCACGAAGAAGATGTCGAGCAGCGGCCCGGCGACGCCCGCCGTGAGGTTGAGGCCCGTCACCATGAAGCCGGAAATGAGGGCGTGCGGCGGCTTGGCGGCATCCAGCCGGATCCATTTGCGTGGCAGCCAGACGAGCATCGGTACGAGGCCCAGCAGCAGGAAAACCAGGGGCTTGGACGGCACGTAGCCGATCAGCGTGACGACGATGGCGGCGGCAAACGAGGCCAGCGCGTACCAGCCGACGATGCGCCAGTCGACGAAGCGGCGATGCAGCACTGCGCGCCAGCCATTGGCGACCAGCTGCAGCAGGCCATGCGTCACGAACGCCGCCGAAACCGGCAGGATCAGCGCCAGCGCACCCATCAGCACAAGCCCGCCCGCCATGCCGAAAATGCCGGAAAGGAGCGCGGTGAAAAAGGCTGTGACGATGAGGATGAGGCCGGTCATGCGGGGGCGACGGTGCTTCGTTTCCCGTTCGTGTCGAGCGAAGTCGAGACACGGGAAGCCCGTTTCGGGCGGTTCTCGACTTCGCTCGAACCGAACGGAGAGGAGGTTTTTCTGGTTGCCTGCCTCAACCCAGCGCCTTCACCGCTTCGAGCACCTCGGCTGCATGGCCCTTCACCTTCACCGCGGGCCAGGCCTTGACGATCTTCCCCTTGGCGTCTGCCAGGAACGTCGCGCGGGCGATGCCCATATATTTGCGGCCGTAGAGGCTCTTCTCGATCCAGGTGCCGAACGCCTCGCACACACTGCCGTCCTCGTCGGAGGCCAATGTAACGGCGAGTCCGTGCTTCTCGGCGAAGCGGTTGAGCTTCTTGATCGGGTCCTTCGAGATGGCGATGACGGGCACGCCCAACGCGCCGAAGCTGTCGATAAGCCCGGTAAAGTCGATCGCTTCGGTGGTGCAGCCGGGCGTGTCGGCCTTGGGGTAGAAATAGACCACCAGAGGCTTGCCCCTGTAGGCCGAGAGCTTGAGTGGCGCGCCGTCGGCGCCGGCCAGCGCCACATCGGGCAGATTGTCGCCTTCGCCGAGCATCTGTTCCTCCTTCGTCATACCAGGCCAGTGCTCCTGCGAAGGCAGGAGCCCAGGGCGGGATGCGCCGCGCTCGCACTGCCTAGGCTCCTGCCTTCGCAGGAGCACATGCAACAGGCGCTGCGCCAAACTTAGAGCCCCGCGCTGTCCACCACCGCCTGCCAGCCCGCCGAAATGCTCTGCCTTGCCGTCTCGATTCGGGCAAGCAGCTCGTCCCAGTCGGCCGCGCCGCAGCTCTTGGCGACCAGCCATCGGCTCTCCTCGGGCGGCTCGGTGGCGCCCGGCGTGACGAGGCGCGAGACGACCAGATAGCGGGTCAGCAGGTCCGCGGCGGGGCGCAGCGCCGGGTCGATCAGGCCTTGCGCGATGAGCTGGTCCAGCGCGGTGGCGAGGTCCGGCGCGAAGCCGGCATGGCGCGTCAGCTGGGTCACATGAATCAGGAATTCGAGGTCGACGAGCCCGCCGGGGACGAGCTTCACGTCGAGCGGGCCGGCCGGCGGCTTATGGGTCGCAATGTCGGCGCGCATCTTGACCGCGCTGCGGATCAGTGCGCCGGTATCGCGCTCGGCGCGCAGCGTTTGGGCGATGATGCCGTCCAGCTCGGCGCGCGCTTTCGCCGGCCCGAACACGACCCGCGCCCGGTTGAGCGCGAGATGCTCCCACGTCCACGCCGCTTCCGTCTGATAGCGCGCGAAGCTTTCGAAGCTCACCGCCAGCGGCCCCTGCGTGCCGGAAGGGCGCAGGCGCGTGTCCACCTCATAAAGCGCGCCCGCCGCCGTCTGCACCGAGAGCGCGTTGATGACGCGCGTGGCCAGGCGGTTGAAGTAGAGCGTCGCGCCGAGCGGGCGAGGGCCATCGGACTCCGCGTGGAAATCGCCGGTGAAGAGAAAGATGAGGTCGAGATCGGATGCGTGCGTCAGTAGCCCGCCGCCGAAGCGGCCGAGCGCGAGGATGACGAGATCGCCGCCCGGCACTTTGCCATGCGCCGCCTCGAATTCGGATATGGCGGCATGCGCGAGCACGTCGACCGCCGCTTCGGCGACCCGCGCATAGCCTTTGCCGACCTCGATCGGGTCGCTCTCGCTCTGGACCAGCTGCACGCCGAGCGCGAAACGCCGTTCGCCGACGGCCCGGCGGACATGATCGAGCACCTCCTGGAAGTCGCGGCTGGTGTCGCGCCGCCGCATGTCGGCGACCAGATCGGGCACGCTTGGAGGCAGGTCGAGCGCGCTCTGGTCGATGAGCCCGTCGAACAGCGCCGGATGGCGCGCCAGCGAGGCGGACAGCGTCGGGGCATGGGCCAGGATCAGCACCAGCGTCTGCGCCAGCGCCGGGCGCGCCACCAGCAGCCGCAGCAGGTTCACCGCCGAGGGCAGGCCGGCAATCACATCGTCGAGGCGATTGATCGCCATGACGGGCGCGGGGGCCCGGGCGATCTGGCGAACGAGGCCGGGCAACAGCTCCTCCAGCGCCTCGCGCGCCGGGGCGCTCTTGAGCGCACGCAGGCTTCCGTCGCGCCAGCGGGTGATCCGCGCCATGAAGGGCTCGATGTCGGCCACACCCTGCGCCGCCAGCCAGTCCGCCAGCGCTTCCCCCTCCGGCATACGCTCGGCGGTCTCGTCATCCTCGCCGACCAGTTCGTCGAACTGCAGGCCGACCGCCTCGACATGCGGATGGAGCAACCGCAGCAGCGCCGTGCCGTCCGCCAGCCCATGCAGCCGCGCCACATTGTCCATGGCCTCGGCGGGCTTGGGCAGTTCGTGCGTCTGCCGGTCGTCGACCATCTGGAGGCGATGCTCGACCGTGCGCAGCATCACATAGGCCTCGTCCAGGCGCGCTGTGACCTCCTGCGGGATGATCCCCGCCCCGGCGAGTGCCCTCAGCGCCTCGCGTGTTGCGCCCTGCCGCAGCCCCGGGTCGCGGCCGCCGTGGATCAGCTGGTGGGCTTGCGCGTAGAACTCGACCTCGCGAATGCCGCCCCGGCCGCGCTTCAGGTCATAGCCAGGGCCGAAACGCTGGCCGCCCTCATAATGCGCGCGGATCTTGCGCGAGACGTCGCTGATCGCCCGGATCGCACCGAAATCGAGACTGCGCCGCCAGACGAACGGCCGGATCGCCTGCAGGAATTCACGGCCCAGCGCCAGGTCGCCCGCGCACGGCCGCGCCCGGATGAACGCCGCCTGCTCCCAGCCGACCGCCGCGCTCTCATAATAGCTGATCGCCGCCTCGATCGGCAGGATGATCGGTGTCGCTTCCGGGGTCGGCCGCAGCCGCAGGTCGACGCGGAACACATAGCCGTCCGCCGTCCGCTCCGAGAGCAGCTGGACCATCCTTTTGGCCAGCCGCAGCGCCGCCTCGTCCGGCTCTTCGCGCGCCCGGCGCGGGATGGTGTCCGGATCATAGAGCAGGATCGGGTCGATGTCGGAGGAGTAGTTGAGCTCCTGGCTGCCATGCTTGCCCAGCGCGATCACGGCGATGCCGCGCGGCTCCTCGTCCGGGTAACGCTCGGCGAAAGCGGCCGCGAGCGCCGCATCGACGCTCATGTCGGCAAAGTCGGAGAGGCGGCGCGTGACCAGATCGAAGTCCCACGCCCCGGAGAGGTCCGCCACCGCCGCCACCAGCGCCGCCGCACTCCGCCTGCGCCGCAACCGCGTATCCGTTGACGCATCCTCCGCCAGCGTCAGCGCGCTCGCCCAGGCGTCGAAATCGCCCGCCGCCAGCTGCGCCACGATATCCGGAAACACATCCATCTGCCGCGCCAGGAACGGCGAATGCGCGCGGGCTCGGGCGAGGGCGTCTGCAACTGCGTCGGTCATTCGATCGCGCTGTCCCAATGCTCGACGATCAGCCCGTCCTTCACCCGATAGGTGTCGTACCACCAGACGTGGATCGTCTCGCCCGGCTTTTGCGGATCGTGGATCGGCCGCTTGAACATCAGCTGGACGAGATCGCCCTCGGCCATCACGAACTCGAATTTCGTACGCTCGAACGTTCCCGGCGCGCGGGGCTCGTCGCCGCCCAGCTCGACCCTCAGGAAGTCGACCAGCGCCTGCAGGCCTTGCCCGGCGCTCGGGCTGTGCTGGATATAATCCTGCGCGATATAGTCGCCGGCCCGGGCGAGATCGCGGCGCACGATCACCTCGTGCCACATGTCGAGCACCAGCTGCTTGTTGGCGGCCTCTCTCGTCAGATCCCGTTCGCTCATGCGCCGTCCCTAGCGGCAAAGCTAGATGGGGCAAAGCCGGATGGGGCAAAGCCTGCTGGTCGGAGAAGGACCGCATCCATCATTTCGTCACCCCGGACCTGATCCGGGGTCCCGCTTCTTTATCGATCCAAAGCGCCGGGCTGCCGACATGAGGAGGAAAGCTCGACCCCGGATCAAGTCAGCGCTCATACCCATAAAACAAGAAACCAGCCGTTCCCCGGCGCAGGCCGGGGCCCAGTCTCGACGCGAAGCGTCGAATGAGCGTTATCGCACACACGTTCCCGTTTTCGGCCTGGGCCCCGGCCTTCGCCGGGGAACGGCGACCTGTTCGAACGGGATACGGGCCGATCAAGTCCGGGGTGACGGAGGTGTTAGTCGATCGCGTCGCGTTCGCCGCGTCCTTCGCCTCAGTGCAGATGCTTCAGCTTGTCCGGGTTGCGTACGATGTAGATCGCCTTGATCAAACCATCCTCGATGTCGAAGGCGGTGGTCTGATATTCGCCGTCGGCCTCCAGCGTGACGAAGCCGGGCAGGCCATTGATGTAGACGCTGCGCACCAGCGCGGAGCCGTGTTTCTTGAACAGCACCGCCAGCGCGCGCTGAAGCTTGATGATGTGGTCGCGGCCGGCGATGATCCCCGGTGCGGCGCTGCGCTTGCCGCCGCCGTCGGCATGGAAGCTGACGTCCTGCGCGAGCATCGCACCCAGCGCGGTCATGTCGCCGCTGCGCGAGGCCGCGAAAAACGCGTTGGCGATGTCGAGCCCGTGCTGCTTGTCGACGGCGAAGCGCGGCCGTGCCTCGCGCACATGCGTGCGGGCCCGGGTGGCGAGCTGGCGGCAGGCGGCCGCATCGCGGTCGAGGGTCCTAGCGATTTCCTCGAAGTCCTGGCCGAACACGTCGTGCAGCAGGAAGGCGGCGCGCTCGAGCGGCGAGAGGCGTTCCAGCGCCAGCATCAGCGGCAGCGTGACGTCGGCATCGTCCGGTTCCTCCTCGACCAGCGGTTCGGGCAGCCACGGTCCCACATAGGTTTCGCGGCGAATGCGCGCGGACTTGAGGTGATCGAGGCAGAGCCGCGTCACCGTACGGCGGAGGAAGGCCTCGGGCTGGCGGACCTTGGCGCGGTCGGTCGCCATCCAGCGGATGAAGGCCTCCTGCACCATATCCTCTGCGTCGGCGAGCGAGCCCAGCATCCGGTAGGCAAGGCGGATGAGGCGCGAACGCAGCGGGTCGAAACTCGCCGCTGCGTCCTTATGGGCCTGTGGGGTGGTCACGCCGCGGCCTTGGCCGGCTTGTAGTCCATCCACATGCCGAAGCCCACCGCGACGCGGTTCCAGCCGTTGATGACGTTGATGAGCATGGTCAGCTTCACCTGCTCCTCGGGCGTGAAGTGGGCAGCAAGCGCATCATAGGCGCTTTCCTGCGCATGTCCTTCGGAAAGCTTGGTCAGCGCCTCGGTCCAGCCCAGTGCCGCGCGCTCGCGGTCGGTGAAGCAAGGGGCTTCGCGCCAGGCGGCGGTGAGCGCAATGCGCTGCTCGGTCTCACCATGGGCGCGGGCATCGATGGTGTGCATGTTGATGCAGTTCGCGCACTGGTTGATCTGCGAGGCGCGGATCTTGACCAGCTCGGCGAGGCTGGGTTCGAGGCTGCCGTTAATGGCTTCCGAGAAGTCCATGAAGCTCTTCATGAGCGCAGGAGCGGCGGAATAAGGATTGAGATTGGCAATCATGACAGTGTCTCCTTGAGAGGGTTGCACTGCCAAGACGAGAGAGCCTCTGCCGGATGTGACATGGCAAGCGGAAACATTTCTTGCGGCCCCGTTCAGCCGGCCGCGAGCGCCTTTTCGGCAAGGTGCCGGCGGCCGGGCAGGATCAACGCCGCGAACCCCGCCACGATCCCGAAGCTTCCGGCGATCAGGAAGGCAATCGAATAGCTGCCCATTTCGCTGCGGATGAGACCTGCGCCGAAAGCCGCAGTGGCGGCTCCGATCTGATGACCCACGAGAATCCAGCCGAAGATGACGGGCGCATCCCGCGCGCCGAACAGGCGGTTGGTAAGCGCTACGGTCGGTGGGACCGTCGCGATCCAGTCGAGCCCGTAGAAGACCGCGAAGATGCCCAGGCTGACGGCATCGAATTTGATGAAGGGCAGGGCAAGCAGCGAGAGGCCCCGCAGTCCGTAATAGACGAACAACAACTTGCGGGGATCGAAGCGGTCGGTGAGCCAGCCTGATGCCGTCGTCCCGACCAGATCGAACATGCCCATGGTGGTCAGCAATCCGGCGGCCGCCACGGGTGCGATACCATGATCGCCGCAAAAGGCGATCATGTGGACGCCGACAAGGCCGTTGGTCGTGAGGCCACAGACAAAGAATGTGGCGACAAGCAGCCAGAAGGTCGGATGGCGCGAGGCCCGAACGAGGGCGGAAATGGCGAGCCCGGGCGTGGGGCGCGGCTGGCCGGCTTCGGGGTCCGGTGCATCGGGCTCTTCGCCATATCGCCTGGCGCCGACATCGTCCGGCCGCTCCGGCACGAAGAAAGCGACAAGCGGAATGACCACGAGACAGGCAATGCTGACCACAAGCACGACCGGCTTCCAGGCGCCGCCAGTCGTGAGCGCGGCCATGGCGGGGAGGAAGATGAGCGATCCCGTTGCCGTGCTGGCGCTGAGCAGGCCCATGACCAGCCCCTGGCGCTTGGCAAACCATCGATTGACCACCGCGGCACCGAGCACCGAGGTGATGGCGCCGCTGCCGATGCCGGAGAGCACGCCCCACGTGACGAGGAACTGCCAGCTCGCACTCATCCATTGGCTGGCGAAGGTTGCAGCCGCCATAATCGCCAGCCCGGCGATCATCGTGCGGCGGATGCCGAACGACATCATGAGCGCCGCGGCGAACGGGCCGACGAATCCGTACAGGAAGATCCCAACCGCGGCGGTGAAGGAGATGGTCGCTCGGTCCCATTCGAAATGGAGCTGGAGCGGCATCATAAGCACGCTCGGCGCCGACCGCAGTGCCGCCGCAACCAGCAGGGCGACGAAGGTGATGCCGGCCGCTGTGGCAGCCCAGCGCAGCGATCCGTCAATTCTCGGGTCGACGCCGCTCATGCTTGCGCAATCTCGATGAGGCGGCCGAGTGTACGCTCCAGCGCCTGCCACTCCTGCTCGTCGATGCCGTTGAGCAGGTTGGTCTGCGCGAATTCCCAGTCGGCGTCGGCCTGCGTCATGAGCGTGCGCCCAGCGGGCGTCAGCCGCGCGACCTTGGTGCGTCCGTCGACCGGATCGATCTCCACCCAGCCGGCCTGCGCCACCGGCGCGATGGTGCGGTAGAGAGACGTGCGGTCCATGACCAGATGGTTGGCCAGATGGTTGAGCTGGATTTCTCCGGCCCGCGCGATGTTCCGCAGGAGCGCGAACTGGGTGATGGTGAGCCCATGGGCAGCAAGCCGGTCGTCATAATAACGCGTCACGGCGCGGCTTGCCTTGCGGAGCAGGGTACAAGCGCAGGCTTGTTGGGATGTTTGATGCATATGCATCTTTTAGGTGAAGGGAACCCCCACGTCAATCGCAGGCCAAGACCCGGTTCGGGCAGCCCGCGATTTCTGCAGCGCCTCCACCATCTGGTGGAGGCGCTGCCGGTCGCGGCCATGTTAGCCGCATTCTCAATGGCTTGAACGCAGCGAAACTTGCTTCTCGCGGCTGGCCATGTGGGGAGACGAAAATGAAGATTCTTGCATTGCTGGGCGCCGTCGGCGCCCTCGCGCTGTCGACGACCGCCTCGGCGACGCCGGTTCTGTGGACCTTGAACAATGCCGTTTTCATCGATGGCGGCATCGCCACCGGCAGCTTCGTCTGGGATGCCGATACCCAGAGCTTCGGTGCCTATGACATCTTCGTGTCCGGAGGCTCCAACAGCGCCTTTCCGGATGCGGAATATACCAACGCGCTCGAATATGTGCCCCCGATCTACAAGGACCGGATTGTGGACGGTGTGGAGTACATCTATTTTGGCTTCGTCCTCCCGCAGTTTGAACCGAATTACGGCAACGCGCGCAGCATCAGGGTTCCGGTCGTGACCGCGTTAACGAACGCAGGCGGCACCGTCGCCATGCTGACCAGCTCGCCCTTCGGCGGGGAATGCTACAACTGCAATCCGTGGCGCGCCTTGGCGAGCGGTTATCTGACCGGCGAACCGGCGCCCGCCGTGCCGGAGCCGGCTAGCTGGGCGATGATGATCGGCGGCCTTGGCCTCGTCGGCGCGGCGATGCGCAGGGGCGGCGTCCGGACCCGCTTCGCTTTCGGGAAGGCCTGACGCCACAGGGCTCCCCGTCAGTCCGAAGTGCCTAGAATATCTTCGAGCTGTAATCCGCGCGAAAGCGGCTGGCAAAATCCGCCAGCCGTCCTTCAGCGATCGCGCTCCTCAGCCCAGCCATCAGCTGCTGGTAGAACCAGAGATTGTGCTGCGTCATCAGCATGGCGCCGAGCATCTCGCCCGCTCTTACCAGATGATGGAGATAGGCGCGGCTATAGTCCGCGCAGACCGGGCAGGCGCAGCGCGGATCGAGCGGCGCGAGATCCTCGGCGAAGCGGGCGTTGCGGATGTTGAGCGGCCCGGCCCAGGTGAAGGCCTGCCCGTTACGGCCGGACCGGGTCGGCAGCACGCAATCGAACATGTCGATGCCGCGCTCCACCGCGCCGACGATATCGTCGGGCTTGCCGACGCCCATCAGGTAGCGCGGCTTGTCGGCGGGCAGATGGCCGACGCAATGGTCGAGGCAGGCGAACATGGCCTCCTGTCCCTCGCCCACCGCCAGGCCTCCCACCGCATAGCCGTCGAAGCCGATATCGGTCAGCGCTTGCGCGCTCTGCTTGCGCAGCTCCACGTCGAGCGCCCCCTGCTGGATGCCGAACAAAGCCGCGCGGCCGGCATGATCGCCGCTCGCATCGAAGGCCGCCCGCGAGCGCGCCGCCCAGCGCATCGACCGCTCCATCGCCCGCATCTGTTCCTCGCGCGTCGTCGTGGTCGGCACCAGCTCGTCGAAGCACATGACGATGTCCGAGCCCAGCAGCCGCTGGATCTCCATGGACCGCTCGGGAGAGAGCATGTGCTTCGATCCGTCGAGATGGCTGGCGAAGCTGACGCCGTCCTCGGTGACCTTGGCGAGCTTGGAGAGGCTCATCACCTGGTAGCCGCCGCTGTCGGTCAGCATCGGCCGTTCCCATCCGCTGAGCTTGTGCACGCCGCCCAGCGCCGCGACGCGCTCCGCGCCGGGGCGAAGCATGAGATGATAGGTGTTGCCCAGGATGATGTCGGCGCCGCTCGCCCGCACTTCGGAAGCGCGCATCGCCTTCACCGTCGCCGCGGTGCCGACCGGCATGAAGGCGGGTGTGCGGATGGTGCCCCGCATCATGGCGATCTCGCCGGTGCGCGCCTTGCCGTCGGTCGCGTGAACCGCGAAGGCGAAGCGCGTCCTGCCCGGATCGGCGGGCACGCGGGCGCTATGGGCGTGAAGCTGCGTCATCCGCGCGCTTTAGCGCGCCGCGGCCGATAAGACAGCCCCCGAACGGCGCCGGACAGTCTCAGATGAAAGGCGACGGGTGCGGCGCGCCCATCAGCATGCCGCCGAGCAGTTCGACGCCCGGCTGGCCGACCGTCACATGCTGGTTCACCGTCATCGCGTCGCGCAGCAGCCGCCCCATCGTCGCGCCCTGCATGATCGCCGCCGTGCCCACCAGGTCGAAGAGCATCCGCGTGACGTCGCAGGCGGCGCGGCTGGCGTTGACCATCGAGAGCGCGACGGCCGCCCGCGTCTCCAGCGGCGCCTCGCCGATCGCCAGCGCCGCCCGCAATGCCCCGGCGCTGTCCAGCGCGAGCGCACGCGCCGCACGGTAGCGCATGGTCGCATCCGCAATCGTGGCGCGGACATGGCCGATGTCGCTCATCGGCCGTGCCGGGGGCGGAAAAGGCACCATCTTCGCCATGGCAAATGCCTTCGCCTCGTCGATCGCGCGAGCCATGATGCCGATCGGCACCGCGGCCAGCGTCGCCGTGAAGTTGAGCGGATGGGC
This sequence comes from Sphingobium sp., assembly GCA_017745115.1. Next base: position 6,376 of record JAGIAA010000046.1, on the reverse strand, counting down.
GTAGCTGGGATCGTCCGCCCTGCGGACCTGAGAGGAGGGATCGAGCGCGTGCCTTTCCGGCACGAAGACCTCCTTCGCGACCCAATGATTGCTCCCCGTGCCGCTGAGGCCGGTGGTAAACCATGTGTCCTCGATGGTCACCTGCGCCGGTTTCACAAAGGCCATGCGCGGGACCATTCCGCCCCAGAGGCCGCCGGTCGCCGGACGCCCGTCCTCGAAAACCGCGCCAGTCGCGAAAAACAGGTCGGCATGGGTCGATCCGCTGCCAAAGGGAAAGCGCCCCGAAAGCAGATATCCGCCGTCGACCCGGTCCAGCCGACCCGGCCCGAGCGGCGCGAAACCGGCGATCACCGTGTCCAGCGAGGGCATCAGCTCGTCGGCCACCTGCTGCGTCATCACCCCGGCGAAATAGCCGCTGTCGGCGCCGATCTTGACGCACCAGCCGACCGAGGAGTCGGCGGCCGAAAGCAGCTCGATGACTTCGATCTGCTGGGCGAGCGTCATCTGCGGTCCCCCGCGGCTGCGCGGCATCGCCATGCGGAACATGCCGGCCGCGCGCAGCTGGTCGACCAGATCGTCGGGCAGGCGGCGCAGGGCCTCGATCTCGCTGGATCGCGCAGACAAGCCCGGTGCAAGGGCGCGGGCATTGTCGAGGATGGTTTGCGCGTCCATGTCGTGAGCCTGCTCCGCTTCGATGGGCATGTCCATGCCTCTCTAGCGGGGAATCGATCGCTTCACATGGGTCGCGGTGGCCGGCAGCGAAATCGTCCGGCGGCGATTAAGACTCTCAGTACGCTTTCCGGAGTCGGACCTAGTTGCGCGCGACGAGCTGCGCAGTGATGCGCGTGCCGAGCGGGCCGAAGGCGGAAATGCGGCTGTAGCGGCCGATGAAGCGCATGCAGTGGACGCCCGCCTCGACTTCGACGCGCGTGCCGTCCGTCAGCTGAAGGGCTAGCGTTACGCGGTCGGAAATCTTGGTTTTGCGTGCCATGGTTCCGGCTTAGCGGAGGATGGTTAATAACGGCTTGCCATCGATCCCCACCGCGCACGGTTCGTCGAAATTAACCAGCACCGGAAAGCTTGTCTTGAGAGCTTCGCGCTAGAGTGCGGCCCGTCCATGCTGCACGATCACAGATCTCTTGGCGCGCGTCCTGCGGCCACCGCCGCCCTCTCCGACATATTGGGCGCGTTCAGCTATGCCCTCGATCTGACCGAGGGCCAGCCTGAAGGTCATTCGCTCCGCTGCACCTGGATCGCCATGCGCCTTGCCGATGCGCTCGGCATCGAGGGCGCCGCGCGGCGCGACCTCTATTATGCGGTGATGCTCAAGGATCTTGGCTGCTCGTCCAACGCGGCCCGCATCGCCGAGCTCTATCTGACCGACGATCGCGCCTTCAAGCAGGCCTACAAACAGCTCGGCACGGACCTCGGTTCGGTCCTCGGCTTCGTCTTCAAGAAGACCGGCGAGGGCCACAGCTTTGTCGAGCGCGCGAAGGCGATCGGCCACATCCTCAAGAACGGCGAGGCAATCGCCCGCTCGCTCATCCAGACGCGCTGCGTGCGCGGCGCCGCGATTGCGCGCAAGCTGCGCTTCTCGGAAGACGTCGCCGCCGCCATCCATAGCCTCGACGAGCATTGGGATGGCGGCGGGAAGCCGGAAGGTCTCGCGGGCGAGGCCATTCCGCTGGGCTCACGCAT
>JAGIAA010000046.1:0-4649 GCA_017745115.1 Sphingobium sp. | reverse complement strand
GATCCTTGAGCATCACCGCATAATAGAGGTCGCGCCGCGCGTTCACCAAGCTTGCCGAGGATGGCTCCATCTGGCGCGAACTCTGGTCCGACACGATGCCGGCCATGGTGAGCGCTATCGAGCCGCCTGGCCCGCACATGGTCGTCGACGAGGATTACCTTGACGACATCGCGGCAGCCTTCGGCGAAGTGATCGACGCCAAGAGCCCCTATACCGCCGGGCATAGCGAGAGGGTCGGCCATTATGCTGATCTCGTCGCAGAGGCGATGGGCATGGCGGCGCCGGAGCGCCGGGCATTGCGCAGGGCGGCCATCCTCCACGACGTCGGCAAGCTCGGCGTCTCCAGCAAGATCCTCGAAAAGCCGGGCAAGCTGGAAGCTGACGAATGGCACGTCATGCAGAACCATGCCGCGCACACGACCGCGATCCTGGGCCGCATCGCGGTGCTGGGGGACATGGCGATGATCGCCGGATCGCACCATGAGCGACTCGACGGCATGGGCTATCCGCTGCAGCTCGACGCGCGCACCATCAGCCTCGAAACGCGCATCATCACGGTCTGCGATTTCTATGACGCGCTGACCGCGGACCGGCCTTATCGCGCCGCCATGCCGCCCGATGAGGCGCTGGCGATCATGGAAGGCGAGGTGGGCAAGGCCATCGACGCCGAATGCTTTGCAGCGCTTAAGGCGGCCATCGCCCGGGAAGCCTGACGGAACCGGCTGCGTTTCGCCACGTTTCGGCGTCATGCGGTTGATCTTGGAGTATGGGTTCCCAACTAGGGGACGCAGCCAGACCGCCCGGAGTTTTCGTTTGCGCGTAGCCCCTTTCGCCCCCCTCGCCCTCCTGCTGATCGCTTCCCCCGTGTACGCGCAAGATGCGCCGCCGGCCGATCCGCTGTCCCAAAGCCCAGACGCGCCTGCCGTCCCGACAGTGTTCGACGGGGATTATCTCACCGTCGGCGCGGGCGCCGCTTATGGCCCCGGCTATGAAGGGTCGGACAGCTACGTGCTCTTCCCCGTCATCGGCTTGCAGGGCAGCCTCGGCGGCCTGACGATCTCGCCCCGCCCGGCGGGACTCGCGCTCGATGTCGTGCGGGATCTTCCGGACAGCAAGGTCTCCTTTGCCTTCGGCCCCGTCGCCCGCGCCCGCTTCGACCGCAACCGTCAGGTCCGCGATCCCGTCGTCTTTGCCCTCGGCCGGCGCGGCATTGCTGTCGAGGTCGGTGCCAATGCCGGCGTCAATATCAGCAAACTCACCAACCCCTATGACAGCCTGTCGATCGGCGTGGACGTTCGGTGGGATGTCGCCAATGTGCACAAGGGCACGGTCATTCAGCCGACCGTCAGCTATCTGACCCCGCTGTCCAAGGCCTTCGCCGCCGTGCTCAGCCTCACCGCCGAGCATGTCGACGGCAATTATGCGCGCTACTATTTCGACGTGACGCCATCCGGTTCCGCCGCCACTGGCCTGCCGGTCTACACCGCCCATAATGGCTGGAAGAGCGCCGGCCTCTCGCTGCTGACCTTTTACGATCTCGACCATAATCTCGCCAATGGCGGTTTCGCGGTGGTCGGCGGCGTGTCCTACTCGCGCATGCTCGGCAATATCGCGCGTTCGCCGATCATTTCGGTGCGCGGTGCGAAGGCGCAGTGGCTCATGGGAGCGGGCGTCGCCTACACGTTCTAGAGGTAGATCCATCCATGTTAAGCCACTCGTCATTGCGAGCCCGGCTTGAGCCGGGCGAAGCAATCCAGTGCGGACAACATCGGCCTAGATTGCCGCGCGACTTCGTCGCTCGCAATGACGATTTGGATTCGCTGGATCGGGGTCTGTTTGGGCCTCGCCCGTTTGTCTTGATCCCGGAAACCCGCTAGGAGCCTGCCTGCGATCCGGGGGGCCTGTCGATGCCAGAACGCACGCTGTTTACACCGGTCCAGCCGCCGCGCTCGCCGACGTGGCAGCCATGGTGGCGTGGCCTTTATGGTGAGCGGATGCGTGACATCCTGCACGAGATGTCGGATCCCGCCTTCGACGTGCCGCACATCCGCACGCGCTTCCTGCACCTCAAGATGCACCTCGTCAGCAGTCCCGAGATGCTCGGCCACGTCCTGCTCGACAATGCCGCCAATTATGCGCGGCCGGCTATCGCCCGCAAATTGCTCCGGCCCATGCTCGGCAACGGGCTGCTGAATGCCGAGGGCGACAGCTGGCGGCTGCAACGCAAGCTCGTGGCGCCGACCTTCTCGCCCACCGCCGTCTCGCGCATGTCCGCGCTGATGGCGCAGGAGGCGGAGCGCCAATGCGCGACGTTTCCGCCCGGTCCGGCGGTCGTCGACATGGCACCGCGCGCGACCGACGCCACCATGAGGATCATCGCCAACGGGCTCTTCTCCGGCGACGAACGGCTCCTGACGCCCGAGGCCGCCATCCATATCGAGCGGCTCGTCCAGGCGGCGGGCCAGCCGCGTTTCCTGCGCATGATCGGCCTCGAAGGGCTCGACTGGAGCCCGCACATGATCGCCGTGCGGGCCTCGCGCCGTTTCCTGCGCGGTACGCTCACGGCCATTGTCGACGAGCGCGGCCCGGATGGCGGCGGCGACGATTTCTTCGGCGGCCTGATCCGCAGCCTCCATGCCAACATGCCGCCCGCCGAAGCGCGCGCGACCGCCATCGACAATGCGATCACCTTCTATGTCGCAGGCCATGAAACGACCGCCGTCGCGCTCGCCTGGGCAATCTATCTCGCCGCCGCGCAGCCGGCGCTGCAGGAGGAACTGCGCGCCGAAGCCGTCGCCGCCCTTGCCGGCGATGTTGCCACGCTTCCCGATCGTCTGCCGCGCCTCCGTTTGTTTCTCGACGAGACCATGCGGCTCTATCCGCCGGTCGCGCAGATCGTTCGCGAGGCACTCGCCGATGACGATATGTGCGGGGTGCCGGTTCGGAAGGGCGAGATCATCGTCGCCTATCCCTGGCTGGTTCACCGTCACCGCACGCTCTGGGACAATCCCGACGCGTTCGACATCGAGCGCTTCGCCGAACCCAACCGCGCGGCGCTCCACCGCTTTCAGTATCTGCCGTTCGGTGCCGGTCCGCGCATCTGCGTCGGCGCCCGCTTCGCCACGGTCGAGGCGCTGATCGTCCTCGCCTATTGGCTCGCCGCGCGCCGCTTCAGCGTGCCGGACGGGCCCGTCTCGGTTCCCGCTGGCACCGTGACCCTTCGCCCCAAGCACGGTATGAAGCTCGAGGTGGAACCGCTGGCCCAGACTTTCCGTTAAGGCGTTTTCGAGGAGAGTGTCGATGAGCGTCTTCATGCCCCTCACGCTGCACCTTGCCGTGGCGCTCGGCGCATACATCGTCGTTGCTTCGCTCGGCATGCTGCTCGCGCCCGCCGACCGCATCGATCGGCTTTATGAGGAGATGCGGGATTCGCCCGGCCTCATGCTGGCCTTCGGCGTCGCCGCCTTCGCCATCGGCGCGGCATGGCTCATGGTCCACCGCGAGTGGCTCACGCCGCTCGGCATCATCGTCAGCATCGCCGGCTGGATCTTCGTGATCGAAGGCGTGCTCATGCTCGTCGCGCCGGCGGTCATGGTCCGGCTTTTTGCGGTCGTCCGCCCGATCCTCAGGCCTGCCTGCATCGTCGCCATTCTCATCGGCGCGCTCCTCATCTTCGTGGGTCTCACCGGGCGGGCGGACGCCCCCGGCTATGCGCTCGCGCACTGCAGTTTTCCCAATTGTCCCTGAGAGATAGTGTGACCGACCTGCACCCAGCGGCTGAACAAGCTGTCCCCATCGGCTGAACCGGCGCGATCGGCTATTGCGGATATCCCGGTTTGTGGCATTGCTTGGGGAGCGGCAGAAATAATGCCGCGGGAGGAGAGGCTGCGATGCGTTTGGCGGGGGCTGTTGCCGCGTTGAGTTTGTGTGTGCTCGCTCCGAGCACTGTTGCACTGGCGGCCGACGAGGCACTGTCGCCGGCGCGTGATTTTTCCGGTGTCTGGACGACCTATCGCGCACCCGGCGAGCCTGGGGGTGGTGCCGGACGCAGCGTGGGCGGCATTGTCCAGCCCGAGCCGCCGTTCACGCCCGAAGGCAAGCGGCTGCGCGACGAATATGTGAAACTCGCCATCGAGGGCGACAATCCCGGCGCGCATTGCGTGCCCTATGGCATGCCGACGATGATGCAGTCGGCCGGCGGCTACCCGATCGAGTTCATCCATCGCCCCGAGCAGCTGACGATCATCTACGAGGTCGAGAGCGAGACGCGCCGCGTCTACATGCCGGGCCGCGGCGCCCCGCCTGAGAAGCGCCTGCCCGTGCGGCAGGGCTATTCGGAAGGGCATTGGGAGGGCGACACGCTCGTCGTCGTGACCACCGATCTGTCCGACGGCCAGGACCAGCGCAGCCTGCCGCACAGCGACCAGGCGAAAATCGTCGAGCGCATCAAGCTCACCCCGGATGCGGCGGTCGGCAAGATCCTCGACTATGAGGCGACGATGACCGACCCGGTCTATTACACCGCGCCGGTGAGCTTCAAGAAGCGCTGGATGCCGCTCAAGGACGGCCACATCATGGCCTATAACTGTACCGAGGAGCCGTGGCTTTCGTTGCTCGATGCCCGGCGCGAGCAGCATGCCGAGCGAAGC
>JAGIAA010000045.1 GCA_017745115.1 Sphingobium sp. | reverse complement strand
TCACAATACGCGCCATGGACTTGCCGCGTGCCTTTCATCGACTATCAAGGGGTCATGAAAACCGGGCACTGCACTCACCCGCCTTCGAGACGGCGCCCTCTTAGTCAGCGAGACTGATGATGGCAAGCGAGCCAAAACTTGGGGCGAGCCAAGCCAAAGCACAGCAGCATACCGGCACGATCAACCCGGCCGAAGCGGCGCATTTCGGTGCGCAGGCCGCCGACTGGTGGGATCCTAATGGTAACAGCGCCATGCTCCACAAGCTGGGGCCGGCGCGTATGCGCTATATTCGCGAAGCCATCGACCGGCACTGGGAGGGTGATGCACGCGCCATGAAGCCGCTCGCCGGCAAGCGCGCGCTCGATATCGGGTGCGGCGCGGGCCTTGCGTCGGAGCCCCTCGCCCGCATGGGCGCCGCAGTCATGGCCATCGACGCCGCTGCCGAGAACATCGCGGTCGCGCGAGACCATGCCTCCGCCATGGGGCTTGCCATCGATTACCGGCACAGCGGCGTCGAGGATCTGAAGGAGCCGGCCTTCGACCTCGTCGTTTCGCTCGAGGTGATCGAGCATGTGACCGACCCCGCATTGTTTCTAAGCCACGTCGCACGCCTTCTGAGGCCTGATGGGCTGCTCATCCTGTCGACGCCTAATCGGACGCCCATCTCGAAGCTGATGATCGTCACGCTGGCCGAAGGCCTCGGCCGCATTCCCAAGGGAACGCACGACTGGTCGAAGTTCATCACGCCTGAAGAGCTGACGGATATGCTCTCGGCGGAGGGGCTTGCGCCTGTCGATACCAAGGGCATCGCATTCGATCCGCGTACCGGTTTCGTGATCAGCGAACGCGCCGATCTCAACTACATCATGAGCGTCACGCGCACTGCGCCACGGAACCCGATCAGCCGCTGAGCGGTTTCCCCACCTCGACCCTCCAGCCAACTTCCGGAAAACAATGGCAGACTCCCCGAAACGCCCCCCCGAACAGTTTGCTGACCTGGCGGCCGCCATTCAGCAGCTTCCCACATGGGTGGCTGAGCATTGGCTGCCCATATTGATCGCGACCGGCGTTGGCGTTGCGATCTACCTTTTGCTGACGCTGATCAGGGGGCAGGCTGTCCGTTTGTGCCGAAAGGGCCAGGCCGGCAGTCATTGGGCGGCGGTCCTGGGCGCAACTCTACAGAAGACCGGCCATATCTTCATGGCGCTCGTCGCTGCCCGCCTGGTCGCGGGCTATGCCAATCCGCCACCGGCGGTGCTGACGACCATCAAGTTCCTCTACACCATCTCCGCCGTTTTTCAGGTCGCGATATGGGCGCGGGCTGCCGTTCTCGCTTATGTCGATGAGCGCACCAGGGGCGAAGGCAGCAGCGAGACGCTCGCCAATGCCAGCAATCTCATTCGCGTGCTGGTTACGGCCGCCTTGTTCCTCATCGCGCTCGTCGTGGTGCTCGACAATCTCGGTGTCAACGTTACCGGCCTCGTTGCCGGACTCGGCATCGGCGGCATCGCCATTGGCCTCGCCGCGCAAGGCATCTTCTCGGACCTCTTCGCCTCGCTCTCGATCATCTTCGACCAGCCCTTTCGCGTCGGCGAGACGATCGACTTCGGTAAGGGGCCCGCGGTGGTCGAGCGGATCGGCCTCAAGTCGACCCGCATGCGCGCGTTGACCGGTGAAAAGCTCATCGTCTCGAATGCGCAGCTTCTGTCGAAGGAACTGGTCAGCTTTGCGGGCCTGCGGAAGCGGCGGTTCACCTTCCCGCTCGGGTTCGTCTACCAGACGACGCCCCAGGATGCCGCCCGCGTGCCGGACATCGTGCGCGAGGTGATCGACGCCAAGGGCAAGGACATTCATTTCGTCCGCGCCGGCTTCACGGCTTTCGGGCCGCAGGCGCTCGAATTCGAAGTGCAGTTCGACATCGAGGAGGGCGATATCAGCGCCATCAACATCAAGCGCCATGAAGTGGGCATCGCCCTGCTCGAGCGCTTCAACGCGCTCGGTTTCAAATTCGCCTATGCCGCGCCGGCGCCGACACCGTTGGTGCCGAACACGCGCTCGCGCTAATCGAGCTTATTCGTAGGTGACCTTGCGGTAATAGTCGGCCCATGGGTGGTCGGCCTTGCGCTTGACCCGCACGATGGCCCAGATCGCGATGATCATGGCCAAGGCCGCGAGCGCGGTGAAAACCGGCCAGATCGACATGGGCGACATGAACAGGCTAAGCGCGGCCGTACCCATCATGCAGGGCACGACCATGAGGCTTGCGAACGCCGCTCGCCAGCGCGCCTTCTTGCGCGTCGGTGCCTTGATCCAGAACAGCAGGCTGCCCGATGCGCCGATGTTGGCCGGGAGCAGGGTCAGATAGATATATGGCATCAGCCGGAGATAATAGGCCGTGATCGCCAACGTGACCAAAGCGAGCAATATTGCCATAATTCTCGCAATTCGCACGCAAACCTCCAAAACGCCGTGTCAAACTTTGACGATACCCGTCGCGCTTTACAGTGCGCCGGGAACTCACCTAAGGGCCTCTTCAAGTCAAGAGGTCATTCGAACCCGGGGGAGCATAGGCCCCAAAGGTTACCAGCTTTCATCATGCCTTTCTCCGCCTCGAGAGCGCCTTTCCGGTCGCGTGCGAGCAGAAGTGCACCGTCCAGGTCCACCCAGTCGGCCAATTGCCCGAGGAGGAAAGCGGGCGCGATCCCCAGCGAGGTCGCCAGCATGCAGCCAACCATGATCCGCAGATTTCGTTCCCGCGCCGTGCGGGCCATGGCCAGCGCCTCGGTAAGCCCGCCGGCCTTGTCCAGCTTGATGTTGATCGCCTGATAGCCGCTGCCCGGCGCGGGCATGTCGGCGAGGCTCTGGCAGCTTTCGTCGGCGCAAAACGGTACCGACGCCTGTGTCCGCGCGAGCGGCGCATCTTTTCCCGCCGGGAGCGGCTGCTCGATCAGCGTCACGCCCAGCGCACCGAGCGCCGCGGCCTCCGCGACCAGGTCGAGCCCTGCCCAGCTTTCATTGGCGTCGACGATGAGCGTCACATCCGGCGCGCCGGCGCGGACGGCGGCGACGCGATCATAATCGCCCTCGCCCGTCAGCTTGCATTTGAGCAGCCTGAAACCGCGACCGGCCGCAGCTTTCGCAGCCTTGCCCATGATCTCCGGCGCATCCAGGCTGATCGTAAACGCGGTCGGCAAGGGCTTGGGTTCGGGCAAGCCCGCCAGCGCCCAGACCGGCTTCCCGGCGCGCTGTGCTTCCAGGTCCCAGAGGGCGCAGTCGAGCGCATTTCGCGCGGCGCCCGGCGGCATCAGGCCGCGCAGCAGCTCGCGATCGAAGGCGTCCGGATGGCCGGCAATCGCCTCGATGGCCTCCGCGCACCCCTCGGCCGTCTCGCCATGATAATAGATCGGCGTCCCCTCGCCTCGGCCGATGTGCGTACCGTCGGTGACCGTGCAGACCACAACGTCAACATGGGTTTTCGCGCCCCGGCTAATGACGAAGGCGCCGGCCACAGGCCAGCGCTCGACGACGGCAGAGACGAGACGGATCATTGGATCGTGCGTTCAGCCGCGCGGGAGAGCGTCGTGGGCGCGGATCCAGTCCTCGACCACGGGCGCAATCCGTCCGCGCCATTTCGAGCCGTTGAAGATGCCATAATGGCCGACATCCCGCGCAAGATGATATTGCTTGAGCGTCTCGGGAAGATTGGGCGTGATGTCGAGCGCCGCCTTGGTCTGGCCGATGCCGGAAATGTCGTCATGCTCCCCTTCGACCGCCAATAGCGCGATGTCCGTGATCGCGCCGGGGTCGACCCGCGTCCCGCGATGCATCAGTTCGCCCTTGGGCAGGCTGTGCTTCTTGAACACCTCCTGCACGGTCTGCAGGTAGAATTCCGAAGTCAGGTCGCAGACCGAACGATATTCGTCATAGAATCGCTTCGTCGCCTCGGCGCTCTCATCGTCGCCGTGCACGAGATGCTTGAACATCTGCCAGTGGCTGATGAGGTGATTGCCCAGGTTCATGGACATGAAGCCGGCGAGTTGCAGGAAGCCCGGATAAACCTGGCGGCCGGCACCGGGATAGCTGAACGGCACGGTCGTGATCACATTCTGATGGAACCAGCTCAGCGGGCGTTCTTCCGCCAGTTCGTTGACCGCCGTCGGGGCTTTGCGCGTATCGATCGGACCGCCCATCATGGTGAGCGTACGCGGCCGGCAGGGATGCTTTTCCGCCGACATGAGGCATGCGGCCGCAAGACACGGCACTGAAGGCTGGCAGACCGCCAGCATATGCGCGCCCGGGCCGATATATTCGAGCCAGCTCGTCAGATAGTCGACATAGTCGTCGAGGTCGAACGTCCCTTCCTCGAGCGGCACGTCCCGCGCGTCGGCCCAGTCGGTGATGTAGATGTCGTGGTTGGGGAGCAGCCGCGCGACCGTGCCCCTCAGCAGCGTCGCGAAGTGCCCCGACATCGGCGCGACGATCAGCAGCTTCGGATCCTGGGCCTTATGTCCTTCGCGCAGGAAATGACGAAGCTGTCCGAACGTCTTGCGCGCCTCCACGGCCTCGGTGATCGGGACATCGACGCCGTCGATCTGGGCGAAGTCGAGATTGAATGCCGGCTTGCCCCGTGGCGCTGCAGCATGGGCGAAGACGTCGAGCGCCGAGGCGAGAAGCGGGCCGCCGCCGAAATAGGCGAAGGGATTGGCCGGATGCTGGAGGAATTCGACGCTCGCCGTGGCGACGGCACTCGCGCTGGCCAGCAGGTTTCTCTGAATTTCGTAAGCGTTATAGAGCATGCGATCCCTGCCTTATGGTCACCACGCTATAGACCAACCATTTCCATGTTGCGATGCAATAACGCCGAACATGGCGTCTTGGCCGCTAAAATTGCGTGAAAAGGTTGCAACTGCGGATTGATGCGCCGCAATTCCCGTACGGTTCCCAAAGCCCATTCCAAGCGGCCGCAAACTGTTCTACGTCGCCGGCATGGCTCGCCGACCCGTCAATCCCGCCTCCGATCCCTCGCAACCGACCGCTCCGCTGGGCAACCTGCGGCTCGTCTGGAGGCTGGCGCTTCGCTATCCGGGCCGGATCGTGATCGCAGCCATTGCGCTGTTGACCGCTTCGGGCGCAACGCTCGCCATACCCTCCGGATTCAAACTGGTCATCGACCGAGGTTTCCTGGCGGGCGGCGGCGATGTCGGCCGCTGGTTCCAATATCTCCTGTTCATCGTGGTCATTCTGGCGGCAGCGACGGCAGTGCGCTTCTATTTCGTGTCCTGGCTGGGCGAGCGTGTCGTAGCGGACATGCGCCTGGCGGCTCACGCCAACCTCCTGCGGCAGGAACCGGCCTTCTTCGAGGCCAACCGCCCGTCAGAAATTGCCTCGCGCATGACCTCCGATACGGCAATCATCGAGCAGATCGTCGGGACGACGGTGTCGATCGCCTTGCGCAACCTGATTACCGGCGTCGGCGGGGTCATCTATCTCTTCACACTGGCGCCCTGGCTCACGCTGATGCTGCTGATCGGAATTCCGACGGTGCTGACGCCCGTCATTCTGGTCGGCCGGCAGCTTCGCGCCCTCGCCCGCACCAGCCAGGACAGGCTCGCCGCGGTCGGTACGATCACGTCCGAAGTGCTTGGCGCGATGAAGATTGTTCAGGCCTTCGTGCAGGAGCCGCGCGAGACGGCGCGCTTTCAGGGCGCGGTGGAGGAGAATTTCAGGACGGCCCGCAAGCGCTTCACCGTGCGCGCCTTCATGACCGCGACAATGATGTTCATCATTTTCGGCTCGATCACGCTCATCCTCTGGCGCGGCGCGCTCGACGTCGAGGCCGGCAAGATGACGGGCGGCTCGATCGCCGCCTTCGTCCTGACCAGCGGCGTGGTTGCCGGCGCGTTCGGCGCATTGACGGAAGTCTATGGCGACTTGCTGCGTGGTGCGGGTGCTGCCTCGCGCCTGTCGGAGCTGACGAGCGCCGTGCCAGGCATCCGGCCGCCCGAGAACCCTGCTCAGATCCCTGCGGCTCACAAAGCCCATCTGGTCTTCGATCACGTCGCGTTTCGCTATCCTACCCGGCCGGACACCTCGGCGTTGCTGGATTTCAGCCTGGATGTGGCGCCAGGCGAGACGGTGGCCATCGTCGGTCCTTCAGGGGCGGGTAAATCGACACTCCTGCAATTGACCGAACGGTTCTACGATCCGCTGAGTGGCCAGATCGCGCTGAACGGTGTCAATCTGCGCGATGCCGACCCGGCACAGATCCGCTCGATGATCGCGCTGGTGCCGCAGGAAACGGTGATCTTCGCCGCCAGTGCCCGTGACAATCTCCGTTATGGCCGCTGGGACGCCACCGAAGACGAACTTTGGGCCGCCGCGCGCGCGGCAAATGCGGAAGACTTCCTGCGCGCCCTGCCGCAAGGACTCGATACGGAGCTTGGCGAAGGTGGTGCCCGCCTGTCAGGCGGTCAGCGTCAACGCGTCGCCATTGCCCGCGCGCTGCTCAAGGATGCGCCGCTGCTATTGCTCGATGAAGCGACATCGGCACTGGACGCCGAGTCCGAGCGGCTCGTGCAGGACGCGCTGACCCGTCTCATGAAGGATCGCACGACGATGGTGATCGCCCATCGTCTCGCAACCGTCCGTGCGGCCGACCGCATCGTCGTCATGGATGGGGGCCGCATCGTCGAGACCGGGACACATGCGCAGTTGACGGGACAGGGCGGCCTCTATGCACGCCTCGCAGCGCTGCAATTCACCGAGAACGCCTGAACGGCAGCCTTTCGAAATCAGGACGCAGCCGTGCCGCGGTTGCGCTTAGAGTCCATCTGTTTGTGATTGAGCCACATCCAGTGCTCCTGCGAAGGCAGGAGCCCGGGGCGATGGGGAGCTGCTGAGCCCTAGGCTCCTGCTTTCGCAGGAGCACTGTTTCTATCCCGATCGGAACACTCTAGTGGCGAATGACGGGTTCTGCGGTGCGCACGATGTGATCGAAGATCGCGGGGTGCAGCGGACTTTCGAACATGCAACCGGCTTCGTGATTGGCCACCCAGATGACGCGAGCCTTGCGCCCGTCGAAGCCGGGGAACATCACCCAGACCTCCATGCCGACACGCAGCTTCACGAAGCTGAGCAGGCGAAAACCGGCGGGCGACAAATCGGTCACCTTGGTCCTGAACCAGGCTTCGCCCTTGCGGCGGAATTTTACGCCGATCAGTGCAGACGTGCGGTTGTGCCGCCTTGGGTCGCGCTGCTTCGACTCGTCAACCATTGCGCTCATCGCGCCAGCTCCCGACAGATCACGGGAAAATTACCGTTCGTGGCGTTACCAATAGGTTAATTGGTCTGCCTGGGTGCTGATTTCATCCCGCTTCGCTATGTGCAGAAAGACGCAAAAAACCGGCCTTCCGCTAGGGTTTCTTGCCTGGAAGCAGCTGCCGCAGCTCTGATTCCAACCAAAGGACCAACGCCCATGAGCGCGGACAACAAAAAAGGGAGCCGAGGCCCCCTTTTCCGTTTCTTCCTGGCAGCGAGACCGCCGCCCATGATCCGAAGATCAGAAGTTGCCGTAGCGCTCGTTGCCGACGAAGCCCATCTTGGTGACCTTCGACCGCTTGATGACCGCCAGCACATCGTCGACCACGACATAACGCGTTTGCGGATCGGGCTCGAACTGAAGCTCGGGCTCGGGGTTCATCTTGACCGTTGCCTCGAGATACTGACGGAGCGTCAGCTTGTCGATGGGCGCGCCATTCCAGTAGATCGTGCCAGCGGCATCGATCCCGAGCTTGTTCTTCACCGGATCGATCGCATTGTCGGTCGGCGGCGTGTTCTGCGGCAGGTCGATCTTCACCGCATGGGTCTGCGGTGGGATGGTAATGATGAACATGATGAGGAGCACGAGCATGACGTCGATAAGCGGCGTCGTGTTCATCTCCATCATCGGTTCGCCGTCGTCGCGGCCACCACTCATTGCCATGAGTATAGTCTCCTAAATGGGCTTACAGCCGGCGAGCGACGAAGTCGCTGGCGTCTGGCTGCGAAATAAACCCGACCTTCGGGAAGCCGGCGCGCTGCATCGTGAAGATCGTGCCGCCAATGCACCGGTAAGGTGTATTGATGTCGGCGCGGATGTGGACCTCGGGAAGGTCGTCCGGCGAGATGTTCTGAACGCCGCCAGCTTTGTCGATATCCTTCTTCAGCTTGTCCACCGCACGCGTCAGCAGGTCAGTGGCGTTCACCTTGCTAAGCAGCCAATAGACCTCGCAAGCGCCGTCCGGGGCTGCCCTGACGGTCAGCGAGACGTTTTCCGGCTTGGTCGTGGTGGGCTCGAAGGGGATCTTCGGAAGCTTGACCGCAACGTTCTGCACCACGACCGGAACAGCGATGAGAAAGATGATCAGGAGCACCAGCATGACGTCCACGAGAGGCGTCGTGTTGATGTCCGACATCGGGGTTTCGTCGCCACCCGATCCTGCACTAATGGCCATCGATCACATTCCTAACAAATATAGAGCGAAGTGTTTTCGCCGTTCGGCGGACGCTCCGCGGCGGACCGTGGGGATCCGCCGCGGCGTGTCGCGCCGGACCGATCAGGCCTTGGCCGGAGCCGGCTTGGCGGCAGCGGCGGTCGGTGCTGCGGCGACCGACGGACGGACGGCGCCGTTCGAGACCAGATAGCCGAGCAGATCGTTGTTGAAGCCGCTGAGGCCTTCGGCGATCGACTTGTTGCGACGCTGTAGCCAGTTGTAGGCCAACACCGCCGGCACAGCCACGGCCAGACCAAGCGCGGTCATGATCAGCGATTCACCGACCGGACCGGCGACGGTGTCGATCGATGCCGAACCCGAAGCGCCGATCTTGATGAGCGCGCGATAGATGCCGATAACCGTACCCATCAGACCGATGAACGGTGCGGTGGCGCCAACGGTCGCCAGGAAGGCGAGACCGCTGCCCAGAGCCGAGTTGATCGAAGCTTCCGAACGAGCCAGCGAGGCATGCAGCCAGTCATGGGCTTCGACCGGGTTGGTCAGCTTGCCGTGCTGGTCCTGCGCCAGGATGCCGTCGTCGACCAGCTGCTTGTAGGCGCTGTTCTTCTCGAGCTTGGCCGAAGCCTCCTTCAGCGAGTTCGCGGTCCAGAAGCGCTGAACGCGGATCTTCTTGGCCTGGCTGATCACCTTCTGCTGCTCGATCAGCTTCGAGAACAGGATGAAGAAGGAGAAGATCGACATACCCACCAGGATGATGAAGATCGCCCAGGAGATCACACCACCCTGCTGCAGGGCCTCGAACAGGCCGTAGGGATTCTTGCCGGCGGCGGGAGCCGCAGCGGCGGCGAGTTGGTTGAACATTTAGAAATTCCTCTCAAACAGTCAGATAAAAAGCCGACCCGGACCCCCTTGCCCGGATCGGCGAAATTTCGATTACTGGATCTTCCAGACGACCTTGCGGCTGCTCTGCGTACGCATCGGCTGGCCGGCCTGGTCGAGCGCGGGCGTATAACGGCCGCGGCGCGTAATCAGATTGCAAGCGGCCTCGTCGAGGTCGGCATTGCCGCTTGAACCAGTGACACGGCAATTTTCGACACGACCCTGCTCGTTGATGTCCCAGCTGATGGACACAGTGCCCTCAGCCTCGTCGCGTAGAGCGCGGGGCGGATAGTCGTCATTCGTGATCCACTGACGCGGGTCACCCTTGGCGCCAGCAGCCTTGCTGACTTGCGGCTTGGGCGGCGGCGGAGGAGCCGGTGGCGCAGTAGGTGCCGGCGGAAGCGGCGGCGGCAGGGTCGGCGTGGCCTGGACCGGCGGGGCCGGCGAGGGCAGCGCCACTTCTGGCGGCGGAATGTAGACCGGCGGCGGCGGAATCGGCTGATCCGGCGGCGGCGGTGGTGGTGGCTCCTCAGGCGGCGGCGGTTCCTCGGCCACATCCACGACGTTCAGCTGCTCTGCAGCTTTCTTGATATACTTGATACCAAGACCCGTCACGAATGCATAGCCGAGCACCGCGTGTACCAGAGCCACAATGATGATCGAAACCGTCCTACTCGACGATTGCGAATGATCAGCATAAGCCATTCAGCTACAACGCTCCCTCAACTCTATATGGGCGGTGGCCCTTCACGACGAACCGGCGGTATGTGAATCAACATCACGCCGCCCGCGCGAAACTGGCCGCTCGGATTGGTTTTCGGGTAGAAGTCCTATCGTGGCAAATCGCATGAGGCAAACGCTTTGTTTAGATATACGATCCGCCCCATAATCTGACAGTATGCGGCGTCCGGACGGGACCCCCAATGAGGAAATGATGCCAGACAAAGTCAACGCAGCCCCCCTCAGACTTCGAAGTCTAATGATTTTAGGCCTTGTCGCAGCGTCACTTTCCGGATTTCAGCCCGCGCCGGCCGCAACGGAAAAAGCGCCGGTCGTCGCCCCTCGCCCAACCTACGCCCGCGTCGCGGACTTAGTCACCGCGAGTCAGGCCATCGCGGTTATCAATGTGAAGAAAATTACAATCGTGCCGCCGGAGCGTTCTCCCGGCCTCGCGGCGGGTCATCAGCGGCTCCTGGTGACCGCCGACACGACGGCCTTGATTCGCGGCAACGACGCGATGGCCCGGCAAGCGAGTTTCCTGCTCGACCTTCCGCTCCCGGCCAAGGCGAAGCCGCCGAAATGGGCCAAGCGCAGTTTCCTGATTTTCGGGAAGGTCGAGGATCGGGTCGATTTCTTCCAGCTTCTATCCAGCGACGCGATCGTCGCCTGGTCGCCGGACAATGAAAAATTCGTCCGCCAGGTCGATGCCGCCCTGCTCGCCAATGATGCCCCGCCCCTCATCCGCAGTGTCGATTCGGTATTCCATGTGAGCGGCGCCATTGCCGGGGCCGGCGAGACGCAGATCTTCCTCACGACCAGCGACGGCAGCCCGATCTCGCTGTCCATCGTCAACAAGCCCGATGAGCAGCCGCAGCTCGGCGTCTCTCTCGGCGAGATTGTCGACGAGGCGGCCGCCCTGCCGAAAGCCGACACGCCGCTCTGGTATCGGCTTGCCTGTTTCCTGCCGGCTCAGCTGCCGGCGAAGGCCCTGGCCGGACAGGCGTCGCCCGACGCGGCGGCGGCGACAAAAGATTATGCCGCTTTTCTCAAGGCGCTTGGCCCCTGCGACCGGACAGCCACGCCCATCGCGTGACTATATGGCGTGACCATGCTGCCCTGACAGGCGCCCTTTCCCACTGCGGAAAGTGCGCCTATGGCACTTCCGCTTTTGCGACCCCATGATTCAAGGACTGCACAGATGAATGACTTTGCCCCGCTTCGCCTCGCCATCGTCGGCCTGGGCACGGTCGGCGGCGGCGTCATTCGCCTCCTCCAGGAAAATGGCGCGCTGGTCACGCGCCGCGCCGGCCGGGCGATCGAGGTCGTCGCCATTTCCGCGCGCGACCGGGGCAAGGACCGCGGCGTCGATCTCTCGCCCTATGAGTGGGTCGACGACATGGCCAGCTTGCCGGGCCGCGCCGACATCGATGTCGTCGTCGAGCTGATCGGCGGCGCAGACGGCCCTGCCCTCACCCTTGCCCGCCAGTGCCTGACGCTCGGCAAGCCCTTCGTGACTGCCAACAAGGCCATGATCGCCCATCACGGCCTCGATCTTGCCCACCAGGCCGAGAAAAGCGGCGTCGCGCTCAAATATGAAGCCGCGGTGGCCGGCGGCATCCCGGTCATCAAGGGCCTGCGCGAGGGCGCCGCCGCGAACCGCATCATGCGGGTCTATGGCATCCTCAACGGCACCTGCAATTATATCCTCTCGACGATGGAGCGCGAGGGCAAGGCGTTCGACGACGTCCTCGCCGATGCCCAGCGCCTGGGCTATGCCGAGGCCGATCCGACCTTCGACATCGACGGCATCGATGCCGCCCACAAGCTCTCGATCCTCTCCAGTCTCTCCTTCGGCACCGAGATCGACTTCCCGTCGGTCGACATCACCGGCATCCGCCATGTTCTCGCCGCTGATATCCGTGAGGCGGCAGCGCTGGGCTTCAAGGTCCGGCTCGTCGCGCTGGCCGAATGCGAGGCCGAGGGCGGCAAGAATATCGGCCTCTTCCAGCGCGTCCACCCGATGCTGGTGCCGGTCGATCATCCGCTCGCCCATGTCGACGGCGCGCTCAATGCCGTCGTCGCCGAGGGCAATTTCGTCGGCCGGCTCTTCTTCCAGGGCGCCGGCGCCGGCGAAGGCCCGACGGCCTCAGCGGTGGTCGCCGACATCATCGACGTGGCGCGCGACGAATATGGCCCGGCCTTCGCCATGCCGG
Organism: Sphingobium sp.; assembly: GCA_017745115.1. The sequence goes on along the minus strand of JAGIAA010000045.1, from coordinate 9,083 downwards.
CCGAATGGCTGCAGCGGCAGGTCAAGGCCGACGCCGGCCAACGCACCGGCCGCGCCTATATGCGGTTTCGCGTCAAGGACCGGCCGGGTGTGCTGGCCGAGATCACCGCCGCGATGCGCGACGCCAATGTGTCGATCGAGAGTGTCATCCAGCGCGCAGCGGTCGAGGACGAGGGCGCGCTCGTCGCGCTGGTGACGCATCAGGGCGCGCTTGCCTGTATCGACGATGTGCTGCGGCGCCTCGGCGGTTCGGACAGCCTCGTCGATACGCCGATGGTCATGCACATTCTCGATTGAGTCCTTCCGGTCATGTGCTGACGCCGGACCATTATCGACATTGCAACATTCCTACCTTATCGGGACGGCCAAGTCTTTGGAGAAGGATGCAAGGCGATGGCCAAGCACAAGCAGATAGCCGCTAGTTCCATGCTCGACCGCGTGCTCGTGCTGGAGATGGTTCGTGTGACCGAAGCGGCGGCGATTGCCGCTTCCGATCTCATCGGCAGGGGTGATGAGAAGGCGGCGGATGCAGCGGCCGTTGCCGCCATGCGCGAGGCGTTCAACGACCTGGAGATCGACGGCACGGTCGTGATCGGGGAAGGTGAGCGCGACGAGGCGCCCATGCTCTATATCGGCGAGAAGGTCGGCGGCGCCCCGGGAAGCGGCCCCAAGATCGATATCGCGCTCGATCCGCTCGAAGGCACCACCATCACCGCCAAAGCCGGGCCCAATGCGCTTGCGGTGCTGGCCGCGGCCGAAAATGGCTGCCTGCTCAACGCGCCCGACGTCTATATGGAAAAGCTCGCTGTCGGCCCCGGCTACCCCGATGGGATCATCGATCTCGCCAAGAGCCCGACCGACAATATCCAGGCCATTGCGGCGGCGAAGGGCGTCAAGCCTCATGAGATCATCGCTTGCGTGCTCGACCGGCCCCGCCATGACAAGCTCATTGCCGAGCTGCGCAGCATCGGTTGCGGCATCATGCTCATTCCGGACGGCGATGTGGCGGGCGTGATCGCCACGACGAACCCCGAGACGACCATCGACGTCTATATGGGCTCGGGCGGCGCGCCGGAGGGCGTGCTGGCCTGCGCCGCGTTGCGGTGTGTCGGCGGGCAGTTCAAGGGCCGGCTCTTGTTCCGCAATGAGGACGAGCGCGCCCGCGCCCGCAAATGGGGCATCGAGGATCTGGATCGCATCTATGATCTAAACGACCTCGCCAAGGGCGACTGCATCTTCGCCGCGACGGGCGTGACCGACGGCTCACTGCTCGCCGGCGTCAAGCGCCGCCGCGACGGCAAGATGACGACCGAAAGCGTCGTCATGCGCGCCTCCTCGGGCACGGTGCGCTGGGTGAAGGGCGAGCACCGCATCAAGGATTGAACCTCTAGCCCTCTCCCGCTTGCGGGAGAGGGTTGGGTGAGGGTCTTGCTTCTTTGAAGTCAGCGCCAGATGCGACCTCCGGCCGCATGCCCTCATCCCTGCCCTCTCCCGCAGGCGGGAGAGGGAGTTCGTCACTTCTTCAGCCGGTACCCCGTCCTGAAGATCCACCAGATGATGCCGACGCAGACCAGCAGCATTGCAGTGACGAACGCCATCGAGATGCCGATCGAGACGTCGCCCTTGCCAAAGAAGGTCCAGCGAAAGCCGCTGATCAGGTAGACGACCGGATTGAACAGGGTGATCGTCCGCCACGGCTCCGGCAGGATGTGCACAGAATAGAATGCGCCGCCGAGGAAGGTCATCGGTGTTACGATCAGCATCGGGATGATGCTCAGCTGTTCCCAGCTCTGCGCCCAAAGGCCCAGAATGAAACCGAACAGGCAGAAGCTGACGGCGATCAGCACCAGGAAGCCGACCATCGCGAAGGGATGGGCAATGGGCAGCGAAACGAAGAGATGCGCCGTCGCGAAGATGACGAGGCCGATGCTGAGGGACTTTGTTGCCGCCGCGCCGATATAGCCCAGGATCGTCTCCAGCGGCGATACGGGCGCCGAGTTCAGCTCATAGATCGTCCCGACCCATTTTGGCATGTAGATGCCGAAGCTCGCATTGTTGATGCTCTCGGTGAACATCGACAGCATGATGAGGCCCGGCACGATGAACGCGGCATAAGGAATGCCGTCCACTTCGGTCATCCGCGAGCCGATCGCGCTGCCGAACACGACGAAATAGAGCGAGGTGGTGATCGCGGGGACGATCAGGCCCGTCATCAGCGTGCGGGCGAATCGGTGCATCTCGAACTTGTAGATGGCGGCGACGGCGCGATGGTTGAAGGTCATGCCGCCGCTCCGGCTTTCGGTTCGTGGACAAGGCTCACGAAGATGTCCTCCAGCGAGCTTTCCTGCGTATTGAGGTCCTTGTAGCCGATGCCGAGTTCGGAAAGGCGCCCAAGCAGCGCCGAAATCCCGCTGTCGTCGGCATGGCTGTCGAACACATATTCGAGCTCATGGCCCTCGGCGAGCAATGTCAGCGGCCAGGTCGAGAGCGCGCCGGGAATATCGGCCATCGGCTCGGCGAGCGCGATCCGCAGCGATTTGCTGCCCATCTTCTTCATGAGCGCGGCCGTCTCCTCGACGAGGATCAGTTCGCCCTTGTTGATGACGCCCACCCGGTCGGCCATTTCCTCGGCTTCTTCGATGTAGTGGGTCGTGAGGATGATCGTGGCGCCATTCGCCCGCAGCTGGCGGACCAGGTTCCACATGTCGCGGCGCAGTTCCACGTCGACGCCGGCAGTGGGCTCGTCGAGGAACAGCAGGCGTGGTTCATGCGCCAGCGCCTTGGCGATCATCACGCGCCGCTTCATGCCGCCGGAAAGCTCGGCGATCTTGTTGTTGCGCTTCTCCCAGAGCGAGAGATCGCGCAGCACCTTCTCGACCACCACGTCATCCCGCGCCATGCCGAACAGGCCGCGGCTGAAGCGCACCGTGTCGATCACGCGCTCGAACATGTCGGTGGTGAGCTCCTGCGGCACAAGGCCGATCGTCGCGCGGCTCTTCCGATAGTCGCGCACGATATCGTGCCCCGCTACGGTGACGGAGCCGCCGGTTGCGTTGACGAGGCCGCAGATGATCGAGATCAGCGTCGTCTTGCCGGCGCCATTCGGCCCAAGCAGTGCGAAGATCTCGCCTTCCTCGACATCGAGATCGACGGTTCCGAGAGCCTGATGCCCGCTCGCATAGCGCTTGGACACACCCCGGACGGATAAGATGGCAGCCATGACAGCGAGCTATCCGACGGTACCCAGGGATTGCAATCCCCCTCCTCAAAAGCTGGCGAAACAATTGCGATCATCGGGACGTCTACCCCCTGTCCTATTTCATCGCGACCGTGCTAGCGTTCCGGCAATGGTCATTTTCTTCCTCTCGACAGACTGCGATCGGGGCGGGTGCGCCCGTTCGGCGGGGCCGCGATTTTTTGCTCTGCATGACCGCAACCTTCGTAACCTTCGGCGCATGTCGCCACGGCTCTTCGGTGCCGCGGGATGAGCATCTTTGCCCTCGATATTGAGCAATCGCTGACCGGGCGTCCCTGGCGCTGGCGTGGCGCTGAGCCGGCCGGCGCGGGTGGCGATCTGATCGACGACCTGCTCCGAGCACGCGGCTGCCTCGCTGAACATCTCGTCCGCGAACGCGATCCGACGATCCGCGGCTTCATGCCGGATCCGTCCATCTTTCGCGACATGGAGCGGGCGGCCGAGCGCCTCGCCGCTGCCGTCATCGACCGCGAATCGGTGACGATCTTCGGCGACTATGATGTGGACGGCGCCACCAGCGCGGCGCTGCTGCTGCGCTTGCTCGCCGATCTCGGCCTCGAGGCCGGCGTCTATATCCCTGACCGGCTGATGGAAGGCTATGGTCCCTCGGGCGAAGCGCTGGTTGCGCTGGCTGACGCGGGCTCAAGCCTCGTCGTCACGGTCGATTGCGGTGCCCAGGCCTTCGAAGCGCTCGAAGCGGCACGCCAGGCCGGACTCGACGTGATCGTGGTCGATCACCACAAATGCGCGACCGCCCTTCCCCCGGCTCATGCGCTGGTCAATCCCAACCGCCTCGACGAGAATGACGAAGCCGCCTCGCACGGCCATCTCGCTGCCGTCGGTGTCGCTTTCCTGCTCGGCGCAGCACTGATCCGGACATTGCGCGCTCGGGGCTGGTTTCAGGGCCGGGCCGAGCCACGCCTCATGGACCTGCTCGATCTCGTGGCCCTCGGCACGGTGGCCGACGTCGCCCAGATCCGCGGCCTCAACCGCGCTTTCGTGGCGCAAGGCCTCAAGGCCATGGCCCGGCGCGGCAATATCGGCATCACCGCCCTGCTCTCCGCGAGCCGGCTCGAGCGCGCGCCGCAATGTTCGGATCTCGGCTTCGCGCTGGGTCCGCGTATCAATGCCGGCGGGCGCGTCGGCAAGTCGGATCTCGGCGTGCGTCTCCTGACCACGCAAGACCCCGACGAAGCGGCGCTCCTTGCCGCCGAACTCGACCGGCTCAACGCCGAACGCCGTGCGATCGAAGCAAATGTGCAGGAGCAGGCTCAGGCCATGCTCGATGCGCTTGGGAATCGCTCGGTTGCGCTTGTCGCCGGCAAGGGCTGGCATCCCGGCGTGATCGGGATTGTCGCGGGACGGCTCAAGGAAAAGAGCGGACGTCCCGCCATCGTCATTGCGCTCGACGAACAAGGTATCGGCAAGGGCTCGGGCCGTTCGATCGGTGGCGTCGACCTCGGTGCTGCGATCCTCGCCGCCAAGGACGAGGGTCTGCTGATCGCTGGTGGTGGCCACGCCATGGCGGCCGGCCTCACGATTGCCGAGACCGATGTCCCGCGCCTCGCCGAATTTCTCGAGCAACGCCTTGCAACCGACGTCGTCCGCGCCGCCGCGAGCCAGGCACTCCGCATCGATCTCATGTTGGCGCCGGGCGGTCTGACTCCCGAACTCGTGACGCAAATGGAAGGTGCCGGCCCTTTCGGCAATGGCTGGCCTGCCCCGCGCGTGGCGCTGGGGCCAGTCCGGATCGTCAAGGCGGACATCGTCGGCACCGATCATGTTCGCGCCATCGTCAGTGGCGAAGATGGCCGCTCACTCAAAGCCGTCGCCTTTCGTCACGCACAAAGCGAGCTCGGCCAGATGCTGCTGCATGGTGACCGTTCGCGGCGCTGGTGGCTCGCCGGCCGTGCCAAGATCGATGACTGGGGCAGCCGTCCGGCGGCCGAGCTCCATGTCGAGGACATGGCCCCGGCGTGAAGGTTCAAATTGCCGGTCTGCGGGTCTTGACCAGTCCCGGCCACCCCCCTAAAGGGGCGCCTCGCCTAGCGGCGGCGCTTCGGCGCCAAGTGCGATGGCCCCTTCGTCTAGCGGTCTAGGACGCGGCCCTTTCACGGCTGAAACACGGGTTCGATTCCCGTAGGGGTCACCATTCTGCAGCTTGCTGCGGATGCGCTACTGTTTCGGAAACAGCTTGCTCCAGCGCGCGTCCAGCTTCGCTTGCGCATTGCCGCTTTTCACATGCGACACCAACGACAGACCCCGCAGCGCGATGCTGTGTCCGCTCAGCCAGCGACCCGAAATCGTGTAGCCGATATCGTAGAGCGCGACATCCTCATGCACCTCACCATCGACGAGGAAACGCGTGGCAATTGCAACCGGAAGGCGTTCATCCCCGCGGCTGTCATCGGGCAAGCCCGCCTTGTTCCGCGCCTTCTTGAGCGCATTGTCGAACCAGGTCGCTTCGATCCTCGGTTCGCCGGTCGTCTCGGCAGGTGCCGCACCCAGCGCGGCCGGGAACGTGATCGTCTGGCCCTGCACCGACTGATCGGCCGAGCCGGGCTTGAGCATCAGCCTGTCCCTGTCCGAAGCGGCTGCGGTTAGCACCAGCGTCGAAGCACGCGTCGTCGTACGATGCTCCTCGGCGCGCTTCGCGGCTTCGTTTTCGCTGCGCTCGCCCCAGCTGTTCCACAGCGTCAGAGCAGAAATGAGCACCGCCATGACCGCAAGCACCTCGCCGAGCGTAATCCAGCGACGCCGGATCGCTGCAGCTTCCGCGCTGGCAAGGGTCGGAGAGTCGAGATGGGGAAGATTGTCGCTCACGACGCCTTTCCATCATTTGCGCTCGAAACCGTCAAGCCGTCGCAGCCAGTCCGGTCAGCGGCAGGCACGCCAGCCATATTCACCTCGCTCCGCCTGGTCGAGATGGAGATGGTCGCGGTGCTGGGCGTTGTAATCGGGTGAAAGGACGGTCGAGAACAGTTTGCATGCACCATCCCGCACCTCGCGCAGGAAAGCGGCTTTCTTGCCGTCGCTTCCCCAATCGGCCGCCACTCGAATATGCCGGCCGTCGCCGAGCGTGAAACCGCTGACATCAATGGCATCGGCAGCCGCATGTTCGCTCCAGTCACCGGTTTCGCGTCCGTACATTCGTCGACAGGCGAAGCTGCCATAATGATCGATCCGTTTGACCGAGGCGCCGAAAATGCGCTGGGCGGCAGGTTCGACGACCTGCCATTGCCACATGGCAAGGCCCGCCACGACCGGACAGGACGGCGCAACTTTCGCCGGAGAAAGCGCCAGCATGGCCTGCCCCTCAGCGACACGGATGGCGTCCGGTATCGGGCACTGGCCGCCCGATCGCGGCTCGATCTCGTTGAACTTCAGCCCCGTCTCGCGAACAAGTGCAAGGCAGGTCATCCGATGCTGGGTGAGTCCGGCGAGCTTGCGGCCTGTGAAGAGCCCGATTGGCTGATCAAGGCGCAGTGGCGTCCAGGGCAGATCCTCAGGGCGCCGTTTGAGATAGAGCCACGCCGCCCACACGATCGCTGCAATGAGGCCCAGCATTACGATCCGACGGACCCAATGATGAACGGTCGCAATCCGCATCGGTCAGCCCCATTTCGCGATGGCCAGCGCAACAAGGGCGGACAGGCCAAGCGCACCCAGCGTCTCAAGCTGCGAATGAATGCTCCAGTCCCAGACTTTGAGTCCTTCGAGCGCGGGCATGCCGGCGCGCTTTCCCCGCCCTATCGTCTCGATCCAACGATATTCGTGCTGGGTTACCTCCCGCATGATGCACGCGCAGCCGCCCGCAAACCAGCCAGTCCAGATGGCCGGCATGTTCGCCACGCCGAGCCAACGGCCGAACAGCCAGCTCGCGATCATTACGAGCAGGGCAATGGGGAAATGGATCAGCATGTCCTGGGCAACGGCCATCATGGCCGCAGGGTTGCACGCCTAGTGCAGCGTCTCAAGCCATCCGCTGATCATGCAACGTCCCGCCGCTACGGCCCGCGGACCAAGCGTCGCATGCTCGCTGCGCAGCCGTTGCGGGCATTGACCTGCGGCCTCTAAGGAGTCGGACGATTGATCGATCCAGTCGTGGATGCGTTCATCCTCACCCATCTCAGCGTGAAACTGCAACGCGAGAATATTATGCCCGCGCCGGAACGCCTGGTGCGCATAGAGCGAGCTCGATCCCAACAGCTCCACATTGTCCGGTAATGTGAATGTGTCGCCATGCCAGTGCAAGACCGGCACATTGGCGATCGCGCTGAGCGGATTACCGGAGACGTCGCTTTTTACGTTGATGGCGTGGAAGCCGATTTCCTTGGCCGGCCCGGCATAGACTTCACCGCCCATTGCCGCCGCAATCATCTGCGCCCCGAAGCAGACGCCCAAAGTGGGGCGATCAGCCTCGAGCCGCCGCGCAAGGCGCTTCAGCTGGCAGCGAATCCAGGGATAAGCCTCCTGCTCATAAACGCCCATGGGCCCGCCCATCATGATGAGAAGATCGGGCTCGACCAGATCGCGCTGCGAGAAGGCCGGATCGCTGACATCGATCCGGTCGATCTCGTAGCCCGCCGCCTCGACGGGCTGGCGGTAGCCGGCCACGCCCTCATAGGGCACATGGCGGATGATGAGCGCCCGCTTCATTTGCTGGATCTTGGCGCAACATGGTGAACGGAGCGTTTATGCGCCGCCCCAAGAGCCTCGCTCATAGTCCGAGCCTGCTCCAGAATTCCGATGCCGTGGAGATAGGGATGTCCAGGACCCCTGCCCCCGTCCGCGAGAGACGCCATGACGAGTGCGGCAGCGGCGGAACATGGTCCTTCGCCTTGCGAGCCTGCGGGTTGGTTCGGGAAATCTTCTTGAATGCCATGTCGTTTCTCCTCGAAGGAGCACGAATCCGGCGTTTGTCGCGTAGGAGTTCGTGCGCTTTAGCCGTTGGTGACGCGGAGCAAGCTGACTCACATCAAAAGCCGCGTGTCTGGGCATCGGATTGGGTTCGATGCCGTCGACGCACTATCTCTGCCATTTCAATTGAGAATGTGCAATAAAGCGATCTTTCGCCTCGACGAACTTTTTCTAACGACCCGCCGCAAGCCTCGCGGGATCATGCTATGGCAGCGAGATGACAGCCCCTCGCCGCCCCGCCGTCCTCTTCGTCTGCCTCGGCAACATCTGCCGGTCGCCCATGGCTGAGGGTGCCTTACGACTTGCGGCACAAGAAGCCGGATTGGACATCGAGATTGAATCGGCCGGCACCGGTGACTGGCATGTCGGCCATCCGCCGGATCGCCGGGCGCAGGCGACAGCGCTCGCTTATGGTGCGGATATTTCCCGATATGCCGCTCGCCAGGTCGAGCCGGGTGACTTCCATCATTTCACGCACATCTTCGCACTGGATCATCACAACCTCGCCGACTTGCGCGCAATCGCTCCATCCCAAAGCCGTGCCGAGCTTGCGTTGCTGCTCGATCTTGTCGAGGGCCGCGAAGGGAAGTCCGTCGGCGATCCCTATTATGGCGGCGACGAGGGCTTCGAACAGACCTGGGCGGATGTCAGCGCTGCGGCGCAAGCATTGATCGTGAAACTGACGGCGTGAGTCGGTGCTCTTGTGGCGGGGAGGCACCGCCAATTAGAGTGCCGCAACCAGCTCCAGCACCCGCGCTGCATGCTCTTTCCGGCAGATCAGCAGGTCGGGCATGTAGACGTCGGCCTGGTTGTAAACGAGCGGACTGCCATCGATCCGCGAGCAATGCAGGCCGTGTGCCAGGGCAACCGCGACGGGCGCGCAGCTATCCCACTCATATTGCTGTCTC
>JAGIAA010000044.1 GCA_017745115.1 Sphingobium sp. | reverse complement strand
ACCAGCTGCTGCTCGGCGGATCTGGCGCGGAAGACGTGTCGCAGGCCAAGATCACCGGCCCCGGCTTCGATGAGGCCGGCATCGTCGACGCGGTGGAGAAGGCGACGAACGTCTATCTCGCCCAGCGCACCGACGGCGAGCGCTTCCTCGACACCTATCGCAGGATCGGCATGGAGCCGTTCAAGGAGGCGATCTATGCTTGATGTGCTGCGCCTGCGCGACGACGAAGCGACCGACGAACCGGCAGTGTCGCTGGACGCCTTCTTCGAACAGACCAACGCGACCTCGGTGCGGATCGAGGCGGGCGACGACGTGCGCCGTCTGATCCCCGTGCTCGACCGGGTGAGTCTGGTCGAGATCGACTTCCCCAAGTTCCGCGACGGCCGCGGCTTCTCGAGCGCGCGCATCCTGCGCGAGGCCGGCTTCAAGGGCGAGATCAAGGCGACCGGCGACGTGCTCGTCGACTTGGTCTTCTTCATGCAGCGCTGCGGGTTCGACAGTTTCGCGCCCGACCAGCCGCTCGACCCGATTGCGCTGAAGGCCGCGCTCGGGCGCTGGCAGTATGTCTACCAGTCGTCGGGTGACGACCGCGTGCCGATCTGGAAATTGCGGCATGGCTGAACCTGCCCGCCAGATCGACCGCATCGACGCTGCCCCCCGCTGGACACAGGACCAGGCGGACGCGCTCAACGCGCGCTTCGCGGGCGTGCCCGCAGCCGAGATGCTGAAGACACTGGTCGCCGAGGACATTCTCGGCCGGGTGGCCGTCGTCTCGTCGTTCGGCACGGAGAGCGCGGTGCTGCTGCATCTGGCCGCGCAGGCCGACAAGGCGATGCCGGTCGTGTTCGTCGACACGCTGCGCATGTTCCCGGAGACGCTCGACTATCGCGACACGCTGGTGAAGCATCTCGGCTTCACCAACAGCCAGACCGTGACGCCGCTTGCCGACGTGTTGCTCGCCAAGGACGCGAACAACCTGCGCTGGTCCTACGATCCAGACGGCTGCTGCGAGATCCGCAAGGTCGAGCCGCTGAAGCGCGCCAAGGAGGGCCTCGACAGCTGGATTTCCGGCCGCAAGGCCTTCCAGTCGGTCACGCGCCAGAACCTGCCGCGCTTCGAGATCGAGGACGGCCGGCTCAAGATCAATCCGCTCGGCGACTGGGACAAGGCCGCGCTCGACGCCTATTTCGCGGAGTACGACCTGCCTCGTCATCCGCTCGAGGAGCAGGGCTATCTCTCGATCGGCTGCGAGCCCTGCACGAGCAAGGTGATGCCGGGCGAGGACCCCCGGGCCGGACGCTGGCGCGGCTGGGACAAGGTGGAGTGCGGTATCCACACGGCCTCGACGCCGATCGCCGACCCGGACGATCCCGCAAACATGCCGGTGTTCTGACCGGCTGAATCGCTCAACGGGTCTCGGCCGCGCCGAAACAGCGCGGCCGGTACTGCATCAACGGCTCAACGGCCTTCCAGCTTCGCGCGGACGCGGTCGTGGATTTCCTCCGCCTCCGGCGTGACAATCTCGCCGAAGTCGCTCATCTCGTAAAATGGCCGGATCTCGATCTCGCTCGGTCCCATCATGGGATTGGGGCAGCGCTTCACCCAAGCGACGGCCTCGTCCATATCCTTCACTTCCCAGATCCAGTAACCGGCAACGAGCTCGCGCGCTTCGGCGAACGGACCATCGATCACGGTGCGGTTGGGGCCATCGAAGGCGACGCGCTTGCCGGCCGACGAAGGCTTGAGACCGTCACCGCTCTGCATGATGCCCGCGGCGGCAAGTTCCTCGTTGAACTTGCCCATCGCAATCATCATCTCCGCCATCTCGGGCTGCGGAAAGAGGCCTTTTTCGCTGTCCTCGGTCGCTTTGACGAACACCATCACACGCATTGTCTATCTCCTTGCCTGCAGGCTCCTCATCGAGCCTCATATCCCATGACGAACGAGCCGGCGCGCAATCGACACGTGCCCAAAAAAATTTTCGAGACGAGAATGATCCGGGCCGGCGGCGCGAAACGCACGCGATAGAATATTGCGTCGCCGCCAAACTGCTCTAGGCTGCGGGTTCCCTCAAGCTGGAGCTGCCCATAATGGACCGCCGCGACTTCCTCCTCACCACGGCCGCGACGGCGCTGGCCGGCATGGCCCCGCGCGCCTTCGCGCAGGCGGCCGGCGAGACGACGCCCGCGCTCGACGCCGCGTTCGAAACGATCTTCAACATGGCCGTCGATGCGTCGCCCGAAACCGCGACGTCGCTGGGCCTCGACAAGGGTCCGCGCGCATCCTTCAAATCCAGGCTGGACGACCGCAGCCTCCAGGCCGTGCAGGACAATCTGGCGATCACCAAGAAGTCGCTCGCCCTGCTCGACGGCTTCAAGGGCCAGAAGCTCACCGACCGCGACCAGCTCAACTATGACTGCATCCGCTACTCGCTGGAGCGCGACCTGATCCCGGCGCAGAAATATGACTTGTCCGGCATCGCCCTGCCCTATCGCATCTACCAGCAAGGCGGCGCCTATTTCGACCTGCCGGACTTTCTGAACTCCAGCCATGTGATCGCCACGAAAGAAGATTGCGACGCCTATCTGGCGCGCCTCTCGGCGCTGGCAACGGCGCTCGACCAGGACAGCGCGGTGCAGGAGGCTTATGCCGCGCGCGGCTATCTCGCACCGGGCTGGTCGCTCGACCTCTCGCTGGGGCAAATGCATGCGCTGCGCGATCCCAAGCCGGAAGACTGCTCGATGGTGAAGTCGCTGGCCGGCCGCGCCAAGGCGGCGAACATCGCCGGCGATTGGGCCGGCCAGGCCGCCAAGATCGTCGCGGACAAGGTCTATCCGGCGCTCGACCGACAGATGGCGCTCATCCAGAAGCTGCGGCCGACCACGGCGGCGGGTGACGGCATCTGGCGCGTGAAGCGCGGCGACGAGATGTATGCCGACGAGCTGGCCTATTGGACCACCACCGACATGACGCCCGAGCAGGTCCACCAGATGGGCCTCGACCAGGTGAAGTCGATCTCTGCCGAGCTGGACGCGATCCTCAAGGCCAACGGCCTGACGACCGGATCGGTCGGCGACCGGCTGACCGCGCTCAACAAGCGCGCCGACCAGCTCTATCCCAATACCGACGCCGGCCGCGCCGACCTCATCAAGAGCCTCAACGAGGGCGTGCGCGACATGATCGCGCGGCTGCCGCGCTATTTCAACGCGCCGCCCAACGCGCCGCTGGAAATTCGCCGCGTCCCCATCGAAATCCAAGACGGCGCCTCCAACGGCTATTATCAGCGCGCTGCGCTCGATGGTTCACGGCCGGCCATCTACTTCATCAATCTCAAGGATGTCGGCGACTGGCCGAAATACAGCCTGCCCTCGCTGACCTTCCACGAGGGCGTGCCCGGGCATCACCTCCAGCTCTCGACCGCGCAGGCTTCGGGCGCCATGCCGACGCTGCGCAAGGTGGCGTTCCTCTCGGGCTATGGCGAAGGCTGGGCGCTCTATGCCGAGCATCTGGCCGACGAGCTGGGCGGCTACAAGAACCCGCTGGAACGCGCCGGCTATCTCCAGTCCTATCTGTTCCGCGCCGCACGCCTCGTCGTCGACACCGGTATCCACACCAAGAAATGGAGCCGCGAGCAGGCCACCGACTATATGGTCGCAACCACCGGCTTCGCCCGCCCACGCAGCCAGCGCGAAGTCGAGCGCTACTGCACGATGCCCGGCCAGGCCTGCAGCTACAAGGTCGGCCACGCCGCCTGGACGCGGGCGCGCGAGAAGACCGAGAAGGCGATGGGCGCCAAGTTCGATATCAAGTGGTTCCACGAGATTCTGCAGGACGGTGCAATGCCGCTTACGATCCTGGAGAAGCGGATCGACCAGCGGACGGCGGCAAGGCTGAAGGGGTAGCTTAAATGCCCTCTCCCGCATGCGGGAGAGGGAGGGAGCGCGAAGCGGTGGGAGGGTGAGGGCTTCTTGCAGTCGCTGCATGAAACACCCTCATCCAACTTCGCCTAGCCGGCAAGCCGGCAAGGCTGCGTATCCTTCTCCCGCTTGCGGGAGAAGGCTTGGTCGGGCCCTTAACTCTGTGCCAGCACGAAGTCGAAATGGGCCAGGCTTGCCCCGTCGCGGCTCCCCTCGAGGCTGACCAGCAGACTCGGATCGAAGATCCGGTCGATGCGGTTGGTCGCCTCGGCATCGGGGAAATAGAGTTGCGTGTTCAGCATGCCCGTTCCGGCGCCTTGCAGCTTGGCGTGGATATGCGGGGTCCGGAACACGCCGCCCTCGCTATATTGGACCGGCCGGATGGTCAGCAGCTCGTAGCGGCCATCGACGTCGGTGAGCTGGTGGCCGCGATACTGGAAGCCGCGCGTATCGTAGCCGCCGGTGTCGCCGGTCTGCCAGAAATCGATGAGCGCGCCGGATATGGGCCGGCATTGGCTATCGAGCACGCGGCCCGTCACGATGAGCAGGCTACCACGCGTCACGGCCTCGCGGATGTTGCGGCGCGCCGGCGTGTTCGGCTTCAAATAGGGGCCTTCCGTCTGGCGGCGCGTGACGGTGCCCGCGGTGCAGGCGCGCTCGGCGGCCATGGCCTCGCCGGGAAACAGGCGGGCGCCCAGCGCCGCAGCGCCCAAAGTGCCGCCGAGGCCGATCAGCATGTCGCGACGTGTGGTCATCGCCCTCTCTCCTCGCTGCGCATCTTACGCGGCATGGGCGCCTAGTCCAATGACTGGAGGCCGGTCGCGGTTCCGGACTCACGGATGGTCAGCACCGAGCCGATGCTCGAACCGATGACCAGCCCGACACCCAGCGTCTGGACGAGCGAGAGATGTTCGCCCAGCATGACGAGGCCGAACAGCACCGCAAAGACCGGCTCGAGGCTCATCAGCACCGAGAAGGTACGCGTCGGCAGGCGCGGCATGGCGTAGAGCTCGAGCCAGAAGGGGATGGTCGCGGACACGATGGCCACGAGGGCTGCGAGCGGCAGGATCGCGGGATCGAGCAAAGCGATGCCGCTGTGGACCGCGCCGACCGGCACCAGGATGACCGCGGCAATGCCGAGCGAGGCCGGCGCAGCGGCGCTCCCAAGTACATTGCCAACCGCCTTGCCGGCGAGGATATAGATCGCCCAACTGAGCGCCGCACCAAGCGCGAAGAGAATGCCGACGGGATCGATATGACCGTTCGCGCCGCCGGTGCCGAGCAGGCACCAGATGCCGAGCGCAGCGAGCGCAACCCAGAGCAGGTCCATGATGCCGCGCGACATAACGGTGGCGAGCACCAGCGGGCCAAGGAACTGAACGGGCATGGCGATGCCGAGCGGCAGCCGGTCGATGGCGAGATAATAGAAGATGATCGCGCCGGCGACGCCGACACCGAGGCCGAGCAGGGCGAGTTTCGGGACTTGCGCCGGCCAATTGCGCCACGGCCGCGTGAGAAGGATCAGCACACCCGCGCCGATCAGCAGCCGCAGCGTTGCCGTGCCCATCGGCCCGATCGAGGCGAACAGCTGCTTGGCCAGCGCCGCACCGAGCTGGAAACAGGCCATCGCCACGCAGCAGGCGAGCACGGGCAGCAGGGCGTTGCGGGCGGGATTGGTCATGACGCCCCTCTAGAAGATGATCCGATACAATAGAAGCAGCCGTCACCCCGGCGAAGACCGGGGTCCAAGAGGCGTCGCGGTTGGACCCCGGCCTTCGCCGGGGTGACGGTGAATTGAAAAAGCAGGCGTCAGTCGTGATCGCCGAAGCTGTCGTCGGCGAGGTCGGTGAAGCGGGTGATCTGGGATTCGAAGCGCAGGCGCACCTTGCCGGTCGCACCGTGGCGCTGCTTGGCGACGATCAGTTCGGCGATGCCGGAGATGCGGTCCATCTTTTCGCGCCAGGCGGTGTAGGCGGCCGGATCCTGGTTGATGTCCGGCTCCTTGGACATTTCGTAATAATCGTCGCGATAGAGGAACCAGACCATGTCGGCGTCCTGCTCGATCGAGCCGGATTCGCGAAGATCCGAGAGCTGCGGGCGCTTGTCCTCGCGACTTTCGACCGCGCGGCTGAGCTGCGAGAGCGCGATCACGGGGACGTTGAGTTCCTTGGCCAGCGTCTTGAGGCCGCGGCTGATTTCCGAGATTTCGTTGACGCGGTTATCGTTGCCCTTGCCCGACCCCTGGAGCAGCTGAAGATAGTCGACCACGATGAGGCCGATGTCGTGACGGCGCTTGAGACGCCGCGCACGAGTGCGCAGCGCGGCGATGGTGAGACCGGCGCTGTCGTCGATGTAAAGCGGCAGGTCCTGCAGCTCGCGCGAGGCGCGGACTAGGTCCTGGAACTCGCTGTGATTGATGCGGCCCATGCGCAGCTTCTCGCCCGAAATGCCGGACTGCTCCGCGAGAATACGCGTGGCGAGCTGGTCGGCGGACATTTCCAAGTTGAAGATGGCCACGGGAGCCCCGATCGACTTGGCGGGCTCGATGCCGTCGGCCATGTCGCGGACCCAGCGGCGGGCGGCATTATAGGCGATGTTGGTCGCGAGCGAGCTCTTGCCCATGCCCGGGCGCCCGGCGACGATGATGAGATCGCTGTTGTGCAGGCCGCCGGTCTTGGTGTTGAGCCCGTCGAGGCCGGTGGTGGTGCCCGAGACATGGCCGCCGGAGTTCAGCGCCTTCTCGGCCATGTCGACGGCAAGGCGCGTCGCCTGGGCGAAGGTCTTGACGCCGCCGGTCTCGCCGCCCTGCTCGGCAACCTTGTAGAGCGCGACCTCGGCTTCCTCGATCTGGCCCTTGGGGTCGATCGCCTCGGAAGTGTCGAGCGCCTTGTCGACGAGATCGCGGCCGACGCCGACCAGCTCGCGCAGCAAGGCGAGATCGTAGATCTGCCGCGCGAAGTCACGCGCGCCGATGACCGCGGCGCCGCTGCCGGTGAGCTGCGCGAGATAGCCGGGACCGCCCAGCTCCTTGAGTGCGGGATCGGATTCCAGAAGAGGCTTCAGCGTGACCGGATTGGCGACCATATTGCGGTCGACGAGCTTGAGAATCGCATCATAGATGCGGCCATGCAGCGGCTCGTAGAAATGCGCCGATGCGAGCGTCATCTGGACGTCCTCGGCGATTCGATTGTCGATCATGAGCGCACCGAGCAAGGCCGCTTCCGCCTCGACATTGCGGGGCAGACGCATTTCGGCGGCTGCATCGGGCACCGGGTTGAGGCGGACAGGATCGGACATGGTCGCCCTCAATCAGCCCATAACCGCAGCCATGCAAGCGCGCATTTTGCAGCGTGGGCAAGCTGTGGATAAGAGCGGGGATGGATCGAATAGTCGATCAGGATTTGCCAGAACTTATCCGGCCGGTACGACCAGGAAATTGCGCTTTCTCATTTTGCCGCCACCAAAATTCGACAGTGACGGGAATTTTCCATTTCTTCGCAAGCCGATCGATTTCCTTCCAAGCGTCAGTTGCAGATTGTCCCTGAACAGAAATCCCTAAATCAGGATAATATTTGAACCCATCATCCTCATATCGTTTTGATTTTGTAGGAACTGCCAGCTCTCGGACCAACTTCTCGCCTTCGAAGCCCTTGGCCTTCAACTGAGCAATCATAGCGAGCAGAATTGATGACCAACGCGGACTGCGGACTGCCTTGCCGTGGATTGAGGCCGAGAGTGGCTTTGTGAATGAAAGGCCAGGCGCGACATCGAATTCCATTGCGCCATCATTAGTTGGAACAACTCCAACCTCTGGCTCATCATCACGTTCAACCCCAAGCTGTTCCATCGCCTGCCGTACGATTTGGTCGATGGTATCCCCCGGCGTTTTAGTGCCAAACCAGGTCTTCAAAGTGCTCAAATTGGCAAAGGTGGCATCGCTCACTCTCACAACCGGCATCATAGCATCCTCCACTGGCTGGAGGCAAAATATGTTACATATTACAGCAAAGATCAAAGGAAATATGTAACATATTCTGCTGACTTAGCGCCAGCGCAGGCGGTCGCGGTTGAGCTGATCCACCCTCGTCACGCCCATCAGGCGCATGCCGCGCTCGATCTCGTCCTTGAGGATGCCGATGGCGCGCTCGACGCCGTCCTGCCCCGCCGCGGCGAGCGCGTAGAGATACAGACGGCCGCCCGAGGCACAGTTGGCCCCGACCGACAGCGCCTTAAGCACGTGCGTGCCGCGGCGAACGCCGCCGTCGCAGATGATCTCGATCTTGCCGCCGACTGCGTCGACGATCTCGCCGAGTTGGTCGAACGGGGAGCGGCTGCCGTCGAGCTGGCGGCCGCCATGGTTGGAGATCATGATCGCGTCCGCGCCGATCTCGACCGCGCGGCGGGCGTCGGCCGCGCTCATGATGCCCTTGAGGCAGAAGGTGCCGCCCCAGTCCTCGCGCAGCTGCTCGGCCATCTTCCAGTCCATGCCGGGATCGAGCATGGAATTGAAATAGCCGGCGATGGACACGGCCTCGCCGCTGCCTTCCTTCACATGGGTGTCGAGATTGGGCAGCGCGAACTTCTCGCGGAGCAGATAGTCGAGCGCCCAGCGCGGCTTGATCGCGTAGGAGAGCGCCGACGACAATGTGAAGCGCGGCGGCGAGGTGAAGCCGCTGCGGGCGCACCGCTCGCGCTTGCCCGAGACGATGGTGTCGACGGTCAGGGCCAGCGCGTCGAACTTCGCCGCCTTGCAGCGCTCGACCATCGAGCGGTTGAGGCCGCGATCCTTGTGATAATAGAATTGGAAGAGCTTGGGCGTGGAGATGGCCGCGCCGATCTCCTCGATGCTGACGGTGGCGAGGCTGGAAATGCCGAACCACAGGCCGAATCTCTCCGCCGCCCGGGCAACCGCGCGCTCGCCCTGCCAGTGGAAGACGCGCTGCAGGGCGGTCGGCGACAGGATCAGCGGCAGCGCCGACTTGCGGCCCATGATGGTGACCGACGGGTCGATCTCCGCGACGCCGGCCAGCACCTCGGGCACGAGGTCGCAATCGGCATAGGAGGCCGTGTTGCGCGCCTTGGTGATCTCGTCGTCCGCCGCGCCGTCGATATAGTCGAACACCGGCCAGGGCAGGCGATGCTTCGCCAGCAGGCGAAAGTCGTCGATATTGTGGCAGTCAGACAGGCGCATGGCAGTGGCTTAGCGGGAGGACGCCGCGTCTGACAATGCATTTCCTGGCCGCGTTTCAGTCCCTGCCGCTTCGGTCAAATCTTCAGGCGGCATTGTCACGACTACATTTGTGGTCTATTCTACTTCAAATGCAATTGACCGAACAAAGTAGAGAGCATCGCGTCGAAGAGGCCCGACAGGCAGCGGCCTTCCAGAACCAGTTGCGCTGCCGCGTCCTGCTCGCCTGCACGCTCTCCGAGAAGACGCTCTCGCAGCTCGAGGAGGACATCCGCGCGCCGCTGTCCAAGCTGCATTATCATGCGGAACGACTGATCGCGGCGGGCCTGCTCGTCGTCAGCCGCAGCGAGGCGCGCGCTGGACGCCCGATCCGGTACTTTCGTGCGGTGGCCCAGCGTTTCTGGGTCCCGCAGGCCTATCTGCATCAACTGCCGAGCGATGCATGGGTGGCCGAATTGCGCCAGGCGCTGCGCGAGGAAAGCAACAGGAGCGGCGAGGTCTCGTTGCTCTACACGTCCGATCCGCAGGGCAGGATGATGGTTCGCCTCATGCGCGGCGAAGATGCCGCGCCACCCCGGACGATCGAGATATGGCGCCGTCTCCGGCTCGATCCGCAACAGCGCGACGCGCTTGGCAAGGACCTGTCGGTGCTGTTCGAGCGCTACTCCAAGCTCGAAGCCGGCGACGGCGCGCCGATCTATCTCGCCCACGCGGCCTTCGCGCCACTCGGCTGACCGCCGCGCCCGCCCCTTGCCGCAGCGCAGCGCGAGGCATAGGGGTTTGGGGTCATGGCCGACCCCCGCATCATCGATATCGCGCTCGACGACAAGACGATCGTCTGGCGCAACGCGGATGTCGAACAGGAGCGGCGGATCGCCATTTACGACCTGATCGAGGACAACAGCTTCGCGCCGACCCGTAGCCATGAGGATGGCTATGCCGGCCCGTACAAGGTGTTCATCAGCGTGCAGGAAGGCCGCCTCGCCATCGAGATCCGGCGCGCGGACGACAGCCCGCTCGAAGCGATCATCCTCGGGCTCGCCAGCTTCCGACGGCCGATCAAGGACTATTTCTCGATCTGCGAAAGCTATTTCCAGGCGATCCGCCAGGCGACGCCCGCGCAGATCGAGACGGTCGACATGGCGCGAAGAGCCGTCCACAACGAGGCGGCGGAACTGCTCATGGCCAAGCTGGACGGCAAGATCGCCGTCGATTTCGACACGGCGCGACGGCTCTTCACGCTGATCTGCGTCCTCCACATCCGGAACTGACATGGTAACAATCGTACAAGCGACCGGCCGCAGACGCCGGATCAAGGTGACGCCCCTGCGCATCCTCATTGCCGCCGCACTGGCCGTGGCGATCATCGGCGGCGGCACATTCTGGCTGCTCAAGACCTGGACGCCGTCGCGCAGCCGCTATCCGGTGCAGGGCATCACCGTCTCGGCGGAGACCGGCGCGGTCAACTGGTCGGCGGTCCGCCTCGGCGGCGCGGACTTCGCCTATCTGGTCGCATCGTCGGGCCGCGACGAGCGCGACGCCACCTTCGCCGCCAATCTCGAGGGTGCCCGCAGCGCAGGCCTCAAACATGGCGCGATCCACCGCTACAGCCTCTGCGCCAGCGCCACCGATCAGTCGACGACATTCATCTCGACCGTGCCGCGCCAGGACACGATGCTGCCGCCCGTCGTTGCCCTCGCCTTCTCGCCGCTCTGCCCGGCACGCCCCAGCCGCGACAAGCTGCTCGCCGAGCTCAATGTCTTCCTCAACCAGATCGAGGCGCACAGCGGCAAGCCCGCGATCCTGCGCGAGACGCTGGAGATCGAGGCAGCCTATGACCTGTCGTCGGGGATCAACCGCACGCTCTGGCTGGAAGAGGATTTCTTCAAGCCCGGCTATGCCACGCGGCCGTGGGTGATCTGGACGGCCTCGACATGGAAGCGCGTGCCGGGCATCAAGGGCGCTGTGGAATGGGATGCGGTGAAGCCCTAGGACGATGGATATGACGGAATTGGCTGCGCAGGAGCAGGAACTGGTCGACGCGGCACGCGCGGCGATGAGCCATGCCTACGCGCCCTATAGCCGCTTCGCCGTCGGCGCCGCACTGCGCATGACCGACGGATCGGTCCTCACAGGCAGCAATTTCGAGAATGCGAGCTACGGCCTGTCGCTCTGCGCGGAGACGGTGGCGATTGCCGCCGCGAATGCACAAGGCCGACTCGCGGAGATCGCCATGATCGCGGTTGCCGGTGCGCCCATGGGAGGCGCGGGCGACGCCGTGGTAACGCCTTGCGGCCGCTGCCGGCAGGTCCTGAACGAAGCGCAGGACGTGGCGGGCCGCGAGATTCCGATCCTGTGCGTCTCGGGCGACGGCAAGAGCATCGCGCGCCACCGTCTCGCCGACCTGCTACCCCATGCCTTCGGGCCGGCTAATCTGGGTTAGCCCCGACCTTCTTGACTCCGCTGCCCGTTCCCACTCATCCCATGCACAGGAGAGGGGAGCCGATGCGCATCTCAGCCAAGCGCCTTTCAGGATCGGTGCGTCTGGTCTTGCCGGTGCTGATGGCCTGTGCGGGATCGGCACAGGCGCAAGCACCCTGGCTCGTACTGCCCCCCTGGAAGACAGCGCCGGACGCCGTGATCGCCGCCGAGGGCGCCGCCGCCGTCCCCCAGGTCCCGCGCCCGGGCAGCCGGGTGTTCGACCAAGATTTCATGGTGGAAACGCCGGTGCGGGTCGACGATCTCGGCCTCAACCGCCAGTTCTACTTCGACGACAAGAAACGGCTGACGGTCGTGCGAATCATGCCGTCGGCGCTCTCGGGCGCCAATTGCACGGCCCTGCTGACGGCGACAACGGCCGCGCTCGGGGTGCCCGACGAAACCAAGACCGATGCCAGCATCGCTTCCATCTCGTTCGAAAACGCCTTCTGGCTGCGGCCCAAGGACGATCGCGTCTATCGCTGGGTGCGCCTCAAGGCCAGCGCCATCCCCGACGACAAGACGCCCTGCCATGTCCTCGTGGAGCCTTATGAAGCCGGCATGGCGCGCAAGAAAAGAGGGAAAGGATGAGCGACATGTCCGTTGGCACTTCTCGCACGGCGCGGTCCATTATCGCGTTGCTGCTGATCGGTACCACCGTCGCGGCGCAAGCCGAAATGCCCGCATGGCTCAGCCGTCCCGCCTGGCAACAACCCCTCGACGCGGTGAAAGCCGCCGAGGGCGAAAGCGCCGTCACCCGTGAAGTCCGCCCGGGAAGCCAGCTGGCCGGTTTCGACTTGCAGCTCTCCACGCCCGCCCAAGCCGGCGACGTGCCCATCAGCCGCCAATTCTACTTCGATGCCACCCAAAAGCTCGCGCTGATCCGCATCGTCCCGCTGAAGACCGACACCAGGAATTGCGATGCGCTGCTCGCCGCAACGCTTTAGGCGATTGGAAAGCAGGATGAGCAGCCGAGTTTGATCTCCATCTTGGACACCCGTTATTGGCTCCGCCGGAAGGAGGACCTGGTCTACCGATGGAACCAGTTCAAATCGGTGAGCGGCCCCGACGCGAACACACCCTGCAATCTCGTCATCGAACCCTACCAGGCCGGCATGGACCGCAAGAAAAAGGGATAGACCGCAGCGCCTCCGCGCGGGTAGCGACGAGCCATGGCTATTCTTTCCGACAAGTGGATTCGCGAACAGGCGCTTTCGACGGGCATGATCGAACCGTTCGTCGAGAGCCAGCGCCGCGAGGGCTGCATCAGCTACGGCCTCTCCAGCTACGGCTATGACGCGCGCGTCGCCGACGAATTCAAGATCTTCACCAATGTCGACAGCGCGGTGGTGGACCCCAAGAATTTCGACAGCAACAGCCTGGTTGACCGCAAGACGGACGTCTGCATCATTCCGCCGAACAGCTTCGCCCTGGCGCGCACGGTCGAGTATTTTCGCATTCCCCGCGATGTGCTGGTGATCTGCCTCGGCAAGTCGACCTATGCGCGCTGCGGCATCATCGTGAACGTGACGCCGCTCGAGCCCGGCTGGGAAGGCCATGTCACGCTCGAATTCTCGAACACGACGCCGCTCCCCGCCAAAATCTACGCCAATGAGGGAGCGTGCCAGTTCCTTTTCCTCCAGGGCAACGAGCCCTGCGAGACGAGCTATGCCGACCGGGCAGGCAAATATATGGGCCAGCGGGGCGTCACACTGCCGCGCCTTTGAACCGATGCGCGCGGGGCGGGAACCAAGGCGCGTATAATTTATTACAACTCGATTCTGTATCGGTTCACTTTTCCGCCCTTATAGTGTCATGATGTTCCAGATGCTGCGCCCCAAACGCGACCGCCAGGTGCTCGCCGGACCGCCGTCAGTCGGTGCGGACAGACGCGTCTATGCGATCGGCGACATCCATGGCCGACTCGATCTCCTCGTCGAGCTTCTCGACATGATCGGACGGGACGACTGGCGCCGCAAACAGCGCGACGACACCAGCCTCGTCTTTCTCGGCGACTATGTCGACCGCGGCCCGCACTCGCGCCAGGTCATCGATTTCATCATCAAGCTGCGCGATCAATGGCCCAACATGACGTGCCTCATGGGCAATCATGAGCAGGTCTTCCAGATGGCGATCAACGGCGACGAGCAGGCCGTGCGCTTCTTCATACGCGACGGCGTGGGCGGCCGCGAGACGCTGGCGAGCTACGGCATCACCGGGCGCGCGATCAATGAAATGGAGCCCGGCGAGCTCTGGGACCTCATCGACAAGGCCGTGCCCCAGCACCACAAGGACTTCCTCGCCAGCCTCAACAGCCAGGCGATCATCGGCGACTATGCCTTCGTCCACGCCGGCATCCAGCCGGGCGTGCCGCTCCAGGAGCAGGAAGACACCGATCTCTACTGGATCCGCGACGCCTTCCTCAATTTCGAGGAGCCGCACTCGCACATGATCGTGCACGGCCATTCGATCCGCGAGGATGTCGAGATGCGCGCGAATCGGATCGGCATCGATACCGGCGCCTATGCGACCGGCCACCTCACCGCGATCGGCCTGGAAGGCACCGAATGCTGGTTCCTGACCACCGGGGTGAACGCCGAGGAAGTGGACGAGCCGCTGAAGAGTAGCGCGGCCTGAGGATTGGTTCCGCAACTGGTGTCAGTTCGCAAAGATTACGCTAGCACCCATCCGTCACCCCGGGCTTGACCCGGGGTCCCGCTTCCTCGGCAACGGTGCAGAAACAGCGAGACCCCGGATCAAGTCCGGGGTGACGATTTAGTCAGATCGAACCGACTAGCGAACGCGGTTGAAGTAGTTGGTCCGCATCACCGGCTTGCCTTCGCGGGTGAAGTAGGTCGCGGTTTCGATCATGCTCTTGCCGTCCGGTGCTACCGTGTAGATGCGGATCGAGCCAGGCACGCCGCCCTTGCTGAGCGCCATGACCAGGACGCCGGGCTGCGGTGTCATGACGGCGGTGGTATCGGCTTCGGGGCTGCCCTGGACCGGCCAGGCGGTGCCGTCGCGCAGATAGCTGGTCGTGCCATGTGTCGCCGATCCGTCGGATGCGACGATGTCGACCTGCGTCGACCATTTGCCCTCCCCGGCTTCGGTATAGGTGAAGGTCACGCTCTTCGGCCTCTGGTCGGCCGGGATCGGCAGCTTCGAGACGTCGACCGCCCAGGTGCCGAGCAGCGGCGAGCGGGCAGCGGATTGTGCGGCAGCGGGGGCAGCGGACAGGGCGACGGCAAGCAAGGGAAGCAAATGGTTTTTCATATCGTCTCTCCCAGCAATTTTATGAGATGATATAACCTCTTCATGACAATGCCAAGCGCGATCTGAGAAAGACCCTCACCCTTCCCACTCACCTTCGGCGAGCGGGCCCCTTCCCTCTCCCGCAAGCGGGAGAGGGCGGGAGGCGCGAAGCGCCGGGCCTTTCCGCTTGCGCGGGAATGACGGAGGGTAAAACTGCGCAAAGAAAGGGCCGGCGGATTGCTCCGTCGGCCCTTGTTCGTGTTTGCTGAGTTATTCGCTGAAATCGAGGATCAGGCGACCTGTGCGGTCAGGCCGTCAATGCCTTCTTCCGGATCGCGCAGCACATAGCCGCGGCCCCAGACGGTCTCGATGTAATTGTCGCCGCTGCAGGCCAGAGCGAGCTTCT
This sequence comes from Sphingobium sp., assembly GCA_017745115.1. The sequence continues at coordinate 7,325 of JAGIAA010000044.1, read as the reverse complement.
TGCGCAGCTTGCAGATGAAGACGTCGATGATCTTGAGCTCGGGCTCATCCATGCCGCCATAAAGGTGGTTGAGGAACATTTCCTTGGTGAGCGTCGTACCCTTGCGGAGCGAAAGCAGCTCCAGCATAGCATATTCCTTGCCGGTCAGATGGACGCGGTTACCATCCACTTCGACCGTCTTGGCGTCGAGATTGACTGCCAGCTTGCCGGTGCGGATGACCGACTGCGAGTGGCCCTTCGAGCGACGGACGACCGCATGGATGCGGGCGATCAGCTCTTCCTTGTGGAACGGCTTGGTGACGTAGTCGTCGGCGCCGAAACCGAAGGAACGGACCTTGCTGTCCATTTCCGAGATACCCGAGAGGATGAGCACCGGGGTCTGGACCCGCGCGGTACGCAGCTTCTTCAGCACGTCATAGCCGTGCATGTCGGGCAGGTTGAGATCGAGGCAGATGATGTCGTAATCATACAGCTTGCCGAGATCGAGGCCCTCTTCACCGAGGTCCGTCGTATAGACATTGAAGCCTTCGGTCGTGAGCATGAGCTCGATCGCCTTGGCAGTTGTCGGTTCGTCTTCAATCAGCAGCACGCGCATATGCTAGCCCCTCTGTTCGTCTCGGACGCCAATCCCGCTTCAGGCAAATCCGAACTCAACTATTAACCATAGGGTGTGTGAACGCAAAAGGTTAATTTTAGATTACCCGGCCTGAATCCGCGAGTCGCGGCCCCTCAAAAAGGCCGACCGAAAGCGCGCCGTGCCGAAACCCTTGCCCGGCCGGTTCACCTTTCCCCTAGAAACAACAGTTTCGTCAGACGGTTCCGCCGCATCAGCATGCCGATCAAAAGCGGCCCGGCAACGCCGAGGGCGAGCAGCACGAATTTGGGGAAATAGGGTGCGAGATAATGCGCGAAGCAGAGATGCAGGAACATGATGATGAGCGAGTTGCGCCCGATCCACGCCAGGGCGCGCGTCAATCGACCCGGCAGCCGCCGCGTGACCCAGGCAATGCGGTCGACGATGGCCGCTGCGCCGGCAATGCCGAGCAAGGGCCAGCCGAGATCGCCCGCGCGCATGTTGAGCGGCGGCATGACGATGAGCGCGAGCGCCGCGAGCACGAGCGTCACGGCGCTGACGAACAGGCCGGGCCTGCGATCCTTCCAGCGATAGCCGAGCCAGATGAAGATCAGGGCGCCGGGGACCGGCAGCAGCCCGAGCGGCGATATCGCGCCAAACCGGTCGACGAGCAGCGCGATCAGCAGCACGGGGACCATGACCGCCGTCATCCGGAACCCCATGGGGTCGAGGCGATGCTGCAGGCTGTTCCAGGCCAGCCGCGCCATGATGAGGCAGGGCGCGAACCACAATATGGCTAACGGTCCGCGCAGCCGCTCGGTGCCGGTCAGGATCGTCCAGATGCCGGTCGGCACATTGGGAAAGATCGGCCGGACATGCCGTGCGCCCTCGATGAGAAAGTCGAGGCCGAGGAACAGGACGGCGAAGCTGAGCGCCGGAAGGCCGAGGGCGAGTAGCAGGCGCGGTGCGAGAATACGCGTCGGCACCGCCCGCGCCACGGCACCCGATGCCATGAAGAAGAGCGGCATATGAAAACTGTAGATGCCGTTGCGGAAAGCGCCGCGCGTCCAGATATGGCCCGCGACCACGGCAATGATGCCGATGCCCTTGAGCGCATCGAGCCAATCGAGCCGCTCGCGGACGACCGGCATGGCGATTGCCGACTTGCCGACGGCCTCAATGCTTTTCCCCCGCATGTCCAAGCCCTATAGGCTGGCCCATGAGCAATCCCAAGCCCCGCCGCCGTCGCGAACCGCTGCCTTCGCCGCTGGCCGACCGCGTCGTCTTCATCGACGGCGAGGCGCTGGTCATCGACAAGCCCGCGGGCCTGCCGGTCGATCCGCCCCGCGACGGCAGTCTCTCCATGGAAAATCATCTCGCCGGGCTGACCTTCGGCTTCGCGCGCTGGCCGGTGCTGATCCACCGGCTCGACCGCGACACCAGCGGCTGCCTGCTGCTGGCGCGCAATCCCAAGGCCGCGGCACGCTTCACGGCGGCCTTCGAGGGCCGCACGGTTCAGAAGAGCTATCTCGCGGTGCTCGACGGCGTGCCGGACGCGGAGCGCGGCACGATCGATATTCCGCTAGGCAAGACCAGCACGCGCGAGGCGGGCTGGCGCATGGTGCCGGATCCCAACGGCAAGTCGGCGGTAACGCACTGGCAGGTTTTGGCCACTCGCGCCATCGACGGTGGGAATCGGTCACTGGTCCGCTTCACGCCGGAGACGGGCCGCACGCACCAGCTGCGTACCCATGCGCTCAACGGCCTGCACATCGCCATATTGGGCGACCCGGTCTATCGCGCAGAGGGCCCCGGGACGGGCTGGACCGGGGGACTGGTGCTCCATGCCCGCCGCCTCGTCCTGCCGCGCGACGGCAAGGCGCCGGTCGACGCCGTGGCGCCCATTCCCGCGGTCTTCGCGCAGGCCGGCTTCCCCGACGCGGAAGCGCTGGACGCCGCGCCGGACAAGACCGGCTGAGCAGATATCATGCCGCAGATCCAGGTCACCCGCTCGATCAGCATCGACGAGACCGAACTGGTCGAAAGCGCGACGCGTGCGTCGGGCGCGGGCGGGCAGCATGTCAACACGACGGACAGCGCGGTGGTGCTGCGCTTCGATGTCGCCGCGTCGCCGTCACTGCCCGAGGCGGTGAAAACGCGGCTCGTCACGCTCGCGGGCGCGCGCATGACCAATGACGGCGTGCTCATCCTGCGCGGCGAAGGTTCACGCTCGCAGTTCGAGAACCGGCGCGAGGTGCGCGAGCGGCTGATCGCCCTGATCGCCGAGGCAACGATCGTCCCCAAGAAGCGCAGGCCGACCAAGCCGAGCAAGGCGGCCAAGGCGAAGCGCGTCGACAGCAAGAAAGCGCGCAGCGGCATCAAGGCCGGGCGGGGCAAAGTGCGGATTGATTGAATCCCACTTCGTCATTCCCGCGAAAGCGGGAACCCAATGGCGAAAGCGCGATGGCGCGCGTCCGTCACGTGTGATCCCGCAATCGGCTGGGTTCCCGCTTTCGCGGGAATGACGGTGATAGAATTAGCCGGTCGGTGGTGCCGGGGCGGGTTGCTGCACCGGTGCGGGCGCGGCAGCCGGCGGCGGCGTTGCAGCAGGGGACGATGAAGATGCCGGAGCGGTTTCGCTCGCGCGCGGCGCGCGGCGCGGCGGCGTGCGCTGCGGTTGGGGCTTTGGTGGTGGTGCTTTTGTTTCCGGCACAGGCGTCGGCGCTGGCGTGGGTGTTGCAGCAGGCTCCTGCGTCGCCGCGGCGGCCGGTTCCGGCGTCCGGGCGGGCAATGGCGGCGTGCCGACGTTCATCTGGGCGGTCGGCGCGGGCTCGGGCTCCGGCGCGGTCTCCCCGCCAAGGCCCGACGCCAGGGTCAGCACGCCACCCACGAAGAGCACGAGCGACAGGAAGCCGATGCCCAGCGTGACCAGCGCGGTCACCAGACCGGTCTGGCGCACCTTGACCGCTGCCTTGAGCGCCGTCTCGCTCACATCGCCGCTGCTCGCGACCTCCGTCCAGAGTGCGCTTGCCGCGCCGATCTGCCGCGAAAGCACCAGCGACGAAAGCGCACTGGCCAGCGTAGCCAGCACCGCCAGTGCGGCGCCCATGGCGAGCAGGCTGATCGCGCCCTCGAGCACGCGCGGGTCCAGCCAGGCGGTTTCCGCGGCGGTGACGGCAATGCCGCCACCGTTCAGCAGCACGAGCGCGCCAAGCAGCCAGCGGTTATTGGCGCCGGTCTCGCCCATGATGCGCGCCAGCCCGGCCTCGAGCTGGCCGACGCTGCGCTGGCCGACGTCGCGCGCCAGCTTCTTGGTCTCTTCACCCGGCGTGGCCATGGTCCTCGCTCCGCCTTTCCGTTCGGCGCTGGTGAATCACGTTCGCGCCCATGCTGCAAGCCATAAGAGACTGGCGCAGCATCCCGTCGCTTCCTAGATGAAGCCCATGTACGACTTCGCGCCTGCTCATGCCGCCGACAAGGCGACGCTCCATGCCGACCTCCTCTCGGCCGCACGCGCGGTCACCGAAGGCGAACCGGATGCCATCGCCAACATGGCCAATGTCGCGGCGCTCATCTGGCAGTTCATGCCCGATCTCAACTGGGCCGGCTTCTATCGGTTCGACGGGACGGAGCTCGTCCTCGGCCCCTTCCAGGGCAAGGCCGCCTGTATCCGCATTCCGCTCGGCAAGGGCGTCTGCGGCACGGCCGCCGCGACACGCGAGACGCAGCTGGTCGAGGACGTCCACGCCTTCCCCGGCCACATCGCCTGCGATGCGGCGTCGGCGTCGGAAGTCGTCGTGCCGATCGTCCATGATGGCCGCCTGATCGGCGTGCTCGATCTCGACTCGCCCCGAGTCTCGCGATTCGATTCGGAGGATGCGGCGGGCCTGGAAGCGCTCTGCAACGCGCTCGCGCCTTCTCTCGCAGGCTGAAGCATCTGAAATTTCATGATTTTTAGCGCGATGGAAGAATCGTGCTTAACGCGTTGGTAAGACCTGGCGGCGGCCGGTATATAGGTTTCAGCAAACACCGAGGGGTCTCAAAGCCCGCATGCCAGATGGGGAGGCATGCGGGCTTTCCCGTCTCTGGGCCTCCCGAAACCGCCGATCCTGAAGCGTCACCCCGGCGAAGGCCGGGCCCCAATGAAGCAACGCGCATATGGACCCCGCCTTCGCCGGGTGACAGCAACTTAGATGTCACGAAGCTTATTTGAGCAGGCGCCCTTCGGCATCACGCATCAGCGGCGGATCGGTCAGCTGGCGTTCGCCCTTGGCATTGGCGTCCGCCTCCCGAGGCTCGAAGCGCTCCCAGCCGCTGCGGCCCAGACGCTCGATCGGGCGGTAGCGGATCTTGTAGCCCATGCGGTCTGATCCCTCGACCCAGTAGCCGAGATAGACATAGGGCAGGCCGGCGCGCTGGGCGCGCAGCACATGGTCGACGATGATGTAGCTGCCGAGGCCCATGCGGTCGGAGCTATCAGGATCGAAGAAGCTGTAGATCATCGACAGCCCGTCGCCCTGACGGTCGGTCAGGCAGGCGCCGACCAGCTTGCCGGGGCGGCCGCCGACGCTGGGCTCGCGATATTCGATGACATAGGTGTCGACGGGCGACTGCTCGACCATGTCGGCAAAATCGACCTCGTCCATCTCGGTCATGCCGCCGGTGGGGTGACGGCTCTGCAGATAGCGCTGGAGCAACGCGAACTGCTCGGCGGTCGACCAGGGCTTGCAGGCGCTGACGACCAGATCGCTGTTACGCTTGATGAGGCGGCGCTGGGTTCCGTTGGGCGAGAACTCGCTCGCGACGATACGGACGGAGACGCAGGCACTGCAATCAGCGCAGCTCGGGCGATAGGCGACATTCTGGCTGCGGCGAAAGCCGATCCGGCCCAGAGCGTCATTGAGTTCGGAGGCATGCTCGCCGGAAAGCTCGGTAAAGACCTTCCGTTCCGTCTTGCCGGCCAAATAGGGGCAAGGACCGGCATTGGTCATGAAGAAGCGCGGGAAGCGGAATGCAGCGCTCACAGATTCTCCCTTGTGCCGCCATCGGCACGGACTCAGCCGAACAACTATGCCGACATCTGGGCGTGGATTAAAGAAAATTAACCACGAAATGGCGGGTACCAAGGATCTTAGCGGCAATTTCCTAACGGATATGGTGCTTCTGTGTTCCGCACTCAAGCGCGACGGGCCGTTGCGAAGATGAGAGCAGCCGCAATGGCGGGTATCGCGAGCAGGATGGCGATGACCGGTTTGCCCATGCCGGCGACCAGCAGATAGCCCGCGGTCGCCGGTCCGAAGATCGACCCGATTCGCCCCGCCGTCGTTGCAATGCCGAGGCCGGTGGCGCGCAGCTGCGGCGGAAAGGCATAGGCAATCGTGAGCCAGCAACCGCAGGCCGACGCGAACAGCATCGCACCCAGGGCCACACCATTGACGAGCAACAGCAGCGGTACGGCGGGCAGCAAGCCGAACAGCACGATCATCGCCGCCATGCCGAACATCGTCACCATCATCAGGCGCCGGACACCCACCCGTCCCGCGATCCAGCCGGCGACGAGTCCGCCGAAGATGCCGCCGATCGAGACGTAGATGGAGTAGCCGATGCCGGCCGCGGTCGAGAGGCCGAGGTCGGTCACCCAGCGGGGCGCCCAGTTGATGATGAAATAGAAGGAGAACATGTTGAGCGGGTGCGCGATGCAGAGGCGCAGCAAAGTGCCGCGGTTCTCGGGCGCGAAGATCTCCCGCACGGCGCCGCTGTCGGTGGGCCTGGGCGGCATCGGCGGAAGCGCGGCGAGCGGCGGGAGGTCGATCCGCGCCAGGACCTTGTTGGTCTTCTCGAGCGCGCCCTTGGGCTGCCGGCTCAGCAGGAACTCGAGCGATTCCGGCAGGAAGAACCATGCGATCGGCAGCAGCGTGGCAGAGAGCAGCCCGCCGAACCAGAAGATGCTGCGCCAGCCGAACTCGTCCAGCACCGCAATGGCGACGATGCCGCCCAGGATGGTGCCGACCGGATAGGCCGAGGCGACGGCACTCGGCGCGAATTCGCGGCGCTTGGCGCTCGCATATTCCATGGCGACCGCGCCGGCCGTGGCCGTCATGCCGCCGATGCCGATGCCGGTCACGAGGCGGGCAGTGGCCATGCCCCAATAGCCGTGGCTGAGCGCCGCGCCGAACATGCCGAGACTCATCAGGACCAGGCAGGAGAGGATGGCGGGGCGCCGGCCCTTGTTGTCCGCGACCGGCGCGACGCCGAGCGCACCGAGTGCCATGCCGGCGAGGCTGTAGCTCAGCAGTTCGCCCATTCGGCTGTCGGGCAGGTTCCATTCCTTGCCCAGGGTCGACGACGCCTGCGCCAGCGCAAGGATGTCGTAGCCATCGATCATGTTGATGAGCACGGGGATCGCGATGATGAGCCATTGGGCAGCCGTCATGGGACGAGCGGCCAGCGCCGCACGCGGATCATAATGGTCCGTCATCCTCACCCTTCTTTCTTGTTTGCGGGGAGGCTATGGTCCGCGGGAGAGAAACGCAATGGCAGTGGTCTACGGTTCCTCGCCCCTTCAGGGGAGAGGATAGCGCAGCTTGTCCGCGAAGTGGACTAGCGAAGCTTGGAGCGGGGCGGCGGCGTCCCCCTCTCCAACGCCGCCTAGTCGCCTTGCGACAAGGCTTCGTATCCTCTCCCCTGAAGGGGCGAGGAAATTGAAAGGAGAGGCGAGTGGCCGCGATCAGGACCAGGATCACTTATGTCG
>JAGIAA010000043.1 GCA_017745115.1 Sphingobium sp. | reverse complement strand
GCTCACGATCGAGGCCAATGCCTATCTCGACGCGGCTTTGGCGACCCTGACACTCGATGCGGACACCAGCTTCTTCTTCTACAGCCTCAGCGATTTCAACCGGCGCGTGCTGACCGACCCGGCGTCATTCGGCTTGCCCCCGCTTCGCACGGATACCAGCTGCATCATGGCGGGCGCCCAGGCGACCGGATGCACCGGCATCTTCTCCTTCGATGGCGTTCACCCCACGGCCGCGGTCCAGGCGGCGGGCTATCGCGAGATGGACCGCCTGTTCGGCCTCACCGCCGCACAATCCGTCCCAGAACCAGCGAGCTGGGCGATGATGATCCTCGGTCTGGGCGGGGTCGGTATGGCGATGCGCTACCGTCGCCGGAGATCCAGGATCAGCTTCGCCTGATCCGGTGCTTTCGACGTCAGCCCTCAGGGGCGGCGCGGGAGTCTCAGATGTTGCGATCCGACCTCTCGCTTCGCAAGACCTGATCCAGGTGCAGGTAATTCTCATTGAATCCGGCGACCTTGCGGAGCTTTTCCCAGTTGGGGATGGTGATCCGGCGGTTGGCGTGTTTGATCAGATCGTCCCGGATGAGCTGCTGCAGCACGCGATTGACATGAACACTGGTCAGCCCCGTCGCATCCGCGATCTGCTCCTGCGTCATGGGCAATGCATACTCCGCCGCGTTCGAAAGGCCCGCCACTTCCAGCCTTCGTGCAAATTCGCAGAGCAGAGCAGATGCGCCACCCTTGAGCGTGCATCGCGCTGGCCGACATTGACGATCCATTCGCGAAAGATGGAGCCGTCGATGAGCGTGTCGACCCACATGGCCATGCCGACCCTGGGACAGGAAACGATGAGCTCCCGAATGGCGCTGCGGGCGACGAAGGCCACTTCGCAGCGGGTCGTGGTCTGCGCATTATGATCTGCGACGTTGAGGAAAGCGCCTTCGAGATCGATGAAGTCTCCCGCCATGTGCATGCTGATGATTTGCCGCTTCCCGGACTCCGTCATTTTATGCCGGACGACAAAGCCCTCGAGAATGACGCAGGACCGGTCCGGCCGGTCTCCTTCGCGAACGAGATAGATGTTCGCCTCGACGGTCTGCTGCCTGAAGGGGAGAGAGAGGAACGCTTCCCGATCCGCGGCGTCGAGGGTCGCGCGCGCTTCAAACTTTCGCAGCATCGCGGCCAGGACTTGCGGCGTGAGGTTGGACATGCGCGCTCCTTGGGCGGGAGCGGGAAAGCTCGCAGCCCCGGGGCTTCATCTACATTCGAGCGACGTCTAACTTTAACATAGCGCAGAGTGCAGAAATTAACATAAGTTAATGTCGATCCCGCGCTACCCTCGTCCCGCATCGGCAAATCGGCGGAAAAACCAACTGTTCCGATTCAGGCTCGGGGGAATGGCCAATCCCACCCGGACCTCGCCTCTCCAGACCTCGATTGCACCGATACCGCTCGAGAGGCTCGCGAGTTGTAACGCGTCCTCATCGTCGAAGGCCTGCAGCGGCACTTCTCGCGAAGTGCGACCGCGACCATCCAAAAAACGGAAGAGATAAAGCTGCATGAGTCCCTCCGCAGCCAACGTATCTCCATGCGGGGGCGTGTCCTTAACCTGCGTCGGGGGCCTGCGGTGAATCGTACTAACCTGGATTGATGAGTCCTATGACGGTGATCATTCGTCACGCAGTGCGACGCCGCCAGGTGCGGTGCTGGAACGCTAAGTATGCCCGTTGCGTTCAGCCCTGACTGATATAGGTTAAGCCGAACGTCGATCGGCCTCGCCATCGCTGCAGTGCAAAGGCAACGGAAGGCTCAAAGTGAATCCGAAGATCGACGAAGCACCCCCGTTAGCCGGACAAATTTCGTTCCAACAGCTCGCAGATGCCATGCCGCAAATGGTGTGGTCGACCCTGCCGGACGGCGCGCATGATTATTACAACGAGAAATGGTATGCCTTCACTGGCGCGCCGGTCGGCTCCACAGACGGCGAGGGTTGGAACGGCATGTTCCACGCCGATGACCAGCAACGTGCATGGGCCCGCTGGAGGCACAGTCTCAAAACCGGCGAGCCATATGAAATCGAGTACCGCCTGCGGCATCACAGCGGCGAATATCGCTGGACGCTTGGCCGCGCCCTGGCCGTGCGGGACCAAACCGGCGCGATCGTACGCTGGGTGGGAACGTGCACCGACATTCACGAGCAGAAACGGATCGCCGAGCACAACGAAATTTTGAGTCGCGAACTCAGTCACCGAATCAAGAACATCTTCGCGGTGGTCAACGGCTTGATCGGCCTTTCCACGCGGCAGCAGCCCCAGATGAGGGATTTTGCCAGGGACTTGCAGTCGCGGGTGGCCGCACTGGGACGGGCTCACGATTTCGTGCGGCCGCACAGCGAAGAAAGCTCGCCGCACCACGGCCGTTCCACGCTCAAAACGCTCCTGGCCGAGCTCCTGAGTCCCTATCCCGCCCTGGACGAAAAGCGCTTGACGATCGAAGGCGACGATCTGCCCGTGGACGACCGCGGAGCAACCCCCATCGGCTTGGTTTTCCACGAACTGGCAACGAACGCCTGCAAATATGGCGCACTGTCCGATCCGACGGGGCGGGTTCGCATCATGCTCACCGTCAGCGGCCAGCGCGTCGGCATGAGCTGGACCGAAGAGGGTGGTCCGCCGATAAGGAATGTGCCCGACCTTTCAGGCTTCGGCTCGCGCCTGACGGAGTTGAGCATCGTCCAGCAGTTGGGCGGCACGCTGAAACGCGAATGGCCGGCTGAGGGACTGAAAATGACGATCGAGCTGCCTGCTTCCGCGCTGTACCGCCAGGAAGCGACCTAGCCGAAGCAGCGCAGAACGGGCGGCGCTTCCGCCGGTTCGCCGCGACGCTTGCGGAGAGCGAACTCGACCGCTGCTATCAACGCATCCTGATCGGTCGGCTTTGTGAGGACGCCGATGGTTCCGGCGATGCCGGCTCCCAGTTCGCGCGGATTGGCGGTGACGAACAGAACTGCTGCATTGTAATTGACCGCGAGCAGCGCGCCGATTTGAGGACCCGTGAGACCGTCCCGCAGATTGAGATCGACGAGCGCTATGTCGACATTTTCACGTGCGAGAGCGAGTGCAGAGGACAGGTCCGCCGCAATGCCCGCCACGGTATAACCGTGGTCCTCGAGAATATACTGCATCTCGAGTGCCACGAGAATCTCGTCTTCAACGATGAGAATGGACGCTTTCATATCCCTATAAGTCTGACGTTTGCCGGAAGTTCCACATATGAGGCGGGCTAATTTCCCGTCAACGGCGCCACTGCTGCGTCTTGGCCGCAATCCTACGATCCGCAAAGGACGATGAAGCCGGGCTGCCCCGGGCTCATTACTGAATCCCCAGCGTCTTCTTGGTCGCGTCGTCATATTTGAAGCCGCAATAGTCTTCCTGGCAGACCGTGATCGTGTGCACGTAGCGCAGCTTGCCCTTCTCCACGCGGAAGGTGTGGATGTCCGGGCGCTGGTTCTTGCCCATGAGCAGCATGACGGAGACGGCGCCATGGGGCACGTCGATCACATAGTTGCGCTGGACCATCGGCACGCCGGTCGGCACGCCGACGGCGCAGCTGTCCTGCGGCGTCACGTCGCCCGGATTGGCGCCCTTGCCGGTGTACATGCCGCCTTCGAGCCGCGCGCAGGGCGTGCCCCAGGGCACGACTTTCTTGGGATCGTTGAACAGATCGAGATAGGCATCCGCGGCTGCCTTGATCACCGCGCGGGTGTCGCGCTCGCCCTCGGGAATGATGCCCCAGTTCTCGGCCTTGGAATATGCCAATGTGCGCGAGGCGTTGAACAGCCAGTCGCCCTTGTCGGTCGCGACCATGTCGATCGTGCCCACCTGCCCGCCGCGGGCCGTCAGCGTCACGCCCAGCACATAGGGATGGGCGGGATCGGTGACGATCACTTCCATATAGACCTGGCAGGCGACCGGATCGACGAGGCGCCGCGAGAAATCGACTTTCAGCTTCTTGGAGATGACGCCCGTCGACATCGTGCCGAGGTCCATCTGCTCGTTGTAGGTGACCCAGGTGCCGAGCGGCATGGGCGAGGGATCGCCGATCGCCTGCGCTTCGAGATAGCGGTCCGCCGCATTGTTGAGGTCGTTCTCCGAGCAGCCGCCCTGCGCGAATGCGGGCGCCGCCGAGAGCAGGAAGGCGCAAGCAAGGGCGCCGCCGAGGATGGATTTACGCATGACTCTCCCTTTCATTCGTATGGCTCAATACCCGGCGGCGGACCTTGATCAGTCCGTCAGGCCGAGCGCCTTCTTGGTCGCGTCATCATATTTGAAGCCGCAACGGTCTTCCTTGCAGACGGTGATGGTGTGCACGTAGCGGATCTTGCCCTTCTCGATGCGGAAGGTGTGCGCGTCCGGCCGCTGCTTGTCGCCGAAGTTGAGCAACACCGTGTCCGTGCCGTGCACCTCGTCGACATAATGGCGCCGGTTGATCAGCTTGACGCCGCTCGGTACGCCGACATTGCACGTGTCTTCCGGGCTGACCACGCCGGGACCGCCCTTGGCGGTGTAGAGCCCGCCCTCGAGCCGCGCGCAGGGCTTGCCCCAGGGCACGACGACATTCTTGTTGTCGAAGCTGTCGAGATAGGCGTTGGCCGCCGCGATGATCGTGTCGGCACTGTCGCGGTCGGCCGCCGGAATCTCGCCCCAATTCTCGGCCTGGGCATATTTCATGGTGTTCGCGGCATTGAACAGCCAGTCGCCCTGGTCGGTCACCAGCATGTCGACCGTGCTGACCTTGCCCGCGCCACGGCCCTGCAGCAGGACGCCGAGCACATAGGGGTGCTTGGGATCGGTAACGACGACTTCGGTGAAGGTCGCGCAGCTCGGCTCGTCGACGACGAGAGTGCGGTAATAGTCGATCTTCAGCGGCTTGCCGAGCATGCCGCCGCCCATGGAGCTGAGCTCGAAATTCTCGTTGAACGTGATCCACTCGCCGCCGAACGGGATGGTGCTGGGATCGGCCGTACGCTGGGCCTGGATATAGCCTTCCGCCGCCGCCGTAAGCTGGGCGCGCGTGCAGGGGCTGGCGGGGCCGCCGGGCTGGGCGAAGGCAGGCGCGGCGGACAGGAGCAGCGCGCCGGCAAGGGCGGCGCCGTAAAACGATTTACGCAAGGAAAGGCCTTTCGATGGGTTGTTCGGGGGGTTGTTCGGGGATTGCTCTGGAGTTTGAACGATCAGCCGGCTGCTGGGCACGCAGGCAGGGGCATGCGGAAACGCCGCAGCATGTTCACGGTCGAAGCTTCGATCCACGCGCATCCCCTCTGCCGATTACCGGCTTTCGTCCGTTTATTGCCGCAAGGAATCAGCGCTGTCACGCGGGGAAACGGCGCAGTAGTGAAACGGCTGTACCGTTGCCGTTACGGACGGCTGGCATGGCGGCGGCGACTGTGGCAAAACGGTTGCCGGATGAAATCAACTTGAGGATGCGACTCCATGACCCGGACCAGAACACTCAGCCTCGTCGGCGCCATTGCCGCCTTCGCTTTCGCTGCAGCGGGCCATGCCGCGCTGCCGGTCGGCTCCTCGGCCCCGGACTTCGAGACGCGCGGCGCGCTCGCCGGCAAGGTCTTCACGCTGAAGCTCTCCGACCAGCTCAAGAAGGGCCCGGTCGTGCTCTATTTCTTCCCGGCCGCCTTCACGCCGGGCTGCACCGCCGAGGCGCATGAGTTCGCCGAGGCGACCGACGAGTTCAAGAAGGCCGGCGCCACGGTCATCGGCATGTCTGCGGATCCCGTGGACAAGCTCGCCGAATTCTCGACCAAGGAATGCAGCAGCAAGTTCGCCGTGGCCTCGGCCGGCCCCAAGGTCATCGAGGGCTATGACGTCGCGCTGAAGTCGATCCCGGGCCTGACCGGCAAGACCGACCGCACCAGCTACGTGATCACCAAAACCGGCAAGATCGCCTACGCCCACAGCGCGCTGGATTATAAGGACCACGTCAAGAACACGCTCGCGGCGGTGAAGTCGCTGAAGTGACAGAAATATCCTCGCCCCTTTAGGGGGAGAGGAAAGCGCAGCTGCCGCGCTAGCGGCTAGCGAAGCTTGGAGAGGGGGCACGCCGCAGCCCCTCTCCAACTGCGCCTAGCCGCTAAAGCAGCAAGGCTTCGTATCCTCTCCCCTGAAGGGGAGAGGAGAACCTTTTACTTCGACGCCACCGACAGTTGGCCCTGATACCAGCCGTCGAGCGCCTGCATCTTGTCGAGATTGGGCACGGGGCCGGCGGCGTTGACCTTGCCGAGGCGCATGACCTGCGGGTCGCTGCCGGAGAAGGCGGGCCATTTCGGAAGGCCGGGGCCATTGGGGTCGAGCGTCTTGGCGAAATTCACCCAATAGCCCTGCATTTCCTTGGAGATGGCCTTGTCCTCGTCGGTCCAGGCCGCGCGGCGCACATCGGGATTGGCGAAGACCAAAGCGACCTCGCTGCCATGGCCCGAGCCGTCGGGGCTCTGGGCAGTGGGCCGGTCGAAATAGTAAGTGTAGACCTTGCCCTTGCCGTACCGGGACTGGAGCTTGGCCCAGGTCCACATGTTCCAGCCGAAGCTGGTGTCGCGGCGCAGATATTTGTTGGAGCGGCTCGCCTCCTCGTCCGTCCCGTGCGGATAGGCGGCGAGAATGGAGTCGGCCTTGGCGCCATAGCTGGCGCGGATCTGCTTCTCGAAATCGGCGGACGTGGTCTTGGACGGGCCGAAGACCACGGCCTCGTCGGAGGTATATCCGAACAGTACGGGCGTATCGTTGAACTTGCCGGCCTTCCAGAGTGCCGCCTGGTCGCCCGGCACGACGTAACCGTCGAGCGGCAGCGGGAAGCGCGGCGCGCCGCGTGCGTCGGCGGCAGTCTCGATCTGGTCGGCGGTCAGTGCACGGGCGGACTTCAGATCGCTCGCGCCGAGCCCGGCAAGGAACTTGGTGCCGACCGTCTCTGCGCTGGCAAGCGGGGTCGGTGGCGTGAAATTGGCGCCGGACTGGGCGATCGCCGCGCGGAACAGGCCCTTGGCGAGCGGCGAGGCGGTGAGACGGCTGACCGCCATCGAGCCGGCCGAGTGGCCCATGATCGTGACCTTGGCGGGATCGCCGCCGAACTTCCCGACATTGGCCTTCACCCATTTGAGGCCGGCGATCATGTCGAGCATGCCGTAATTGCCCGAGCCCTGGCCGCTTTCCTTGCTGAGCTCCGGCGACGCCATGAAGCCGAACGGGCCGACCCGATAGGAGACGCTGACCACGACCACGCCCTGCTTCGCCATGTTGGCGCCGTTATAGAGCGGCACGCCGGTCATGCCGCTGTTGAAGCCACCGCCATAGATCCAGACGATGACCGGGAGCTTCTCGGTCGCGGCCTTGGCGGGCGACCAAACATCGATGAACAGGCAGTCTTCGCTGAGCGGGCCGGTGAAGCCCATCTGCTTGGCGAGGCCCGGCTCCTGCATGCAACCGGCACCGAAATGATCGGCCTTCTTCACGCCCGCCCAAGGCTTGACCGGCTGCGGCGCCTTCCAGCGCAGGTCGCCGACCGGCGGCGCTGCGAACGGAATGCCGAGATAGGTCGACAGACCGTCGCCGACCGTGCCTTCCACCGTGCCGCCCGTCAGCGCTGCCGTCTTGATCTGTGCGCTCGCGGGCGCCGCGACGAGCGCCGCGGCAATCAACATGCCTGCCTTCATGGTCCCTCTCCCTGTCAGCGAGGCGCATCTCCCGAACGCTCTCAATGGCCTGACGATAGGGGCGAATTCGTCGCTTTCGCAAGGGGGAAGCGATCCGACCTACGCCCCAAAGCGCCGTTCGTCCTGAGCTTGTCGAAGGGCGTTCCTTTTTCTTTCAATCTTCGCGAACAAGAAGGGAGCGTCCTTCGACGAGCTCAGGACGAACGGAGTGTGGTTGGAGCACAGTCTGGTTGCGACCAAGGCGGCTCAGGCGCTACGCAGACCGCTAAACGAGTCTTCTGGAGAGCGACATGGACATTGCGGGCAAGACCGCCTTCATCACCGGCGGCGCGAGCGGTATCGGCTTCGGCATTGCGCAGCGCCTGCTCGCCAACGGCGCCAAGCTCGTTCTCGCCGACATCCGCCAGGACCATCTCGACGAAGCCAGGCAGTTTTTCGAGGAGCGGCAGGAAGGCCGCAACGTCCACACCATCCGCCTCGACGTCTCCGACCGCGCGCAGATGCGCGAGGCGGCGAAGGAATGCGAGGCGGTGATGGGCGGACCGGACATCCTGGTCAACAATGCCGGCATCGATCCATCGGGTCCGTTTGAGCAGGCGACCTACCAGGACTGGGACTATGGCATCGCCATCAACCTGATGGGGCCGATCAACGGCATCATGGAATTCGCGCCGGGCATGCGGGCGCGTGGGCGCGGCGGCCATATCGTCAACACGGCGAGCCTTGCCGGCCTGACGCCGATGCCGAGCTTCATGGCGATCTATGCCGTCGCCAAGGCGGGCGTCATCACGCTGACCGAGAGCATCCGCGACAGCATGGCGCAGGACAATATCGGGGTGACGGTGCTGATGCCGGGGCCGATCAAGAGCCGCATCCACGAGAGCGGGCAGAACCGGCCGGAGCGCTTTCGACAGGGGAGCGGCTTCAAGGAGAATGAGGAGCAGCTCGCCCAGCGCGTCGTCGCCGACAGCTGGATGGAGCCGACCGAAGTGGGCGACATGATCGTCGACGCGATCCGCAACAACACGCTCTACGTGTCGACGCACGGCAACTGGAAGGACAATGTCGAACAGCGCTTCCGCGCGCTCATGGACTCCATGCCGGAGGCCAAGCCGTTCGATTTCAGCGCGACGCTGGTGGTACCGAAGAAGCTGGACTGAGGGGGCGAATTCAGCCCTGCCCTCGCCCACATCGTCATTGCGAGGAGTAAAGCCCCGAGGCAATCCAGGGTAGCCAAGATCGGCCTGGATTGCTGCGCTTCGCTCGCAATGACGCAGTTTTATTCAGCGAGTCGCCAGTTCGCGTCCTAGTGCACCCGGTTCACCGCCGGCATGGGCGGCCAATATTGTTCGGCGAAAAGATCGGCCGGCGCCGGCTTGCCGAAATAATAGCCCTGCCCCTTGTCGCAGCCGAGATCGCGCAGGAAATCGGCCTGTGCCTTTTCCTCCACGCCCTCCGCGACGAGACTGATCCCGCACTGATGGGCCATGCTGATGATCGAGAGGACGATGGCGCGGTCGCGCTGGGAGCTGTGCACCGATTGGGTGAAGATCTTGTCGATCTTGATCCGGCTCACCGGATAGCTGCGCAGCAGGTTGAGCGACGCGAAGCCGGTGCCGAAATCGTCGAAGCTGAGTTCGACACCCATCTGGCGGAGTTCCTCGAGCTGCGCCAGCACCGTCCCCTGCTGATCGAGAATGATGTTCTCGGTGATCTCCAGCTCGATCGCGGCGGGCGGCAAGTCGTGGGTGAGCAGCATGGTGCGCACCTGATCGGGCAAATCGCCATTGCGGAACTGCGCGGCGAAAAGATTGATGCTGACCCGGAAGTCGGGCTGGAGCCTGCGCCAGCGCGCGGCCTGGGCACAGCCCTCGCGCAACGTCCAGAGACCGACGGCCGACGCCAGCACACCGCCCTCGAGCGCAGGCAGGAAAGCCGCGGGCGAGAGCAGGCCGCGCACCGGATGCTGCCAGCGGATCAGCGCCTCGGCGCCGGTCAGCGCGCCATCGGCGAGGCGAATCTGCGGCTGGTAGAAGAGGCAGAACTCATGGCGCTCAAGCGCGCGGTGCAGCTCCGCCTCATACATGCGGCGGGCAATCGCCTCGGCCCGCAAGGCGGGGATGAAGAGCGAGGAACGGCCACGGCCCGAGCTCTTCGCCTGGAAAAGCGCAAGGTCGGCGCTGCTCGTCAGCTCCTCGACCGTGTCGCCATGATCGGGCGCAATGGCGATGCCGCAGCTGGCGGCGATCCGCATCTCATGCCCCTCGACGACCATGGGCTCGGCGATCACGCTGCTGAGGCTGCGGGCGACGGTGGCCAGGGCAACCGGATCGGTCTCGTCGACCATCAGCACGGCGAACTCGTCGCCGCCGATGCGGGCAATCGACCGGGCCTGCGGCACGATCTCGCGCAGGCGCGCGGCAATGATGCGCAGCACCTCATCGCCAGCCGCCTGGCCGAGCGTGTCGTTGACGTCCTTGAAGCCGTCGATGTCGACGATGATGAGCGCGGCGTCTGCGCGGAGCGCCTCGCTCATCCGCTCGCCCAGCAAGGTCCGGTTCGCAAGACCGGTCAGGCTGTCGTAATGCGAGAGGCGATAGAGCGCTTCGCGATCGCTGCGATGCGCGCTGATATCGCGGATCACCGCGCCGAAGCTACTGCGGCCGCCCTCTTCCCACCGCGTCCAGACGATTTCCGCGGGGAAGGTCGCGCCGCTCGCGCGCTGGGCCGTGATCTCCGCGGTCGTGCCGGCCATCTCCTGGCTTTCGAGAATGCGTGCAACGGCGGCACGCACGACCGGGCGATCCGGCGCGAAGACCAGATCCTCGAGCGGCTTGCCGAGGATGAAGGACGCGCCATGCCCGAAAAGGGTGGCGGCGGTGGTATTCCACGCCGTGACACGACCTTCGGAATCGAAGCCGATCACGGCATTGGGCGAGATCGAGGCGCGGGATTCGAACTGTGTCCGCCCGATTTCGGCCGCGATTTCGAGACGGCGCAGTTCCAGCTTGTCCGATGCGATCCTGGCGAGATCGCGCAGGCAAGCCTCGTCGGCCGGGCTGAGCGCGGGACGCGGCTCGCTGTCGATGACGCAGAGCGCGCCGAGCGCGTGGCCGTCCGGGGACTTGAGCGAGACGCCCGCATAGAAGCGGATCATGCCGGCAGCGACGATCGGATTGTCGTGAAAGCGCGGATCGAGCCGCGCGTCGGGCACGACCATGACCTCGTTCTGATTGATCGCGTGGGCGCAGAAGGACACGTCGCGGCGCATGTCGGCCTCGCCGATGCCGGCGCTGGCCGCGAAGAAGACGTGATCGGAGCCGATCATGTTCACGGCGGCGGCGGGCACGCCGAACATGCGCTGGGCAATTTCGACAATGGGGTCGAGGCTCGGCAATCCCTGCTCGAGCCCATATTCGTCGAGCGCCCTCAGGCGCCCAGCCTCATCCGACGAAAATGCAGGACATCGCATGTCTGTCCTATGCCTCCCGCTTCTCTCAAAGTCGGTTCAGTATCGCACGTTTCGCCCCATGCGAAGCCGCTATAGCAATGAAGAGTAAATAATATCCAACGAAACCATGAGGATGAACAGGCAAAGGCCGCGTTCTCCAGGAACGCGGCCTTTGCCGAGGTTGCGCGGCCTCGCCGCGTCGGCCTGTCGCGGCTTAGTTGCCGCCGCCTCCGCCGCCACGACGCGGAAAGCTGGCGGTCAGTTCGGCTTCGTTGAGCGAGCCGTCGCCATTGGTGTCGGCCGCCTTGAACTTGGCGGGTTGGGCGGCGAGATAGGCTGCCTTGGTCACGTCGCCATTGGCGTCCGGCGCGATGCCGGCCAGGGCATTGGCCTGGAAGCCCTGCAAGCTCGCAACCTTCACCTTGTCGGCACCCTGAGAGAGACGGCCCCAGCGCTGCTCGGCGAAGGCGGTATATTCGGCCTGGCTGACCTTGCCGTCCTTGTCGGTGTCGATGAGGGCCATGAAATTGGGCGGGCCACCGCCGCCGCCGGGGCCTTGCGCCTGGACTTTATCAACGACAGCTGTGGTCGCCAGAAGCAGAACGGCAATCTTGAAAACGGAACGCATGCGACTCGTCTCCTCTCCATAGGGGCCGGTTCTTGTAGGCTCCGCTTGGAAAGTCCGCCAGCGACAAACAACGCGAATGCACGACGGCTCGTCGCGCCGCCACGGCACGCTGACCGGACATCATCAACTTGGAACGCGATCGTCCAGCGTATGATCCTGCGGACCTGGATCGTCATTGCGAGCGACGAAGCCGCGCGGCGATCCAGGCCTGTCGCGAGCGCTCCCGGATTGCTTCACCCGGCGTCCGAGCTCGCAATGACGGGCGGTTCAACAGGGATGGATCGGAGTCTAGTCGCGCTCGAACGTCAGGTTTTCGCTGCACCAGTTCCAGAATTGATCGGACTTGGCATAGGTGCCGCGCGCTGACTCGGCATAGGCATGCGCGTCCTCGTCGATGCGGACGGCGGGCCAGCTGGCCTGATGCTGACCGATCGCGAAGCGGAATGCGGAGAGGCGGCTGTTCATTTCCATGACCATGTCGGGGCGCCGCTGGAGAGCGCCGTCCTGATCGATCATCTGGCTGACGTGGCCCATCTGTTCGGCGAACTTGCGGCGATGCTGGACCAGGTCGAACTTGCGCTCGGGATCGGTCCGCTTGCCGATCGCAATCAGGCTGCGCTCGGTATCGGAACAGGCTTGCAGCGCGCTTTGCAGCGCCGATGTGATCTCAATGTGCATGGCAGCACTCTCTCCCGTTGCACCATATGGCGGCAAACGATTGAAAAACGGTGAACCATTCCGGATCCGATTATTCAAATTTGACGCTACGGCGCCGCAAGCATCAGCTCACTCGGGGCATCCGGTTCCAGGCATCGAGGGCGGCGATTTTATACGCCTCGGCAAGCGTCGGATAGTTGAAGGTATTCTCGATGAAATAGTCGATCGTGCCCTTCAGGTTGAGCACCGCTTGCCCGATGTGGATCAATTCGGTCGCGCCCTCGCCGATGATGTGGACGCCGAGCAGCTTGCGGGTCTTCAGCGAGAAGATCATCTTCATGAGGCCGGTATCGAGGCCCATGATGTGGCCGCGCGAGGTCTCCCGGAAGCGCGCGACCCCGCACTCATAGGGAATGCCCTTCTCCCGCACCTCTTCCTCGCTCATGCCCACCGTCGAAATTTCCGGCACGGCATAGATGCCATAGGGGAAATAGGCCGGCGCGGGCGGCATCGGCAGGCCGAAGGCATGACAGGCGGCGATGCGCCCCTGCTCCATCGAGGTGGACGCGAGGCTCGGGAAGCCGATCACGTCGCCCGCGGCATAAATGTGCGGGATTTCGGTCTGAAAGGTCTTGGGGTCGACCGTGAGACGGCCGCGATTGTCGCAGCTCAGCCCGCAATTTTCGAGGCCCAGGCTGGCGGTCGCGCCCATGCGGCCGGCCGCGAAGAGCAGCATTTCGGTGCGCACCGCGCGGCCGTCCTCGAGCGACGTCACGACGCGGCCGGACTTGTCCTTCTCGATCTTGGTGACCTTGGCACCGAGCCGGAACGAAACGCCGCGATCGCGCAGCTGGTGCGTGAACTCCGCGATGATCTCGCGGTCGACGAAATCGAGGAAGGTCTCGCGCGGCTCGATCAGCGTTACGGCAACGTCGAGCGCGGAGAAGATGGTGGCATATTCGATGCCGATGACGCCCGCGCCGATCACGCAGAGACTGCGCGGCACGCAGGGCTCCTCGATGACCGTGTCGCTGTCGATGATCGCCTTGTCGTCGAAGGGGATATAATCGGGCCGGAACGGCTGGGTGCCGACCGCGATGACGAAGCGCTCGCCCTCGACGACCAGTTCGCTCTCGTCGGGCGCGGTGACCTGGATGTGATGCGGATCGATGAAGCGCGCGAAGCCAGACATGGTGCGCACGCCGTTGCGCTGGAACTGGTGCTCCAGCACATCCACTTCGTGCTGAAGCGTCATGCCCAGCCGATTGCCGAGATCCTCGCCGCCGATATGCTGCTTCACGCGGTAGGAGCGGCCATAGAAACCGCGCTCGCGCCAGCCGGACAGGTTGAGCACGGTCTCGCGCAGGGTCTTCGAAGGAATGGTGCCGGTGTGGACGGAGACGCCGCCGACACGCCTGCGCCCCTCGACAACGAGAACGGACTTGCCGAGCTTGGCCGCCTGGACCGCAGCGCGGCGGCCAGCGGGACCGCTGCCGATGACAACCAGTTCGTAGCGTTCCACGTCGCCCCCCCTGCGGTTGCGGACGGCCTTGCCGTCCGTACGCGCCTCCCGGGGCATCCTCTCGAAGTCATGACGATGCTGCATAAGACCCGCCGTTGCAATGTCTCTCCAAACGGGGGCTTATCGGCGAAACATGCTGAAAATTCGTTTACCAGAGCGGGAGGGGCGCGCGGGCAACTATTCCGCGTCGCGGGGCATCCCAAACCAGCGGCCGGCTGCACGCCCAACATCCTCCAGATCTGGCGAGCCTTCGCAAGCCCAGGCAACCACCCCGTCGGGCCGCACCAGCGCCGCGCTGAGTCCCAGCCGATGCTCGCCGTCGCCAATGGCATAGGAGATGCGATCGCCCCATCGGCCGGCAACGGCTCTAAGCGAGGGGTTTCGCCCGAAGTCCAGCAGGAGGCCATGCCCAGTCCGAAGCTGGCGGTTCACGCTGCTGCCGTCGAGTAGGCGGAAGTCAGGAATACTGCGGCCGAGGAGTTCATGTCCCTCGCCCATATCGTAGGCGAGATCGACGCCCCATACACGCCTTGCGAAATAAGTTGCGCCATCGCGGGTCTCAATCAGATCCCGGACGATCGCTTCGAGAGCGCGAGAACTTCGGTGCGGCCGCATCAATACGACCTGCGCACGGGACCAGTCGAGGATTTGCGCGCCGACCGGATGTCGCTCACGCGCATAGCTTTCGAGCAGGCCATCCGGTGCATCGCCCCGAATGGTCGCGGCCAGCTTCCAGCCGAGATTCATGGCGTCGCCGAGGCCGAGATTGAGCCCTTGCCCGCCCAAGGGCGAATGGATGTGCGCGGCATCGCCAGCCAGCAACACATGGCCTCGGCGATATTCGGCGGCCTGAAACGCGCGATCGGACCAGGTGGTGGCAAGTCTGAGCGCGACGAGCTTCACGTCCGCGCCGGTGATCCTGCGTAGCACTGCCTCGACCTGCTCTTGCGTCGGCTCTGTACGATGGAAGGCGCCGCCGTCGAAGTCGACCATCGCGATCGTTCCGGGCGGGGAATAAGTATATACGCCGGTGGGCGTGTAGTGCCGGCCCGCTTTAAGTATGCCCGGATTGGCGAGTTCGACCTGCACGGAATAGCCGGTAAATTCGGGATCGGTGCCGGCAAAACCGATGCTTGCCGCTTTGCGCACCGTGCTGCGCCCGCCATCGCAACCGACGAGCCAGGACGACCGAAATATTTGGCCTCCCGCCCGGGTCGTTACTCCATCACGGAATGGCTCAATCGCCTCGATGGCACAACCACGCCGGATGACGACGCCGAGAGCCTCTGCGCGAGCGGCGAAGGCTTCCTCGATGCTCGCCATATCCGCCGCGAGGCTGCCGATCGAGCCTGGCAAGCGATAATGCCATGCTGTCTCGTCGATCCGGTCCAGAAAGAGCTGAATGCCTGCGAAATGCCCCCCCGAACGCCGCTGATGCTGAATCCAATGCGCCGCAGACTGTGTGTCGCGGCTGGCAACCCGATCCCGGAGATCATCCAGCAGGTCCCGGCGATCAAGGCTCTCGATCGTGGGGACCGAGAGGCCGCGCAAGCCGAACGGCAGATCCTTAAACGGCGAACGGGGGTCCGGGGCTTTCTCGAGGACCAGCACGGAACAGCCCCCGAGGCGCAGCTCACAGGCGAGAAACAGGCCGACGGGACCAGCGCCGGCGACGATGACGTCAAAAAGAGAATTGTCGGTGCCCATAGCCACTCCATTGTCGATATCCGACCGGAGCGTTTCCCGAACCCGAGCACCTCACGGACGAACGTTGGGCGCCTCAACAGCACCTTGTTCGTCGCGGGGATCTCGTGCGCGAGGCCAAAGACCAGAGCTTTCGTTACCGAAAGGACTTGGGCTTACCAAACCAAGTCTGCCTTTTCCGACCCGGTCCACATAGCGTCGCCCCGGTGAGTCTTCAACGATCCGGCGAACGGACACCGTCCCCCTTCCCCTGCCGCTACCGCACGCTATGATCGAACCACACTTGATCCACTGGTGTTCTAGTCTAATATTACACCGGTAAGGAGACGATGATGGCCACGACGCCCACCGAAACGAAGACCGAAGTCGAGCTCAACCTGACGCCGCCCGATCCGGTGCCAGTGGTGGCGGCCGAGAAGGCGGCGGGTCTCGTGCCGATCGACGAGGGCAAGAAGAGCAAGCTGCAGGAGAAGGTCGACACCTTCGTCGACGAGCTCGCGGCGCTCGATGCCAATTCGCCGGAGTTCGGCCAGAAGGTCGACCAGATCACCAATATGGGCCGCAAGGAGATCGCCGAAGCGGCGGGTCACTCCAACCGCTTCCTCGACCGGCCGGTCAAGGCGATGAACCAGGAAGGCGGCGTCGGCACCGATCTCGCGGAGCTGCGCCGCGTGGTCGAGGATCTCGATCCGGGCAAGAAAGGCAATCTGCTCGCGCCGAAGAAAATCTTCGGAATCATTCCGTTCGGCAACAAGCTGCGCAACTATTTCGACAGCTACAAATCGAGCCAAACTCATATCAACTCGATCCTGGGCAGCCTCGCCTCGGGCAAGGACACGCTCATCAAGGACAATGCCGCGATCGACGTCGAGCGCCAGAATATGTGGGCGACGATGGGCAAGCTGGAGCAGATGATCCACATCGCCAAGAAGATGGACGAGAAGCTCGAGGACAAGGCGCTGGAGTTGGACTCGACCGATCCGGCCAAGGCGAAGGCGATCCGCGAGAGCGCGCTCTTCTATGTCCGCCAGCGCCACCAGGACCTGCTGACGCAGATGGCGGTGACGGTGCAGGGCTATCTCGCGCTCGATCTGGTCAAGAAGAACAATGTCGAGCTGGTGAAGGGCGTCGACCGCGCCGGCACGACGACGGTCGCGGCGCTGCGCACGGCCGTCACGGTGGCGCAGGCGCTGGTCGGGCAGAAGCTCGTCCTCGACCAGATCACCGCGCTCAACACGACGACGGCGAACATCATCGACAGCACGGGCAACCTGCTGAAGACCCAGACCGCCGCCATCCACGAGCAGGCCGCGAACAGCACGATCCCGATCGAGACGCTGCAGCGCGCTTTTCAGAACATCTACGACACGATGGACAATATCGACACGTTCAAACTCAAGGCCCTCGAGAACATGAAGACCACGGTCAACACGCTCTCCGGCGAAGTCGAGAAGTCCAAGGGCTATATCGCCCGCGCGCAGGGCCAGGCCCAGGCACAGCTGAGCGCACCCAGTGGCGCCGCCTCGCCATTGACGGCGATTGAGTGAGGAAAAGCCCGCACCGATGAGCGAAGTCGACGACATCATCCTCAAAGCCAACGAAACGATGTCGCGCGTGGCCGCGCGGTACAGCAATGAGGGCGCGCGCGGACGGCAGTTGCGCAGCCAGGACCTGATGACGCGCCTCAAGCGGATGGTGATCGGTGCGGCGACGGTGATCGTCGGCGCCGCGATCGCCGGTTTCGTCCTCAACGGCATCGGCGGGTGGGGCGTGCTGCTGGTCATCGGACTGCTGGTCGCCTGCCTCGGCTTCGCGTTCCTGCCCACGGGCGAAGCACCGGTTCCGCCGGCCAAGCTGGCGGACATCGACCTCAAGGCCCTGCCCCTCAAGACCGAGATCTGGCTGGACGCGCAGCGCAAGGGCATGCCGCGCGCCGCCACGCCGATCATCGATGCGATCGGCAGCCGGCTCGAGACGCTCGCACCGCAACTCGCCAAGCTCGGCCAGATGGAGCCGGCCGCGCTGGAGATCAGGCGGCTGCTCTCCGATCACCTGCCGCAGCTGGTGACCGGCTATCAGTCGATCCCCATGCCGCTGCGCAATCAGCCGCGCAACGGCCGCGTGCCGGACGCACAGCTCGTCGAAGGCCTCAGCGTCATCGAGCAGGAAATCGCGACGATGACCGAACAGCTGGCGAGCGGCGACCTCGACAATCTTGCCGCGCACAACCGCTTCCTCGAGATGAAATATATCGAGGCCAAGGAATTGGGCGACGGAAGCACTTCATAGCGCGACGAACTGCCGGAGGCGGCGCGGTTTCCTTTCGAATTCCGGCAGTTGTTCATCTCCGGGCAATCTAATTGCCCCTAGCTTTGCCTCTGCGGGCCGGGCCCCTCTGGCGAACAGGCAATCCCCCTTGTCCTGATCGTGATGTCGGACCGCATCGGGTGACACCGGTGCGTTCTCAGGCATCCCCCTAGTCGCCAAGCCGCGCCGGCTGTCACCCGAACCAGGATCCCTCAATCCACGGAGTGGCATATGTCCAAATTGATCTTCCGTCTCATGAGCCGTCACCAGCAGATCGACACGGCACTGCGCCGCGAGCAGGCGCGCCGACTGCCCGACTTCGCTCGCCTGCAGCGGCTCAAGAAACTGAAGTTGGCCATCAAGGACCGGCTTGTCGCGCTGACGACGCGGCGCCGGGTTGCGCCGCAGGGCTAAAGCGGCACGCCGACGACCATTTTGGCAACGAGATGGTCGTCGCTTGCGGCATAGCCCCGGCCGATGCCGAGATTGAAATCCCATTTGCCGATATGCGTATCTGCCGTGAGATATGTCGCCTGCTCATTGGCAGCGAAGTCACCGAAACGGGAGAACGCGCCGAAGTCGTTGTAGCTTTCAATACCGAGCGCGAAGCCCCGGGTAAGGGCGTAGCTCGCCTTGGTCGCGAGCTGAAAGGTCAGAGGCGCTGCGGCCGGCCCCGAAACCTTGAAGTCGAAATTGCCATTGACCGCAAGATTCCATCCGTTGCCGCGCCAGCCCGCAATGGTCTTAAGTTCGGCATTCCAGGGATTTTGATCGAGCCGGTAGGCGACGCGTCCGATCTCGAAATTGGCGCCCCAGTAGACTCCTTTTTCCTCGTCATGAGGCGCGATCCATTTGAGCCGGAGTTTGACGCCCTGAATCCGCAGCACATTGTCGCGCGCGATCGTGGCAAGCGGCATATAGGCGCCCACCTCGAAGCCACCGCCCAGACCGAGTGAGAACTCCGGCGTGATGCGCAGGCGGTGGAGTCCAGGTTCTGCACCCGGATAATCGGCGCCCAGATCGCCATCGAGCACATGGTTCAGATGGATATCGAGGCCGATGGCGCCCCGCGGTCCGATCTCGTCCATATAGACCTGGATTTCCTCATCGGCCGCGTGGGCCGGCGCGAAGGGGATGGCTGCGGCTAAAATGATCGCCGCAATGCCGCCTGGCAGCAATATCCGCATCACACAGCTCCCCTCCTCCTATCGGTCACCCCTCCGGCCGAGCCAGAGCTTCACGGTCAGAGTCTCGCCAGCGAGCGCTTCGACCGACACCAGTTCGAGCCCGGCCGCCGCAAACCAGCTTCCCATCTGCCGATCGGAAAAGCCCAGACGCGAATGGGCGTCGCGCAGGCGCAGTTCCTCATGCTCGTGCGGCGCGAAATCGACGACGAGCAGCCGGCCGCCGGGCGCTAGGACGCGCGCCGTCTCCGTAATCGCCTTTTCGGGCGCCTGCGCATAATGCAGCACCTGATGGAGGATGGCGGTGTCGGCGGAGGCGTCGGCAGCGGGCAGATCGTAGAAGTCGCCTGCCATGAAGCGCACCTTGCCGTTGGCCGCCTCGGCCAGCTTGCCCCGCGCCAGACGCAGCATTTCCGCGCTCCGGTCGATACCCAGCACCTGATCGGCAGCGCTTGCGAAGATCGTGGCGATGCGGCCGGTGCCGGTGCCGATATCGATGAGGCGGCCGAGCGGCTCACCCGCGAGGATGGCAGTCATGGCCGCTTCCACGTCCGCCTCCGGCGCATGAAGCGAGCGCAGCGCATCCCACTGCTCGGCATAGGTAGCGAAATATTGCTCGGCGGCGCGGGCGCGTTCGGCTCGCACCGCAGCGAGGCGCGCAAGGTCCGCTTCGATCCACAGCATCTCTTCCGGCGAGGGCGGCGCGGCGTTCAAAAATGCGCCTAGCGCCCGCGCCGGACCTTCGCTGCAGATGCTCAGAAAAACCCAGCTGCCCTCCTTGCGGCGCTCCACCAGCCCCGCGTCCACAAGGATACGGATGTGGCGGGAAACGCGAGGCTGGCTCTGTCCGACGACCAGCGCGATCTCCCCGACGGCAAGCTCCATGGCCTCCAGCAGATGCACGATCCGCATGCGCGTGGGATCGGCGAGGGCGCGGAAAAGGTCGAGCTGGCCGGTCATAAAAAAGACATACGCGGCTTGTTTTACCCCGGTCAAATGGCGCGACTCAGCTTAACCACTTAAATGAGTGTTTCGCGAGGGATTGCGTTGATCGCAACAAACCGATACGAATCGCCCTCGCAGGCCTAGGGGGGGGACCCCTTCCACGCCGTCTGCGCGGTATTATCAAGTAAGGGGTTTGCCCATGACCAAGACAATTGCTCTCTCGCTGGTTATCGCCGCTGCGATCAGCCTTTCCGCGTGCAAGAAGGAAGAGGCCGCTAACAACGCGACCAACAACGCTGTCGAAAACACCGCGAACGCCGCAGAGAACACCATGAACGCTGCCAGCAGCAACATGACGAACGCTGCCAACGCCGCGACGAACGCAGCGACCAACGCCGCGAAGTAATTCGCGCAGCGATTGCAGTTTCGGAAGGGTCGCCGGGTCAAACCGGCGGCCCTTTCCTTTTGTGCGCTGCGGAAAATTTGGCCCGTCTAGCGGAACACCCACTGCCGGTTCAGGACGAAAACCAGCGCCGGTGTCACGATCGCCATGAACGGAATCGGCGTCCAGAGCGGCCATTTGAAATGCGTGACGCACAGCCAGACCCAGACCGCATTGAGCGCCAGGCTCAGCAACGAGACCGCCATGAAGCGGATCGCCTGGCCGGTATTGCTGGTCTTGCGCTCACCATCGCCGCGGAACGAGAAGCGGCCATGCAGCACATAGCCGCTCGCAACGGCGGCGAGGTAGCCGACGAAATTCGCGAACTGGGGATCGAGACCCGCGGGACCCGCGAGGCCCCAATAGACCGCCGCCTGCAGCGCCGTGATGGCCGCGCCGGTCACGGCATAGCGGATGAACTGTGCCTGCCAGCTGCCCCCGGACAGCAAACTCGCGACGGCCTGTTTGATATCGATCGTCATTTGCCCCGTTGCGTTTTTATCGTCCGAAATTGGTCTTTTCCGCATTTTCCGAGCCGTCAGGTGATTCCCCCTGACTTGAAAATGCTCTAGGCCCCTTATCGATGCCTTCCCCAACCGCCAAGAGAGGGATGCGCCGCTGGTCGTGGCGCGAAGCGATCCGCGCCCTCGATCGTTTCGCGGCGCGCGAATGGCGCTGGCTGGTCGCCGTCGCATGGCTCGTCATCTCCGCCTGGTACCTGCAGCTCTATTCGGGTTCGATCCACTGGTTCTCGCTCGGCGATACCGACGACAATATGCGCTACCTGCAGGTGCGCGACTGGCTGGGCGGGCAGAGCTGGTGGGACTTGCGCCAGCATCGCATGAACCCGCCCGAAGGCGCGAACATCCACTGGAGCCGCCTGGTCGACCTGCCGCTCGCCGGGCTGATGTTGTTCTTCCGCCTGTTCATGGCGCCGGGGGCCGCGGACCGGCTGGCCACGGGCGTGGCCCCGCTGTTGCCGCTTCTACCGCTCATGCTGGCGCTGTCCTTCATCGCGACCCGCCTGTCGCGCGAGGGTAAGGGTCATGCCTGGTTCGCGGCGATGCTGCTGCCGCTCGGCGCGGGCATGGGGCTGGGCATGTATGTCCCGCTGCGCGTCGACCATCATGGCTGGCAGCTGGCCCTGACCGCGGTCGCGCTGGCGGGACTTGTGGATCCCAAATGGGTGCGCGGCGGCATCATCGCCGGCATCGCCAGTGCCGCCTCGGTCGTCATCGGCATGGAGATGCTCGTCTATCTCGCCGGCGCCGGCGCGCTCATCGCGCTGCGTTGGGTGTTCAAGGAAGGCGCGGCCCGGCGTCTTCAGCCTTATGCGCTGGGCCTGGGCGGCATGACCGCCATCGGCTACGCCTTCTTCGCCAGCAACGACAATCGCGCGCCGGTCTGCGATGCGCTCTCGCCGGTCTGGACCAGCACGCTGGTGCTGGCGGCGGGGCTCTTGCTGTTCATCTCGGTCCTGCCGCTCAAGGGCTGGCTCCAGCGGCTCATCGCCGGCGCGCTGGCGGGAGCGGCCGTCGCCGCCTTCTTCTGGCTGGTCTGGCCGCAATGCCATACCGGCGTCTACCAGATCTCCCCCGAACTTCAGAAAAGCTGGCTGAGCTACATTCGCGAGGCCAAGCCGCTCATGTCACAGTCGCGCGCGAGCTGGGTACCGATGACGGCCATGCCCGCCGCCGGTCTCATCTGCGCGCTGTTCGGCTGCTGGAGCGCCCGGCGCGACTATGAGCGGCTCTGGGCCTGGGGAACGGTCGCGCTGATGATCGCCTTCGCGCTCGGCCTGATGTTCTGGCAGATCCGTGCCGCCGCCGCTGCCCAGCTGATCGCCATCCCGCCGATCGCCTGGGCGATGTGGCAATTGGCAGTGGCGCTGTTCACCGCCCGCTGGTGGCTGAAGATCGGCGCCGTGCTCGGGCTTGCAGGGCTTGGGACCACGGCCTGCGCTTATGAAGTCTATCCAATCGCCAACCGCGCCATCGCCAACCTGACCGGGACCGCCCCGCCTGCCGCCAAGCCCGCAACCAACGCGGCCACGGACAGCAAGACGAAGGCGACGGCCGCCAAGGGGAAAGCCGACGCCACGCCGCCCAAGAAGCGGCCCGCGAACAACGGGAATCGCTGCCGCACCCTGCCCGCCCTGCAGCCGCTCAACCAGCTGCCGGCCGCGACCATCTTCACGCTGGTCGACCTGGGCCCCCGCATGATCGCCGTGACGCATCATAGCGCCATCGCCGGACCCTATCACCGCAACGGCACGGCGATCCTCGACATCCATCACGCCTTCGACGGCAGCCCCGAGACCTTCCGCAAGATCGCTGCGGCCCACGGGGCGAGCTACCTGCTGGTCTGCCCCGGTTTCGCCGAGGGCACGATCTACCAGGCCCGCAGCCCGCGCGGCTTCTATGCGCGGGTGCTGCGCGGCGAGAAATTCGGCTTTCTCGAGCCCGTGACGCTCAAGTTCGAGGGGGTGCTGCCATATGACCTGTACCGGATCAGGCCGGAGGAAAAGCCGCCGCAGGTTGTGAAGCGGTAAAGGCAGACCGGACGCGCGCCGGCTTTTCGGGAGCCGTTCGCGCCCCGTCCGTCCGCTCGATGCGCTAGCTCCGCCTTTCCGCAAAGAAATCCCTGAGCAGCACCGCCGCGCCGTCCGCGCCGATGCCGCCGAACAGTTCGGGCCGGTGATGGCATTGCGCCTGGGCAAAGACGCGCGCGCCATGTTCGACGCCCCCGCCCTTCGGATCGAGCGCGCCATAATAGAGCCGGTCGATGCGGGCATGAGCGATGGCGCCGGCGCACATCGCGCAGGGCTCGAGCGTCACCCAGAGGTCGCAGCCGGTGAGCCGGTCGGTGCTGAGGGTTTTTGCGGCCGCGCGCATCGCGACGATCTCGGCATGGGCGGTGGGATCCTTGTCGCGGCGATTGCGGTTCTGACCGGTCGCAATGACGACGCCGTCCTTGACGACGACCGCGCCGATCGGCACTTCGTCCGCCGCCGCCGAGGCACGCGCTTCCTCCAGCGCGAGGCGCATCGGTTCGGGCAGAGGGAAGGGCTGGGCCATGCCCTGTCCCTAAACGTCACGGGTTTCCCATGGAAGCGCCTTGACGATTCGGCATTCACGAGCTATCGGCGCCGCTTTCCAGAGAACCCATTCAGGATACAGTGACATGTCGCGCATCTGCGAATTGACCGGCCGGGGCCGCCAAGTGGGCCACAATGTGTCCCACGCGAACAACAAGACCAAGCGAGTCTTTCTGCCC
>JAGIAA010000042.1 GCA_017745115.1 Sphingobium sp. | reverse complement strand
GGCTCGAAGCGGGTCTGGCCCGTCCGGCTGTGCAGAAGGGGCTGACGACCCCGGCGAGGCCGGCATGATCGGCTACCTCACGCCCGCCGAGCGCTATGAGCGCTTCAAGTCGTTCCATGAACGTCCGCAAGCTTTCATCATGCCTAACGCCTGGGACGCCGTTTCGGCAGCGTTGCTCGCACGGGAGGGCTTCGAGGCGCTTGGGTCGACCTCGGCCGCCATTGCTTATGCCCTCGGCCGGCAGGACGGCCTTCATGCGGTCAGCCGTGACGAGGCAATAACCAACGCCATGCTGCTGGGCGCCGCGAGCGGCCTCCCTATCAACGGCGACCTCGAGGACGGCTTCGGGCCTGCACCGGAAGATTGTGTCGCCACGGTCGAAGCTGCGATCGCGGCCGGTCTTGCCGGCCTTGGCATCGAGGACACAACGGCGGACCGGTCCAATCCCATCCACGGCTTCGATCAGGCGGTGGCGCGCATCGCAGCTGCCGCCAAGGCAGCGAAGGGGCGCATCCTGCTCACAGCTCGCGCCGACAATTTCATCAATGGCAAACCGGATCTCGACGACACGATCCGGCGTCTCGTCGCTTTCGCCGAAGCCGGCGCCGATGTGCTCTACGCGCCGGGCCTGCCGTCGCGCGAGGCGATCGTCGCCGTGGTGAATGCGGTCGCACCCCGGCCGGTCAATGTGCTGATGGGGCCGTTCGAGGGGCTTTTGCCGCTGAGCGAACTCAGCGCCATCGGCGTCAAGCGAGTCAGCCTGGGCGGCACATTGCAGCGCCGCGCGCTCGATGGGCTGGTCGATGCAGCGCGCGCGCTCAAGGACGGCAATCTGGCCGGAGCGACGGCAAAGCTCGGCCATGGCGAGCTGGGCGCCTTGTTCCCCGCCTGATCCACTTGCCCTTGCGCTGCAGGCGCGGCACGGAGGGCGTGAGATGACGCTTCCAATTCACGCCGTGCTGCCCGATCTGCTTGCCGCCTTGCGTGCCGGGCCGAACGCCGTGCTGGTTGCGCCGCCGGGTGCGGGCAAGACGACGATGGTCGCGCCGGCGCTGCTGGACGAGAGCTGGTGCACGGGGCAGATCTGGCTGCTGTCGCCACGCCGGCTGGCCGCACGTGCCGCCGCCGAACGCATGGCCGAACTGGCGGGAGAGAAGCCGGGCGAAACCATCGGTTATGCGACGCGCCTCGAAAGCCGGTCGTCGGCGAAGACTCGCATCCTGGTCGTGACGGAGGGCATCTTCCGCCGCCGCATCCAGTCCGATCCCGAGCTGGCCGGCGTCTCCGCCGTGCTGTTCGACGAGGTGCATGAGCGCAATCTGGAGGGCGATTTCGGCCTGGCGCTGGCGCTCGATGCGCAATCGGGCCTCCGCGAGGACATCCGGCTCGTGGCCATGTCGGCAACGCTGGACGGCGCCCGCTTTGCGGCTCTCATGGACGAGGCATCGGTCATAGAAAGCGAGGGTCGGAGCTATCCGATCGATCTGCGGCATATCGGCCGGGACGCCAATGACCGCATCGAGGACGCGATGGCGGGTGCGATCCGCAAGGCGCTGGGCGAGGAGAGTGTCGGCGATGTGCTGGCGTTCCTGCCGGGCGTGGGCGAGATCGAGCGCACGGCCGAGCGGCTGAGCTTCCCCGCGACTGTGGCACTCCATAAGCTTCACGGTTCGCTCGAGCCGGCTGACCAGCGCGCAGCTTTGCGGCCGGCGGCGCCCGGCGTGCGCAAGGTCATCCTGGCGACCAGCATCGCGGAGACCAGCCTCACCATCGACGGCGTCCGGATCGTCGTCGATTCAGGGCTAGCCCGCCGCCCGCGCCACGACCTTGCCGCCGGGATGACGCGCCTTGTCACCGAGCGGGCGAGCCAGGCCGCCGTCACGCAACGCGCGGGCCGCGCCGGACGCCAGTCGCCGGGCGTCGCCTATCGGCTGTGGGAAGCCGCCGCCACGGCCGGACTGCCGCCGTTCGACCCGCCCGAAATCCTGGAAAGCGACCTGACCGGACTGCTGCTCGATTGCGCCGTCTGGGGGGTGACCGACCCGGCGACGCTCAAATGGCTCGACGCGCCACCCGCGGCGTCGGTCAGCGAAGCGCGCCGCCGTCTCATCGCGATCGGCGCGCTCGACAGCACGGGCAGGGCGACAGCTCATGGCCGAGCCATATCCGAGCTGCCGCTCGACCCGCGGCTGGCGCACATGCTGCTGCTCTCGGCGCAAGCGGGCGAGGCGGGCGTTGCGGCGGACGTCGCCGTGCTGTTGACCGAGCGCGGGTTAGGCGGGCCTTCGGCGGACCTGCATCGCCGCCATCAGAACTGGCAGCGTGAGAAAGGCCCGCGGGCCGAGGGTGCGCGTGGCCTGGCCAGACGCTGGCTCGGCCTCGTGAACGGCAAGCCGGGCGGAAGGGCGGACGAGGCGACCATCGCCCGCTGTCTGATCCGCGCCTATCCCGACCGGATCGCCAAGCGCCGCGACGCATCCGGCGAGGACTGGATCAGCGTGGGCGGGCGCGCTTTCCGGCTCGATCCCACAGACGCACTGGCCCGCGCCGAATGGCTTGCGGTCGGCAAGATCCAGGGCAGCGCGGCGGGTGCGCGCATCCTGTCAGCGGTCGCCTGCGACGAAAGCGACATCATGGCGGCCGCGGCTGACCGCGTTGCCGAGCGGAAGATCGTCCGGTGGCGCAAGGATCTGGGCGGGATCGAAGCGTTGCGCGAACGGACGTTGGGCGCGATCCGGCTGTCGTCCGGCACCGACGACAAGCCGGAACGCGCGGCGATCGTCGCGGTCCTCGCCGAGGCGCTGCGCAGCGAGGGGCTGGGCGTGCTTCCCTGGGGCAATGCGGCCGAAGCGCTGCGGATTCGCGCAGGCTATGCGGGCGAGGGTGAAGTGATCGGCGATGAGGCCCTGCTCGCAGATGCCGAAGAGTGGCTTGATCAACTGCTGCCGGAGGGCGGCCGTCGTCTCTCGGCCATCGATCCATCGGCGCTGCATGGCTTGCTCACCCAGCGCCTCGGCTGGGACGCGGCGCGCCGCATTGACGCGCTCGCGCCTGCCGAGTTCGGCAGTCCCGCGGGCAGTACACATGCTATCGACTATGCGGCGCCCGCCGGACCGACGGTGGAGCTGCGCGTGCAGGCGCTGTTCGGCCTTGCGGAGCATCCGACCGTCGGCACGCAGCGCATCCCGCTCGTCCTGTCGTTGACCTCACCGGCCGGCCGCCCGATCCAGACGACGCGGGATCTGCCCGCCTTCTGGAAAGGCAGCTGGGCCGATGTCGCCAAGGAGATGCGCGGTCGCTATCCCAAGCATCCCTGGCCGGACGATCCCGCCGGCGCTAATCCTACACTGCGCACGAAGAAGGCGGATGCGCGCCTCAAATCTTGACAGACTCATGCATCTTGGGCGACGGCAGTCCCGTCAAAAAGAGGGTTCGTCCATGACCGCGCGCATCTACCAAATTCCGAAGAACGCCCTGCAGTCGGGCAAGGCGCGTACGGACACATGGATGCTCGAATTCGCCCCGGCGGAGGCCAAGAAGCCCGATCCGATGACGGGCTGGGCAGGGTCGGGCGATACCAAAGAGCAGGTGAAGCTGAGCTTCGCCGACGCGGACGCGGCCTGCGCCTATTGCGAGCGCAACGGTATTTCATACGCCGTCGTCAAGACACCGCCCAAGACCCTGAAGATCCAGGCTTACGCGGACAACTTCCGCTAAGCCTGTGCGGGGCGCCGCACATGCACTGACGCGAGACAGGCAAACGCCCGACCCCCAATGGAGGCCGGGCGCTTTTGTTTTTTCGGTCAGGCAGAATCAGGCGAACGAGACCTTGCGGGTGCGGCGGGTGTTCGCACCGACGAGCATGAAGCCGCCGATCATCAGCGCCCAGCTGGCCGGCTCGGGAACGGCGCTCAGGAATTTGCCGGGATTGGCGAGGTCGCGATCCGGGCCGGTGGGCGCGAGCGCTGAGCCATAGGCATCACCCGCGACCGAGTTAACGAACAGAGAGTTGGCGACGCTGCCGGTGGTGCCGACGGGACGGTTGCGCGAGATGCCGGGGGTGGTGCCGGAATAGGTCACGCTGTCGACCAGATTGGCGAGGGTCTGCACGCTCGAATTGTAGATGTTGATCGTGTCAGCATTGCCGAGGTTGGAATTGCCGCCGATCGAGAAGATGCGAACGCTCGACGACAGTCCCCAATAGCTGCGGAAGGCGTCTTCGGACATTTCGGTGAGGATGATCGATTCATTGGCGCCAAGCAGGCCGAAGCTGCTGCCGAAGGCGACCGGGTTGTTCGGGTTATCGTCGTTGTAGGTCCAGCTGGTGATGTCCACCGCGCTGTTCGAGATGTTGGTGAGCTCGAGGAACTCGCGATTGCCCGAGTTTGCGCCCTGATACATGAATTCGGTGATACGAACGTCGGCTTGTGCCGCCGTCGACGCGGTCATGGCTGTGACGGCAAGCAGAGCAATGGAAATCGTGCTGCGCATGTTAGGTCCCCATCTTTGTTGTCAGTCGCTGACGACCGCGCCCTATGGATGGTTCCTTGCACGCTAATGACTGATTTATGACGGTTTTATGGTAGGGGATTTCCCGGACCGGACGGTCAGAACTCGTCCATCACGTCGAGCATCCTGGTGAGCTTGCGCGGCGCGGTCGCGCGCCAGCTCTTGCCGAGCCACTCGGCGATGCCGTCCCAGTCGGTGTCGCCCAGATCGAGCCGGATGCCGATCCAGCCGTCGCCGAAATAGGCCGGGCGATAGTAGCGCTCCGCGTCGCTCTCGATGAGCAGCTCCTGTTCCTCCGCGCCGCTGATCTTGACCAGCAGGGCGGTCTTGCCGTCGCCATGATGGTCGAGGCTCACATAAGCGAATTTCTTGCCGCCCTTGATGCCGAAGCAGGGCATGCCGTGCGAGAGCACCTCGTCGGCCTCGGGCAGCAGCAGAGCCCGCTCACGGACCTGCGCGGCCAACCAGTCCGGATCGCGCTCGCGCATCACATAATCGGCGAGCGCGCGCGCATAGAGCTGATACTCGGCATAGAGCACGCGCTGGGCGAGGCTTTCCGCCGTGTCGGCCGGCAGGATCGCGACTGGGATCTGGCCGAGAATGGGGCCTTCGTCGAGCTCGGCAGTGACGAGATGGACGGTGCAGCCGCCATGCGTCTCCTTGTCGTCCAACGCCCGCTGGTGCGTCTCCAGGCCGCGATATTTGGGAAGCAGCGAGGGATGGGTGTTCAGCATCCGGCCTTCCCAATGCGCGACGAAGTCGGCGGTCAGGATGCGCATATAGCCGCAGAGCGCGACATGATCGGCGCCGGACCTGGCCAGCGCGTCCAGCATGATCGCTTCATGGGCTTCGCGCGTCAGCCCCTTGTGGCTGTGCGCGAAGGTCGGGATGCCTTCGGCGGCGGCGACCTGAAGGCCGCGCGCCTCGGGCTTGTTCGAGGCGACCAGCACGATCTCATAGGGGCAGTCGGGCAGGCGCGAGGCATAGAGAAGCGAGGCCATGGTCGTCCCCGTGCCCGAGAGCATCACCGCTACGCGCGCCTTGGCCATGACATTGCCCCTTTATCGATCCCTGGCGAAGGCCGGGTCCATTCCGACGAGAATTCTGGCCCCCGGCCTTTGCCGGGGAACAGGTCAGCCGTTGTGCGTTGCTGTCCAGTTCGCCCTGGCGCTCCAGGTCTCGGCTGAGCCGGACACTGTGCAGCCCCTGGCGCCGGCGCGGATTTCGCCGATACGGCTTACCGCCTCGCCGGCCTCGGACAGCGCGTCGGTGACGGCCAGGACATCGTCCGGCGCGACCACGATTGCCATGCCGATGCCGCAATTGAAGGTCTTCGCCATTTCGCCCGGCTCGATGTTGCCCTGCGCCTGCAGGAAGGCCATGAGCTGCGGCTGCGCCCAGAGATCGGCGTCGATATAGGCATGGAGATCCGCCGGGAGGACGCGCGGGATATTCTCGAGCAGGCCGCCGCCGGTGATGTGCGCCATGGCGTGGATCTTGCCGGCGCGAACCTGGGGCAGGAGCTGCTTCACATAGATGCGGGTCGGCGCCATCAGCGCGTCGATCAGCAGCACGTCCTGGTCGAACAGGGCAGGGCGGTCGAGTTTCCAGCCCTTGTCGGCAGCAAGGCGCCGAACGAGCGAATAGCCGTTCGAGTGGACGCCGGAGGAGGCCAGGCCGAGGATCACGTCGCCCTCCGCGACTTTGTCCGCCGTCAGCACCTGGTCGCGCTCGACCGCGCCGACGCAGAAGCCCGCCAGGTCATAGTCGCCGTCGGCATACATGCCCGGCATTTCCGCGGTCTCGCCGCCGATCAATGCGCATCCGGCCTGCTTGCAGCCTTCGGCGATGCCGGCGATGACGCGTTTGGCCACGCCATTGTCGAGGCGTCCCGTGGCGAAATAATCGAGGAAGAACAGCGGCTCGGCGCCCTGCACGATCAGGTCGTTGGCGCACATGGCGACGAGATCGATGCCGACCGTGTCATGCTTGCCGCTGTCGATCGCGAGCTTCAGCTTGGTGCCCACACCGTCATTGGCGGCGACCAGGAGCGGATCGGTGAAGCCGGCGGCTTTGAGATCGAAGAACCCCCCGAATCCGCCGAGATCGGCATTGGCGCCCGGCCGGCGCGTGGCCTTGGCGAGGGGCGCGATGGCGCGGACAAGGGCGTTTCCCGCCGCAATGTCGACGCCGGCCTGGGCGTAGGTATAACCGGCGGGCTTTTGTGTGTTGTCATCCATGCAGGCGCCTTACCAAATCGCGCTTGGTTTTCCAGAGCAATGCCGCCAAAAGGACGCCGTGACGCTCGCGCTCCCCAAATTACGCCCCATTCATCTGCTCGTCGCGCTGGCTTTTCTGGCCTTCGGCGCAGTGCTGATCGCGCAGATCGAAGGCGAACGCGGCGCCCAGCCGATCGCCTCCAGCGGCGATTTCGAGGTCACCGACGTCAAGGTCGATATCTACGGTCCGGACGCCAACACGGCGCGCCAGTCGGGCTGGAAACTGGCGCAGCGGCTGGCCTGGAAGGAGCTCTGGAAGCGCACCAATGGCGGCGATGGGCCGAAATTCAGCGATACCGTACTCGACGGGCTCGTTTCGGGCATCGAAGTGCAGCAGGAGCAGATCGGTCCCAATCGCTACATCGCGACGTTGGCCGTGCTGTTCGATCGCGCCCGCGCCGGGCAGGCGCTTGGCGTGTCGGCACAGGTCATGCGCTCGCCGCCGCTGCTGGTCATCCCGGTGCTGAGCGACGGCGGCATTTCGACCGTGTTCGAGACCACGACCGAATGGCAGAAGGCCTGGGCGATCTTCCGGACCGGCGAGAGTGCGATCGACTATGTCCGGCCGACCGGCGACGGGCCCGATGCCCTGCTGCTCAACGCCAACCAGATCAACCGCCATGGCCGGAGTTGGTGGCGTGTCCTGCTCGATCAATATGGCGCAGCCGATGTCGTCATGCCGCTTGCCCGACTGGAGCGCAGCTGGCCCGGCGGCCCGATTACCGGACATTTCGCGGCGCGCTATGGCCCGGACAACCGCCTGATCGGCACGTTCGACCTGCGCGCGACCGGCCCCGACCAGCTGCCAGAGATGATGAAGCAGGCGGTCGTGAAGATGGACCAGCTCTACACCCAGGCGCTCAATATCGGCCTGTTGCGGCCCGATCCGTCGCTGATCATCGAGGCGCCGATCAATGCTGTCGAACTCACCAATGTGAGCGAACTCGAGTCGGTCATGCGCGCCCTGCCGACCGAGGGCGGTGCCATTGCGCCGACTGCCGGCTCGATCACCCTGCAATTCGACACGCCGACGGCCGACTCGGTCAGCGCAACCGAGCGTGCGGTGCGGGGCGTGCCGGGCGTCAAATCCGCCGCGACGACGAGCCTCGCGCTTGGCGGCACATCGGTCATGCAGGTGTCCTTCGACGGCTCGGCCGACCAGTTGCGCGCCGCGCTCGAAAGCCGGGGCCTCAGTGTCACCGGCTCGGGTTCGACCTTGCGCGTCGTCCGCCGCGGAGGCGGGGGACCCGCGCAATGAGCCAGCTTCCGCTGCCGATCGACTGGTCGGAGCGCGGCGAAACGGGCAGCCTGCTGATGACCGCCGCCAATGCCGACGCCATTGCCCTGCTGCGCGACTGGCAGCGCTGGCCGTCGCCGGCGACGCTGCTGGTGGGGCCGGCAAAATCCGGCCGCTCGCTGATCGGCCGTCTGTTTGCGGCGGAAAGTGGCGGCACGGTCATCGACGATGCCGATGAGGCGGACGAGACCGCGCTTTTCAATCTCTGGAACAGGGCGCGGGACGAAGGGCAGATATTGCTGCTCATCGCCCGGGACGCTCCCCCGCTCTGGGCCGTGCGCCTGCCGGACTTGCGGACGCGCCTCGCCACGGCTGCCGTGGCCCGGATCGCCGAACCCGACGAGGCCGTGACGGCCGCGCTCATCGCGCACGGCCTCGAGCGCGCGGGGTCGGCGTTTGCGCCGGGCTTGCCCGAATTTATCGCTCGGCGTGTCACACGCTGTTATAAAACTGTCGATAAGGTGGTGGGTGCGCTCAATGCCGAATCACTGGCATCGGCGCGCAAATTGACGATCGCGTCGGCACGAAGCGTGCTCGGGCAAACCGGGCTGCTCTCCTCCGATCCGGTCGAAGGCGATGAGAGCGAAGGAGCAGGGACAGGTGGCTGAGGCCGATCCCATTGCATCGATTGCGAGTGCGGAGTCGCGATATTTCAACCGCGAGCTCTCGTGGCTCACCTTCAACCAGCGCGTGCTGGAGGAGGCGAGCAACGTCGCCCACCCGCTGCTGGAACGGCTGCGCTTTCTCTCCATTTCCGGCAACAATCTCGACGAATTCTTCATGGTGCGCGTCGCGGGCCTCAAGGGTCAGCAGCTCGAAGGCGTGGACCTGCGCTCGGTCGACGGGTTGACGCCGGCCGAGCAGCTCGAAGCCGTTGCAGACCGTGTGAACGAGCTCATGGCGGAGCAGCAGCGCGTCTGGCACGAACTGCGCGACCAACTCCGCAAGGCCGCCATCGCTGTCCTGGATCTGGAGGCGGTCGACGCGCGCACCGAGAAGTGGCTGCAGGCGCATTTCCAGGAGCAGGTCTTCCCCGTTATCACGCCGCAGGCGCTCGACCCGGCGCATCCCTTTCCGTTCATTCCGAACAAGGGCCTCAGTCTCTTCTTCGACCTCGTCCGCCAGTCGGACAATGAAGTGGTGCAGGAGCTGGTCATCCTGCCCGCGACCCTGCCGCGCTTCATTCGCGTGCCGGGCAAGGTCGCGCGCTATATCTCGATCGAGACGCTGGTCCGGCGCTATTCGCACCTGCTGTTCCCCGGCTTCATCGTGCGCGACAGCGGGCTGTTCCGGATCCTGCGCGACAGCGATATCGAAATCGAGGAAGAGGCCGAGGATCTCGTCCGCTTTTATCGCAGCGCCATCAAGCAGCGCCGCCGGGGCCGCATCATCCGGCTCGAGATGGAAATCCGCGTCGCCGAACCGGTCGAGGCCATGCTGCAGACGCTGATGCAGGGGCATGACGCGATCACGGTCGATATCGACGGGTTCATGGGCATTGGCGACCTCGCGGAGATCGTCGAGGAAGACCGGCCAGACCTCAAATTCACGGCCTTCGTGCCGCGCCTGCCCGAGCGTATCCGCGAATATGGCGGCGATTGCTTCGCGGCGATCAAGGCCAAGGACATCGTCATCCACCACCCCTATGAAAGCTTCGACGTCGTCATCGCTTTCCTGAAGCAGGCGGCGGCGGACCCGGACGTGGTGGCGATCAAGCAGACGCTCTATCGCGCCGGCAAGCAGTCGGCCATCATCCGCGCTCTGATCGACGCGGCCGAAGCGGGCAAATCGGTGACCGCCGTGGTCGAGCTCAAGGCCCGCTTCGACGAGGAGCAGAACCTGCTATGGGCAAGCCAGCTCGAGCGTGCCGGCGTGCAGGTCGTCTACGGTTTCGTCGACTGGAAGACGCACGCCAAGATCTCGATGGTGGTGCGCCGCGAAGGCGGCGCGTTCCGGACCTACTGCCATTTCGGCACCGGCAACTATCACCCGATCACGGCCCGGATTTACACCGATTTGAGCTTCTTCACGGCCGATCCGCGGGCCGGGCGCGATGCCGCGCAGATCTTCAACTACATTACCGGCTATGTTGAGCCCCAGCATATGGAGCTGCTCACCATGTCGCCGTTGTCCTTGCGCCAGCAGCTGGTGGACCTGATCGACGCCGAGATCGAGCATGCCCGCGCCGGCCGTCCGGCTGCAATCTGGGCGAAGATGAACAGCCTGGTCGACCCCGCGATCATCGAGAAGCTCTATGCGGCGAGCAATGCCGGCGTGGAGATCGACCTGATCGTGCGCGGCATCTGCTGCCTGCGCCCCGGCGTGCCCGGCATGTCGGATCACATCCGCGTCATCTCGATCATCGGCCGGTTCCTGGAGCACAGCCGCATCTGGGCGTTCGGCAATGGCGAGGCGCTGCCCAACAACCGGGCGAAGGTATTCATCAGTTCGGCCGACTGGATGCCACGCAATTTCGACCGGCGCGTCGAGTACATGCTGCCCATCGAGACGCCGACGGTGCACGATCAGGTGCTGGATCAGGTGCTGCTCGCCAATCTGCTCGACAATGAGCAGAGCTGGTCTTTGGGACCGGACGGACGCTATACGCGCCTCAAGACCAAGGACAAGCCATTCAATCTCCACAAATATTTCATGACAAACCCGTCGCTGTCCGGGCGCGGCGCGGCCCTCAAGACGAGCGACGCCGTGCCTAAGCTGAGCTTGCGCGAGCGGCCCTGAAGGGCCATTTAGGCGCCATGACTCTGCTCGACCGCATTGCGCCGCAGGATCGGCCGCAGGCACGCACTGCCAGGCAGAGCCGCCGCACCGCCATCATCGACATCGGCTCGAACAGCATCCGCCTCGTCGTCTATGACGGGCCGCGGCGGCTGCCCTTCACGTTGTTCAACGAGAAGATCATGGCGGGGCTCGGCGCCCAGCTCGCCGGCAATGGCCGCATCGGCGACGAGGCCATGGAGCGCGCGCTCGTCGCCTTGGAGCGCTTTGAGCGCCTCTGCGCGGACATGGCGGTCGAGGAGATACGCTGCGTCGCCACCGCCGCCGTCCGCGACGCGGTCAACGGCATGGAGCTGATCGAGCGTGCGGCAGAGATCGGCCTCGATGTGCAGCTGCTGACCGGCGAGGAGGAGGGCATTGCGTCCGCTTATGGGCTGCTCTCGGGCATGCCGGAGGCGGACGGGATCATGGGCGATCTGGGCGGTGGCAGCCTTGAATTGGTGCGTGTCCGCGGCGGTAAGATCGAGCGCTCGGTTTCGCTGCCGCTCGGCGTATTGCGCGTCGCCGAGATCCGCAAGAAGGGCAAAGGCGCGCTGTCGCGGCGCCTCGATGCGCTTCTCAAGGAGCATGGCTGGACCGACATCGAGAAGGGGCTGCCCTTCTACATGATCGGCGGCAGCTGGCGCGCTCTGGCCCGGCTCGACATGAGCCTGACGCGCTATCCGCTTCCCATCATCCACCATTATGAAATGGCGCCGGCCCGGACGATGGCGTTGCAGCGCTGGATCGACCGTGGCGGCAAGGAAACCGGGAAAGCCGGCGCCAAGTCGATGCCGGCGATCAGCGGTGCACGCGCACCGATGCTGCCCGACGCCGCACACCTGCTCTCAGCGGTGGTGGCGCGGCTCAAATCCTCGCACCTCACTGTCTCCGCTTTCGGCTTGCGCGAAGGCCTGTTGTTCCAAGCGTTGTCCGATGCACAGCGCAACGAGGACCCGCTGCTCGTCTCGGCGCGCGCGGAAGGCGATGCGCAAGGGCGTTTCGTGGGGCATGGCGACCATATCGATCGCTGGATTGCGCCGCTCTTCACGGCCGATGCCCAGAAATGGCGCCGCATCCGTCATGCCGCATGCCTGCTCGCCGACGTGGGCTGGCGCGCCAATCCCGAATTCCGGGCCGAGCGCGGCCTCGAAGTCGCACTGCATGGTAACTGGGTGGGTATCACCGCCGAGGAGCGCGCGGTGCTCGCCCAGGCGCTGCACGCCAATTTCGGCGGCGGCATTTCGATCGCGGCGGGGCTCGATGCGCTGGCCAATGAGAGCCTCCTCAAGCGCGCCACGCAATGGGGCCTCGCGATTCGCCTCTGCCAGCGCCTTTCCGGCGGTGCCGAGGCACCGCTCGACGGCTCCCAGCTGTCGGTCGCCGACGGTGCGATCATCCTGCGGCTCCAGCCCGACTTCGCGGTCCTGGCCGGCGAGACGGTGAGCCGCCG
This sequence comes from Sphingobium sp., assembly GCA_017745115.1. Next base: position 11,700 of record JAGIAA010000042.1, on the reverse strand, counting down.
CCTGCGCCAGCTCGGCCAGGCGATGGACATGGGCTTCATCCTCGACTGCTGAGCCTGACGAGAGAAGGCCCGGCCTCTCGTGCGAGAGACCGGGCCCAGTCGGCTGACGGGAGCAGGGGGTGTGTCAGCCGGCCGACTTGTCTTCGCTGGCCTTGGCCTGGTCCTTGGACGCCTTTTTGATGTCGCCCGCACCCATGGCGGAGACCAGCACATTGCCGTCGCCGGAGAAGTTCGAGGCGGGCAGGGTGGCGAGGCGATCACCGCTCTCGACGACCAGCGACTTCACGCCGCCATCATTGTCGGTGACGACGTCGCGGACCTTGCCGATCGTCTTGCCCTTGACCGACTGGATATCCATGCCGGGCGCCGCGGCAAGGCCGCCGGCCGCGTTGCGGGCGATGGCGACCTGGTTGCGGGTGGCCGAGACGGCGTTCGCGGTCGAGGCGCGTGCCGCGTCGCGGGTGGTCGCCACGCCATTGCTGGCAAAGCCGCGGGCACTGGTTGCCGTGTCACGCGTCGTTTCGACGGCGTTGCGTCCGGTCGAACGCAGGCCGGTCGCGGTATCGCGCGCCGTGGAGCGGGCATCGCCGACCGTGCCGCGGACGGCATCGGTACCGACGAGCTGCGCATGACCGCTCGCGCTGCCGCTACCCGAGCCATTGGCAGAGCCCCCGGCATTGAGCGAGCGATTGGGCGTGTCGAGGGCCTGGCTTGCCGTGCCGCCAAGCGAACCGCTGGCTGAGCGATCGGCATCGACGCGACCGCTGCGGCGATCGACATGCGTGCTGCCGCTGGTGCTGCCGGAGCCGTTGCCGCCCAGCGTGGTCTGGCCAACGCCGCCCAGGCGGCCGCCAAGATCGGAAGCGCGGTCGGGGAAGTTCGGCATGCTGGGCATACTGCCGGGGCCGCCAAGCGTGCCGCCGAGATTGCCACCCAGATTGCCGCCAAGGGCACCGCCACCGCCCAGCAGCTGGGCCGAGGCAGGAGCGGTTGCCGCCAGCGTCAGGGCGGCCGTTGCGATGAGAATTGCCTTCATGATGAAATCCTTTCCACTCATTTGCGAGTGCCGTGAGGCGCTCTCATTCAGGCAAACGAGTGGCCTTTCGGATTTCATCCATCCCCCGCGAAATTTTTAGCGGCGGGCGCAGGTTCCGCAAACAAGGCCGCGTCCGAACATGTCGTCCGGACCTTTCTTGCCGAGATCGCGCGCTTCGCGGTCGAGCGCGGCGCGCACATTCGCGCCGCTGCCGACCGCTGCGGCGGCGCGGGCCGCCACCAACGGCGCGGCAAAGCTCGTCCCGCGCACGCGCTTGTCTTCGCCGCGGGCGTTGAGCGCGAAAATGCCCGCGCCCGGTGCGGCGTAATCGAGATGGAGGCTGCGCCCGGCCTCGATCATAGCGCGGTCCTTCAGGTCGACGCCGGTCACGGCCAGGACGGCGGGATAGGAGGCGGGGAAGGCAGGCGGAGCGGCGGGCCCGTCATTGCCGACGGCGGCGACAATCGTCGTACCGCGCGTGCCGGCTGCAGCGATGGCACGCTCCAATAGTGGATTGCGCGGGCCCACCAGGCTGATGGAGACGACCTGCACGCGCTGCCCAACCATCCAATCGAGGGCGCGCGCGATGGACAGGGCGCTGCCGCCCGCAGGATCGCGGCCATAGACGTCGGCAACCATGACATTGGTCACACCCGCATCGCGCATCAGCGAGGCGATGGCGGTGCCATGATCGCTGGGCGAGGGTGCGCCAGGGGCGAAGCCTTGTTGCGCACGCACATTCACTGAAGAGCCCACGCCACCGTCGATCAAGCCGACCGGCGTGTTGATGGCCGGCACGGCGGGGCGAGCCGGCGCCTTGCCATTGGCCTGCGCTTCGGCGCTGGGAAAATGGATGGGATCGGCGGTCAGCGTCTTGCCCGGCAGGGCCTTGCGCAGGCTCTTGAGGGCACTCGCGAGGCTGGTGCCTTGCGGCACGTCCAGCTCGATGGCGCTGATCCCGAGGGATCCGAGCGTCTGTGTCTCTCCTGCGCGATAGCCAAGCCGCTGCGCGGCCGCGAGCGAGGCTGTGTCGGGATCGACGAGCAGCACGACGCCGCGCCGGGCGGGCTGCCCCTGGTCGTCGGGCTCGATGGACTGGCGATTGGCGCGAATGAACTCGTTGAGGCGCTCGATGCGGTCGCGCGCGAGGTCTCGCACCGGCCGTGTCGCGGCATCGAGATCGAGACCGGTGCGGTCGAGCACACCGTTCACTGTGCCGTTCACCTGCTCGGTCACGCTGCCGACCGCCTGGCCCACTTGCGGAAGCAACTGGGCGATGGCCGGGCTGGCGAGGGTCGCCGCCACAAGCATGAGGACGGATTTACGCATCTTTCCCTATCTCTCTTGCACATTCTCAGCTTAAGCATGGATGAAACGCGCGAGGCCAACCGTTTCATCCTTCGAAGGAAAGGCATAGGCAACTGAGCGGGCAGTTCGAGCAAGGGATCGTGGCACTTCTGCCGCGTCTCCGCCGCTTTGCGGCGGGGCTCTCGCGCGACATCGCTGCCGGCGACGACCTGTGCCAGATGACCATAGAGCGCGCGCTCAAGTCCCGCGACCAGTGGGCCGAGGGCACGCGTCTCGACAGCTGGATGTACAGGATCATGCGCAATATCTGGATCGACGAAGTGCGCAGCCGCACCCGCCGCGACAAAACCTTCACGGTCGAGGAAGCCGGCCTCTCGGTCGGCACCGAGGGCGGGCAGGAGGCGCGTGTCGAACTGTCCAATGTCGACCGGGCCATGTCCCAGCTTCCCGACGAACAGCGCGAAGCGATCATTCTCGTGATGGTCGAGGGCTATGGCTATCGCGAGGCGGCGGACATCATCGGCTGCCCCATAGGCACATTGACCTCGCGGCTGGTGCGCGGGCGCGATGCCCTGCAGGCCATATTGGGAGACGCGGCATGACGATCGATCCCGAGACGCTCGCTGCTTATGCCGATGGCGAACTCTCGCCCGCCGACGCGGCGAAGGTCGAAGAGGCGATTGCGGCACAGCCCGAGCTGGCGAAACAGGTCGAAGCGCATCGCGCGCTGCGTACCCAGCTCTCCGCGCATTTCGGCCCCATCCTCGACGCGCCGGCCCCGGACCGGCTGACCGATCTGCTGAAGCCCAGGGAAAGCGCACAGGTGATCGACCTGGCGGCCGTCCGCCGCGCGCGCGAAGAAGAGCAGCCGGCCGCCAGGGCACCGCGGCCGCGCTGGGCGCTTGGCGGCGCCCTGGCGGCGTCGCTGGCTCTGGGGATCGTGGTCGGCCGTGTCGCCATTCCGGTGGGGCCGGTCGCCAGCCAGGATGGCCAGCTGGTCGCACGCGGGGATCTCGCCAATGCGCTCACTACCCAGCTGGCGTCGGCGCAGGACGGCAAGGATGTCCGCATCCTGATCAGTTTCGAGGCCAAGGACGGGCGCTATTGCCGCGGCTACGAGCAAGGCGCGACCGCCGGCATTGCCTGTCGCGAGGGCGGCGATTGGAGAATTATCCGCACGCAAGCCGGCATGCCATCGAAGTCGCGAAGTCCTTATGCGCAAGCTGGGTCGCAAGCCTCTGAAATCATGGCATCTGCGCAAGAAATGGCGGCAGGAAATGCACTGGATGCAGCCGCTGAGCGAACTGCGGTGAAGGACGGCTGGACGCACGACTGAGCCTTTTTGCCTCAAAATCGGGATGAAAATCGACATCCCATTCGTTGTCTCCCTGAACCGCCGCGAATTGGACATGCGGTGGCGATGATTTCGAAGGGAGAAGAACCATGATCAAGTCCATTGCTCTTACGGCTCTTTCGCTGAGCCTTGCGGTCGGTGCGACCGCTGCCGTCAACACCCGCATCGTCCTCGCCGAGGAGCGCATGGCGCACGAGGAAGAGGGCCGCATCATCACCAGCCCGATCGGCGGCGTCGAGAATCACTTCTGGTACGATTACCGGGTGAACATCCTCGAATCGCAGAAGGAACTCGCCCGCGATCTCCGTGAGGCCAGCAAGACAAAGGATATGCGCAACGCCTGGGACGAGTATCGCGGCGAACTCTCGCATGAGCGCGGCCACTACGTCCACGTCATGGCCAAGCGTGGTTATCACGCTCCGAGTGTGGAAGTGATCGACTGACGCCGGCCGGGCCGGTGGGACTGTCCCCGCCCGACACCCGCCGGCCCACTGCAAAGCGGCTGGGGCGAAAGCCTCAGCCGCAGCGGGCGGATGTAATCGTCAGAGCATCGTCGTATGAGACCGTCAGGCGATCGGCTCGGAAATCCATGGTCATCGCTGAGCGGGGCGGTCCCCACCGCAGCGCGTTCGCACCGGATGCAGCGAGCATCTTCGCACCGAGTTCCGAACTGGCCTTCTGGCCGACAAATCCGTCGAGCTTGCCATTGTCGCATTGCGCCTGAACCGGTGCCTGAACCTGTGGAGGCGTGCTCGCCGTTTCGGCGGTCGTGCATCCCGCCAGCGGACAAGCCGCGAGTGCTATCGCAACGATGGTCCGCATGAGTCCTACTCCGTGCGCGTCATCAACAGCTTACCGTCTTTCACGGCGAAAGCCATGCGTCCCTCGACGAGGTCGAGCGCGTCATGGCCGAATTGCTCGTAGCGCCAGCCTTCCAGAATCGGGAGGCCGCTGCGCATTCCCGCCGCCAGCATTTCGAGATCGTCCGATCGTGCCAGCAGGCGCGAGGCGACGTTGATCTCGCGCGACCGGATCTTGAGGAGCAGCTTCAGCAGGTCCGCGACCAGCGCGCCTTCCTTGCCCAGGCCCGGCCGGCTGGCATCGCGTTCCGGCATTTCCTCGCGAGGCATCGGACTGGCGGAGGCGAGCGCCGACATCAGACGCGCCCCGATGTCGTTCGCCTTCCAGCTTGCGGAGAGACCGCGCACCTTGCCGAGATCGTCCTGCGTCCGGGGCGGATGAGTGGCAAGATCCCCCAGCGTCTCGTCCTTGACGATGCGCCCGCGCGGCAGGTTCTTGTCCTGCGCCTCACGCTCCCGCCACGCCGCCAGCGCCTTGAGACGCCCAAGCACCTCCGCCTTGCGGCTGGAGAGACGCACGCGCTGCCACGCCTCGTCGGGCGCGACCGAATAGTTGCTGGGGTCGGCGAGGCGCTCCATCTCCTGATCGAGCCAGCCGCCACGGCCGGTCTTGCGCAGCTCCTCCAGCATCATCGGGAAGATCGTGGCGAGATGCGTGACGTCGCCGATCGCATAGTCGATCTGGCGCTTGTCCAGCGGACGCCGGCCCCAGTCGGTAAAGCGCGCGCCCTTATCGAGCTGGATGCCGAGCCAGCCGTCGACGAGATTGGAATAGCCGATCTGCTCGCCTTGGCTGAGCGCCATGCTGGCGATCTGCGTATCGAACAGGGGGTGCGGCGTCCGGCCGGTGAGATTGAAGATGATCTCGATATCCTGGCCGCCGGCATGGAAGACCTTCAGGACGTCCTCATTATCGACCATGAGGTCGAGGAGGGGGCTCATGTCGAGGCCTGGCGCCTTGGGGTCGATGGCCGCCGCTTCCTTGCCATCGGAGATCTGCACGAGGCACAAATCGGGCCAGAAGGTGTTCTCGCGCATGAACTCGGTGTCGACGGCGACAAAGTCGGCCTTGGCCATGCGCTTGCACAGAGCGGCGAGCGTGGCGGAGTCGGTAATCAGCGGATGGATTTGCATATGGCAGGTGATCTTATTATGGGCCGATCCTCGATCGGGAGCCGGGTGACTGGCGAAATGGAGCGCGTCTCTTAGCCCCGTAATCTTGGTTTGTCATTCATCCAGCGACCTCGCAATGCGGGGCGAGAAATAAAGGCCATAGTGATGCACGCCTATCGCACTCATACTTGCGGCGAAATTCGCGCCGCCCATACGGGAGAGACGGTCCGCGTCTCCGGATGGGTCCATCGCAAGCGCGATCATGGCGATCTCGTCTTCATCGACCTGCGTGATCATTACGGCATGATCCAGCTCGTCACCGAAGTGGACGGTCCGGTGTTCTCCGTGATCGAGAGTCTCAAGTCCGAAAGCGTCGTGACGATCACGGGCAAGGTCGAGGCGCGCGCTAAGGAGGCGGTCAACCCCAACCTCCCGACCGGCGAGATCGAGATTCGCGCCGTCGAGGCAGTGGTGCAGTCGGCGGCACAGGAGCTGCCGCTGCCGGTCGCGGGCGACCTCGAATATCCCGAGGAAATTCGCCTCAAGAACCGCTTCCTCGACCTGCGCCGCGATGGCCTGCATGCCAACATCATGCTGCGCTCGAACGTCATCGCGTCACTGCGCCGCCGGATGATCGACCAGGGCTTCACCGAGTTCCAGACGCCGATCCTAACCGCCTCGAGCCCGGAAGGAGCCCGCGACTATCTGGTGCCGAGCCGCGTTCATCCCGGCAAATTCTATGCGCTTCCGCAGGCGCCGCAGATGTTCAAGCAGCTGCTGATGGTGGCCGGCTTCGACCGCTACTTCCAGATCGCGCCCTGCTTCCGCGACGAGGACGCGCGTGCCGACCGGAGCCCGGGCGAATTCTACCAGCTCGACTTCGAGATGAGCTTCGTCACCCAGGACGACGTGTTCGCCGCGATCGAGCCGGTGCTGCACGGTGTGTTCGAGGAGTTCGCCGACTGGCAGGGCAAGGGACGTACGGTCAGCGCGCTGCCGTTCAAGCGCATTCCCTACCGGGAATCGATGCTGAAATATGGCAACGACAAGCCCGACCTGCGCAATCCGCTCATCATCAACGATGTCTCGAGCCATTTCGTCGGATCGGGCTTCGGCCGTTTCGCGTCGATCGTCGAGAGCGGCGATGTCGTGCGCGCGATCCCTGCGCCGAACACCGCCGAGAAGAGCCGCAAGTTCTTCGACGACATGAACAGCTGGGCCCAGAGCGAAGGCTTTCCGGGCCTCGGCTATGCAACCCGCAAGGGCGGCGAATGGGGCGGTCCGATCGCCAAGAACCATGGCGAGGACAAGATGTCGGCGCTTGCCGACGCGCTCGGCCTCGGCCCCGACGATGGCATCTTCTTCGCCGCCGGCAAGGAAGCCCAGGCGGCCAAGCTGGCCGGTCTTGCCCGTACGCGAGTCGGCGAACAGCTCGATCTCATCGACCAGAAGCGCTTTGAATTCTGCTGGATCGTCGACTTCCCGATGTTCGAATATGACGAGGACGCCAAGAAGATCGACTTCAGCCACAACCCCTTCTCGATGCCGCAGGGCGAGCTGGAGGCGCTGGAGACCAAGGACCCGCTCGATATCCTCGCCTGGCAGTACGACATCGTGTGCAACGGCGTGGAGCTGAGCTCGGGTGCGATCCGGAATCACAGGCCGGAGATCATGTACAAGGCGTTCGAGATCGCCGGCTATACGCGCGAGCAGGTCGACACGAACTTCGCCGGCATGATCAATGCGTTCAAATATGGCGCGCCGCCGCATGGCGGCTCGGCGCCGGGCGTCGACCGCATCGTCATGCTGCTCGCCGATCAGCCGAACATCCGCGAGGTGATCGTCTTCCCGATGACGCAGAAGGCCGAGGATCTGATGATGCAGGCGCCCGCGCCGGCAACTCTCAAGCAGCTTCGCGAGTTGCACATCCGGCTCGTGGAGCCTTCGAAGAGCTAATTATCAGAATTCGTCCCAATCCAAGACAGGATAAGGTTACCAGATTAGACACCATCGCAAGCGGCACGGCAGGGAAGGTCGCATGACCATCAACCTGTCCGACTACGAGAAGGGCGCCGACTTCGACGGCGACTTCGAGGAGGCGCTGAGCAAGCTTCAGCACCGCCTGGAGCGGATTCAGGTCGCGCACATCGTGCACGGCAAACGTAGCGTGGTCATGTTCGAGGGTTGGGACGCGGCCGGCAAGGGCGGCATCATCAAGCGCATGACCGCGCTCATGGACCCGCGTTACTTCCGCGTCTGGCCGATCGGCGCGCCGACCGAGGAGGAAAAAGGCCATCATTTCCTCTGGCGCTTCTGGACGCGGCTGCCGGCGGACAAGCATGTCTCGGTGTTCGACCGCAGCTGGTACGGCCGGGTGCTTGTCGAGCGGGTCGAGGACTATGCCACGGAGCGCGAGATCAAGCGCGCCTATGACGAGATCAACGAATTCGAGGCGCAGCAGGTCGACAGCGGCACCGCGATGATCAAGCTGTTCGTGCACATCACGCAGGAAGAGCAGGACAAGCAGTTCGCGCAGCGGCTGGACGATCCGTTCAAGCGCTGGAAGACCGGCTTCGAGGATTATCGCAATCGTGGCCGTCGCGACGATTACCTCAAGGCCATGCACGACATGTTCGCCAAGACCGACACGCGCTGGGCGCCCTGGCATGTGATCGACGGCAACGACCGCAAGGCCTCGCGCATCGCAGCGCTGACCCGCATTGCCGACGCGCTGGAAAAGCACGTCCCGATGGACATGCCCGAGGCCGATCCGGCGGTGGTCGAGCTGGCGAAAGAGGCGTTCGGCTACAAGCCGAAGGGCTAAAAATCCCCCACCGTCATTCCCACCAAAGCGGGAGCCCAGTCAATGCGGGCCTCTGAGGTCGGCCACTCGCCATACGAACCGTATGGCCTTCGAGCGCTCGGGCGTTGCTGGGAAGTACAGCGTCCAACTGGGTTCCCGCTTTCGCGGGAATGACGGGGGGGTCAGGGCTTGATCCGGCCCTTCACGAAGTCGACCGCCTTTTCCAGCCGCTTTGCCCTCGTCTCCGGCTTCTTGGCGTCGAGCAGGCTTTCCACATATTCGCGGCGGTGCGTGAAGCTGGCCTTGTCCCATGTCTCGCGTGCGCCGGGGATCGCGTCGAGCGCGGTGGCGAGATCGTCGGGCACGTCGACGGTGCGGACGTCTTCATCCAGGGCAAGGGTGACCTCGACCTCGACACCCGCTTTGACGCCCGCTGCCTCGCGATGGCTCTCGCGCAGCGGCACGAAGCAGGGGCCGCCCATATGGGCGATGGTGCTGCGATAGCTGTGGCCATTGATGGTGACGACCACCGGCGCCCGCGCCTTGCCGAACACGGACTTGGGATCGAAGGGCACGGGAATCGCGAACATGTTCTCGGGGCGGTCGTCGTTCGGCGTCCATTTGTAGCGTTGCGGCTCGGCCATCATCGCCTTCCTTCCCCGTTCGGTTCGAGCGAAGTCGAGAACCGTCATAAGAATGCCTCCCGTGTCTCGACTTCGCTCGACACGAACGGGAAGGGGATCAATTTCCTTCATCCTCCACCAAGCTCATATACATGACCAGCGCATCGACATAGTCGCCATTGGGCCGCCGGAAGGCACCAGGCAGGGCGCCGACGACCGTGAAGCCCATATGCTGCCACAGACGCACGGCGCGGTCATTGGTCGAAATGACGAGATTATACTGCATGGCGCGATAGCCCCGCCGCCGGGCTTCCTCGATAGAGCGGCGGCAGAGCGCCTGGGCGACGCCGCGGCCGCGCGCAGCGGGATGAACGATATAGCCCGCATTGCAGACATGAGCGGCGGGGCCGGTCGAGTTGGGCTTGATGTAATAGCTGCCGATGATGCCCTGGGCGGGATCGCGCGCCACGAAGATCGTCTTGTCCGGCGCGAACCAGTAGGCGCGCGCGCCTGCCTCATCGAGCCCGGGATCGAGCGGATAGGTTTCGCCCTCCCGCACAATGGGTTCGAAGACCGCCCAGATGCCGTACCAGTCCGCTTCGCTCGCCGGACGGATGAGCAGCGTGTCGCTGGCCGGCGCGCCGCTCATTGCTCGTTCGGGCCGACCCGGATCGTGAGGCCGCCGCCATTTCCGCCTGAGGGCCGGTTTTTCGCCCGCGCATAGGCGATATCCTGCCCGCGCCAATGCAGCACGATACCGTCCTTGGTCATCGTGACCGGCGTCTTGTCGAAGGCGGCGATGCCGATGTCGTTGGGGACGAGGGTCACGGTCAGCGCCATCTTGCCCTGCTTGGGCAGATCGAAACGCTGCGAGGTGACGCCGTGGATCGGCTCGCTGAACTCGATCCAGATCGGCTGGCGCGTCTCGGCGGGGTCCATCTGCCAGCCGTCATATTGAGTCATACCGGCCTGCCGGTCGCCATTGGCGAAGCCGATGCGCAGATAGATGCCGGCCAGCCCGTCGGGGCCGCCGCCGGGCACGCGGACCATGACCGTGAGCGGTGAATCCTTCGCTTCGGCGATCGTGTTGATCTGCCATTCCGGGGCGCGGGGATGGGGCAGCGTCTCCAGCGTCGCGCCCTCCGGCGTTTGCGTCCAGCGGCCGGATGCCTGCTCGTCGAGCGCGCCCTCGCTGCGCTGGTAACGAAAGCGGCCGTCCGGCGCGATCTCGAGGGCCGAGGCCACGTCCGGGCCGGCCTGCGCGCGATAGAGGCCTGTCGGCGTCTGTTGCGCCAATGCCGGCGTTGCAGTCAGAGCGAGCAGTGCGAAAGTGAGTGAGGGGCGCATACGGATGGCTTTGGACCGGCTCGCCCGCTTCAAGTCAAGCGCGTGCATCGACCGAACGCGGCCGAAGGTTCCGAAGGTTGCGCTCAGCGGAAAAATCCCCTCGATCACCGAAGCGATTTTGATCGATGGGGCCGATTACAGGCGGGACGGGTGACAAAGGGCTGGCAAGCGGCATGGCTAGACCATGGCATGATCCAAGGGCTGTAGGACAGAGCTATGTTCATCGGAGATGTTCCGCGGCCCATGCCGGATCCGACGGCCCCGATTGTCGTCTGGGCGCATAATACGGCGTCTTGCGCCGACACTTGTTCCCCGGCCTGTGCCGGGGAACAGGGAATCAGGCAGCAGCCTTCGCGCTCGCAACGCTTTTCGGCTTGAGGACGATATGTCCCACCGCCGTGTTGGAGGCCGGGACATGGTAGAAGCGATGAAGCTCCTCCACATCGGTGCCCAGCGCGGCGCGCATGATCAGCCACATGATGAGCTCGATGCCCTCCGTGCCGCTCTCGCGCAGATATTCAAGCCGCGTGATCTTGCGCAGCGCGTCGGTATCCGCAGTCAACCCGTCGAGGAACGCGGTGTCGAACTCGGGATTGATGAGACCCGCGCGAGGGCCCTGCAATTGGTGGCTCATGCCGCCGGTTCCCCAGATCTGGACGTTGAGATCCTCGGGATAGCTCTCGACCGCGTCGCGGATCGCTTCGCCGAGCATCCAGCAGCGGCTGCCGGACGGCGTGGGAAACTGAGTCACGTTCACGGCGAGCGGGATGACCTTGCACGGCCATTGCTCGACCTTGCCGAACATGAGGCTGAGCGGGACCGTGCAGCCATGGTCGACGTCCATATTGTTCATGAGCGTGAGGTCGAACTCATCGAGCACCAGCTGTTCGGCGAGATGGGCGGCCAGCTCGATGTGGCCCTGCACGGGCGGCACGGGCCGGGGACCCCAGCCTTCGTCGGCCGGAATGAACTCTTCCGCCATGCCGAGCGCGAAGGTGGGCACGACATCGAGCATCATCGCGGAGGCATGATCGTTGTAGCAGAGGATGACGACGTCGGGCATCTCGGCCTTTTCCCAGTCCTTGACCCATTCATAGCCGTCGAACACGGCCTTCCAATAGGGCTCCTGGGTCCGGCCATGATCGAAGGCCGCGCCGATTGCGGGGACGTGGCTGGTCGCGACGCCTGCTGTAATTCTTGCCATGGTCTTAGTTTCCTTCGCGGATCGAGCGCTGGCCCTCGGGCGAGCGGCCGCC
>JAGIAA010000041.1 GCA_017745115.1 Sphingobium sp. | reverse complement strand
CTATTGCCCAGAAGCAATAGCCGCGCTCGGACTGGCTCGCGCGCTGCCGCACGATGCCCGCCACGCAATCGGCTTCCGTCGACAAGCCGCCGAGATATTCCATGACGCGCGGATCGCTGCACATGGCTGCAAAAGGCCCGAGATCCTCGTCCCGCCAATCGCGCAGGATCAGCCGCGCGGTCGAAAGGGCGAACCCGCTCGTCACGGCTGCCAGCCCTCGCGCGACAGCGCATAGACGATGGTTGGATTGTCCTTGGGTGGATAGGCCGGATCCTCATAATCGAGATCCTCGCGGCGCGTCAGGCCAAGCTTTTCCATCAGCCGCCAGCTCGGAGCATTGCTCTGCGATGTCTGGCTGTAGAGGGTCTCGATGCCGTGACGCTCGAAGGCAAGCGCGATGACGGCACGCGCCGCCTCATGAGCGTAGCCCTGTCCCCAATAGTCGGCGCGCAGCTGCCAGCCGATCTGGACCGCGCCGCGCAGAGTGTCGGGCGGCCCATCTCTCTCGATGGGCGCCATGCCGACCGTACCGAGGAACGTGCCGTCCTTCAGCGTGACCATCATGAAGGCAAAACCGTTCTCGGCCTGGCTCTTGGCCATCCTGGCGAATTTCTCCACAACCTGCGCTTCAGTCCGCACACCACCCAGGCACGCCGTCACGTCCGGCGTATTGAGATGCCTCATCCAGTCCGCCAGATCGCCGTCCATCTGCGTGCGCAGGATGAGGCGATCGGTCGTGGCGATGATCTCAGCCATTGAGCAGCCGCGCGGCGTGCAGCGCGTGATAGGTGAGAACGCCGGTGCAGCCTGCGCGCTTGAACGCCATCAGCGTCTCCAGCACCAGCGCGTCGCGATCGCCCGCGCCCGCCGCTGCCGCAGCCTCGATCATCGCATATTCGCCGCTCACCTGATAGGCGAAGACGGGAATGTTGAAGGCGTCCTTCACCCGCGCGACGATATCGAGATAGGGCAGGCCAGGCTTCACCATGACGCTGTCCGCACCTTCGGCTATGTCGAGCGCAACCTCGCGCAGAGCCTCCGACCCGTTGGCCGAGTCCATCTGGTAGCTTTTCTTGTCGCCCTTCAGCAGGCCGCGCGAACCCACCGCATCGCGAAACGGTCCGTAGAAGGCCGAGGCATATTTGGCCGCATAAGCCATGATCTGGACATTGGCATGGCCTTCCGCCTCCAGCGCCTCGCGAATCGCGCCGATGCGCCCGTCCATCATGTCGCTCGGCGCGATGATGTCGGCGCCCGCCGCCGCCTGGTTGAGCGACTGGCCGATCAGCACGTCCACCGTCGCGTCGTTGACGACATAGCCCGCCTCGTCGAGCAGCCCGTCCTGGCCGTGCGTCGTATAGGGGTCGAGCGCGACATCGGTCAGCAGACCGATCTCCGGCACCGCATCCTTGATGGCGCGAATCGCCTGGCACATCAGATTGTCGGGATTGAGCGCTTCGGCGCCATCGTCGCTGCGCCGGTCCGCCTGCGTATTGGGGAAAAGCGCGAGGCAGGGAATGCCTGCCGCAGCCGCATCCTTCGCGCGCTGGACCGCAAGATCGACCGACCAGCGTGACACGCCCGGCAGCGAGCCGATGGGCTCCTCGACACCCGATCCGCCCGTCACGAACAGCGGCCAGATGAAATCCGCGGGCGACAGGCGATGCTCAGCGTGGAGCGCACGGCTCCAGGCGGAAGCGCGCGTGCGGCGCAGGCGAAGCTGGGGATAGGAAGCATGAGTCATGGCGGCGGGATAGGCCCCCCCGCGCGCGCGATCAATGGGATGAGCGATTCGGCCCAGCGCCGGATCGCGATGCCTCCCTGTCGTCACCCCGGGCTCGACCCGGGGTCCCGCTGCCTCGCTACGGCCTCGAGGAAGCGGGTCCCCGGCTCAGGGCCGGGGCGACGGTTCGGGTAATCAGAAGGTGATTCTATTCGTTTGACTTGTCCCGCCCCGTAGCCCTTCATCCTCGAAAAGGGAGGGGACATGGCCCAGCATATCGCCGCTGAACCGGTGGACGTCGTCGCACCGCCGCAACCTGTCGCTTTCTCGCGCGGCTATCGCGCCTGGCTGCTCTTGCTGCTGACCCTGATGAGCGCCCTGAACCTTGCCGACCGGCAGGGGCTTGCGGCCATCGCGCCCGCCATGAAGGCCGATCTCAAGCTCAGCGATACCCAGCTTGGCCTGATGCAGGGCCTCGCCTTCGCGCTGTTCTTCGTCGCGCTCGCCTTGCCGATCGCGCGGCTCGCCGACCGCCGCCGCCGGTCGCTCATCATCGGCATCTCGGTCGCGACATTCTCGGCATTCATCTTTCTCTGCTCGCGCGCGACGAGCTTCACGCACATCCTCCTCGGCCGGCTTGGGGTGGGCGCGGGCGATGCCGGTTTCGTCGGACCGCCTGTCTCATCCCTGATCGGTGACCACTACCCGCCCCAGCGGCGCACCTCGGCGATGACCGTGGTCTGGATCGGTGCGCCGGCCGGCGCCTTTGCCGGCGCCAGCATCGGCGGCTGGGTGGCGCAAAACACCGATTGGCGTTGGTGGTTCGCAGGTCTTGCAGTTCCCGCTGCCGTCCTGGCACTGCTCGTTCTCGTCACGATGCGTGAGCCGGCGCGCGGCGCATTCGATCCGCCCGGCGCGGGCGCGCGCAAGCCACCCTCAATGTGGAACGTCATGCGTTTTCTCGGGTCGAAGCGCTCGATGATGCACGTGCTGATCGGCGTCGGCCTCGCGTCGAGCGGCATGAACGGCATCGGCCAGTTCCTGGCGCGCTTCTTCGTCTCCAACTTCCATCTGGGCATGGCCGATACGGGCAAATTGCTGGGCGGTATCGGCGTCGTCGGCATGGCTTCGGGCCTGGCGCTCGGCGGTTTCGGGCTCAACTGGCTCGCGCAGCGCGATCGCCGCTGGCTGGTCTGGGGATCGGCGATCGGTCTTGCCCTGACCACGCCGCTCTTCATAGCGGGTGCCTTCACCGCCTCGTCGACATCCATCATCTTGCCGGTCGCCTTGCTGCTGATCGGCCATGTGACCCTGTTCGTCTATTACACGCCGTCGATCGCGCTGACGCAGAACATGGTCGATTCAAGCATGCGCGCATCGGCCGCCTTCATCCTCACCATCACGCTCAATCTCATCGGCATCGGCCTCGGCCCGACGCTCGTCGGCTTCATCAGCGATACGATGGCAGCCCATAGCTTCGCGCTCGGCGACTTTGCGCAGCTTTGCCCAGGAGGTGCCGCCGGACCGGGTGCCACTGCAGGCCTCGCCGAAGCCTGCAGCGCCGCGTCGCGCGCCGGCATTGCCTGGGCGATCGCCCTCGCCTCGCTGCTCTTTCTCTGGTCGGCCGCGCATTACTGGCTGGCCGCGCGCCATCTCGAGGTCGATCTCGACCGCGCCTATGCGGAGACCGACTGAGCGGCTACCCTGCCGCCATGCACCTGCTTCATGATCCCGCCACGCCGCCCGCACCGGAGATCGGCTTCGACCAGTTCCTCGCGGTGGACATCCGCGTCGGCCGGATCGTCTCGGCCGAGCCGTTCCCCGAGGCGCGCAAGCCGGCCTACAAGATCATGATCGATTTCGGCCCGGTCATCGGCGAGCGCAAATCGAGCGTGCAGATCACCGAGAATTACGCGCTGGATGCGTTGCCGGGCCGGATGGTGGCAGCCGTCGTCAACTTCCCGCCGCGCCAGATCGGCAAATTCATGTCGCAAGTGCTGACGCTCGGCTTTCCCGACGAAAGGGGTGCCGTCGTGCTGTTCGCGCCAGACAAGGATGTGCCGCTGGGCGGGCGGCTGTTCTAGGCCGTCAGGACACAAAGCGGACTGTCGGGACACGACGCCGTTGCGGACGCTTGCTCGGTCTGCAACAAAACAGAAATCGTGGAGGTCATAGTGTCACAGATTGACGGGCGAAGGTCGGCACTGATCAAGAGAGCGTGGCTCCGATGGCTCTTTCTTTTCTTGCCGCTCATGGCTCTGATTTCGTTGGCGATGCTATGGCTGGATTTCTCCATTATCATGACCGCTTTGGTTGTCCTTCTAGCGGGAGTTTTGCTGTATCAGCGGAAGGCAAATGGGCGCTCGTGGCGCTCGATCATGTGGGGTGTTCACGTCAAGGACGAGTGACTGCTTTCCACCCCATTGCAGTCGATTAACGGTTTGTACCTACCGGCTGAAGCGCTGCCGATCTGGATAGCATGGCTTACCTTCAACAGCAGCCGCATTTTCCGCTGTCCTACATCGGCGTGGCCATGGCATGTGCCTAGCCATGATCCCGCGCCATCCTTCTTCCATCCGCCGATCTGCCGCCAGGACGGTCACGCCGGGCAACGAGAATTTTCTCTCTCCAGGGGCACAACCTTCACAACCTTTCGCGCGGCCATGGGCACAGACGCGCCGCCCCTACCCAAGCCCCTTGGCGCTTGCTAATCGCCGTTCATGACCGATCTTCCCGACGCGCCAGAGGGCATTCTCGATCGCCCCTTCGATAGCGCGCTTTCCGAACGCTATCTCGTCTACGCGCTGTCGACGATCACAGCGCGCTCGCTGCCCGATCTGCGCGACGGCCTGAAACCCGTGCATCGCCGGCTGCTCTGGGCCATGCGCCAGCTGCGGCTCGAGCCGGGCGGCCCAAATCCCGACATTCTCGCCGCCAATCCCGAGCGCAACACGACCTCGTTCAAGAAGAGCGCGCGCATCGTCGGCGACACCACCGGCAAATACCACCCGCATGGCGAGATCGCGGTCTATGACGCGATGGTCCGCCTGGCGCAGACCTTCGCGACCCGCATGCCTTTGGTCGAAGGCCAGGGCAATTTCGGCAATATCGACGGTGATAACGCCGCCGCCTCCCGCTACACCGAAGCGCGCCTGACGCAGGCCGCCGCCGACCTCATGGACGGGCTCGACCAGGGCACGGTCGACTTCAAACCCACCTATAATGGCGAGGAAGAAGAGCCCGAGGTCTTTCCGGGCCTTTTCCCCAACCTGCTTGCCAATGGCGCGGCCGGTATCGCCGTCGGCATGGCGACGAGCATCCCGCCGCATAATGTCGCCGAGGTGATCGATGCGGCGACGCTGCTCATCGATCGGCCTGGCGCGAGCCATGACGAACTCATGGCGTTCGTGAAGGGACCCGACTTCCCGACTGGCGGTCTGCTTGTCGATCCGCCTTCCTTCATTTCCGATTCTTATGCGACCGGGCGCGGCTCGATGCGCGTGCGCTCGCGCTGGCACAAGGAAGACGAGGGGCGCGGCACCTGGGTCACGGTGATCGACGAGATCCCCTACGGCGTCGCCAAGGGCAAGCTCATCGAGCAGATCGCCCAGCTCATTGCCGACAAGAAGCTGCCGATCCTCGCGGACGTGCGCGACGAATCGGACGAGCAGCTGCGCATCGTGATCGAACCGCGCGCCCGCACGGTCGATCCGCAGGTGCTGATGGACGGTCTCTTCCGCATGACCGACCTGGAGAGCCGCTTCCCGCTCAATCTCAACGTGCTGGACGCAAGCCGTACGCCGCGAGTCATGGGCCTCAAGGAGGTTCTGACCGCCTGGCTGCACCACCAGATCGAGGTACTGCTCCGCCGCTCCAATCACCGCATCGCCCAGATCGACAACCGGCTCGAGCTGCTTGACGGTTACATCATTGCCTATCTGAACCTCGACCGCGTGATCGAGATCATCCGCACCGAGGATGAACCCAAGCCGGTGATGATGGCGGAGTTCGGACTGACCGATCGGCAGGCCGAGGCGATCCTCAACATGCGGTTGCGCAGCTTGCGCCGTCTCGAGGAAATGGAGCTGCGCCGCGAGCATAGCGACCTCACCGCCGAGCGCGAGGACTTGCAGAAGCTCGTCGAGTCCGAAGCCCGCCAGAAGACGCGGCTCAAGAAGGACCTGGGCGCGCTGCGCAAGCGCTATGGTCCTGAAAGCGGTGTCGGCGCGCGGCGCACGGGCCTCGAGGAGGCGGCGCCCGCGCGTGACATTCCGCTCGAAGCCATGATCGAGCGCGAGCCGATCACGGTCATTATGTCCCAGCGCGGCTGGATCCGCGCGATGAAGGGCCATGTCGATCTCGCCTCGACCGAGACACTGAAGTTCAAGGAAGGCGACGGCCCGGCCTATGCCTTCCATTGCCAGACGACCGACAAGGTCCTGCTGGCCGGCTCCGACGGCCGCTTCTTCACGCTGGGCGCGGACAAGCTGCCCGGCGGGCGCGGCTTCGGCGAGCCCGTGCGCCTGATGATCGATCTCGCCAACGAGACCGCCATCGTGGCTTTGCTTGCTGCAAAGGCGGACGCGAAGCTGCTGCTCGCGGCGAGCGACGGGCGCGGTTTCATCGCACCGGTGGCCGAGATCCTCGCCGAGACCCGCAAGGGCAAGCAGGTGGTCAATCTCAAGGCCGGGGCGACGCTCAAGATCGTGCGTCCCCTGATCGAGGGCGCCGACGCCGTCGCGGTGATCGGCGAGAATCGCAAGCTGGTCATCTTCCCGCTTGCCGAGCTGCCGGAAATGGCGCGCGGTCAAGGCGTTACGCTCCAGCGCTATCGCGATGGCGGCCTGTCCGACGCGACCAGCCTCGTCATGATCCAGGGCCTCAGCTGGGCCATGGGCGGCGACAGCGGCCGGACGCGCACCGAGACCGATCTCCTGCCCTGGCGCGCGGCGCGCGGCGCGGCGGGGCGGATGCCGCCCAATGGCTTCCCCCGCGATAATCGCTTTGACTAGGCCCATACGAGCGGGACGGTCGTGCGATAGGGGTGTTAAGGGACCGGCGGGCAAGGAAAATCCGTGGTTTAGCGTTCGTTTACCACAGAACGGCTATGCCCGACCGCATGACAGCCCGCGCAAAAAGCAGCGCCAACGATTCTGCGCCGACGAACGCTCGTCCGGCTGCGCGTTCGGCTGGCCAGCGCATCGGCATGCATCCGGACGCGCCGGCGGGTGGCTATGCGGCGCTTCTGCGGGCTCTCCCCTATCCGGCAGCGCTCATCCATCAGCCGGCGAATACGATTGAAATTCTCGCACAAAACGAGGAATTCAGCCAGTTTTTCGAGGAGATCGAAGGCTCGCAGCCCGTCGTCGAGCGGCGCGCGAACCGGCAGTTCGACTGGCGTGAACGCGCCGAGACGATGTTCCAGTCGCACCGTCCTTCCGACCGATTCGAGATCGAATTTCAGGGTCAATTGGGTGCCCGCGTCTACAGCTGCTCCCTGACCTGGGTCGAAGGAAACGACGAGTCCGAATCACTTCTGTTGCTTGCCGCGACCGATCGTACGAGCGAGCGAAAAGCCGAATCGACGCTGCGCAAGGAGCTCCTCACCGACAGCCTGACCTCGCTGCCTAACCGAATCGGTTTCGTCGAGCAGATCGAACTCCAGCTCGACGACCCCGAAAGCGACGTGCAGCGCTCCCATTATGCGGTTATCGCGCTCGATCTCGTCCGCTTCAGCCGCATCAACGAATCACTGGGCGCCATGGCTGGCGACGAGCTCATCATCACCGTGGCGCGGCGCGTGAAATCGGTGCTGCGCGCCGGCGACATCCTGGCTCGCATTGGCGGCAATGAATTTGCGATCTTCGCGCATGTCGGACATGGATTGTCCGAAGTGCTGCAGATTGCCGACCGGATCCGCAAGGCCTTCGAATCGCCGATACGGCTGTCTACCTATCTCATCAGCGTCGAGGTCGCGGTGGGCTGCGCGCTCGCCCAGGAAGCCGAGGGCGACGCGGAAAACCTGCTTCGCCAGGCCCAGGCGGCCGTCAAACGCGCCAAGCGCTCGGGCGCCCTCGAAGTTTACCGCGCCCATGTTCTTCGCGAGGCGCTGAAGCGTTTTACCGTGGAGAACCGGCTGCGCGAGGCCATCGAAGCCGGCACGCTGGAGCTCGCGTTCCAGCCGCTCATCAACCTTCAGGATGGATCGGTGAAGGGGTTCGAGGCGCTCGCGCGCTGGAACGATCCCGTGCTCGGGCAGGTCTCGCCCGTCGAGTTCATCCCGGTCGCCGAGGAGTCCGGCCTCATCGTGCCGCTCGGCCGCTGGGCGCTATGCGAATGCACTCAGACGCTGGCCAACTGGGATCGTTCCCACGGCGAGCAGCTCCCGATCACGATGAACGTCAATCTCTCGCCGGTGCAGATGGTGCGCGACAATGTGCCGCGCGCGGTCGAGGAGGCCCTTCGCTATTCGGGTATCGACGGCAAACGTCTCACGATCGAACTCACCGAGAGCGCCCTCATCAGCGACCCTGACAAGACCCGCCAACTGCTCGCCGCGCTGCAGGCCATGGACGTGACGGTCGCGATGGACGACTTCGGCACCGGTTTCTCGAACCTCGCCAGCTTGCAGGCCCTTCCCATCGACGTGCTCAAGATCGACCGCAGCTTCGTCAAGGACATGATCGGTGACGAGGACAAGGTCGCGCTTATCAAGGCCATCATCAGCCTTGCAGGCGCCCTGGGCATGAAGACCACCGCAGAGGGTATTGAGGAAAAGGCCATGGCGGTGCAGCTCGCCAATCTCGGCTGCCATTTCGGCCAGGGCTATTTCTTCGCCAAGCCGCTGACGCCTACCGAGGCCTATGACTATTGGGTCGCGCGGAGCAGGGAAACCAGGATCTGATCCGCCAGCGCGCGGGTCTCCGCCTCGCCCGGAAATCCCGACGCGATCCACTGCCGCTCGACTTCCTGCAGTGCCTTCGCCACCTGCGGTCCGGCCTTCAACCCCATCGCAATCAGATCGCCGCCCGAAAGCGGAAGTTTCGGCGACACCCAGCCCTCGAGACGCGCCGCATCCGCATAGGAAAACGCGCGGCCAAGCAGAATACGATCGAGCGCGGCGGATGCGCCGGTGCGATAGGCAAGGCCCTCCGGCGTTGACGCGTCGTGCGGGCCAAGCGCGGCCTGCATGCGGGACCGCAGCTTGTTGGACAGGCGCAGGCGCGCACCGACTTGATCCACCGTCTCCGCATCATCCGGCAACAACGCCAGCAGGCGACGCAAAGAATCGGGCGCCGTCCCAGTTGCCTGCTCGGCCGCGACCAGCGCCCGCAGCATTGCAACGCCTACTGCATCGATTTCGGGGAGCACCGGCTTCAAAATGCCGTCCTCAACCATGGCCGCAACCACATCCGCCGGGTCGGGCAGCGAGAGAAGCTTCATGAACTCGTCGGCGATGCGTTCGCGCGACAAGGCCATGAGGCTCGTCGCGTGGGCGACGCAGGCGGCATAATCGACAGAGTCTCGATTGACCGTGCCGAAGCGGGCGGTGAACCGGAAATAGCGCAAGATCCGGAGATGATCCTCGGCGATGCGCGCCTGGGGATCGCCGATGAAGCGCACGCGATGCGCCGCGAGATCGGCCAGGCCGTCGAAATAATCGTGAAGCGCGCCGGTCAGCGGTTCGGCGTAGAGCGCATTCATCGTGAAATCGCGGCGCGCGGCATCCTCGCGCCAATCCGTGCCGAAGACCACGGTGGCGCGACGGCCATCGGTCGAGACGTCGCGGCGGAGCGTCGTGATCTCGACCGGCCGGTGATCGAGGACGGCCGTCACCGTGCCATGGGCTATGCCGGTTGGGACGGCCTTGAAGCCGGCGCGCCTGACGCGCTCGACAACCTCCTCCGGACGGTGGACGGTGGCGATATCGATATCCTTGACCGCCAGGCCAAGCAGGCCATCGCGCACGGCGCCGCCAACGAAGCGCGCCTCGCCAGCTCCCGTGCCAAGGGCGTCGCAAAGTTCGGACAGGCCGCTGCGCGAGCGCCATTCCGCATCCGGCAATATCGAGGGCAGAACGCCAGTCACTGCGCCTGCCTCGCGCCATCGAGGCGACGCGCGAGATTGACCAGAATGGCGGCAGTCACGCCCCAGATGCGCCGGTCCTCCCAGAGATACTCATAATAAGTGCGCTGGCCGCCCTGCCAGTCGACGGTCTTGAGTTCGCGATTGGCGGCGTCGAACAAGTAGTCGAGCGGCACCTCGAAGATCGCTTCGACCTCGCCATCCGCCGGGCGCAGCGGGAGATCCGGCGGCACGATGCCGACGATCGGCTCGATGGCGAAACCGGTGCCGGTGCGGAACGTGTCCGAGCGGCCGATCACCTCGACGACGGCCGGCGGCAGGGCGATTTCCTCCTCCGCCTCACGCAGCGCCGCGGCGACCGCATCCGCATCTCCCGGATCGAGGCGGCCGCCGGGAAAGGCAACTTGCCCGCTATGCTGACGAAGGCCCGCATGGCGCAGAGTGAAGAGCATGCCCGGCGCTGGCCGATCGGTGATGGCGATCAGCACGGCGGCCGGCGTGAATGGTCCTTCCGGCTCGGGGCGGTCCGCGTAGAGAAAAACGTCCTGCGTCTGCGGCTGGTCGAGATCAGGCGAAAGCGCGGCAGCGAGGCGGTCGCGTAGGCTCATCGGGCAGAAGACAGCGGAAGGATCATGGCCACCCGAATAGGGCGCAGTGCGGCGCTTGGCAAAGGTGCGCCGACACTTTCCTTCCGATCACTTTGCCTGCGAGATCACCGTGAGGGGCATCCTGCCGTTCAGATAGCGCGCCAGCAATGTCTTCACGTCCGCTGCGGTCACGGCACCCAGCTCCTTCGTTTCGTTGAGCACATTGTCTCGCGCGCGTGGTTCGCGAAGCAGCAAGCTGAGGCTCCTTGCCCAGAAGGCGTTGGTCTCGCGAGCCTTCTGCGTGGCCTCGACCAGCGGCTTTTTCGCGCGGCCGAGCTCGTCCTCGCTGATGGGATCGCGCACCAGGTTGGCGATCACCTCCAGAACCGCTCCGCGCATGGCCTCGAACTTGTCGGGCGGCGTCTCCGTCTGAACGAGCAGATAGCCGAGCCCCGAAAGCTCGATCGACGCGGCCGCACTGGCGCCGGGGGAATAAGTGAGACCGAGCTTCTCACGCACGGTATCTACCAGGCGCGCCTTGATCAGCGCGGCCGTCACATCCGCCGTCCGGCTGAGCTTCTGGTCCGTGAAGAAATCCGGAAGCTGCCAGACGAGACCGTAATAGGCCTGGTCAGCGCGACCGCCGTGCCGGAAGATGAAGGGCTCCGTCCGGCCCGCCGGCATGGTGACACGGGGCTTGGGTTCAGCCGGCCGTGCCGTGCGCGAAATGGCCCCAAGCGTCGCTGCTGTCTCCCGAATCGCCTCGTCGACGCTCAGGTCGCCCACGATGGCGATGTCGGCAGGCGTTCCAAGCATCGGCCGAACGATGGCCGGCAGATCGGCAGGCACGGTCGCATCGATATCTGCATCGCTCGGGGTCGAGGCGAAACGCCTGTCATTGCCTTGCAAAAGATCGGCTAGCCCCCGCGCGAACACGCTGCCTGCGCTGGCGTTGATCTGGGTCTTGAGCATGGGCGCCGCAGTGCGGAGCTGATCCCCCAATTCGGGGCGGAAGCCGGGATCGGTAACGAAGGCGGAGATCAATTGCATTTCCGTCGCGAAATCCTCGGGACGAGTACCGCCGTTGACCCAAAGCCGCGTCGCACCCAGACCCGCCAATACGGACCCGATCTTGCCCTGCGTCTGCAGGATCCGCCGGACGTCGGCGAGCGAGACCTTTCCGGTACCGCCCACCGTATAGAGACCAGCCGCCCAGCTGGCGTGGGCGAGCGCAGGGGAAAGGCCCGCCTGGCCCGTGCCGAAGCCGAGGGAGATGCTCACGCGGTCCTTCTCGAAGTCCGTCTGCTTGGCGATCAGCCGCGTACCGTTCGCAAATGTGACGATGGTCGCACCAAGCTCCTTGTCGTCGCGGCGCGACACGACCGTGCCGGGCTTGCCGAAATCGGTATAGGGCCAGCTTACGGCTGCCTGGACCGCGCCGGCGGGCAGAGCGCGGACCTGCGCAGCCGCAAGCGCCGTCTCGATCGCCTGGGCCCCGGCCGGATCGGAGCGGGCCGAGCGGAAAACGACCGGCGGCGCGCCCGCAAATATGGTGCGCATCGCCATGGTGACGGTCTCGGGAGTCTCGTCCGCAACGAATGCACGGACCATGGCAAGGTCCTGCGCAGGGCTGGTGTAGAGCTCGTCGCCGAGCGCGGCGCCGACGATCCCGTCCGCCAGCGATTCGTTGCGCCGCGTCGGTGCGCCGTCCGCACTGGCCTGGAGCGAGGCCAGGAGCGAATTGGTCGCGCGCTGGAAATCGCCTGCGGTGACGCCGTCGCGCAACAGCATACGCTGCTCCTCCAGCGCGGTATCCAGGGCCGGGCGCCACCGCGACGGATCGGCCTGGATGGCAAGGCTCGCCAGGGAGGCGGTATCCAGCAGCGAATCGGACAGGCTGAGGCTGGCGCTCGCAAACGGATTGCCCGGCTTGAGCGACCGATCGCTGAGCCGGTTGTTCATCACTCGGGCGGCCAGCATGCGGCGAACGCGCTCGCGATCGACCGCGAGGGTCTCGGCACGACGGTCCACAGGCCGCACCCAATTGAGCGACAGTTCGTCCGGCGCGCCGTCGGCGACGAATTCGGCGGCGTTCTTGTCGGGTTTGGGGGCGACATGGACTAGCCGGTCGGGTTCGCCCTTGCCTTTCCAGTCGGAGAAACCAGATTTGATCCTGGCTTCCATCTGAGCGACGTCGATGGCGCCGACAATGACGATCACGGCATTTTCCGGCCGGTAATTTGCTTCATAATAGCGGCGAAGGCGCTCCGGCGTTGCGGCCTTGACCGTCTCGACCGTGCCGATCGCCCAGCGCTCGGGCACCAATGTCCCCGCCAGCAGCAGGCTGATATTGGCCTTGGCTGCCTTGTAGGCGGGTGTATCGCGTAAACGCTCCTCGGAGAGGACAACGCCCTTCTCCGCCTCGACGGCTGCGGATTCGAGCTTCAGCCGCTCGCCGATCTCGCGGAACAGCGTCAGCCCAGTATCCAGCGCATCCGGCGTCGCATTGGGGAAATTGAACATGTAGAGCGTGCGTTCGAACGAGGTCGAGGCGTTGGTGTCCGGCCCGAAACGGAGGCCATGGCGTTCGAGCATGCGGATGACCTCGCCGTCGGGCACGTTGGTGCTGCCGCGGAACGCCATATGCTCCAGGAAATGCGCGAGGCCGCGCTCCTCTTCCCGCTCCTTGAGCGAGCCCGAACCGATCAGCATGCGCATCGCGACGGCGTTCTTGGGCGTGTCGTTCTTTAGCAGGGCATAGCGCAGGCCGTTCGGCAGCGTGCCGAAGCGCACGGCGGGATCGGCCGGACGCGCGAGATAGTCCTGCGCCCATTTGCCCGGCTGCTTGGGGAGGATGGGGATTGGAGCCAGCGGCACCGGTCCCGCCGGAGCCAGTGGCGGCGCGGTCTGGGCGAGGGCGATTGCGGACAGTGCGAAAGCGGCGAAGAAAGAGAAAAGGGTCCGGACGCGCTTCACCTGTTGATCTCCGCAATGAGGGATTGCGGAGGCTAAGACCTCAGCCGAAAACCCGCAAGAAAAAGCGGATTTCCTTTAGAAATCTAAGATTTGACTAGAGCACCGGATTAGCCCGGCGCGGACCGACCATGCCTTGCAGCGGCACCTGCACACCAGCCGGCACGCGCGCGAGCAGGCGGCGCTGTTCCACCGGCCCCGGCACTGCCCAGCCGCCGGTCGTATCGGCCGTGAATCCCCAGAAGCGGCCATAATATTCCGGGTCGCCGATCATCATCAGCGGCAGGCGGGCAGCGCGCGGTGTCGCATCGGCGGTTTCGATGAGCCGATCCATCAGCATGCGGCCGATGCCGTGCAACTGCTGGTCGGGCAGAACTGCAACCGGACCGACCATGACGAGCGGTGTCGCCGCGCCGTCCGGCGTCTCAAGCGCGACCGGCCAGCTCTGCAAGACCCCAACAAGCGTCCCCGCCTCGTTACGCGCGGCGAAGGAGAGATTGGTGAGCCAGGCCATGCCGCGGCGGATGCGGTAAGCGGTGCGGCCATGCCGGTCAGGCCCGAAGGCCGCATCGAGCAGTCCGGAGATGGCCGTGTCGGCCGTCCCCGCCAGTGTCTCGATCCCGATGACCGCCTGCGTCGTCACGCTTGCCGTTCCAGCTCCAACCGGGCATTAGCGCCCGAGCCGGGGGCCTTTAGCGCCTGCTGGTTAAATGAAAAGGACAAAGTGAGCGCTCGCAATGCAATATGAGGCAGGCCCGGGAAGCTGGGGTGCGCCGGTCGCGGTGGACGACCTGCTGGTGCTCGAGATCGAGGATCTGGAAGTGGATGTCCTGACGGGCATCTATTCCGAAGAGACGCATCTGCCGCAGCCGCTGCGCATCAGCGTGCGCGTATTGCTTGACTGCGCCGCTCATTATGGGCCGGATTCGCCGCTCAACATGTCCAAGAACTATATGGACCTCAAACATGCTGCGACGGCCGCGCTGACGCAGGGCCAGCATTTCACCCTGATCGAAGCGGTGGCGGAGCACATCATCGAGAGCATCTTCCTGCAGGACGGCAAGGCCCGCCATGCTACAGTGAAGATCGTCAAGCTGGCGCTTTCCGAGCGGAACGAGAAAATCGGCATCACCCTGTCGCGCTGGCGCAAATAGGCGCATGATGCGGCGCGGGAGGATCGACATGATCAACGGCGCGCATATCGTCATCTACTCGAAGGACGCCGAGGCAGACCGCGCCTTCCTGCGCGACATATGTGGTTTCTCGCATGTCGACGCCGGGCACGGCTGGCTGATTTTCGCCCTGCCGCCCAGCGAAGCGGCCGTGCATCCCGGTGAAGGCGGTAACAGTGAGCAGCTGTTCCTCATGTGCGACGATCTCGATGCGACCATCGCCGAATTCGCAGCGAAAGGCGTGACGTGCGGCCCGGTCGAGACTCCGCGCTGGGGTAGGGTCACGCAGATCAACCTGCCGGGTGGCGGCCGTCTCGGCCTCTACGAGCCGCACCATTCCCGGCCTTGATTCGGGCAAAGCTTCACCTTTTGGCCCAAAGCCACTAAGGGGCCGCGATGCATTTTCTCGACCAAGCCAAGATCTATATCCGCTCCGGCACCGGCGGGCCCGGCGCCGTGAGCTTCCGGCGCGAGAAGTTCGTCGAATATGGCGGCCCCGACGGGGGCGACGGCGGCAAGGGCGGCGACATCATCTTCGAGGCGGTCCAGGGCCTCAACACGCTGATCGACTTTCGCTACAGCCAGCATTTCAAGGCGCAGCGCGGCCATGGCGGCGCCGGCAAGAATCGCACGGGCGGCGGAGGCAACGACCTGGTCGTCCATGTGCCCGTCGGCACGCAGGTCATTGCCGACGATGACGAAGGCACGATCCTCGCCGACTTCACCAAGGTCGGCCAGCGGCAGACGCTGCTGCGCGGCGGCGACGGCGGGCGCGGCAATCTTTCCTACAAGACCTCCACCAACCGCGCGCCGCGCCAGCATGGCACCGGCTGGCCGGGCGAAGAGATGTGGGTCTGGCTGCGCCTGAAGCTGTTGGCGGACGTGGGGCTCGTCGGCCTACCCAATGCCGGCAAGTCAACCTTCATCAACCAGGTCACCAACACCAAGGCGAAGGTCGGCGACTACCCCTTCACGACCACCAAGCCGCAACTCGGCGTGGTGCTGCACAAGCAGCGCGAGTTCGTGCTCGCCGACATTCCCGGACTGATCGAAGGCGCTGCGGAAGGCGCGGGCATCGGCGACCGGTTCCTGGGGCATATCGAACGCTGCCGCGTGCTCATCCACCTGATCGACGCCACCGGCGACGATCCGGTCAAGGCGTGGAAGATCGTGAAGGGCGAACTGGAGGCCTATGGTGCCGGGCTCGACGAGAAGCCCCAGTTGCTCGCGATCAACAAGGGCGACCTGCTGGGCCCGGAGCTGATGGAAGACATCGCCAAGTCGTTCACGCGCCGCAAGGCCGGCAAGCCCTTCATCATCTCCGGCGCGACGGGCGAGGGCGTGGATAAGCTGCTCGACGCAGTGATCACGGTCCTCGACGAGACCAAGGCCGAGGAGGTCGAGGAAGAAGCGGTCATAACCGGCGAGTTGGAGAAACCATGGTCGCCGATCTGAGCGTGCTGACCGGCTTTCCGGCGAGCAGCTGCAAACGCCTCATCGTCAAGGTCGGCTCGGCGCTGCTGGTCGCGCCGGACGGGTCCGTGCGCCGTGACTGGCTCGCGAGCCTCGTTGCCGAACTCGCCACGCGCCGCAACGCCGGGCAGCAGATTGCGGTCGTTTCTTCAGGCGCCATAGCGCTTGGCGCGCGGCGGCTCGGCCTCGCAAAAGGCGGACGTGCGACGCTGGAAGACGCGCAGGCAGCGGCAGCGGTGGGACAGATCGCGCTGAGTCAGGTGTGGGCCGACCTCCTCGGCGAGCACGGCATCGCGGCCGCACAGATGCTGGTGACGCTGGGCGACCTCGAGGACCGTCGGCGCTACCTGAACGCCGCGGCGACGCTCGACCGGTTGATCGGTCTCGGCGTCATTCCGGTGGTCAACGAGAATGACAGCGTTGCGACCGAGGAAATCCGGTTTGGCGACAACGACCGGCTTGCCGCGCGGATCGGCCAGGCGGCGCGCGCCGACGCGGTTGTGCTCCTGTCCGACATCGACGGGCTCTACACGGCCAATCCGCACAATAACCCTGACGCCAAGCTGGTCCCGCTCGTCGAGACGCTCGATGCGAAGACGGTGGCCATGGCCGATGCCAACAGCGCCTCGGGCATGGGCTCGGGCGGCATGGTCTCGAAGCTGCAGGCCGCACAGATCGCAACAGGCGCCGGCGCGCATCTTGCCATCATATCTGGCCGCGTCGATTCGCCGCTGACGGCCTGGACAGGGAGCAAGCGCGGCACGCTGTTCCTCGCCTCATCCAAGCGCGGGGCCCGCAAGGACTGGCTGGCGGGACGGTTGACCGTGAAGGGCCACCTCGTCGTCGACGCAGGCGCTGCCCATGCGCTCAGGCAGGGCCGCAGCCTCCTGCCCGCCGGCATCACCGCGACCAGCGGCGCCTATGCGCGCGGCGACGTGATCGACATCGCCGATGCCGATGGCCATGTCATCGCGCGCGGCCTTGCCCAATATGACAGCAGCGACGCCGAGAAGATCATCGGCAAGCGCAGCGAGGACGTCGCGGCGCTGCTCGGCGGCACGCCCCGCGCCGCCATCGTCCACCGCGATCACATGGTGCTCCTCTGACTCTCATCGCCATCACCGGCGCAACCGGCTTTGTCGGCAAGGCGGTGCTCGCAAAGGCGCTTGCCGATGGGCAGCGGGTGCGGGCCCTCACGCGCCGCCCGCAAGAGCCGCGGGACGGCGTCGAATGGGTGCTCGGCACGCTGGAAGACCAGCGCCAGCTCGAGAAGCTCGTCGCCGGCACGGGCGCAGTCCTGCACATTGCCGGCATGGTCAATGCGCCAAACCGTGCGGCCTTCGAAGCATGCAACGCGACGGGTACCGCCGCCGTGATCGCAGCCATGAAAGCGCAGGGCGTGCGGCGCCTCGTCCACGTCTCCAGCCTTGCCGCGCGCGAGCCGCAGCTATCCGATTATGGCTGGTCCAAGGCTGAGGCCGAACGCCATGTCGCGGGCAGTGGCCTCGACTGGACGATGATACGGCCGCCGGCCATTTACGGCCCGCACGATGCCGAATTCCTCGAGCTGTTCCAGATGGCGCAATGGGGCTTCATCCTGCTGCCGCCGGACGGGCGCGTGTCGATCATCCACGCCGACGATCTCGCCGATCTGCTGGTGGCGATGGCGCGCACGCAGGATCATGCGACGCACGACCAGATCTACGAGGTCGACGACGGACGCCACAGTGCCTGGACGCACAAGACGCTCGCAAAGGCCATCGGCCGTGCGGTCGGCCGCAATGTCGTGCCGGTGAGCATGCCCGCACCTTTGGTCAAGCTCGGCGCCCGCATCGATCGCCTGATCCGGCGCGACAAGGCGCGCCTCACGCCCGATCGTGCGTCCTATTTCTGCCATCCGGATTGGTCCTCACGCGTCGTGATGGCGCCGCCGGAATCCGTCTGGAGGCCACAGATCGACACGGAACTGGGCCTTGCCGCCACCGCGACCGCCTATCGCGAACGCGGCTATCTGCGCTGAGCCTCGCCCAAGGAGCAGTTCGCCCGATTCCCGCCTTATTCGCTTGCCATAGGCCGCTCGTAGGGCGCATTTTATTGCTCCCGGGGCCATAACAAACAGAAAGTCCTGCATCCCATGTCCGACCGCCAGGCCGTTTTCGATACTGTTTCCGCGCAGATCGAGCCCTTTAACAAGAAGGGTGTCGCGCTGACCGAGAGCACCACCTTCGCCGGCGATCTCGAATGGGACAGTCTGACGGTCATGGACTTCGTCGCCGCCATCGAAGACGAGTTCGACATCATCATCACCATGAACATGCAGGCCGAGATCGAGACCGTCGGCCAGCTGGTCGATGCGGTGGTGAAGCTCAGGAAGGAAAGCTGAGAGCATGGCATCCATGATCGACAGCGTGGCGCCGTCCATGCGCGTGACCGAACCCGGCGCCGACCTCCTCTCCAAGTTCGATCCGCTCATCGCCGAGCGCGAAGCGCTGCTCGCGACCGGCGTGCGAGACCCGTTTGCGATCGTCATGGACAAGGTGCTCTCGCCGACGCGCGCCATCATCAAGGGCAAGGAAACGATCCTGCTCGGCACCTATAATTATATGGGCATGACCTTCGACCCGGACGTGGTTGCGGCAGGCAAGGCAGCACTCGACAATTTCGGTTCCGGCACGACCGGCAGCCGCGTCCTCAACGGCACCTATTCGCCGCACAAGGACTGCGAGGACGCGCTCAAAGAGTTCTACGGCACCGAGCATGCCATGGTCTTCTCGACCGGCTATCAGGCCAACCTCGGCATGATCTCCACGCTGGCCGGCAAGGGCGACTATATCATCCTCGACGCCGACAGCCATGCATCGATCTACGATGGCTGCTATCTCGGCAATGCTGAGATCGTGCGCTTCCGCCACAACAGCATCGAGGATCTCGACAAGAGACTCGGCAGGCTGCCCGCCGAGGCGCAGAAGCTGGTCGTGCTCGAAGGCGTCTACTCGATGTTCGGCGATGTCGCGCCACTGCCCGAGATGGTCGCGGCGATCCGCAAGCACCCCAATGTGATGATCCTCGACGACGAGGCACACGGCATGGGTTTCTTCGGCAAGAACGGCCGCGGCGTCTATGAGGAGCAGGGCGTCGAAAGCGAGATCGACTTCGTGGTCGGCACCTTCTCCAAGTCGGTCGGCACGGTCGGCGGCTTCTGCGTCTCCAACCATCCCAAGTTCGAAGTGCTGCGCCTCGTCTGCCGGCCCTATGTGTTCACGGCTTCGCTTCCGCCCAGCGTCGTCGCGACGGCCGCGACGTCGATCCGCAAGCTCATGCACGCCGGCGACAAGCGCGCGCATCTCTGGGAAAACAGCCAGCGGCTGCACAAGGGCCTGACCGATCTCGGCTTCAAGCTCGGCACCGACCGGCCGCAATCGGCCATCATAGCCGTCATTCTCACCGACCAGACGCAGGCTGTGGCGATGTGGCAGGCGCTGCTGGAGCTGGGCCTTTATGTGAACATGGCCCGCCCGCCCGCGACACCAGCCGGCACATTCCTGCTGCGCTGCTCGCTCTGCGCCGAGCACAGCAGCGAACAGGTCGGGCAGATCCTTGAGATGTTTGCGGCGGCTGGCCGCATGACAGGGGCGATTGCCGGCTAATCTCGTCGCGACAGCCATCCCGCACGCGCAGAGGGGTTGCGGGCGCTGCTCAAGCGCCGTAACGCCGGAACCGCGATGGGATTGGCGAATTAAAGCGCGATGCTGAACGCAGCGGATCGATACATGGCGCGGCTCATCGCCGTGCCGTTGCTTGCGAGCCTGTTCATCGCTGCCATGCTGCTGGTGCTCGACCGGATGCGCCGCCTGTTCGACTTCGTGGCGACCGAGGGCGGACCGGTGAGCGTGGTCTGGCGGATGCTCGCCAACCTGCTGCCCGAATATCTGGGCCTCGGCATTCCGATCGGCCTCATGCTCGGCATCCTGCTCGCGTTCCGCAAGCTGGCCATCTCGTCCGAACTCGACATCTTCCGGGCCGTCGGCCTCAGCTACACACGGCTGCTGCGCGTGCCCTATCTCTTCGCCATCGTGCTCGCGATCCCGAATCTCGCCATCGTCGGCTATCTCCAGCCGCACACCAAATATGCTTATGAACGGCTGGTCTTCGAGCTGCGTTCGGGCGCGCTCGGCGCCTCGATCAAGGTCGGCGAATTCACCAATCTCGCCGACGAATTCACGATCCGCATCGAGCAGAGCGAGGACGAAGGCCGCAAGCTCAGCGGCATCTTCGTGCGTGCGCAAGCCAAGAACAAGCAGTCGCTGACGGCGACCGCGGCACGCGGCCAGTTCCTCGCGACCGACGATCCGGATACCATCATTCTCCGGCTCACCGACGGCGTGCTCGTCCACGACGCACCCAGCTTCAAGCAACCGCGCATCCTGAGTTTTTCCAGCCACGACCTGCCCATCGATCTCCCCAAGATGGAGGCCTTCCGGGGCCGCGGCGACGGCGACGTCGAGCTTTCGCTCAACGAGCTGTTCCGCAACGGCATGTCGAGCAAGTCGACTCCGCTGCAGCGCGCGCAGGCCTGGTCGAACTTCAACTATCGCATCGTCGAGGTGGCGATGATGTTCCTGCTGCCTCTGGCCGCGGTTGCTTTCGCCATCCCGCCCAAGCGCTCGACATCGGCGCTCGGCGTGTTCCTTTCGATCGTGTTCATCGTGACCTATCACAAGATCAACCAGTATGCGCAATCGGTCGGCGCACTCGGACGGATCGACCCGTTCCTGGCGCTATGGGGACCCTTCGTGCTCGCCGGGGCGTTGATCGGCTGGATGTACTACCAGACCGCCTATGTGCCCGGCGGCCAGCCCATCGGCGGAATCGAGCGCCAGTTCGCGAAGGCCTTCAAGGCGGTCATGTCCCTGGTTAGGCGCTTCAACGGCGATCCGCGCAACGAGCCGGCAGCGGAGGGCTCATGAACTTCTTCCCGTCGCGCGCGCTCGCCATCTATGTCGGCCGAACGTTTCTGTGGCGCTGCCTCGCCATGTTGGCGATGCTGGTCATGGTGCTGCAGATCCTCGACCTGCTGAGCGAGGCGGGCAACGTGCTCTCCTACCCCGGCAACGGCGATGCCGAACTCTGGCGTTATGTCGGTTTGCGGATGCCGGTCATCATCTCGACCTTCCTGCCCTTCTCCGTCCTGCTTGGGACGCTGGTCACGCTCACCACGCTGAACGCGAACAGCGAGGTCATATCCATGAAGGCGGGGGGGCTGTCGGCGCACCAGATCCTGGCACCGCTGATGCTCGTCTCACTGGGCGTCGCTGTCGTCAGCTTCGCCTTCAACGAGCGCGTGGTGGTGCGCGCGGCATCGACGCTCACCGCCTGGGAGAAAGTGCATTTCGGCCCGATCCCGCGAGCGCAGGGAACCAAGGCCAATGTCTGGGTTCGCGATGGTGACGACCTCGTTCGGGCCGGCCTCATTTCCGGGACCGGTGCCAATGTGGTGCTGACGGACGTGAGCCTCTACGATCGCCACGGCGACCGGCTGGTGACGGTCATCCATGCCCCGAGCGGGCGCTATGCCGGCAAGGGCTGGGACCTGAAAAACGCGACCGCGTTCGATGTGGCGCACGGCACGAGCCGGTCGTTGGGCAACATCCATATCGGCGATTCGATCCGGCCCGACCAGTTCACGCTCTCTTCGGTCGATCCCGAAGGGATGAGCTTCTGGCAGCTCAAGGACGCGATCAAGGTCTTGCGCGCATCGGGCCGGCCGGTCGCGGGCCTGGAGGGATCGCTCTGGCACAAGATCACCGAGCCGCTCTCGTCGCTGCTCATGCCGCTGCTGGGATCTGTCGCCGCGTTCGGCATTGCGCGCTCGGGCAAGCTTTTCGTCCGCGCGGTGATCGGCATGGCCCTCGGCTTCACCTTCTTCGTCGTGGACAATTTCGCGCTGTCGATGGGCAGCCTGGGCGTCTATCCGCCGATCCTGTCGGCCTGGGCGCCGTTCCTGCTCTTCTTCCTCGTGGGAGAAGCAGTGCTCGTCACCACAGAGGAATAGGACGAGATGGACGGTCCTCAATAGCGAGGTCGCCCCTTTTCGATAGCTATTGTGTTAGATTTTAGCCGCGACGGACCATGGTTGAGCGGGCGATCCGCGCGACGAGGACGAACAGACCGGGATGATTGGCCTCCATATAGGTCGAATCCAGTCCGCACGCCGCGACGAGACGGCGATGCGCCTCGGCATAGCTATGATAAGGCATGCTCGGCAGCAGGTGATGCAGCGCGTGATAGCGCAGGCCCACCGGCGCCCAGAGCTCCGCGACGATGCCGGGGGGTGGCACATTCACGGAGTCTAGGAACTGGCCGGTGACAGTCATGGCGTCACCGTCATTCTCCCAGAGATGCGCCACCAGGGTGCGCAGCTGGTTGACCACCGCGACGCCCGAGAAAATGGCCATGCCGATGAGCAGCGGCCGCCAGCCGTACAGCGCGCTCGCGACGAGGATGCCGATGGCCCAGATCGACGCGGCGCCTTCCTGCCAATGCCACATGCGGCGGAAGGCGCCCTCGGGCGCGCGGCGGCGATAAGCGGCATTGATGGCGAGCCCGGACAGCGCTTCGACAACATATTTGCGGAAGGGGGGAATGACGAGCGACAGTGGCGTCAGCACGGCGAAGCGGAACAGCAAGGCGACCGGCGCGAGCAGCGCGGCCAGGATGAACAGGGGCAGCGACCAGGGCTTCATGAGCGCCAGCGGCAGATATTCCGGATCCTCGACCGTCCCGTAACGCGTCTTGGCATGATGATGCGTGTGCACCTCCTCGTACATGAAGGAGGGCAGCAGCAGCGGGATGCCGATCAGCAGGTTCCAGGCGAAGCGAAAGCCGGGCAGCGAGCCGCTGCGAATGTGCGTCAGCTCATGGATGAAGCTCGCCGCGCGGAACAGCGCAAGCGCCGCGATGAATGCGCCAAGGAGGGCGACGATGGTGCTGTGCGACAGGATCGCCGTGGCCATGCCGGCATAGCCGATGAGCGTCGAGGCGAGGAAATCGGGCCAGTAGATCGCGCCCTTCGCGATGAGTAGGTCGCGCGGCAGCTCGGCCGCGGCGCGCAGCATCGCCTTGTCGTCGGGCGTCGCGGCGATCTTCACGCGCGTCTTTTCCCGGCTCTCAATCGAATCCATTGTCGTCATGCCAGCTTCCATGGGCGCGCCAGTGAGCGCAGATCGTGGCAGCAATATGGTGTTTCGATAGCGCTTCGGCCAGCGCTGTCCATTGACTTGCGGCAAGAAGCCGGCGGAAAGTCGCTCCGTCACCGACCGAGCAGGACCGCCGATGCACGCAAGATCGAGATTGCCGGAAGCCAGGCCCCTCTGGTCGCTGCTCGGCATCAGCGCGCTCCTGCTGCTCACGCTGAAGCTCGCGTCCGAAGTGGTCGAGGGCGACACGCTCGCTTTCGACAAGGCGATCCTGATCCGTGTCCGCGCCGCGACCGAGGGCCATGACGGCCTTCGCGACACAGTGCGCCAGTTCATGCTCGACGTGACGACATTGGGGAATAACGGCCTGCTGACGCTGATCGCGCTGCTGGCGGTCGGTTTCCTGGTCGTCGCGGGCAAGAAGCGGCTGGGTGGACTGCTCGCGCTCGGTATCACGGCCGGTGCGGCGGCGAGCAGCCTGCTCAAGCTGGCCTATGCGCGCCCGCGGCCCGACGTCGTTGCGCATCTGGTCGACGTGAACACGGCGAGCTTCCCGAGCGGCCATGCCATGAACTCGGCCGTGGTCTACCTGACCATGGCCGTCCTGCTCGCGCGCGGCCAGAAGCAGCGGGCTCCGCGCCTCTACATCATTGGTGTAGGGGTCATGCTGACGCTGATGATCGGCCTGTCACGCATCTATCTGGGCGTGCACTGGCCGACCGACGTGTTGGTCGGCTGGATCTTCGGCGCGAGCTGGGCGGCGCTGCTCGCTTATGCGGGAGCACAGCTTCAGGCACGCGGGGCGGTAGAGAAGGCGGGGTAAGCAGAAGACCCTCACCCTCCCACCGCTTCGCGGCGACCGCAACCCTCTCCCGCTGGCGGGAGAGGGAAGGAGTGCCAAAGGCACGGGAGGGTGAGGGTCTTGCGGCTTGACACCGCGCTATCGCAGGACGACTGCTGCGCCACGCCGCATATGAGGGGACCAGCCTTGGCATCTTCCGACATCACTATCTCGCCCGTGAAGGACAAGGCCGACCTCAAGGCCTTCGTCGAGCTGCAATGGGAGATCTACAAGGACGATCCGGCCTGGGTGCCGCAGCTCAAGGACGAGATCTACGGCCTGCTGACGCCGGGCAAGAATCCATTCCACGAACATGCCGAGCATCAGTATTTCCTGGCACGGCGCGGCAGCGAGGTCGTCGGGCGGATCAGTGCGCATTACGACAAGCTCGCGCTCACCATGCCGCCTGAACAAGGTATGGGGCCGGGGACGGGCAATTTCGGCCTGTTCGAGGCAAAGGACGGCGAAGTGGCCGCTGCGCTCATCAAGGCGGCCGAGGACTGGCTGCGCGCGCAGGGCATGACCCATGTGCTCGGCCCCATCTCGCTCTCGATCTGGGAAGAGCCGGGCCTGCTGGTGAAGGGCCACGACCATCCGCCGACGGTGATGATGGGTCACAACAGTGCGGCCTATCAGCCGTGGATCGAGGCGGCGGGCTACGAGCCGGTCAAGACGCTCAACACCTACGAGCTCGACATCACCAAGGACTTCCCGCCGCTGATCCAGCGTATCGTCCAGTCCGGCGAGAAGAACCCGCGCATCAACATCCGCAAGGTCGACAAGAGCAAGTTCGACCACGAGGCGGCTATCATTCTCGCCATCCTCAACGACGCCTGGGGCAACAACTGGGGCTTCGTGCCGATCACCGACAGCGAGGTCGCCTTCACCGGCAAGAAGCTGAAACCCATCGTCTTCGAGGACCTGATCCGCATCGCGGAGCTGGACGGCGAGCCGGTCGCCTTCATGATGACGCTGCCCGACATGAACGAGGCGCTGACGCCGCTCAACGGCAATCTCTTCCCTTTCGGCTGGATCAAGCTGCTCTGGTGGCTGCGTAAGCCCAAGGTGAAGACGATGCGCGTGCCGCTGATGGGCGTGGTCAAGTCGCTGCAGGCCAGCCGTATGGCCAGCCAGCTCGCCTTCATGATGATCGAATATATCCGCCGGGATTCCGTGGCGAAATACGGCGCCACCCGCGGCGAGATCGGCTGGGTGCTCGACGACAATCAGGGCATGAACGCCATCGCCGACGCGATCGAGAGCACGGTCAACAAGAGCTATGTGATTTATCGGAAGGGGTTGTGATCCTCCTTTCGTAGGATACCGGACGCTTCAATCCGTTAACCCCTCTCGCGCTACATTCCTGGGCATGTTCAAGCTGCTCGCCCTTGTCCTGCTCGGCTATGCCGGCTCCGTGGCGCGCAAGGGGCAGGTGACGATTCGCGACGAAGGCGGGTCGCGGACCATCTATCGCGATGAAGCGCCGGCGCTGCTCTGGTTCCATGTTGGGGCTTATGCGGCGGCGGCGGTGGCGCTGGCGATGCTGCCCTGAATGAACGAAACCCCGCCGGCTTAGGGCGGGGTTTTCTGTTTTTCGGCGTAAGACCCTCACCCTAGCCCTCTCCCGCTTGCGGGAGAGGGAACGAGAGGAGCGTCAGTTCGTGCGGGATGCTGCGCCGGCCGGGCGTGGGGCGTTCGGGTCGGGGGTGCCGCGGTCGATGCCGCCCTCGTCATTGGCCTGCGGGCCCGGGATCGGCGTCAGCGTGTGGACCTGCCGGATCTTGCCGTCGATGTAGCGGAAGCTGTGGCTGTCCGGCGCTTCCGCGCGTCCGCCGAAGCGGCAGAAGATGTTGATGACGCCCTTTTCCT
>JAGIAA010000040.1 GCA_017745115.1 Sphingobium sp. | reverse complement strand
GTCTCCATGTCGTCCAGCTTTTTCGCTGGCTCGCGGGCCGGACGAAGCGCCGGAACCAGGCCATGGCAACAGAGCCATGCGCAGCCTTGTTATAACCCGGACGAGCGATCACGGCAATGGCCATGGTCCGCGCAATGTCCCGCCAATTCTGCCACTGGTCGAATTGAGCGAGATTGTCCGCGCCCATCAGCCAGATGAAGTTGATGCGGGGATAGCGGCGGCGCAGGGCTTTGAGCGTTTCGTCCGTGTAGCGGGTGCCGAGTTCCGTCTCGATGGCGGTGACGCGGATCGGCGACCGCCGGGCGAGTGCCTTGGCGCTCATCACACGTGCGGCCAGCGGCGCCATCCCATCTTTTGCTTTCAGTGGATTGCCGGGCGAGACCAGCCACCAGACCTCGTCGAGGCCGAGCGCATCCATGGCGTCGAGCGAAATGGCGAGATGACCGCCATGCGCCGGATTGAACGATCCGCCGAGCAGACCGACGGTGGCGGGATAGTTGCGCTGCTTGGCCATGCTCAGATCGCCATGTCGCTATGGAGGGTGAGCTCGCGCGGCCCGGCCGTTTCGGTCGCCGGAGGATCGGGGCGGCGCCGGGCGACGCGGAGCAGGACGAGGCCTGCTATTGCCGAGAGCAGGGATCCGGCGAGGATACCGGCCTTGGCCTCCTCAGCCAGTTCGGGCGCGCCGGGGAAGGCCAATCCGCCGATGAAGAGGCTCATCGTGAAGCCGATGCCGCACAGCAAGGCGAGGCCATAGAGCTGCGGCCAGGTGGCGCCGCGCGGCATGGCCGCGAAGCCGAGCTTCACGCTCGCCCAGATGCCGCCGAAAATGCCGATCTGCTTGCCGACGAACAGGCCGAGCGCGATGGCGAGCGGCAGCGGCGCGGCAAGCTGCCGCACGATATCCCCTTCGATCGCAATGCCGGCATTGGCGAACCCGAACAGAGGCACGACCAGATAGGCGCTCCACGGGTGCAAACCATGTTCGAGGCGATGGAGCGGACTGCGCGCCTCGTCCGCGCCGAGGGGGATGGCCAGCGCGGCCAGCACGCCGGCGATGGTCGCGTGGACGCCAGACAGCAGCACGCCGTACCAGAGCGCCAGGGCCAGCAGCAGATAAGGCCAGAGTGCGGCGACCTTGAGCCGGTTCAGCAGCAGCATCGCGCCGAAGATGAGGGCACTGGCCAGCAATGCGACGGCATTGAGGCCGCTCGTATAAACCAGTGCGATGATTGCGACCGCGCCCATGTCGTCGACTATGGCGATGGTCGTGAGGAGCAGCTTCAGGGACAAAGGCACCCGGTCTCCGAGCAGCGCCAGGACGCCGAGCGCGAAGGCGATGTCGGTCGCCG
This sequence comes from Sphingobium sp., assembly GCA_017745115.1. The sequence goes on along the minus strand of JAGIAA010000040.1, from coordinate 25,439 downwards.
CAGGGATAGCCCAGCCGCTGGTCAGCGCGTGATCCCCTCGCGCGGCGAGTAGATAGACGATCGCAGGCACGACCATGCCCGCCACCGCGGCCGTGATCGGCAGGCGGCGCTGGCTCCAGCTCGACAGCCGCCCGGCCAGCCACTCGCGTTTGATCTCCAGCCCGACGACGAAGAAGAACAGTGCCATCAGCCCGTCGTTGATCCAGAGATGCGGCGTCATCTCGCCGAGCTTGGCCGAGAGCGTGTGGCCGAGCGGCATGTGCAGGGCGTGGTGATAAAATTCAGCGCCGGCGGGCGAGACGTTCACGATGACGATCGCCAATGCGGCAGCGAGAATGAGCAGGGCCCCGCCGCCCGCTTCCCCGGCAAGGAAAGCGGCAAATGCGGGGACGGGCTGCGAGGCTTTCTTCGGGGCCATGGCTGTGCCTTCGCTAGAGAAGGCGTGTCGGAGGGTCAAACGGAAGCGGCACCACTCAAACAGCCCCTCCCCTTCAGGGGAGGGGTTGGGGTGGGGCTACACCACTTCGATCATTCGCTTACCTGACGATGCTGCGCATCGTCCCCACCCCCAACCCCTCCCCTGAAGGGGAGGGGCTGACGGAGGTTCACCCCAATTCCAGCGTTAGTTGCTGCTGAGTTTTCGGCGCGCTGCTCTCGTCCTCGTCGCCGACCATGTTGGAGAGGCCGAGGCCGAGCAGGCGTGCGCCCATGGGCAGCGGGAATTCCGCGCTCAGCAGCTCGATGCCGACTTCGAGCACCTGTTTCATGCTGGCGGGCGGTGCGGGCAAGGTGCGCGAGCGGGTCATGATGCGGAAGTCGCCGAACTTGACCTTGAGCGTCACCGTCTTGCCCAGCGCGTGGCTGGACTCGATCCGGTCCCAGAGCTTGTCGGCGATCTTGGTCAGTTCCGCGATCAGCTCCACGTCGGCCCCGATATCGCGGAAGAAGGTGTCCTCGACGCTGATCGACTTGCGCGCCTCCCGGTCGCGCACTGGCCGGTCGTCGATCCCGCGCGCCGCGCCATAATAGAAGCCGGCCGCCTTGCCGAACTGGCGCTGCAGCGCTTCGAGCGTCCAGGCCTTGAGGTCCTCGCCCGTGTGAATGCCGAGCAGCCCCATGCGCCGTGCGGTGACGGGTCCGATGCCGTGGATGCGCGCGACGGGCATGGCGGACATGAAGGCTTCGGCATCGGACGGCTTCACGACGCACAAGCCGTCGGGCTTGTTCTGGTCGGAGGCCAGCTTGGCGATCAGCTTGTTGCAGGAGACGCCGGCGGATGCCGTCAAACCGGTCTCTTCGCGGATCAGGCGGCGGATTTCCTGCGCGATATAGGTGGCCGAGACGATGCCGAGCTTGTTCGTCGTGACGTCGAGATAGGCCTCGTCGAGCGACAGCGGCTGGATGATGTCGGTGAAGCGCTCGAAGATGGCGCGGATCTGGCGCGAGGCTTCGCGATAAGCGTCGAAGCGCGAGGGCACGAAGATCAGGTCCGGGCAGAGCCGCCGCGCCTGCCCGCCCGGCATGGCCGACCGCACGCCGAACTTGCGCGCTTCATAGCTCGCCGCCGCGACCACCCCGCGCGGCCCGCCGCCGCCGACGGCGATGGGCAAGCCGCGCAACTCAGGATTGTCGCGCTGCTCCACGGACGCATAGAAGGCGTCCATATCGATATGGATGATCTTGCGATGCTGCCCCAAGGCGTCGGCCATGGAGTGGGATTATAGCAGGGCCGTTGGCGAACGGAAGGGGAACGGGGCTAGATCCTCCCCAAGCTTGTCTTGGGGAGGGGGACCATCCGCAGGATGGTGGAGGGGCATGGTGCGCGGTGACGCCCCTCCACCACCGGCTGTCGCCGGCGGTCCCCCTCCCCGAGCAAGCTCGGGGAGGATCTCGATTCAGTCCGCCTTCCCCAGCTTCAATCCCTTGAGCGCCGCGAACGGCCCCGCATCATCCTCGCTCAGCACGCCCAATTCCTTCAGCCGCGCGTCCGCGTCCGGCGCGCGGGGATAGGGGTCGAGATTGAGCGCGAGGCTCTGGGCGACGGTCTCGCCAAGGTCGATCTTCTCGCCGTCCAGCTCGATGAGATCGCAATCTTCGTCGCTGAGCTCGATCTCTTCGGCTTCCTGGCTGTCGAGATCGCGCACGAACCGCACCGAGAAAGGCGCCTCGACATGGGCCGGCACCGGCTCGCCGGTCGCGACGCAAGGTTGGGCCAGATCGGCCACGAGAACTCCTGTCACCAGCCAGCTCTTGGCCTCGGGGATGACCTGCAGGTGCGCATCGAGCCGGTCGAGCGCGATCAGGCCGAAGCGCCGGGCCAGCGCCTTGCGTTCGGACTCGTCCGCCTCGACCATGCGCTCGCGCGATCCGTCTCCGACCTCATTGAGGCGAAGCGGCCGGGAGAATTCGGGTGTTGGCGTCGGCGGTGGCGTGCTCATGATCAGTCCGGAAACGTGCCGGCCAGCACAGCCTCGGCATCCATCCCGTCGAGCGTTGCCGCGAAGGCGCGCAGGGCAGCGCTCACATGGGCCAGCGCCGCCGGACCGGGCGCCTCGCCGCGGAAGATGTTGCGCACCACGGCTTCGTCCAGCGATGCGTCCCCGGCGAGCGCGGCGCGGTAGGCGGCGAGCCGGCCGCCGAGCGCGCTCATCATCTTGCCGATCTGCTTGCCGACGACCAGGTCGCCGAAACCGATCTGACGGACCTGTCCGTCCATGTCCTCGACGAAAATCTCCGTGAGCCGCGCGCCCTCACCCTGCAGGCCCAATGTCTCCATGCGGAGCAAGGCGAGGCTCAGCATCGCGGCGACCATGTCGAAGCGCCCATCGATCGTGTCCGGCACGGCGCCTTCCTCATACCAATGCGGCTGCCGAGCTTTCGCGATCAGCGCGGCATAAAGCGGGCGGAAGGGTGCGCGGTCATCTTTACGGGAAAAGAGGGAAGCCAGCAGGCTCATCGGGCGTTCAGCTTTCGGCAGGCAGTGGTGGAAGCGTGTCGCTGCGTCCCGTTCCGGCGCGGCAGGCGGAGCGGTCGGCGACCGATTGCATATTGATTGCAATGGCTGGCAATGCAATGGGCTACGGCCAACGCATTGTGCCATGCGGGTTGCAGAGTTTGAGAAGGGTAGACGTGCAGGAGATCAGCAAGCGTCATTTGGCCGCTCGGCCGGTTCTGGTCGCGGGCGCCGCGCTGGTCCTGCTCTTCATGGGCGGATGCTCGCGCATCCGTGAGCATCAGGGCTTCATCCTGCAGCCGCTGATCGTCCAGTCGATCCTGCCCGGCGTCGACAACAAGAAATCGGTGGAGGGCTCGATGGGCCGTCCGACTTTCGCGTCGCAGTTCGGGCCGGAGCGTTGGTATTATGTCTCGCGCACCACGCGCCAATATGCCTTCGGTAATCCGAAACCCGATAGCCAGGTCGTCTTCATGGTCGACTTCGACAAGGCGGGGAACGTCGCGAACATCTCGGACGACATCACGCTCAACAACGTCGCGAACCTCTCGCCGGTCGGCAACAAGACGCCGACGCTTGGCCGCGAGCGCAGCCTGTTCGACGAGATCTTCGGCAATATCGGCACGGTCGGCACCGGCCTCCCGGGTGGCGGTGGCGATGCCGGCGGTGGCGGACAGGGTCCGAACGGCGGCTGAAGCTCGATTGCCGTCATCCCGGATTTGATCCGGGATCCCGCTTCTTTTCGATATTCCGTTAAACGCCGTCTCCGTGACAACAGGAAACGGGACCCCGGGTCGAGCCCGGGGTGACGATGATTTTCTGGTTTAGCGCGAGCGGCCGGCCGGGCTGCGACGCCCGGCCTGGCCGCCTTGCGACTGACCACCGCGGAACTGGCCGCCGCGGCCGGCGCCCTGGCGCTGGCCATTGTCCGGACGTCCGCCTTCGGTACGATGACCGCCGTCGGGACGGCGGCCCTGATCGGCACGAGGACCGCGCTCGCCATCGGGGCGACGGTCGCCGCGATAGCTGCGTTCGGCATGCTGGCCCTGCTCGGGGCGCGGGCCGCGTTCTGCACGCTGTCCGCCGTCACGCTGGCGATCGCCACGCGGGCCATGGTCCGGACGGAAGCCGTCCCGGCGCGGTGCCTGGCGATTGTCCTCGCGCGCGCCGAACGGACGGGCGCCCTGGACCTTGCGTTGCGGACGGCCCCCATCGCGGGCTTCGCCGCGGGTCTGATCGCGGTTCGCGCGAACGTCGCGCTCGAGCTGGCCGAGCGGATCGTAGCCGCGCGTGTCGCTGAAGCCTTCGCGGCGGTCGCGGCCATGGGCCGGACGTTCCCGTCGCTGGTCACCTTGCGCGTCGCGGGCCGGACGCTCGCGGCGCTGCTGATCCTGGGCGTCGCGCACCGGGCGCTCACGGCGCTGGCCTTCGCCAGGGCCATTGCGGCGATGCGGCTTGTGGCGGTTCTCGCCTTCACCAACGGCGGTCTGGATCTGCTTGCGCGACGGCGCGGGGAGGCGCGCGGCTTCCTTCGCGAAGTTCTCCGGCAGCGGCATGACGTCGAGCTTGACGCGGGTCAGCTTCTCGATGTCGCGCAGATAAGGCTTCTCGTCGGCTGCAACGAAGCTCATCGCAATGCCGTCCGCTCCGGCGCGCGCGGTGCGGCCGATGCGGTGGACATATTGCTCGGCGACGTTGGGCAGCTCGTAGTTGAACACATGGCTGACGCCCGGAATGTCGATGCCGCGCGCGGCGATGTCGGTGGCGACGAGAACCCGGATGCTGCCCGAGCGGAAGCCATGAATCGCGGCGGTGCGCTGGCCCTGGCTCTTGTTGCCATGGATGGCGGCGGCTTCGATGCCGGCGGTGACGAGATGCTTCACGACGCGATCGGCGCCATGCTTGGTGCGCGTGAAGACGAGCGCGCGATCGATGCTGCCGTCGGCCAGGCCTTCACGCAGCTTGATGGTGAGCAGCGCCTGCTTCTCGGCCTGGTTGAGGAACGTCGCATATTGCTCGACGCGCTCGGCGGTCGTCGCCTGCGGCGTCACTTCGACGCGCACCGGGTCGTTGACGAACTGCTTGCCGAGATCGGCCATCGCCTGCGGCATGGTCGCCGAGAAGAACAGGCTCTGGCGCTCCTTGGGGAGCATGCTGGCGACGCGCTTGAGCGCATGGATGAAGCCGAGGTCCATCATCTGGTCGGCCTCGTCGAGCACGAAGATCTCGACATGGCGCAGCGTCAGCGCGCGCTGGTCGATGAGATCGAGCAGACGGCCGGGCGTGGCGACCAGGATGTCGGTACCCGGAACAAGCGCACGCGCCTGTTTGCCGACGGGCACGCCGCCGAACACGCACTGGACGTTCAGCGCCAGATATTTCGCATAGCCGCGGATGTTCTCGGCAATCTGTGCGGCCAGCTCGCGCGTCGGCGAGAGCACGAGCATGCGGCAAGCGGCGGGCTTGCGCGGCTGCGGATTGGCGGCAAGGCGATGGATGGAGGGGAGAGAGAAAGCGGCGGTCTTGCCCGTGCCGGTCTGGGCAATGCCCAGCAGGTCGCGGCCTTCGAGAAGCGCGGGAATGGACTGGCGCTGGATCGGCGTGGGATCGGAATAGCCCTTGGTGCCAAGTGCGCGCAGGACGGGCTCGGCAAGGCCGAGCTCAGTAAAATAGGACATGAAATACTCTCAATGTGCGGCTTCGGCGCGCAGCATGAAGCGCGCGCAAAAGCAGGGTTCGAAAATGCGACCCTGCGTGAAAAAGGAAGCCTGTGTGAATGTCGTGATCGGTGCCGGGCAGATCCGCCGCATGGGCTGGACTTCACGCTACTCCGGACTGCGGTTGGGCGGAGCCCTCGCATCGATCGAGGGGGCATCTAGTATGTTGCGCCGCAAAAAGCAAGGGGCTGGGCGCTATGTCCCGCGCGGCGTCCCGAAGATCAGCAGCTCGAGCTTGGGCGGCACGCGCAGGATCTGCATCATGTGGGCGCGGTCCCGGGCGTCCGGATGGGTCCGGTAGAGACTGGCGAGTTCGGCATCGGCCTCCCGGTTGCGCCCGTCGAGCCGGAGCGCGCCGGCCATGAGATATACTTCCAGCGGCCCCCGATCGGACACGTTGAGGCGCGCGTATTTGAGCGCGTCCTCCTTGAGGCCGTTCTGGAGCGCATGGATGGCAAGGCCGCCCCAATACCAGGCAGGGCCGCCGGGATTGAGGCTGATCGCCTTCAGCGCCAGTTGGCGCGAGCGCTCGCTGCCGTCGAGCATGGCGAGGTTGAAGGCAGCATCGGCCAGCACTTCGCTGTCGTTGGGGCTGAGCTTGATCGCCGTTTCGGCAGCCTCGCGCGCGCCGCCATCGTCGTCGCCGAGCAGGAAGCGCGCGACCGACAGATAGCTGTGCGCGGTGGCGCTGTTGCTGTCTGCCGCCACCGCGCGCTCGGCCGCGCGCAGCGATCGCCGCCGGCCGTCCTCGCCGGGCACCTTGTTGAAGCCATAGCGCTCCTCGTCGCCATAGACCCATGAGAGCAGGGCCCAGGCGGTTGCATATTTGGGCGAATTCTCGACGGCCTTTTCGAGGCAGGACCGCACCTTGAGATGCGTTTCCGGGGTCTTGTGCCGCATATAGGCATAAGCGTTCAGCACGCAGCGATAATCCTCCAGGCTGGGGTCGGCGGAGGTCGAAATCTGTTGGGCCATGGCCTGCGAAATGATGCCGTAGGTCTGGCCGATCTTGCTGGCCACGTTCGTGGCGATGTCGGCCTGGACCGAAATGATCGTCCTTGGCCGCACGCTGTCCGCCGTTGCCTGGTCCGACCAGATGATGTGGCCGTCGCTGGTCTGCTTGAGCTGGCTGGTAATGCGGACGCTGTCGCCGTTGAGTTCGATGACGCCGCCCAGCACGAAGTCGGCGCCCTGCGGCTTGGCGAGCGCTTCCTTGGATCCGGTGCCGCTCACGGTGTCGATACCCAGCACGGCGATGTCCGGGAATTTGGCGAGCTGGTTCACCAGGTCATATTGCAGTCCCTCGGCAAGCTGCTCCGTCAGCTCGTCCTTGCCGATCACCTGATACCGGGAAACATAAACCAGCGGCCCGTTGGGCCGTTCCGTCGCCGTGGCGGCGCCGGCGCCGGCGCCGGCCTTCGGGCCGAGATAGTAAAAGGCCCCCGCGCCGACGATGGCCGCGAGCAGGACGGCCAGGCCGACGACGAGCAGGCTCGCGCGGCCGCCCACAAAGTGCCCGGCAAATCCCGTTGGGATAGAGGGCTCGGTCGGCGGCGCAAAGGCGGCCTGGGCCGAATAGGGATCCCCCAGCTTCTCGTCCGAGAGTTCCTCGCCAGTGGCAAGCTCGAAGCGCGGCGCATAGCGGCCGGCGATGAGGATGACGCGGATCGGGTCGGTCGCGCCCGAGCCGTCATAATAGCTTTTCAGGAGCTTGCGCAGCCGACCCATCTGCACGCGCACGATCGCGTCCACGCCCTGGTCGAAGTCGTGCTGGCGGTCGAACACGTCGACGCCGATCGTGTAGCCCTTCAGGCGCTCGCTGTTGCCGGCCAGCGTCTCGGTCACGAGATAGTAGAGGAGTTCGGAAAGCTTGGGCGAAGCTTGGAACTCAGCCGACGCCAGCACCAGCCTTAGCTGCCGCTCAACGTCCTGGCGTGAGGGTGCTTCCATGGTTTCCCCAATCCCGGAATCAGGCGTAGGGGAAAGCACAACGCAAAGCAACGCGCGCAATCGCATTGCGCACGGCCACATCCCCCGAAAGCGGAGGAGAGTTTGCTATGTCCCTCGGGTCAGACCAGGCGGCCCGACCCGAATTCAGTTCGCCGCGTCGGCCTCGTACTGGCCCCGGAAGCCGCTCCAGAAGCTGCACAGCAGCTCCTGCAGGCGCGCTTCGGTCGAAGGCGTCAGGGCGAGTGCCCAGGCGTCGGGCTTGCCGGCGGAAATGTCGCGGTCGATGAGGCCGCGCTCGAAAAGCATCTCGACGTAGCGGACGGCGAGGGGGCGCCAGGTGCCCGTGCGGTCGCACAGTTCCGCGGTGGTGATCGCGCGGCCTTCCCGGCCGGCGATGAAGACGTGCAGCACGATCTCCCAGCCCGGGTGATCGGCCAGGTCGCGCATGGCGGGAAAGAAGTCTTTGGAGCAGCGAATGAACTGCAGGGTGCGGTGGGCCTGGGCCAACGCAATTTCGCCATCGTTCATTCGTACAGCCGCCGCAGCGGAGGTAACTCCGCCGCCCGTTCCACTCAGGGCTTGAACGAGGGCGTTCGGCGCATCCTGCGCCTGTGGCCCGGTCTCAATCCCCGTCTTCGGACGACTGTCTCCGGGGGTGTCAGCGAACATCGAGAAATCCTCTTCCAGCCATTTCGGCGATGGAGAAGGACTGTCACGAATCATCCGACGTAAACCAGAGCGATACGGTAACTGCCGCGCTGTAACGGCGTGTAACAGACCATTTTCAGCGCTTTTTCGCCGGCTTTCGGTCGAATGAGAGGCCGTCAAACGTCTGAATCGAGCCAGTTTAATTGTCTGACATATTATCGTTTGAAATTGAATAATTGGTGCTAATAGGTTTTACCGTGAATAACTGACGTGTCGCCGAACCCGCCTCTACAACAACAGCATGGAACAAATGACCCAACTCCGCACAAGCGTCTCGCACGACGAGCAGACAGTGCGTCCGGCCGTGGCCCGCGCCGTCGTTGTCGACGGCAAGCGCGTCACGATCGAGATGCTCCCGTCGCTCGCGCTCGCGCCGACGATTTCGTGCCTGTGGGACGAACTGCGCGGCTTCTGCCTGCAGCTCGGCTGCCCGGCGATGGGCTTCATCGACATGACCGGCTGCGGCCGCGTGGCCGAGACGGTCGCCACGACCTTCGCCATCCATTTCTGCCTGGACGAGCTGCGCCAGGATCTGGCAGCCGCCGCCGGCAGCGCCGTCCTGATCGACAACCAGACGCTGGCCCTGCCGTCCTTCGGACCGCTGGGCCTCGAAGCGGCGCTGGTCGTCCGGCTTGCCGTGCCGGCGCGCAGCCTGCCGGAATGGACGGGCCAGCTCGCCGTCGCCTTCCAACTCTCTTATTCGCGCTATCGCCAGCTGGCGCCCAAGGTCCACGGCACCGATGCCTCGCTCAGCGAGCGCGAGCGCGAAATCATGCTGTGGGTCACCCGCGGCAAAAGCAATTCGGTGATCGGCTCGATCCTCGGTATCTCGGCGAGCACGGTCGACACCTATATGCGCCGCATCTTCCGGAAGCTCGACGTGGCCGACCGCACTTCGGCGGCGATGCGGGCGATTGCGATCGGTGCGATCGCCTGAGTTTTTGAGTTTTCTGGCCGCCTGTCGGGTCGCAGCGACATAAGGCCTCCAGTCGGGATCGGCACGGTTCTCCCACCCCCACATGCCGTGCCGGTCCCGCACCAGAATTGCCGCAAGGCTCACGCCCAGCCGGCGCCGGTCCGCTCTCCCTCCCCCAATGCTGACCGGCGTCGGCGCCTCTCAATCCGGAATGACAGCGCGTTTCAGGGCGGAGATCTCCTCGCCCGCGCCTTGCCGGTCGGCCTCGACCGCAGCGAACAGCCCGGCCATGCCCTCGAAGAGCTGACCGCCCGCGGGGTCGTCTTCGGCGAGGAAGGCTGCAATCTCTTCCATCTCCGCGATCCAGCGATAGGCCTTGGGCACCATGTCGGGGATCTGCCGGCCGTAGCGCTGGAAAAGGTCCGGCATGGAGCGCTGCATCTCTGCGCGGAGCGCGTCGGCGGCGCCGTGACGATGGGCCGCGCGCAGCAAGGCTGTCGCCAGACCGACGACGCCCTTGTTGATGCCGCCGTAGCACATCTTGAGCGCCGATGCCGCACCGACGCCGTCGTCCAACACCGTCGCGCCGCAGCCGGGAACGTCGAGAATGGCGCAGGCGGCCGCCGCCTCGCCGCCGGACAGAAATGTCGTCGTGGCACGATTGCCGCCGGTTGGCGGCGGGCCGATGATCGCGCCATCGGTCATGCGGATGCCCGCTTCCGCCAGCCGCGCAGCGAGCCGTTTCTTGCTGGCGGGATTGAGCGCGTTGGCATCGACGAACAGCGGCTTCGCGGCCAGCGTCTGCAGCAACGGCATGAATCGCTCCACCAGGCCTTCAGCCTCTGCCGGCGGGACCACCGAGAGGATCAGGTCGCATCCGGCCAGCTGCTCGTCGCTTGCATCCGCCATCCCTGCGCTTTCGGCGCGCGCTCGGGACGCGGCACTGCGTCCGGCGAGCGAAGTCAGCACGTCATGGCCGGCCGCGGTCAGGCACGAGGCAATAGCGCTCCCCATGGCGCCAGGCGAGATCAGGGCGATGCGCCGGGCCGCCATGTCAGTCCGCCACAGCGCGCAACGCGCGGACCAGGCTTTGCTCGACCACCTCGGTGCCACGTGGCGCCGAGGGCGCGCGCGCGATGATCCGCTTCATCGGTGTCAGGTTCGGGCCGAGGGCCACGAGGCGTCCCTCCTCCAGCGCCCCCTTCACCTGCTCGAGCATCAGGATGCTGGCGCCGAAACCGCTTTCGACCATCGACTGGATGACGTCCGAAAACTCGATGTAGCGGATCGGGCTGTTCGGCAGGATGCCTGCCTCGCTCAGCTGGCGTTCCAGCCACTGCTCCGAGATCACGCCGTTATTGGGCAAAGTGAAGGCGACGTCCTCGATCGCCAGGTCGCCGTTGCGGACGCGTGCAGCCAGCTCCGGCGACGTTACGATCACGATCGGCACGTCGCCGATCAGTTGGACATTGGGAATATTTTCCGGGACGCGGTCGACCGTGTAGAGCAGCAGATCGATGTCGCCCTTGGCCAGCGCGGCCGTAATATCGCGCATCGGCATGACCGGCGCCAGTTCGATCTGGATCTTGGGATGTTCGGCGTACAGCCGCGGCAGCAGGGGCTTGAGATAGACCTGGCGCAGGCGCGGCCCCACCGAAACGCGGATGCGGACACGTTCGTCGGCGCCATTGCGCGTCTCGGGCCGCAGCATCGCGTCGCTGGTGCGCAGCAGGCTTTCGGCGCGATGGAGCATGTCGATGCCTTCCTTGGTGAGCTTGGGCGTCGTGCCGCGCCGGCGCTGGAAGAGCGAATGGCCGATATGCTGCTCGAGAGCGCAGATGTGATCGCTGACCGCCGGCTGCGAAATGCCGAGCTGGTCGGCTGCCATGGCGAAGCTGCCGGAGCGCGCCGCCGCCACGAACGAGCTGAGCTGCCGGAAAGTGAAATCCCGTTTGCGCACGTTCGATTGTCCCCACCCCACATGCTTACACATGTGCCCCGGGAACCATGGGTTATAAGCTTCAGCCTATGAAAGCAATAAGCCCTTCCTCGCTTGCTTTGCGGGAACCGGTTTCCGACAAACAGCCGCATTGGAAACGGCTTGCGGGAGCCGTCTTTCGCGGTGGGGAATCGGCTTGGGGGAGCGGTTACTCTTGACGATGCGGTTCGCCTGCGCGGCGAATCCTGCTGGCTGGGCGGTGAGCGCCGCAGTCCCGGAGCGGGGCTCGCGAGGCGGTTCCCGGCCGAATCGCTCTCTCGAATCCAGTCTCGTCAGCCATCGCGATGTCGCGGACCGCATTGCGGTCACACCCAATGTAGCATTCGCCGAAGCGGGTTCCCCCGCGTCTCTCTTTTCAGTTTCCGTCGTGTCTGAGCGAAAGAATCAGCCCTGACGGGTCGCACCGGGCCGCGTCGTCTCCCACTCGGCGCGGCCCACCTTCCGGACAACGCTGGCCGGACAACGCTGGCACGAGGGTCAGGCTGCGAGGTCGGGCAGGGGGCCGGGCGCGGATTTCCGATCGGGCGAGGCGAGGGCATTCCAGCTCTCGCAAGTTTCGCGAAAGCTGGCACGGACGGGGCCGAGCTCGCGGCATGAGGGGCAGCGCACCCGGCTCCAGCCTTCATTGAGCTTGAGCACGTCGCCGGCCGGGGCGAAGTCGCCAAAGATCATCGTTTCGCCACAGGCGGCGCAAGGCTTGAGAATCCGGCGAATCTGCAAAGCTCGTCTCCACGTCCCCGAGTGGAAGCTGCCTTAGAAAGATTTGCCAAAGATGAATTCGGCCCGCCCAAAAGAAGAAGGGCCGCCGCTTTCGCGACGGCCCGTCAAGTGCCTCGGGGGAGGATCAGAAGGATTTGCTGATCGTGAAACCCCATGTGCGCGGATCGCCCGGCTGGCCGACAATCAGGCCGGTCGAGCCGGACTGGGTCGAGAGCAGCTCGAAATAATGCCGGTCGAAGGCATTGCGGACCCAGGCGAAGATGTTGAGATCCTTGCCTTGGCGATAGCCGATGCGGAAGTTGTGCAGCGAATAGCCGCCGATCCACATATAGGCCGAGGGGCTGGGGTTGGACGAGAATTTCGACCGCCAGCTACCGTCATAGCCGGCATAGACCTGACCTTCGGAGCCGACGGGTACGGCATATTCGCCACCCCAAGACAGCGCCCATTTCGAGATGCCCGGCAGGACCTGGCCGGAAATGTCGCAGCGCGCCGGGCTGATGCCGCCGGCCGTGCCCGCGGGCGAGGTCGGGCCGGTCGGGTTGCCGTTCGCATCCAGGGTCTGCGCCGTGCCGCCAGCCAGTTCGGGCGGGCAGGGCGCATTGGTGAACTTCACATATTTGGCATCGGTGTAGGCGCCGTTGAAATAGGTGCTGAGGCCGTCGAACGGACGGATCGAGGTATCCCACTCCACGCCCTTCACGCGCACCTTGTCGGCATTGGCGAGATAGCCGCGGATCACGTTGACGGCATTGTTGTTCACCGTCGCCTGGTAATCCCTGATCTCGGTCAGGAAGGCCGCGACGTTGATCGTCACCTTGCGATCGAGCCACTGCGTCTTGAGGCCGACCTCGAAGTGATTTTCCTTTTCGGGCTTCACGGTCTGAGTGGTCAGGTCGACCGCCGTGTTCGTCGAGTTGAGCGGCAGGCCGGAGAGGTTGATGCCGCCCGACTTGAAGCTGCGGGCGTAGGTCGCATAGCCGTGGATGTCGGACGAGAAGTCGTAGGACACGGTGAAGTCGCCCGAGACGTTCCAGGCGCTGAACTCGGGGCTGTAGCGCTGCGGCGCGAGCGTGTTGCTCTGGTTCAGGAACGTCGTGCGGCCAGCGCTCGGATTGGGGAAGGCTGCCAGCAGCGCTGCGACATTGTCGGCCGTCGCGTCGAAATTATACTGGCTGTTGTGAATGCTGACGGCCGAATTGTAGTAGCCCGATTTCTTGTCGTAATTCAGGCGAAGGCCCGGCTGGAGATGCAGGCCGTTGACCGGCTCCCAGTTGAGCTTGCCGAACACCGCGAAGCTGTCGTTCTTGAAATTGATCGTGTTGGTCGAGGTCAGGCCGTTCAGCACGTTCGGGTTCGAGGCGTCGGCGCCCGAGAGCAGCCAGCGGCTCGCGGCCGATCCCTGCACCTGCGACCCCTGCGTGTTGATCGTCTGGTGGAAGAAGAAAGTGCCGACCGTGTATTGGAGTGCGTCATTGCCGTTCGACGCGAGGCGGAACTCCTGGCTCCATTGCTTCTGCTGCGACGGGTTCTGCGAGACCGTCGTGATCGGCAGGCCGACGAAGTCGCGATCGTTCTGCGGCTGCCAGTCCCAGTAACGCCATGCCGAGACGGACGTGAGTGTCGCGAAGCCGAGATCAAGGTTGCCGACGAGCGAGACGCCGCCCATTTCCTGGCGGCTGTTGATGCCGGCATCGAGGTCGGTCACGCGGTCGAACGTGTTGAAGCTCGGGGGCGCGTAATTGAGGGCCGCGGCCAGCGCCGCATATTGGCGCGTCAGCGGACGCTGGGTCGGCGCGGTGCGGGCGAGGAATTGCGAGCAGCATAGCGGGTTCTGGCGGTTGAAGTCGCCGGCCAGCACGAACTCGAGGTCCGGCGTCGCCTTCCAGAGCAGCTGGCCGCGCACCGTCGCGTTGGAGAGGCGATGCAGGTCGGTCTTCGACGTGACATCGTAGATGGTGCCGTCGCGCTTGGTCAGCGAGGTCGAGATGCGCGCGGCAACGGTATCGCTGAGCGGGCCGGAAACCGATCCCTTGAACTGCAGGAATGTGTAGCGGCCTGCGCTGACTTCCACCTTCCCTTCGGGCTCGAAGCTGGGCTTGGTGGAGGTGACGTTGACGGCGCCGGCGGTCGTGTTCTTGCCGTAGAGCGTGCCCTGGGGTCCGCGCAGCACTTCGACGCGGTCGATGTCCACGAAGTCGAAGGTCGAGGCGCCGACGCGGCCGATGTAGACGCCGTCGAGATAGAAGCCGACGCCCTGCTCGATGCCGTCATTGGTCAGGCCGAACGGGGCGCCGAGGCCGCGAATGTTGATCGCGCTGTTGCGCGGGTTGGACGAGTAGAATTGCAGGGTCGGCTGCGAGGTCTGCAGGCGATTGAGGTTGAATGAGCCGCTGTTCGACAGCTGGATCCCAGACACCACGGTCAGCGCGATCGGCACCTTCTGCGCCGATTCAGAGCGGCGGCGGGCGGTCACGACAATGTCGCCGTCGCTCTTGGGCGCGTCGGCAGCCGTCGCTTCTCCAGCGTTGACGGCCTGGTCTTCGGCTGCGGCCGCCTCATCCGCGGCATAAGCAGGCGCGAAGGCCGGGAGGGCGAGCGCCAGCGCAGTGCCGGCGAGAAAGAGTTTGCGGACCATTGGGTTCCCCTATTTTTAAAACGCAGAAGGGACGCCTCCGGTGGTCCGGTGGGCATCAGCTACGGGATGTTGAAAATGTGTGTGACTCCGCGCGCCGGAACGGCAGCGGGTCAGGCAGGCAGGCGTGTCCGCTCGGTGACGTCGATCTGGACCAGCTTCCCCTCATGGATGGTCAGCTGGATCGAACCGAAGCGCAGGCGCGACAGTGCGTCGTGGATCAGGTTCCACTTCGCGGGGTCGATCTCCGAACGGCCAACGGGCGGCCTGTTCGTTTCGGCAATGGGCATATGAGCTCCTCTTCCCGGGGCTCCGAGCACGCCCCGCTGGTCGCTCACATAAAATCAATCGAATAGATAGACAATATGCTTGCGACGAAGAAAAGCTTTTCTACGGGGAACCGTTTGTTGGTTTACGAGGGGTTGAGCAAAGAGCCCAATGGACTCAATTGCTTGGCTTTTTCGGCGCCGGAATCAGGCTCTCGACGCTACGGCGCACGAATTTCCATGCGCCGCCCTCGCGCACCAACTCGTCATGGTAGCGGGCCATCAGGGCAGGCGAAGGCGCGTTCTTCTCGTCGGGCACCATGTAGAGCGACATGGACGTGCTATGCGCCTTGTCGGGCCCGTCGAAGATCACGACCTCGTTGAAGAAGATGTGGAAGTTGGGCTCGCGGAAGCCCAGCGTGTTCGCGCTGAAGATCTTGCGCATCATGTCCGCAGCGGCCGGGCCGCCCTTCGCCTCGCCGCCGGGTCCACCACCCGCATACACACCGTCCCTGGCGAACAGCCGTCCAAAGCCCTCGAAATCGCGCGCATCGAGCGTCGCGCCATAGTCGACGAGCAGCTTGTGGATCGCGGCACGGTCCGACGCTTCGTTGCGCTGGGCGGCGACAGGTGCGGCGAAGGCGAGGAGGGTGGCGAGAAACGCCGCCCCTGCGAAAACATCCTGTCTCATTTCTTTGCCGCCGTTTCCTTGGCCTTTGCCGCCGCCGCATTTCTGGCGGCCATTTCTTTGCGCCACTCGTCGGCGGTGGGCATGACGGGATGGTCGACGCGGTGGAGGATCTTCCACTTGTCGTCCTCACGGACATATTCGTCGTCATAATAGCCCGCGAGTGTTGGGGTCGGATGGCCGTCCGGCCCGCGCAGGATCAGGAGATGCCGTGAGCGGGCCGTTGCATGATCGCCGTCGACATTGACGGCCATGTTCGACACCAGATGATAGCTCTCCGCATTGACTAAGCCGGCGGGCGGCGTGCCGTAGAGACCGACCAGCATCTGCTGGATTTCCGCCGGCCCCTTGCGCACGCTCGTGCCGGTCGCCCAGGTGCCGTCCTTCGCGAAGAGGCCGGCATAGGCGGCAAAATTCTGTGCATCGAGATGGGCGGCATAGTCTGTGATGATGCGGCGAATCGCGAGTTCATCCTCCACCTTCTGGAGCCGTGCGTGATCCGAGGGGCCGGCGGCGGGCGGCGCGGCATTGGTCGCCGCGGGCTCGTCCGGGTCGCGATAGGGGATGGCGCCGTAGGTGGTGCGCTTCGCGATCTTCCACTGGCCGCCCTCGCGCACGAACTCGTCGACATAGCGCCCGGCCAGCAGCGGCGCGGGGCGATTGTCGTCGCTCTTCGTCACGAACAGATATTTGGAGGTGACATGCGCCGTGTCGCCGTCGATCTCGATGATCGCGTTGGACAGCAGGTGGAAGCTCGATTTGTTGATCCAGCCCGGCTCCGGCGCGCCGATATTGTCGGCCAGCATCTTCTGGATCGCAGGCGGTCCCCTGAAGCGGCCGAAACCGCCGACCCACTCGCCGTCCTTGGCGAACAGGCCCGCATAAGCGGCGAAATTGCGGCTATCGAGAAATGCGCCATATTCGGTGAGGATGCGGCGGATCGCGGACTCATCCTCCATGCGCTGCAC
The DNA here is from genome assembly GCA_017745115.1 of Sphingobium sp. The sequence goes on along the minus strand of JAGIAA010000040.1, from coordinate 8,919 downwards.
GCGCTGCTCGAGCGTCGGTTTCTTCGGTGCCGCACTCGCCGCGCCCGGCACGGCCAGCAACATCAGCGGCAATAATGCCAAACCCTGCCCCAAACCCCGCATCGTCCTCTCCCCCTACGACTCGAGTCTTTGGGCGGAGTGTAGGGGGTGCTCAGGCCAAGTCATCTCCCAAGCCGTTCGTGTCGAGCGAAGTCGAGACACGCCGGGCGCAGCGGTTCTCGAGTTGGCCTACGGCCGCCTCCGGCTCGCTCGAACCGAACGGAAATGTTGGTTAGGAAGGCCGTTAGTCCACCAGTACCGCGCCGGTCGACATCGGCTGGACGTCGCGCTGATAGATGCCGAGATAGCCGTCGGCCTTCTTCGCGACCTTGGGCGTGCGCTGCGCCAGCACCGCTGGATCGACGAGCAGATCGAGCGCGCGATTGGCGACATCGATGCGGATGCGGTCGCCGTCCTCGACGAGGCCGAGCGGGCCGCCGTCAGCCGATTCCGGCGCGACCTCAGCCACTGTGAGTCCCTTGAGGCACAGGCCGGACAGCTGGCAGTCCGTGACGAAGGCGGTTTCCTTGGCGATGCCGGCGGCGTCGAGCGCGAACAGCACGACCGACGCGCCGCCGCCCATGGCGGGACCGCCCTTGAGGCCCTGGCCGCGCAGGATGACGACATCGCCGGACTTCACGTCCCCCCGTTCGATGGCGGCGAGGCAGGAAGCATTGTTCTCGAAGCAGCGCGCCGTGCCTTCGAAGAATTCGGGGCGCGATCCGTCGCGGATGCCGAGCTTCACCACGGCGCTTTCCGGCGCCAGCGATCCCTTGAGGATCACGATCGACGGACCTTCCGAGATCGGATCGGCGAGCGGACGGATGATCTCCGCGTCGGGTACCTTGTAGTCGCCGAGGATTTCGCCCATGCGCTTGCCCGAACAGGTGACGGCGTCGAGGTCGAGCAAAGGTTCGAGCTGCTTCAAGATGCCGCGGGCACCGCCCGCATCCTCGAATTCCTCGATGCGCACCTCCCCATTGGGGCGGACTGCGGAAAGCACCGGCACTTGCCGGCCGACTTCGTCCCACAACTTGAAGATGTCGAGGTCCATACCGCATTCGACGGCGATGGCCTGGAGATGCTTGATCGCGTTGATCGAGCCTGAGACGGCGAGGACGGTCGCGACGGCGTTGCGGAAGGCGCCGGGTGTCATGATCTGGCGCGGGGTCAGGTCCTCCAACACCATTTCCACGATGCGGCGGCCGGACTCGCGGGCGGCATCGAACATCTTGCGGCTGTTGGCGCGCACCGGGCCGGAGCCGGGCAGAGACATGCCGATTGCCTCGACGACGCAGTGCATGGTGTTGGCGGTGGCCATGCCGGCGCACACCCCCGGGCCGCGAATGGCCTGGCGGACCATCTCGTCCTTGTCGTGGGGCAGGGGCTTGCCGAAGCGTGTGCCGACACCGCCGGACCAGAGGTCCTCCAGGTCGACATGGTCGCCGTCGATCATGCCCGAGGCCTGGTAGCCGCCGATGACGAGGATGGTCGGGATGTTGAGGCGCCCGGCGGCCATCATGTGCCCGGGCGGTGTCTTGTCGCAGCTGGTCAGGCAGACCATGCCGTCGAGCATAGCGGCCTCGACCTGGACCTCGATGTCATGCGTAACGAGGTCGCGGCCGGCGAGAATGTAGCTGCCGCTCTTCCCGGCGCCGGTTATGAAATCGGAGGGCGCGGTCGTGCGCACTTCGAAGGGAATGCCGCCCGCCTGCCGGATCGCGTCCTTCACGACCTTGGCGACGCCGTCGAGATGCGCGAAGCAGACCGCCAGCTCGGACGACGAATTGACTACCGCGATCTTCGGCTTGGCCATGTCCTCTTCGGTGAGGCCCAGCTGATACCAATGCGCCCGGCGGTGCAGGGAATCTGCGGCGGCACTGCGAAGCGGCTTGGTCATACGGGTTCCTCTCTCGGGCTGTTCTGAGAGATGCTTAGCATGATAATGATTGGCCGTCTCGGTTTTTGTTACCGGCGGTTTCTTCTCCTCGCCGCTTTAGGGGTCGGCCAGAGTCATGCGCCTCTGGCCGAGATACGGAGCCTTATCACCGATCAGGTGATTAGGCGGAGTTGGAGAGGGGATCGGTGCTGCCCCTCTCCAAGCTTCGCTAGCCGCTTGCGCGACAAGCTGCGCTATCCTCTCCCCTAAAGGGGCGAGGATAACACATGCTACTTCGCCACGGCCATCTCGCCCCTGATCTCGAACCGGGCCGTGCCGCCCGCCGCCATCGCCATGCCGTCGCGCGCGACCGGTTGGCCGCCGCCGATCCAGGCCTCAACCGGCCCTGCGAACACCTTGCGCGCGCCCTGCGGATCGACGCTGCTCAAACCCCGGCCCGACAAGGTGAAGCGCACCTCGCGCGTCTCGCCTGCCTTCAATGATATCCGCTGGAAGCCGGCGAGCGCCCGGATCGGCGCGCCGGCGAGGCCCGGCCGGGAGAGGTAAAGCTGCACGACTTCGTCGCCGTCGCGCGCACCGGCGTTGGTGACCTTGGCGCTGATCGTGACCGCGCCGTTCGCGTCCACGACCGGCAAATCCGCCGCGACCGCGGAATAGGTGAAGCGCGTGTAGCTGAGCCCGTGACCGAACGGATAGAGCACCTCGCCCTTGTGATAGCGATAGGTGCGGTTCGCCATGCCATAGTCCTTGAACCCCGGCAGGTCGTCGACCGAACGGTAGAAGGTCACCGGCAGGCGCCCGGCCGGATTGGTGTCGCCGGCAATGGCCGCCGCGACGGCCGCGCCGCCGTCCACGCCCGGATACCAGGCGTCCAGGATGGCGGGCACATTTTTGTCCGCCCAGTTCACCGCCACGGCGCTGCCGTTCATCAGCACCAGCACGGTCGGCTTGCGCGCCGCGACGACCCGTTCGAGCAGCGCCTGCTGCGGCTTGGGCAGGTCGATGGCGGTCCGGTCCCCGCCGAAGAAGCCCTCGGCATCGACGCGCATTTCCTCGCCTTCGATGCGAGGGCTAAGGCCGCCGACGAAGATGACCAGATCGGCATCGCGTGCGGCACGGACGGCATCGTCGCCGTTCATGTGCGGCAAGGTCCAACTGAGGTCCTGGATGCCGAACATGCCGCGCTGGCCGGCAATGAGACGGATGGGATGCGCGCCTGCCTTGAGCGAGATGACACCTGGCCCGGTGCCGGGCACAGACTGGTCGGGGCCTTCCTCGTGTACGAGCTTGCCGTCGACCCAGAGCGAATAGCCGTCCGCGCCGGACCAGCTGAACCGATAGTCCCCGCTTTCCGGTGTACGGATGTAGCCGGTCCATTCGGTCGTGTCGTCATGCATCTCGTCGGCGCGCTTGTCGCCCCAGTGGAAGGCGGCGGCCGTGTCTGTTCGAGTCCTGATCGGCTTTCCTTCGGCCTTCGCGCCCGCGAATACTTTCACCGCGAGGCCCTTCTTGCCGCAGCCCGCGTCCTGGCAGAGCACGGCGCCCGGAACGAGTTCGCTCGTCGGCCCGATGAGGCCAACCCCTTGTGCAAATGTCACGCTCGCCTTGGGCCAGCGCGCCTTGATGCCGGCGAGCACGGTGACGGGCTTGATCGGCGTGCCGTTGTAATTGCCTTCGAGCACATCGACGGCGTCTGCATTGGGGCCGATCACGGCGATCTTTTTTGGATCGCCCTTGATCGGCAGCAGCCCGTCATTCTTGAGCAGCACGATCGACTTGTCCGCGACCTCGCGCGCGAGCGGGCGGTGGTCGGGCGAGACTTCGGCCTTGATGTCGGTGAAGGGCGCCTTCTCCGGCGGATCGAACAGACCGAGCTTGATGCGCGTCTCGAACAGGCGGCGCAGCGCGAGGTCGACAACCGCTTCGGGCAGCTTGCCGGATTTGACCGCATTCGCGATCGGTCCGGCATTGGTGGTCCAGTTCTCGCGGAAGTCTCCGCAGATCACGTCCATGCCCGCCTTGAAGGCGAGCGTGACGCCCTCTTCAGGCGTCTTCACATAGTGCAGCGCATCGTCGCGATAGATGTTCGCCGCCGCGCCGCAATCGCTCACGACATGGCCGCGGAAGCCCCAGTCGCGGCGCAGCCGTTCGGCGAGCAGGAAGTCGCTTGCGCAGGCCGGAATGCCGTTCACGCCATTATAGGCGCACATCACGGACTCGACCTTGGCTTCCGTCACCGTCGCGCGGAAAGCAGGCAGATAGGTGTCCTCCAGATCGTGAGCGCTCGGGTGGATGTCGTCCTTGTGGCGGCTCGATTCCGGGCCGGAGTGAACGGCATAATGCTTGGCGGTCGCGCCGACCTTGATGCGGTCCGGATTGTCGCCCTGCAGGCCGGTGACATAGGCGACCGCGATCCGTCCGGTGAGGAACGGATCTTCGCCATAGGTCTCCTGCCCCCGGCCCCAGCGCGGGTCGCGAAAGATGTTGATGTTGGGCGACCAGACCGTCAGCCCGCGATACCAGTCGCTCGATCCGTCGGGCTTTCTGGTGGTGAGATATTTTGCGCGGAACTCGGTCGAGACGATGTCGCCCATCCGGTGGATGAGGTCGGTGTCCCAGGTCGCAGCCATGCCGATCGCCTGCGGGAAGACGGTCGCCTCGCCGGCACGGGCAACGCCGTGAAGCCCCTCGTTCCACCAATTATAGGCCGGAATGCCGAGCCGGGGGAGGGCAGGCGCGAAATTGCCGAGCTGGGCGGCTTTCTCGTCCAGCGTCATCACCTTGACGATCGCATCGGCGCGGGCTTCGGCATTGAGGCTGGTATCGGAGAGAGCTGCGGGGCGCTTCTCGGCGCCCTGGTCGGCGGCAAGGGCCGAAGAGGATGCGGCTACGCAAAGCGCAGCCAGGGTTAGACGCTTGTAGCGATGCATGTCGGCCCCTCCATGTTGCGCCCTGCTTGGGGTCGCCGCGATACGTTAGCGCTAACATTTCGGCTCGGCAACAGTCGCGATCGCATCCCGGCGCACCGCCGTTGCCATCTACATTCCGCAGAGCGTTCCCAGGCGCTGGCGGACGGCGGGATAATCCTCGGCGTTGCGGATGACGGAGAGCTCGCAGGCCTTGGCCTTGAACGCGGCCGGCCCCTTATAGGCCAGCTGGCCCTTCAGCACGGCATCGTTGAGCAGCGCCTTGAGCAATTGCTCCTCTGCCGTCGAGCGCATCACATAGTGGCACACGCCGCCCTGACAGACCTTCTCGGCCTTGTCGCCGGGGAGTGACGGAGCAGGCTGGGCCGCGCCATAAGGCGCTTTCGGAACGCCCGAGAGCATCCAGCTCGATTCGGCCGTTGTGCAGCCGGCGGGCGATACGCGCGCGGCGATGCCGGCCCCGCCGTCGACATCATGCAGGATATAGGCGTCGCCGCCTGCGTCCTTGATGTGGGCGAACACCAGATATTTGGCCCCGGCAAGGCTGCATTTCTTGGCTATGTCGGGTGCAAGCGGCAGGTAGCTGGCCTTGCCCGGCTCCACGAGCAGGCCGAACACCGGCTCGACGAAGGCCGTCTGCGCCGAGGCGGGTACGGCGGGCAGAGCAAAACAGGTCGATGAAATGGCAACGGCTGCAACGACGCGGACGATGCGCCGACGCAACGCGTATCCCCCCGGACACGGCATAGCGGGCTCCTCTCCAGACTGTCTTCGCGATCTAAAGGTCGCGAAGGAGAGAATAGCGCTTTTGTCTGCGTTATGCCATGGCCGGTAACACACTGAAAAACGGTCATTGTCCTGAAAAGGGGGAGCGCGAACGCCTTGGCACCGCGCCCCCGCTTCTTCGATCATTCCAGATAGCGCGCCTTCAGCAGGGCAAGATCCCCCCTGGAGACGCCGAGTTCCTTTTCGAGATAGCCATTCACCGAGCCCCACTTCGCGTCAATCTCGTCGAACGCGCCTTTGAGGAAGGGTGTGCCGTCTGCTTCCTGCAGCGGCTGCGGCGTCATATAGGCTGGATTGTCCTGGTAGCGCGAGAACAGCTGCGCGGCCACATTGTCGGGAAATTTGGCCACGTCGATATGCGGCATCTCGTTCTTCGGCTGCCGGTATTTGGTCGAAAGCAGATAGTCGCGATAGATCGTCTCGCGCGGCACGCCGAGCGCGGACAGCACGAGCGCCGTCGCGAAGCCGGTGCGATCCTGGCCCGCCGAGCAGTTGTACTGGAGGGGGCCGTCTCCTCGCTTGAGGATGTCGAACAAGAGTTTCATCTGCGGTGCGAGCATTGCCGGCAGGTTGTGATAGAGCGCGGCGCCATTCTGCGGCGTGCCGCCGTTGGCGCCCATGCCGGCGAGCAATGTGCCCATCGAATAGCCAACGGCCGAGTAAGGCACGCCGTCGATCTTCGTCGGTGCCAGCTGCCGCTCCTCGTCGGACCGCAGGTCGAGCATATTGACCAGACCCAGCGCCTTGATCTGGCCGAGGTCGGCGGGGCTCAACATGGCCGAGGCGCCCGAGCGATAGATCATGCCCCAGCGGACATGTTTGCCGTCGGCCGTCGCATAGCCGCCGATGTCGCGGAAGTTCGAACCCTGAGCGAGCGGGAGCACCCGCTCGGAAAGCCGCGTCACCGTGCCGTCCTTCTTGTCGCGCAGCAGGAAATAGGTGCGCTTGACCGGGTCGACCGAGATCGTTTCGATGCCGTCCTTGTCGGCAGCGGAAACCATGTGGGCCGATGCGATCGGCGCGTCGGCGCGGTCGGCGGCGAGCACGTCGACCGCGCCGCTCGCCGTCCACGTCAGACGAAGCTGGCCGGCATCGACGCGCTCGACATTGGCATTGCTGATCCGGCCGAATGCGGGGCCGGTGGTGACGAGCAGCGCGGCGACGAGGCCGAGGTGCCGAATAGCCTGAATGTGCATGGCAATCCTTCCCATTACATCTTGATATTGGCTTCGACGCCGAAGGTGCGGGCGTCGTTGAAGAAGCCGCTGATGCCGGCGCTCGGAGACCCCGTTTTGACGAACACATGCTGTTCGTCGAACAGGTTGCGGGCCCAGGCGGCGATCGTCAGCTTGGCGCCGCTTTCACCCATCTGGATGTCGGCGATTGCGATGCGGCCGTTGAAGACGAGGCCGGCATCGCCCCGCGGCTGAGCGTAGCGGACCGCGCGCGTGACCGAGTCATATGCCGCGTCGGTATAGTTCGCGTAGAAGCCGGAGTCGTAGGCGCCGTCCAGGTGGAAGCGGAGCGAATAGCCCTTCATCGGCAGCTCATAGTCGATCGAGCCGCTGGCCGAATGGGTGGGTGTGTAGACCTGGTAGATCGGCACCGGGACCGTGATGAACACCCCGCCGGTCTGCGGGAAGGGGTTCACCGTCGCCGGAATCTTCACGCTGTTATAGGCGTAGCTTGCGGTCAGCGTCAGGCCGGGCAGAGGCGCCAGGGTGAACTCGGACTCGAAGCCCTTCAGTCGACCGGTACCCGGGGCGTTGACCGTGTTGGTCGTCGTGCGGGTCGTGGCGACACGCACGCCATTGACGACATCCTCATAGAGCCCGCTGAAGTCGAGCTGGATGCCCTTATAATCGCCGGCATAGGCGGCGACGTTGAGGCGTGCGCGATGATCCCAGAATTCGGTCTTGGCGCCGATTTCGAACAGCGAAACGGTTTCGGGATTGAAGGGCGCATAATTAAGCGAGCGCGAGTTCGCGCCGCCCGAGCGGAAGCCGGTGCTCCATTTGCCATAAACGTGGATGTCTTCCGTCACGTCGATGGAGAGATTGATCAGCGGATCAACGCGCGACCATGACTTGTCGAGCTTGATCGGCGCCGTCACGTTGACGCCGTTGACCGGCAGCACTGGCGTCGCATTGTTGACGATGAACAGGTCGCCGAGCTTCTTGTCGTGCGAGTAGCGCGCGCCGGCCGTCAGGTGGAACATGCCGTTGGCGACCGGCGGCGTATAGGTCGCCTGGCCATAGACGCCCAGGCTCGTGGTCTTGACGTGGCTGGCGCGGTCGATCGGCCGGGTGGCCGGGTCGAGGGTCAGCAGGGTGTAGGCGCTGCCGGCCGCGTCGGTAAAGGCATTGGTGTTGAAGGCCTGCGCGTTGTCCTGGACGATCTCCTGATAATAGAGCGCGCCTGCCGAGAATTTAATCGTGTCGCCAATGTCGCCGATCGCCTGCAGCTCCTGGCTGAACTGGTTCTGGCGGAAATAGGCCAGGCTGTAACGCGAGAAGGCGAAGCCGGGATAGGTCACGCCGGCCGTCGTGCTCGGGAGGTTGAAGGCGGCCGTGGGGTTCGCGGTGGTCGCGGGCTGCTGCATGCTGGCGGCGGCCGAGCCGTTGTCGAACTGGCTCTGGGTCAGATAGCGGTAGGATGTGATCGACTTGAACAGCAGATGCGGGAGCGCCTGCCACTCCAGATTGAGCCGCGTTCCGGTCGACTTGCCTATGCTGGGCTGCTCGGGCGAGCCGACGGGTGCGACATCCTGCCGGGTGGCCGATGGCTTCGCCAGCGCCGCCAGCTTGTTGGCGGCGACGGCAGCGGACCCGCTCGGCGAGACCGGAAGGCCGACGCCGGGCGAGATGAGCTGATTGTAAAGCGTCGTCGTGGCGTCGTAGGACTTGTCGAACGACAGGTCGGCCGTGAAGTCCGAAATGGGCTTCCACATCAGCTCGGTGTGGATGCCGCGCTTGTCATAGCCGTTGAAGTCCGATGCGCTGGCCAGCGGGTTCTTCACGAGGCCGTCGCGATGGCTCACGATGAGGTCGACCTTGGCGCTGAAGTTCATGAACTCGGGTAGGTCGATATGGGTCTCGCCCTTGTAACTGCCGAAATTGCCGGCGCCGACGGTGGTGTTCATCTTGAACTTGCCGCTCGGCCGCTTGGTCACGATGTTGACCGCGCCGCCCTCGGTGTTGCGGCCGAACAGCGTGCCCTGCGGGCCTTTCAGCACTTCGATAGTGTCGACATCGTAGAGCGCGGCGC